>DATFHU010000001.1:0-13280 GCA_035248005.1 Saccharimonadales bacterium (SeqCode)
AGACTGGTAGATGAGATCGTAGGCCAACTTGCGGCTACCGATCTGCTTGCCCATAACCAGGCACCAATTACGAAAGTAAGCCTCATCTAACTGCACAATGTTCTCTAGCACATGGTATTCCTCAGGAAGGTGGTTCCGAAACTGGTCGTACCAGTGGTAAACCGTTACCTGACTCAGGTTGCCGAGGCTGGCTGCTTGCTTAACCGGTATCTTCTGAGTCCAGCACCACAGCAGCAGCCACCATTGCTGCAGTGGTAGCTTGAGATTAGATAGCCAAGTGTGGCTGAGTAGGCCGAACTTGCATCTACAACGCCGACAGCGGTAGCGATCCTCGTACTTCAGTGGGTTGGTATGGTGACACTCTGGGCAGAACAGGAACCTGTCCCCAAAGATGGCATAGCGTAGATACTTACGTATCTTTGCCTCGCTTGGTATCTGACGTAGGTTGTACATGTCCATATTGTCCTCCTAGACTTTGGACTTGTACCAAGTGGTTTAGATTACCCGGTAAGACTTTATTTTAAATTTTTTGCATAAGTGGTATAATAGTAGTTATGCCAGATAATTGGCTGATCGCTTTAGTATCGTTTGGCCTCGTGTGAAACGGTGCGAAGAGGAAAGTCCGGGCAGCATAGGGAAGGACAGTTGCTAACGGCAACCAGAGGAGACTCTAGGGAAAGTGCCACAGAAACTAAACCGTCCCGATGTAACGGGATAAGGGTGAAAAGAGCGAGGTAAGAGCTCACAGTTTGCGATGGTGACATCACAAAAAGGTAAACCCTGTCTGCTGCAAGGTGATGGATCGGCTCCTGTCCGAGGCAGGATGGTTCCCGCTATAGATCCATCGATATATCCGCTTGATCTTTGGTGGTAACACCAAGACTAGATAGATGATCGGCTAAAACAGAACCCGGCTTACGGATTATCTGGCTCTAAAGAAAATAATACGCCCCCCTTAAAGGGAGGCGTATATTTCTTTCTTTATTGATTTTTGACGGCCTTAGCAACGGCTTCAAAGGCCTTAGGTTCATTGACTGCCAGCTCGCTCAAGATTTTACGATCAAGGTTGATGTTCGCCTTCTTTAGGCCGGCAACAAGCTTGCTATACGTAGTACCATTCAGCCGAGCGGCTGCGTTAATACGGGCATTCCATAGCTCGCGGAAGGTTCGTTTGCGGTTTTTACGGTCGCGAGTGGCAAATTGTAGTGCCTTGGTAACGGCTTGCTTGCCGCGCTTGAAGCTTGAGCGGTTGGAACGAGTCATACCTGTCGTGGCTCGACGGATTTTAACGTGTTTCTGATGGGCGGCTACGCCGCGTTTAACGCGCATTTCTTTTTACACTCCTAGTTTCTGCTTAATCATTTTGCTATTGGCACCTTCTAGAGTGTCAAGGCCCGCAAGCTTGCGCTTACGTGCGCCGCTCTTCTTTTGAAGAAAATGGCTTGCATAGGAATGCGCGGTACGAACCTTACCGTTTTTGGATAGGCGGACGCGGTCTTTAGTACCGCTATGTGTTTTTAACTTTGGCATGGTGACTCCTTATTACGAAGTTTAGTTGTTTTCCGGCAAATTCGGGTGTCTGATCAACGACAATCGTGTCTCCGAAATCATTGATAACTTTATCGGCAAGTTTGAAGCCTAGATCTTTGTGAGCAAGCTCGCGGCCGCGATAGAAAATAGTTATTTTCACCTTATGACCGTTTTCCAAGAAATCGCTGACCTTTCGAAGCTTGACACCCAGGTCATGCTCGCTGATTTTTAGCCCGAATCGCATCTGCTTAAGCTCAAGAGCTTTGGCATTGCGCTTATTCTTCTGCATCTGCTTGGTGCGCTGATAATTATACTTGCCCCAGTCGATGATTTTAACGACCGGTGGATTCGCAT
Source organism: Saccharimonadales bacterium (SeqCode) (assembly GCA_035248005.1). Classification (GTDB taxonomy): domain Bacteria; phylum Patescibacteriota; class Saccharimonadia; order Saccharimonadales; family UBA4665; genus PMNU01. The sequence goes on from DATFHU010000001.1 coordinate 1,885, forward strand.
CTGGTGATATTTCTACCAAATCCAGCTCCCGATCTGTGGCCATTTGTAGTGCCTCGCTACGCGTAAGAATGCCGAGTTGCTTGCCCTCCTCGTCAATCACACGCATTTGTGGCGCCCGAATGTCGTTATTCAGGCGGGTAAACTTGCTGATAAGGATATCTCCTTAATTTATGTAATGTTTGTCTGATTATTGTAACAGAAGCAATAACAGGGGTCAAGCTGACAGCCGAACGTGCTTGGTGTTTATCTTCGATACTGGAGCGCCTCGGCAAGATGAGCGGCTTGTAGAGCACTGCACTGTTCTAAGTCGGCGATTGTGCGGGCTACCTTGATGAGACGCATATAGCTGCGGGCAGAAAGTTCGAGCCGCGAAGCAGCTTTGTTTAATAGTGCCTTTGCTTCGGCTGTAAGCTGGCTTTTTGATTTAATATCCTCGTTCGTCATACTCGCATTGAGTATGGTAGGCGATCCAAAGCGTTTTGTCTGCAAATCACGTGCGGCGCACACTCGACTACGTACTACATTATCATCTTCGCTTGCCTCATTATTAAGTAATCTATCGTGCTCTATCTCCTCGACATCGATATACAGATCAATGCGGTCCATTATTGGCCCGGATAGCTTTTGCCGATATTGAGCTATCCGGTAGGCTGGGCATTCGCAAGTCCTCTTGGTGCCATAGTAACCACAGGGGCACGGATTTGCAGTACCGACGAGTATAAAGTTGGCGGGGTATGTAGCAGTTTCCTTTGCGCGTGCTACGGTTATTACTCTATCTTCCAGAGGTTGGCGCATGGCTTCAATTGTGGCGCGGTTGAATTCCGGCAATTCATCTAAAAATAATATGCCTCTATGACTCAAGCTTATTTCACCGGGCCGCAGTTGCGTACCGCCACCGACAATCGCTATATGGCTGGCGCTATGATGCGGGGTGCGAAATGGTCGGATTACTACCAGCTCTTCGTAGTTGCTACTTATAAGGCTGTGTAGATGTGTTATTTCAAGCACTTCTTGTCGGTTTAAGGGCGGCAAAATCGAAGGTAGTGCTTTAGCAAGCATACTTTTTCCAGTACCCGGAGGGCCATTAAGAAAGAGGTTATGCCCTCCGGCTGCCGCGATCTCCAACGCGCGCTTGGCTCGCGTCTGACCAATAATTTCCTGTAAATGACTTCTTTGTAATGAAGGGGTCTGCAGAGCACTTCCATTCCCAGTTGCATGAGCCGCAAGCTTACGGAGGTCATTTAAGCCTGTGTACAGTTCTTGTAGGCTGTCTATTGGGATAACGGTAATGTTGGGTATTACCATGGCTTGTTGCGTATTCGCCGCCGGTATATAAAAGGTATGTATACCTTGCTGTATGCCAACAAGCAGCTTCCCGATAATTCCTCTTACTGCCCGTACATTGCCCTCCAGACCAAGTTCACCTATGATGGCAGTTTTTGGGCCAATGGTTTTTCTCACAAGTTTGCCGGCTTGCAGTATGCTCACTGCAATTGCAAGGTCTAAGCTTGTACTTTCTTTTGGAATGTCGGCTGGAGCCAAGTTAATGGTAATACGTTTGCGGGGTAGGGTAATGTTGCTGCTGGCATAGGCGCTTCGTATGCGCTCTTTGGCTTCGTCGATTGCTTTGCCGCCCAGGCCCACAATAACAATGTTGGGCAGGCTGTTGGAAAAATGACATTCAATGTCAATAACAATGCCGCTTGAGCCGGTGGACAGGATGGTGTTTACGGGCAAATGCATGCATTATATGTATCGATAGTTTCCTAAAAAGTAAAGACCCGTCGGTTATAACCGACGGGTCGTTTTTGTTTCGTTTTTGGGTTTTTAAAGGTGTTTACTTTGGCTTTTCATGGAACAACGGCTTGCGAGAAGCCGTTGTTTCAAAGTCGTTTTTGTTTTTGAGCACTTTTTTTATTCAAGTGCTACACGTATCTTATAAATTACAAAACTGACTGTCAATAACAATTGTGCTTAGTTTTTTATAAACCTGTGTATAACTTTTGTGGGGTAGCAAAACGCAACAAAAAACTATGAACAAAAATAGTCGATAGCCGTGAGCATATTGACTTTTATAGGCGGTTTGTAGTAAGCTTCTAACTAGTAAGCTAAAAAACAAAAACTTACAAAAATAACGCTCTTTGCTAGCCCTAAAGGCTGCAAGAGCGGTCAGTCAAAGCCAAAGGGTAGTAAGCGCTAAATATTTTATTAAAAGAGCGGATTTACTACCCGAGGCTCCAAAACAAAATAATGCAATACTGCGTGGCCGGTCCTCGCAGTATTTTATAGCCAGAAATTATAGACAAGTTTATATGACAAAGTCGGCCAAAATTATTATCTTCAGCTTGCTGTTTCTCGTAATATTACTGCTAACCACCCAACCACGCTCGCTACCGTCTTTTTTATTAATTCTGCCTTTTCTGTTGCTGTTCTCTATTTTATCTTTCACTCTTGCGGGGTTGTTTCAAAAGGTTGGGGTTTCGCGTCGTAAAAGTGTACGACTGGGCGTGCTTGGGTCGTTATTGCCGGTGATGCTGCTGATTCTGCAATCTATTGGCCAGTTGACCCTTCGCGATCTGCTAACCATGGCCGCTCTTTTTTGCATAGGTTATTTCTATTTCTCTAGAATAAGCGACCGATTGCCGTCTTGAATTTTGGCTAACTTGCCCAAGGCAGGGAGCAGTAGCCCTCCTGCTCTCAAGCTGATATAATAATCCTTAAGAATATGGACCCTTATATGGATAAAACACCAGGTTTAGGTTTGCCGCAGCCCTCAACTGAGCAGGACACCTCGCTTGACGGATATCAAGTCGGCTATCGAATGCCGGCAGAGAAGGGTGTAGCTTCGCCAGAACCTCCCTCTATGCCTTTGGTGACGCCGTCGTTTGATCAATCGCCATCTATAACGCCGCCTCCGATGCAGCAGTCGGTAGACCCGGCGACCGCTGCAATTCCGCAACAGTCGATTGCTGCACCTGCCGATGACGACAGTGATTCCGACGCACTTGATGAAGAGTGGGTGAATAAGGCCAAGGTCATCGTCGAGCAAACCAAGAACGATCCCTATAAAGAAAGCAACGAACTGGGCAAGGTAAAGGCTGACTACTTGAAAATTCGTTACAACAAACAAATCAAGGTTAGTAAAGACGCGTAGACGACGATGTCCTTCCTATTTATCGTACTGGTATCATTCCTGCTGATTGCGCTCGTAGTTGCGCCTCTGTTATTTATGCAGGCGAGAACTCGCATGCGGGAGCAAAAAAACTACGAGCGAGGGCTAAAAATGGTACCTTTGCTTATTCATTTACCGCCGCCCAGCGAAGATACTGAAGGCACGGGTCGAGATGCGCGCGATCTGGTTGACGAAAATATTTCCAAGGCGCAAGTTATCTACAATATTATTGCAAGCACGCTGCAAAAGGGCTTTAAAGTTCGATTATATGGTCAACGCCATTTCGGTTTTGAAATTGTAGGAATGAAAGGTTTTGTATATTTTTATGCAGCTGTGCCACTTGCTTTAGTGGATGTGGTAAAGCAGGCAGTGGTTAGCGCTTATCCGACAGCTCGATTAGAAGAAGTTCCGGAGCACAATATTTTTAGCCCGATAGGCAAGGTGTCAGGTACGGTAGGAGGCGAACTTCATCTAAAAGAATCATTTGCGTATCCTATCGCGACCTATCAAGACTTGAAACGTGATGCCATGCAGGCTCTTTTGAACGCACTATCGACGTTAGATAAAGAAGACGGGGCGGGCATTCAGATATTAATGAGACCCGCAGACCCAACGTGGCGCAAGGACGCTTTGGCTCTTGCCGGCAAAAAACGTAAAGGAAATGACAGCAAAAAGGGCTCGGATAAGGCGTTGGCATTTGGCCGCGAATTTGCCATGGCTTTTGTAAAGCCGCCTGAAGGTAAAAAGGACGATGGAAGTCCTAAAAAAGAGCTTTCGAGCCTGGAGCAGGCTACTTTGGATGCCATGGAAGATAAGACGCGTCATCCTGGATACGAAGTGCTTATCCGAGTGGCCGTATCCTCCAATATCAGTCAGCGCGCCCAGGCTATCTTAGGTAATGTAGTGGCGGCATTTTCTCTGTTTGATGCGCCCGGCAAAAACGGCTTTAAATATACACCCGCAAAAGACATCGACGATTTCATTACTTCATATATATTGCGTTTTTTTCCGCAAAAGCAGAGCAAGGATATTCTTAATTCGGTAGAGCTATCTACTATTTTCCACTTTCCAGATCAGCGTAGCATTCCGACCTCACAGCTTGAGCGTCAAGATTCCAAGCAGGTGGACGGGCCGCGCAACGTGCCAGACCAAGGCCTTTTGCTTGGTTATAACATTTTCCGCGGCGTAAAAAAACCTATACGTCTTGCTATTACTGACAGGCAGCGCCATATGTATGCAGTGGGGCAAACCGGTACCGGTAAGTCGACTTTCCTGGAAAATCTTGCTTTACAGGATATGTTAAATGGCGATGGTTTTGCATTTGTGGACCCGCACGGCGACACAGTTGATAAGCTTCTGGCCATGGTACCCAAAGAGCGTACGGAAGACGTTATTTATTTTTGTCCGTCTGACATGGACTATCCAATGGGACTTAATTTGTTCGAATATCAAACACCCGATCAAAAAGATTTTTTGATCCAAGAAGCACTGAACATGCTTTACAAGTTGTATGATCCACAACACCAAGGTATCATGGGCCCCCGCTATGAGCACTTGTTCCGAAATGCTGCACTGACCGTTATGGCCGATCCCAACGGAGGTACATTTGTTGATATTCCAAAGTTATTTCGTGATCCTCAGTTTGTGAAGCAAAAATTACAATACGTAACCGACCAAAATGTGATCGAATTTTGGCAAAAAGAAATGCCTCAATCGCAGCGCTCTAATGAGTTTGGTGAAGTCGTAAGTTGGTTCGTGAGTAAGTTTGGTGCCTTCCTTTCCAACGAAATGATGCGCAATATTATCGGTCAAACAAAGAGTTCATTCGACCTGCGCGACATTATGGATAACCGAAAAATATTGTTGGTTAATTTGAGCAAAGGCCGGACGGGGGAGTTAAATTCGAAGCTTCTGGGTATGGTTTTTGTTATGAAGTTCCAAGCAGCCGCTATGAGCCGGGCCAATATCCCGGAAAGTGAGCGTAAAGACTTTGCATTATATGTCGACGAGTTCCAAAATTTTTCTACTGACTCATTTGCGACCATTCTTTCAGAGGCTCGTAAATATCGTTTGAATTTGATTGTGGCGAACCAGTTCACTACGCAGCTTACCGAAGAGGTCCGGGATGCTGTATTCGGCAACATTGGTACCATCGTAGCCTTCCGCGTAGGACAGGACGAGGATGCAGAAGCGCTGGCTAAGCGTATGCGTCCAGCCTTTGATTCGAGCGATCTCTTGCGCATGCCTAACTATAATGCTGTGGTAAGAACGCTTATAGGTGGAGTACCTACGCAGCCGTTCAGCCTGGCTACGCTGCCGCCTTTAGGTGATCCTAATCCTCGTTTGGCAACGGCTCTGAAACAGCTGGCTGCAGCGAAATACGGCCGGCCCAAATCGGTAGTCGAGAAAGAAATTTTCGCAAGGTTGGCCACAAAGGCTGCACCTCCTGGGCCTGCGCGACCCTTTGAATCGCCATTTGGTAGTGGTGCTGGAGTTCCGGGTTCCTTTGGGCCGTCTGGTCCGGCATATGGGCCTCAGCCACCGCGTGCGTCGGTTCCTGTCGGCCCTCCACCCGGAGCACCTGGTGCTTTTCTAAATGAGTGGCTCACTAAACGTACCGGTCCACTAAACATGCGTCCATCACCATGGTCCGCTCCCCGGTCCGGCGCTGACGGGCCTACACCTCCATACCCGTCACAACCCGCCCCTCAAAGTGCGCCCCAGTATTCCGTCATGCCAGCTCCGCAGTCCGCACCTCCCCCGCCTGACTTAGCCGACAGAGAGGGAGTTCCGATGGCGGCTGATGCGGCTTCATCACCTCATACGGCGACGTCTGCCTCTAAACCCAAAGAGCGGCCTGGACCCACGCAGGGCAGTGTGCCAGCTGGTGGTCAGAACGACACTATCTATATTGATCAGGAAGGCAATTTGCATTCCCGGAGCACATCTTAACAGCGGTTGCGCATACCTGTAATCTGATTTATACTATACAATAAGTGGAAACGCTAAATATTTGAGAGGGTTATTCGGAGTGGCAAAACAAAACACGTATTCAGCCGATCAAATTCAGGTTTTGGAAGGTTTGGAGCCGGTACGTAAAAGACCGGGTATGTACATTGGCGGTACCGGTGTAGACGGTCTGCATCATCTTGTATGGGAAATCGTAGACAATGGTATCGATGAGGCATTGGCTGGACATGCTACCGAAGTATCGGTACGTATTCTGGCTGATGGTGGCATTACCGTAAACGATAACGGCCGAGGCATTCCAACCGATGTACACCCAAAGACCGGCAAGAGTACGGTCGAGACCGTGCTAACCATTCTGCACGCCGGCGGTAAATTCGGCGGTAGCGGCTATAAAGTATCCGGAGGTCTGCACGGAGTGGGGGTGAGTGTTGTGAATGCCCTGTCGACCCGTTTAGTAGTTACTGTCCACCGCGATGGTAAAGTATTCCGCCAAGAGTATGCAAAGGGAGTACCGGAAATGCCGCTTACTGCCGTAGGCAAGAGCGATCGCCAGGGTACGGAGATTACTTTTTACCCTGACGGCTCCATATTTGAAACGACGAAGTTTAACTACGAAACGATATTGGACCGATTGCGTCATGCGGCATATCTCACAAAAGGTATTCGAACCTCAATAAAAGATGAAAGAACTGATATGCGTTACAGTTTTTATTTTGAGGGTGGCATAAAATCCTATGTAACTCATCTTAATGTCGGCAAAGACGTGATAGACGACGACGTCTTCTATGTCGATCGCCAGGTGGAAGATGCACAGATTGAAATCGCGGCTCAGTATACGGATTCTTTTAACGAAACAATTAAACAGTTTGCCAATAATGTTTTTAATCCGGATGGCGGTACGCATGTAACCGGCTTTAGGTCGGCTTTGACACGCGTTGTTAATGATTACGCACGAAAAGCCGGACTACTGAAAGAAAAAGAAGAGAATCTTACCGGAGAGGACTGCCGTGAAGGCCTTACAGCGGTTATTTTAGTAAAGCTACCTGATCCCCAGTTCGAAGGGCAAACGAAGAATAAGTTAGGTAATCCGGAAGTGCGCGGGTATGTGGAACAAGTCATGACCGAGTACTTTAATTACTATCTTGAGGAACACCCGGCAATCGCCAAAAAAATCGTTGGAAAAGCTTTGCTTGCCGCCCGTGCTCGCAAGGCGGCCCGGGCGGCCCGGGAGAATATTATTCGTAAAGGTGTGCTGGAAGGGGCTAGTATGCCTGGTAAGCTCGCTGACTGTTCAAGCAAAGATCCCAAGAACTCTGAAATTTATCTTGTGGAGGGCGACTCTGCTGGCGGTAGCGCCAAGAGTGGCCGTGATAGTAAGACTCAGGCCATATTGCCGCTTAGGGGCAAAGTGCTGAATGTGGAGCGCGCTCGTTTAGACAAGATGTTGGCAAACAACGAGATATTGAGCCTTATTAAAGCGCTCGGCGTGGGCATTGAGGATTCGTTTGATCTGGGCGGTTTGCGTTACGACAGAGTTATTATTATGACCGACGCTGACGTAGACGGCTCGCACATTAGTACATTGCTGCTCACGTTCTTTTTCCGTTTTATGAGACCAGTGGTAGACGGCGGGCATGTCTATTTGGCTAAACCACCCTTATTTGAGCTGGTAAAGCCCGGCCGTAAGTCGAGCGAGTTCATTTACGATGAAGCCGAACTGGAGCGTGTGCTTGACCAAAAGATCGCTGCACGCAAAAAGGAAGGGCTAAAGATTAATACGCAAGAAGAGCGATTCCGGCAAGCCGGCTTTATTGAGCAGAAGCGGTACAAGGGTTTAGGAGAAATGGATGCCGAGCAGTTGTTCGAAACAACAATGAATCCGGAAAAGCGCGTACTAGTACAAGTTAAAATAGAGGACATCGAAAAGGCTGACGCCATCTTCAATAAGTTGATGGGTACCGAAGTTGAGCTTCGGAAGAATTTTATTCAGACGCACGCAAAGTTTGTGAAGGATTTGGATATTTAGCATGGACGAAGAAACCATACAAGAACCTAGTATAGAGAACCAGCCGTCCCTTGAAGGTGAGGTTATAGATAATCAAAGCCATTCTCGTACTGTTGAGCTGCGTACCGTAGAACATGTTATGGAAGACAGCTATTTGCGGTACTCTATGAGTGTAATTGTCGCCAGAGCGCTTCCTGACGTCCGGGACGGCCTGAAACCTGTGCACCGGCGTATTTTGTACACCATGAACCGGGACGGCCTTAGAAGTTCTGCAAAGCACCGTAAAAGTGCGAATGTGGTTGGTGCTGTGATGGGTGATTACCATCCGCATGGTGATGCGGCTATTTATGATGCTATGGTGCGTATGGCTCAGCCCTGGTCTATGCGCTACATGCTGGTTAATGGGCAGGGTAACTTCGGTTCGATGGACGGTGATCCACCTGCCGCCATGCGGTATACCGAGGCTAAAATGGCGCGTGTTGCCGAAGAGATGCTTATCGATATCGACAAAGAGACCGTTGACTTCCGCGACAATTACGATGGACGCTTGCAAGAACCATCAGTCCTCCCCGCTAAGTTACCTAACTTGTTGTTGAACGGACAACTAGGTATTGCGGTAGGTATGGCTACTAATATTCCTCCGCATAATCTAAGCGAATTGGTTGATGCCACGGTGGAGCAGATCGATAATCCCGATGCCACTCTGGATGATCTATTGAAGCACATTAAGGGACCGGACTTCCCGACAGGCGGTATTGTCTACGGCAAAGATTCCCTGCGTACGGCCTATGCTACGGGCAAGGGCGGTGTCGTTGTGCGTGGTGTAGCCGAAATTGCCGAGACTAAAAAGGGTCGCCATCAGATAATTATTTCCGAGATCCCGTATGCCCTGAATAAAGAGAGTCTGGTTATTAAGGTTGCCGACCTCGTCAAAGAAAAGAGAATTACCGCTATTAGCGATATACGCGACGAAAGTGCCCGCGGCAATGTCCGTATAGTTATAGATTTAAAGAGGGACGCTTATCCTAAAAAGATACTAAACCAGTTGTTCAAGCTTACTCCTTTGCAAATGTCTTTTCATTACAACATGCTGGCGCTCATTGATGGCATCCAGCCGCGCATTTTGGGATTGCAGGATATTATTCAGGAGCATATAAAGCACCGCAGGGTGGTTGTGCGCCGTCGTACCGAGTATGAGCTGCGTAAGGCCAAGGAACGCGCCCATATTTTAGAAGGCTTAAAAATTGCCCTTGATCATATCGACGAAGTTATTGCTACTATTCGTGCCAGTGAAACTACGGATGAAGCGCAAGTCAACCTGATGAGGCGCTTTGGTCTTAGCGAAATCCAGGCTAAGGCCATTTTGGGAATGCAGCTGCGAACCCTGGCTGGCTTGGAGCGCCAAAAGATCGAAGATGAGCTCGCAGAATTGCTCAAAACAATCGCTTCTTTAGAAGCTATTTTGGCAGATGAAGAGAAGATTCTGAAAATTGTAAAGGATGAATTTGTCCAGATTAAGAAACAGTATGGGGACGAACGGCGCACACGCGTTATTTCCCAGGAGCTGGACAGAATGAGTGATGAAGACCTTGTCCCCGACGAGCAGGTGGTAGTTACGCTTACAAATGCTAATTACATAAAACGTAGCCCTATTGCTGAATACAAAAAACAAGGGCGGGGTGGCAAAGGACGCCGCGGTATGACGACGCGCGAAGAAGATGTAATTGAACATGTCGTTAATGCAAGTACTCACGACTTTTTGTTGTTCTTTACCAACAAAGGCCGCGTGTTCCGTTTAAAGACTTACGAAGTGCCTATGGCTTCGCTAAACGCCAAAGGCGTGGCCATTGTTAACCTGCTGCAACTGCAGCCGGAAGAGATGGTTAGCGCGGTCATTAACGTAAGTAAGCAAGAGAATACTTTGGGGAATCTTATGATGTGTACTGTGCACGGTGTGGTTAAAAAGACTCCATTCGAGCAGTATCGAAACGTTCGCAGTAACGGCCTTATTACTATTAACCTAGACGAGGGCGACGAATTGAAATGGATTCGTATGACGTCCGGCGAGAACGAGGTTGTTATTTCGACGGCGCAAGGCCAGGCAATCCGCTTTCACGAAAAAGATGTTCGGCCCATGGGCCGTGTATCGCGCGGTGTTCGGGGTATCCGCTTGCGCACTAGCGACAAGGTGATTGGTATGGATATTGTAGAAGAAGGCTCTAGCATATTTGTCATAAGCAAATACGGGTATGGTAAGCGTACTAAAGTAGCGCAATTTACTCCTCACGCACGCGGCGGTGTTGGCATCCGTTCAGCGGTCGTGAATACTAAGACGGGCAACCTTATCGGGGTTAAATCATTAAGCCGGGACGACTCGCAAGAGGTAATTATTGTCTCCTCTCAAGGCCAGACCATCCGCCTGGGGCTCAAGGATATTCCAGAGCTTGGCCGCGCGACCCAAGGCGTTCGTATTATGAGACTCAACGAAGGTGACGAAGTAGTATCGCTTGCGTTGGTTGATTCCACGGGCGAAGAAGAAGTTGAATTGGCGGACGAAGTCCCTGCAGCTAAAGAGTAATATCGCTGTAACAATCACTACTTTAATCGCAACATTTATCTTGACATATAGTGGTAAAACATCGTACTATGTACTTAGTAAGAGTTTTAGAGGTGCTATTTTGGTGTCTCTAAAAAGATCATTAAAAATTGAGTAGTGCAAATCAACGTCGATTTATTTTGAATTGTTTAGGAACTTAAGGTAGTTCTATACTAGCAAGTTCCATTAGTCAGCCTTCGATTGCAGACTATCTGTGATTGAATACTTGACTGAATCAGACAAATTCTACTTTTATGGAGAGTTTGATCCTGGCTCAGGATGAGCGCTGGCGGCGTGCCTAATACATGCAAGTCGAGCGGCAGCACGGTCTTCGGACTGGTGGCGAGCGGCGGACGGCTGAGTAACGCGTAGGAACGTACCCCAAAGTGAGGGATAACTGCTCGAAAGAGTAGCTAATACCGCATGTGATCTACGGATTAAAGCTTTATGCGCTTTGGGAACGGCCTGCGTCTGATTAGCTTGTTGGTGAGGTAAAAGCTCACCAAGGCGATGATCAGTAGCTGGTCTGAGAGGATGATCAGCCAGACTGGGACTGAGACACGGCCCAGACTCCTACGGGAGGCAGCAGTAGGGAATTTTCCACAATGGGCGAAAGCCTGATGGAGCAACGCCGCGTGCAGGATGAATGCCTT
>DATFHU010000002.1:0-38967 GCA_035248005.1 Saccharimonadales bacterium (SeqCode)
AAGCATCGAGCAATTTCAGCCGGAATTGGCCGGGCGCACCACGCACCTCACGCACGGTATGATCAAACTGCAGGGCGGCCAAAAAATGAGCAGCAGGAAGGGTAATGTGCTGCTAGCTACGGACGTGTTACATGCCGCGCGCATAGCCCATAAGGAGGCTATGGGTGCGGATAATAACGACGCCGTTTTAGGGGCTGTTAAATATGCCTTTTTAAAGCAACGCATAGGCGGCGATATTATTTACGACCCTAAAGAATCTGTTTCGCTTGAAGGCAACAGCGGTCCGTACTTGCAATACGCCCACGCCCGGGCGCGGAGTATTTTGCGCAAGGCCCAGGCGCAGCCTGATGTGCCGCTTGCTGGTTTTGACCCGGCCGAGCGCAGCCTGGCTCGTAAAATCGGCGAGTACCCGGAGATCGTAGAGCGCGCTGTAAGCGAACTGCTGCCGCACCACGTATGTACCTATCTGTACGATCTTGCACAATCCTTTAACCGGTTTTACGAACACGCCAAAGTGGTGGGCGACCCGCGCGAGGCGACCCGTTTGCGCCTTGTCTGGCTGTATGCCGATGTACTAAAAGACGGCTTAACGCTGCTCGGCATTGCCGCTCCGGAACAGATGTAGTAAGGTGTAATTAATTGTTATGGCCAAAAAGACGACAGAAACCCAAGCCAAAATGAGCGCCGAAACCAACCGGCGCCGCGAAGTGCGCGAAGTCGCAACCAAGTTGCGGCATTTGCCTCCGGTAGCCAAGGCCGAGGTAGTAAATGAAGTAGTAACACACCAGGCCACAAAACAGTTCGGTGGATTTATCGACTTTTTGCGGGAACAAAGCGTGGTAGGCTTGGCGATCGGTTTGGTTTTGGGTACGCAGATCAAGCAGGTCGTAGATCAGATTATGCTTCATCTAGTTAACCCTATGACACTGCTATTGCTACCTGGCAAAGAAGCACTTTCTAAAAAGACATTTGTATTAGAGTGGGGTGGCAAGGAAGCAACCTTTGGCTGGGGTGCAGTAGTATACACCTTGTTTACTTTTCTAATCGTAGCATTTTTGGTATACGCGGCTTTTAAGCTTCTAAAGTTAGATAGGCTTACCAAAAAGAAAGACGAATCAGCTCCCGCAAAAGACAAAAAGAAGGACAAAAAGAAAAGTACCAAGTAGGGTATGCCTACCGTAAGCAATGACGAATGGCGTAAAAAGTTAACCCCCGAGCAGTACGAGATATTGCGTGGCAAGGGTACTGAAGCGCCTTTTACAGGAAAGTTGTTATACAACGACAAGCAGGGTTCGTATGCCTGTGCCGCATGCGGCAACGTGCTGTTTGATTCGACTACTAAATTCGAAGCGCACTGTGGCTGGCCAAGTTTTTACGATGCCCGGCCGGGCGCAGTGGACTTTCATAAAGACATGACACACGGCATGGTTCGCACCGAAGCAGCGTGCAGTAATTGTGGCGGGCACTTGGGCCACCTTTTTGATGACGCTCCCGACCAGCCCACCGGCCAGCGCTTTTGCATCAACTCTGCCGCCCTTGATTTTTTTCCAAAGAAAGGCAATTAGATGCATCCCACAGCAATTTAAGACAGCAGGATTGATTACAACATACTGAAGGGGCCTTACGTTTCCGCCTTTGAAATAGACACCCGTGCTAAACAGTTAGGCGAAGGTTTACTGCGAATGGCGTAGGACACCTGCACGGTGTTCTTTTTATTGTACGGCGGCGTGCGTCAAATAAATTAACGGGCAAACGAGATTTGACCCATGGCCGACCAATACGAGCATGGCGCCACGCCATACGATTTCTGCCGCACAGTGAACTGCCCGGCGGCGAAGATGCCATTACTGTCACACCTGTTTAGTACGGCCACCTTTATATGAATAGTATGCTTACCGCGTGCTATCTAATTTGCTGTGGGATGCATATAAATGCCCAAAGAAATAATTGACATACGAGTATAACTAGGTCAGTATATATTTTACTATGGGAATTGCGCGTCACGATCAAACCGCAGAAAGTCGGCTGTTCGAAGCATATAGCTGGAACCATGATGTACTTACTTCCGAATATCCTACACTCAAAGAACTGTCTGGCCCGGACCTTATGGGTATTCAACTGACCGCGTTCGAAGATACGATCAACGATTTGCGGCAACGACGAGCAACATACAACTTAGCTCTTGCGCATTATGCGATAGCCTATGCCGCTCAGACTGAGCGCGCAGAGGTGTATGGTGGTGAAGATGTAGAAGTGGCCAAGGAACACGTAAACAAAGCGCGAGGGTTGCTAAAAGGTGTCGCTCCGGACATGATATTGAAGGTTGCGCATGGGCATTCGGACCTGGCCTACTTGCGCACGGCGTTGGATGTTACCGAGGACTTCAGGAGGCCGCCACCTTACCAGCTCTTCACTAGTGCTGTAATGCCTCGAAGAGCGTATGCTAATTTTCGTGGACAAGCAAAGACGGCATTGCGCTGGTATGTAAGAGACTCTTTGCCTGGCTCATTCGGGCATATCGCTCTTGGCGAGGGCGGGCGGAGGGTCCGGGAAAAGATTTCTACGAGAATACCGTTGCCGGCCGCGAGTAGTCCGCTTATACCGGTTATAGCCGAAGCCGAGTTTTTATATCATTCCGACCGAGCCCTGCCTGGCGAAGTGCTCCAGTACCGGGCGCGCCGCCTAGCTGCCGCTGTTTTTAACTTGCCGCGGCCGGTGTGGTTCGCTAGAGTGCCGAAGGCAACGTTTGAGGTGTGCCGGGAGGTGTCTGGTATTTTGCCGCGGCGGGAGCGGAACAAGCTAAACTTCTATCTACAGGCACATGCAAGCCATTAGGCTATGTCATTGGTTTTGGCGGAAGCAGGGCAGAAGGATATAATGGTTCGCATATGATTGACAAGAAAGCCCGGCCCACCAAATTACTATGGATGGACCTGGAAATGACCGGCCTTGAGCCGACCAAAGACGTTATTTTAGAAATAGCTGCCGAAGTAACCGATTTTACGTTTAAAACTCTGGCCAATTACGAAGCGCTTATTGTACAGCCCGAAGAAAAGCTGGCTGCCATGAACGAGTGGGCACTTGCCCAGCACGCGGCCAGCGGCCTTACCGAGCGCGTGCGTACCCAAGGCCGTCCAGAAGAGGACGTAAAACACGAGCTGATAGGCTTTATTAAAGCCCAGTTCGGCGACGAGCTAGCAGTGCTTGCCGGCAACTCCATTCATAATGACCGCGTGTTTATTAAATATTGGTGGCCGGAGATAGACGCATTGCTGCATTACCGCATGCTCGACGTCAGTTCTCTTAAAATAATCATGCAGGGCAAGTATGGCATGGAATACGAAAAAAACGACGCACACCGCGCCTTCGACGACATCCAGGCCTCTATTGCCGAACTCCAGTACTACTTGGAGTGGTTTAAGAAACATGTGTAAGGTGTTTTACTTTACTTAATGGTCAGCCAGCGGGAGACGACATCTGCAATGTCGCCTTGCTTGGCTTTAATCTCGGCAGCGTTGGCAAATGCCATCATTGCACTTAAAAGGGCTGATACCCGCACAATGATAAGTAGATTATCTACACTTTTTTTGCTCGCACAATCACTCGCTTGTCATATGTTTTGGTTTGCGAGTTATATGTGCCGGCGCAAGTAACAAGTGTTAATTGTTTATCAACGCCATTGGCTGATTTGAATAATTCATCATTCGTCTCGTTAACCGAGTAGGTGCCAATGCTTACCACTTCAAATTCCCGCCACGATTCGTCGCCAAGTTGTACCTTTATTTGATCTCCAGAACGAAGGCGATCAAGATTGGTAAAGATTGCGGTACCATACCGTCCCTGGACGTGCCCGTCAATAATGCTGACTCCTTTTTCGCCAGGCAGCGCGCTATTTACATACCAGCCTGCCAGATGGATGTTGGTTGGTGCTGCAATAGCGTTGCGCTGGTCGATGCCGACTTTTTGGACGCAACCGGACGTGCCAATACTCGGCACCTCAATTTTACGCGGTTCGTTGGCGGGTGCAGTATAGGCGTCGCAAGCGTCTACGGGCGGTGTTTCGTCGGGCGTATCCATTGAATGAGTTACTGTCTCGGTTGGAATAATCGGTTTGGAATTGTGTGTTGCGGTGTAGCGCCGAAGAAAGCCCCATGCGCTAAAACAGATAAGGCTACTTGCCAGTAGCAGCATAGCGGCAGTCGCGAGCGTGTTACGCTTCTTTTTTGAAAATGTCATACACAATGTGACGTAGCGGAGCAGCCCAGCCCAGCACAAGCCCAATGCCAACCAGAAAGGCACTGGCAAATACCAACATATTTACTTGCGGCAAACCTGTGTCTGGAGCGCCTACGCCAGGGGCGCTAGTGCTCGCGGCGGCTACGGCAGGACCGGCTGGATCAACAATCACACCGTTGGCAGTACCGTCGTCATCCAGCACGCCGCCGTCGGTTACTTGGTAGCTGACCACCAATACTTGCCGGCCGCTGATGGTAGTGGTGCTAATAGTGGCGCCTGAAACAGTCTGGTAGCTACCATTAACAAATTTGCGCAGCACGAAGTTATTGCCCGGCGGATCATAGTAATACTGGGTTATTGTAGCCGTGTATCCTGGCGTGCCGCAGTCGGCAGTAAAATCCAGGAGTCCGAGAGGATATGCGTAACCTGCGTCTGTAGCGGTTGCGGCTGATTCGGCAAGGGCGCTTACATTTGTCAGTTCACAGCTAGTATCGGCCGCAAGGGTGGTATATTCGTCGCTTATTGGGTTAGCAAATGAGGTAACATTTAGCTGGTTTTTATCTAGCGTACCGTCATTGTTGGCGTCGCCACTGTTTGGAGCGGCAGTTTCGACACTGTTACTTATGCCATCGCTATCATTATCGCTAGTAACGGTTAACGACGATGTCCCGACGTTGTTGGTTAGACTAGCAAGTCCCGAGATACTCGCGGCCGAAATAGTATAAGTACCCGGGGTATTTGCGACAACCGGAACAGATATTACACAGTTTGACGTTGCGGCGATGGTACCTCCTGAAAGCGCGACTGTGCCACCGCCTACAGTAGCAGACAGCGAGCCGCCGCAGGAGTTAGACTGAGACCCGGAACCTATAACAAGACCCGCAGGCAGCGTAGCAGTGTACGTGAGTCCATTAACTGTAATAAGTTCGGTATTGACGACAGAGAAATTAAGACTTGCCGAGGCGCCTGCTTCGGCGGCAGTGGACGCGAATGTTGCATTTAGGTTGGTCCCTTGCTGGGTTGCAAACTGCTGCATGCTTGCGGTTTGAGTACTCGGCGTTGAGCCCAGATTCCACTGCATCATCAAACCGGCGTCGTGGTTAGAGGCGGTACCGACAAAGCCTATATTACCGCCGGATTGCACGGTCGCATATGGGGCAGAGAAACTCTGCGAGGTTGCGCCGTCAAAGGTCTTTGACCCGGAAACTTCACGGAACCCGAACATAATATGCGAAGATGTATTAAGCGAAATGACCGTTCGCACTGGTTGAGTGAGCATAACGCCGTAGCCCGAATCAGACGAGCCAGGCGCAGTGTCACCACCCAGATAGAACTTAACAGTATCGGTATTGCCGTCTGGGATTGTAAAGGTGTATGAGTCGGCGACGTAGTCGTTCGGGTAGGTGTAGGTGACTGTGCGATCCATGGTGTAGGTCAGCCCGCTGCGAACCACGGTGTAACGCACTGTTGCCGCCGCGTCGCCAGTTGCGCTTGTGCGTGTTCCGACCGATGCGGCGCCTGAGGTTGTTATAACCTGGAGGGATGACCAACCAGCCGAACCAGCAGCTGGCCCTGCCTGGCCGTACAATGTCCCTCCTATATTCAGCATCGGAGCCCCGGCCCCGCAGCAGTACTGTCGCGTGGCGCGGTATACCACGCCATCCTGGCCGGCAACGGCTGAGTCGTAGCTAGCGCCCCCGGCCGCGGAGTTAATAGTAAACCTCAACCCGTCGGAACCGTTTGTAACGATGCCGCCGCCCGGATTGAGCGTGACTTGCTGGGCACCCAGTTGGCTCTGGAGCGCGTCTGCCGGCCTGGCGACGAAGGTGATAGCAGGTAATACGCTCACACCGACGAGTAGCAGTATTAATGCAATGCGTCCAGAAATATGTGCAAAGTTGCTTGGATGCAAATAGCTAAAGCGGCTAGCATATCGGACGCGATGCAGCGCGCCGCTTATTTTTGGTATTGGTAGCCTCATGGCCCTTTTTTCTCCCCACCAGGTCATTATTACTACAATAGTAGCATAAACACGAAAAACTTATAACAGGCAGCAAGGCAAAGGAATAAGGGAAGTGGATATAATGCCTTACTGAGAGCCATGCCGGTTATACGCCTGGTCTTTCCAGATCTGTTGTGCTGTTTGAGCTATGCAGCTTTTCACGTTTACCTTTGTCTGCGCGCCCTATCTTCGGCAATGAGGATGTCTACGTGTCGGTCGTCTCCGGTAGGTGTTAAATCGCCGGTCATCCAATAGTTTGTACCAAGTGCTGGCGTAGGGTGGCTAAGTCTTTGAATGCCAGTACCGTTATATCCTTTGATTCGTTGGGCGGCAGTGCCTGTTCGCAGCCCGCCTCCAGATCCGTTGATATCTAGAATAAGACCCTGCGAATCTAAGGCAAGCATGGTATGCTCGGAACCGGGATAGTGATCGATTACAGCATAGGCTGCTCCCGGTTCAAGGTTGTCCGGGGGCGTAGGTTTAGCCTCTGTATCTCGAGCATCCAAAGGAAGTCGGCAAACATCTAAAAGGTTGTGTGATAAGGTGGTAGCTGGAACGAGAAGGGCTCCTATATGCGCAAATGAGTGGCAATTGCGGTAGATTTTTTTATTTCCGTAACGCTGCCAATATTCTTGCATAGCTAAGGTATGCTCCTCGCCCAAGGCCAGTTTTACGGTTACGATGTCGCCTTTGTGGGCACTGGTGCGAATCGGCTCTTCATTTAGAAGATTAAAGCTATATACATTCCCGTGAGGGACAGAGCCGAACAGTGTATCCGAGTAAGTACCGGCAGCAGTGGGGATTATAGCAAGCTCAAGCAGAGGGGAAGACATTATGTATACCGTAACATAGAATGGCTGTACGTCAACAAAACGTTGTTGCTAGGCAGTTCTTTGCACTACTTTACGTACGGAATGTAGAGTAGTATAATTAACAATAATTTTAAGGTTTTGTACAGTATGCAGGCGATTATTTTTGACCTTGACCACACGGTATTTGCCGCAGAGTATGCGCCGCATGATGGCGTTACGGATTTGCTGGCTATTCTTAAGCGTCTGGGTTTTCGTATCGGCGCGTTGACGAGCGGTGATCATCGCATGTTGGTGCGGCTGGATGAAACTGGCATTAGCAGGCATTTTGATGCTGTTTTATGCACCGACCATCTAGACGACCCAAAGCATCCTGATGGAGTACGCCAAATACTGGCCGAATTGCGCACCGAGCCGCACCATGCCGTGCTGGTAAGCCATGCGCACAGTGACATCGCTATCGGCCGTCAGGTTGGCATTGCCAAGACTATTCGCGTAACACACGGACGCACAACTCCCAGCGTCGCGCACCTCGGCGATGCCGATCATGTGATTGACGACATTCCTTCAATACTAGACGTTATCCATGCATAGATAGGAGGATATGAGTGAAACCGCCTCGGCTGCCAGGGTCATTGATAGGATGAAAGAGAGTGAGTGAGTTAAAATGATTACACACAAAGAAGTCGAAAGTTATTTGCTCAGTATGCCATATACGCGGTTAGACTACCCATTTGGCGAAGGCGTAGCGGTGTATAAAACCGGCGATAAAATGTTCGCGCTGGTTAGAGAAGGCAGTAACCCGGTGCAGATAAGTTTAAAGTGTAACCCTCAATTAGCCGAGACGCTGCGCGAGAAATACGAAAGTGTTATGCCCGGCTATCATCTCAACAAAAAGCATTGGAATACCATACTTTTGAGTGGCCAGTTAACATGGCAAGAGATACAAGACCTTATTCGCCATTCCTATGATCTGGTTAGTGATGTGTAGTTATTGCGTGGGCCACTGGGTTAGCAGCATCTCTGCCTGCTCGTGATGGGCGGCCAGCAGGGCGCGTGCCTTTGGGTCGGTGGCGTTAGTATAGGCATCTTGCAACTCTGCGGCATACGATTGCAAGTGTTCTCGCATTACCGTCGTAAAGGTGGGGTCGAAGGTGGCGGTTTGCTGTGCAGTTGTCAGTTTGGCGTCTGTTTTTACATTTTGGCTGAGCTTTAATTCCTTTTCTTTGAGCTTCCGTCCCTTTTGGCCCAAAAAGAAGAGCCATTGCTGCTGATGGGTGGTGACCGTAAAGTGCGTGTTTGTAGCGGCATTACGAACGGACTGACTACCGGCTTTTTTGCCCAGTGCGCTCACCCGTATAAGCTCTTGCTCGGTTTTGGTGATCTGCACAAAGTCTTCGACATTGGTGCGACTGCCGAACACTACATTCACTACAACGGCTATTAAAATCATGAGTACTGCAATGCCGCCCAAAATCAAAAGAAGCTTCATAACGAACGAACTGGACGGGCCAAAGCTTTTTTTTGGCTTTGGTGGCTTTTCCGGGTTCATGATGAATTCGTACGGATTTTGGCTTGGAGGCGTAAGCGGCTGCTCCGGGTTCATGACTGTATTTAACCACACCACGCTTATGTTCCGAAAGGTTAAGGTTGGCGTGTAATTTGTACGAAGAGTTGGCATAATACGTTAAGATGTCTAACCATACCATGTACGAGCCTGGAATTATGTATGAGCGTACTCCCGAAGAGTATAGAGATCCGTTTTTGGCATGAAAGCGGAACGACAAGGCGTTTTTTGCCGCAGGCGCCTGCCACATTTTGGCTCATATGTTTTTATCGCTCCATGCGGACGAAGGGTACGAGCTGATTCATATAAAGCCCACTAATTATGACAAGGGCCATCATATGTACACCAGCAATGGCAGTTGGGCACTTGATTTTAACGGTTGGACGCCAGAAAATGAACTACTAAAAGCGCATGTTGCTGCTTGCAAGCAAAAATATCCCGGTTGGGAGTATGAGCGTATCTTTGTTAAAGAAGGGCTGCCCGGCTATGCGCTAAAAAATAACCATCGGCCTCCGGAGTATTTTCCATACTTGCCATGGGAACGGGCCTATAATTACATAAACAGTTTCCGGTGCAGCCACCAAAAAGCTAGTCCATCGTTGTTTAAGTCAACGTTTTGTCAGCATCACAGGCAGGGCCAGCCAGGAAACTTTGGGAGCAAAGGTATCGTCTGCGTCAAAATGACAGCTTTAATTTTCGTCATAATGATTCAAGTGCCCAGCTCAGGCTTTTTAGGTAGTTTTCTGGGTGCTCGCGCAGCTCTTTTTCTAACTCGTCCCGCGTAAACCATTCGATTTGCTCTACCTCATCTTCTTGTACGATGAAGTCTTTAGCTGGCTTATCGACCGTTACTGTATACCACTGGGTGAAGTGGTTGTGTTCATTTGCGACGCGTATCTTTGGCCCGAGCGCAGGCTGGATATCTTTGAGACCAATTTCTTCTCCAGCCTCTTTGATAATGTTACTCTCGTAGGTCTCGCCTTTGTCGTTGGTGCCCGCGACTGCTGGGCCCCATTTGCCTGGATGATGCTCCTTGGTGAACTTTCGTTGCGCGAGCAGGATATTGCCCTCCGAATCAGTGACCCATAACGCCGAAACACGGTAAATATCTTCTTTTACAAGGGTATTACGTTCTTTGTGGCCAATAATTTTGTCCTGCTCGTTAACAATAATAACGCGTTGTTTGTTCATGACAAGCGCTGCGGTAATTATACGGGTTAGTTTGGGCCGCGCTTTGTCTTCAAAATTGTGGCCGGTCGCCATCTCAATAACCTTAATGTTGGGTGCTAGCTTATCTAGCGCAACTTCGCCCAGTACTTCGTCCTGTGTGGCAGTGATAATAACCAAATCTGTGTTTTCGGCTAACGTGTTATAAAGCTCCTGAGCGTCAAGGTTTTTGAGGCTTATCCAGTATGCGGGAGGCACAATTGTTGTGCTGCCGTCCTTACGCTCCAGATACGTAACACCCTTGGTGGTAAATGTGGTGCCGTAACGTACACGCCAGCGTCTTATTTTGTCTTCTATATCAACGTCGGGCGGGGGTGCGGTAAAAACCGTTTTGCGTAAACCTGTAGGCTTGGCGATAGCCGCGACGACGCAGCCCTGCGAGTGGCAAACCAGGTCAATAACGGCATCTGGGTTAGCGGCCTCCACCTCGGCCGCCACTTGCCGGAGTTTTTTGGCCTGCTCGGTCAGAGGAGCGACAGTAAGTGTATTAGCTCGGTCGTCCACTTGATTGTAATCGAACATAATATGTTCGGCATTGGGCAGGCTGGCGGCAATGTCGGTAAACAGCCCCCGGTCGTCTTTGCGGACACCGAAGCCGTGGGAATAAATAACTATATGCCGAGCGTTCATACAAGTTTACACTCCGCATAGTCGCCTGCATAGGTAGATTCCATATTACTGAGGAGTTTCATAAATTAGTGTCGCCCTTTCTCGTCCGGCCACGGATATTGCATCAGGCTGGAAATCGGCACGCACTTTATTTCGCCGTTTTTTTCCACGACGATCTGTATGTCAATACCAGAATGTAACGCGTTTTCCCAAATAAGCTGCTTGCACATATGACAGTTCGGGCCGGTAATGGCAATAATATTCTTTTCGCCGTGGATCGCGGCATGGGCAAGCGCGGTCATTTCGCAGTGCATGGTAAGCGTCATGGTATCTGAAATATATGACACACCTTCATAGATGTTGCCTTTGGCGGTAAGCACGGCTACCGCATATCCTTTGTTGGGCGCAGGGTATGTATGTGCTTTAGCGGCATCGGCACGAGCCAGCATTTCGCGGGCTACGTCGCCAGATACTTTAAAAGTTTTAAGATTTGTCATTACGCAACAATTCCTCTAATAGTTCTGGAAATATGTTAGATCCTGTTGCTTTTAGTGTAAAGTGCCCATAGCCTGAAAATTCACGATACTACATCTTTTATGGAGGAGCGGAATATTTTGATCGCATCCGCGATAGCGGGTTTATCATTATCTGAACCAAAAATCACCAAACCTTTCGTGCGAGATGCCAGGTTGGGGTCAATTGTGAACTCGAAGAAGTCCTTTTCTACCCAATCTATACCTAACGATGGAGCAACCAGAACGACTTTGTCCACCCGCGTTTCTGGATGCTCGCTTAACCACCGCACAATAAAACCGCCACCGCAGCTATGACCTACCAGCATAGTTTCGGGCGTAATCTCGAAGCGCTCAAATTCTTTTTGCCATGTCGGATAATAAGGTTTCCAGGCGTTTGGCACCTCTGGTGTCTGCGCGACGACGTCTTTTGTTAGTAGTTGTTTTTGCAGCCACGGGAACCAATGGTGATTACTGCCTGATGGTATTTCGGGATTGTAGTATTCTTCTTTGCCGGGTTTGCCATGTAGGAGAATAGCGTTTTTCATAAATCCTTATACAATCGGGGTGCCTACTCCGCCGTCGATTACCAGCGTCGTGGCATTAATACTCTTGTTTTGTATAACGTGTTCCATAAGGTCGGCAATTTCTTATGGTTCAACTAGCTTGCGGGTAAGTTGCGGGTTTATCATGTCCTGTATTTCTTTTTCTGACATATCTTTATTCCAGGCACTCTTAATCCAGCCTGGGGCAATGCCAACTACGCGGATGTGCGGCGACCATTTTTTGGCGTAGTTCATAGTCAACGAATCGAGTGCTGCTTTGCTGGCGCCATACATGGTAAATTGGGCGTCGCCCATGTACGTTTGACCATAGGTTGGGCTAATGTTTACGATTATCCCGCCTTTGTTGAGCGCCATATCGGCATGAGCCATTAGCACACCGACACTAGTAGTGTTGATGGCGAACGTCTTTTGCCAAGCGTCCCACTCTTGCTGCGGCTTCCAGCCCTCTGTCTCGGCGTAGTAAACAGCGGCATTTACAAACACATCGTATTTGTCGTCCATCGCCTGGCCAATAAATGCGAGGAAGCTGTCTTTGCTCGAAAAGTCGGCCTGGATGAAACGTACCTTTGGGTAGTTGGTTTTCAATTTTTTGGTCAGGTCGTTTTCGGAATGGTAGTGGGCGGTGACGTCGTAACCCATGCCTACAAGCTTGGCAAGCATGGCTTTATTAACTAAGCTGTTCGCGCCGGTAATAAGTGCTTTCACTGACTGCCTCCTATATTTCTGACCTGTTTTGTGGGCTAGCAAAAAACGTTTGCTGTACTCATTTGAAGATACCTTATTATACCCGTATTGCAACTTTTGGGCGTAAAGTAGGCGACTGTAAGGGCGACTCCTATGGAACAGGGGCGCACTGGCGTACAATAGGGGGCAATGGATGCGGTTGAGGATATCAAGAGCCGGCTGAGTATCGAAGATGTGGTAAGCCAGTATGTCGAGCTAAAGCGCGCGGGCCGCAACTTTAAGGGTTTAAGCCCGTTCAGCAACGAGCGCACGCCCAGTTTTATGGTCAGTCCGGAAAAGCAGATTTGGCACGACTTTAGTTCTGGCAGAGGCGGCAATATGTTCAGCTTTGTCATGGAAATGGAGGGTCTTGACTTTAAAGGAGCGCTGGAAATTTTGGCGCGCAAGGCAGGCATAGATCTCGATCAATACCGCTCCAGCCGCACCGGTTCCCGAGGCAAAGAAAAAGAACGGCTATATGCCGCATTGGAGCTTGCTGCCAAGTTCTACCAGGCGAACTTTGCCAAAAATCGCGTTGCTTTAGAATATGTATTTACTAAGCGAAAGTTTACCAAGCAAACGGCTTTGGAATGGCGTTTGGGTTACAGCCCGAACAACGGTACCGCGCTCGTTACATTTTTGCAAAAGCAGGGATTTACTGAAAAAGAGATAAAAGGTGCAGGCTTGAGCGCGCAGCGGTACCGCGGCCTTGGCGACATGTTCCGCGGGCGGTTAATGGTTCCGCTCGCCGACCCTCAGGGCCGGATAATCGGTTTTACCGCCCGTTTGTTGGCTGACGACCCAAACGCACCAAAATATATCAACACGCCGCAGACACTGGTATACGATAAATCGCGCCATGTATTTGGCCTGCATTTGGCTAAAGAAGCAATCCGCAAAAGCAAATACGTCGTGGTAGCCGAAGGCAACCTAGATGTAATTAGCAGCCACCAAGCAGAGGTGCGGCAGGTCGTAGCAACGGCTGGCACGGCGCTGACCGAACAGCACCTAAAGGCGCTCAGCCGGTTCGTGGGTGACATTCGTTTAAGTTTTGATGCCGACAGCGCAGGGGTACGGGCTACCGAGCGGGCCATTCCTATTGCCAGCAAGGTAGGGGTGTCGCTGAGCGTTATCAACATTCCAAGTGGTAAGGATCCGGATGAGTTAATCCGTCAAGACGCTGCCAAGTGGCAGACAATTATCGAAAAACCGCAATATGCCTTGGACTGGCTGATCGACCGCTATAAAACGCAGTTGGATATTACCTCGGCGCAGGGCAAGCGGCAGTTTAGCGACGTTATTTTGCAGGTGGTGCGCGGTCTTGCCGACCAGGTTGAAAAAGAGCACTATATCGCACGGATCGCCGAGCTGATCGGTGTTAGTCGCGACGCACTGCTTACCAAGCTGCATCATTCTAACGAACAGCCGAAATTAAAACTTAAAAAAACACCGTCCAAGCCGCCGGATAAACTCGCCCTCGAAATGATAAAAACAGAGAACCACTTGCTGGCGCTTGCTCTGATGCAGCCGAAACTTAGGGAATATACCTCGGCGCTAAAGTCCCAGATGCTGGCCGAAGAGCAGGCGGGGACGCTGCTTGCGTTTTTACAGGCTAACCCTGACTTCCAAGGCAAGCCGCAGGAGGCAGCCCCTTTGCGACCCCTGGCGGACTATGTTAAAATGTTATCATTATTGTTTGAAGAGCTCTATCAGGACCTCGAGATACAAGAGCTTCGTTACGAAGCCGCTCGGTTGCAGGATCATGTGATAGACCAATATGTAAAACTCCAAAAACAGCGCATTGCCCGCGAATTGCAGCATACAACCGACGACGCACGGACTGCCCAATTGCTTGAAGCGGTAAAAAAACTCACTAACCTTCTCAAGAGATCGTAAAGGAGGCATCTGATGCCAAAGGACAAGAAAAAGACAGACGCTCCAGCTGACAATGCTCCGGTAGACCTGGAGCAGGTAAAAAAGGAGCTTGTTACTAAAGCCAAAAAGAGCGGCGTGGTTGATCAGCGGGATATAACCGCGGCTATTCCAGACACACCGGAGAACGCCGACGTACTAGACAAACTGTATACAGAGCTGGCCGACGCTAATATCCAGGTAACTACTGCGGCCGTTCCGCTGCCGGGCGATGACGCGCCAGCCGAACTGACCGACGAATGGGCCATGGAGGACGGCGAGGAATTGGTCACTGAAGACCAGCATTATTTAGACGACATTGCCGACGACTCGGTGCGTTTATATCTGCGCGAAATCGGTAAAATCCCGCTACTTTCCGCCGAAGAAGAACTGGCGCTCGCTAAGCGCGTGGTCGCTGGCGATAAAGACGCCAAAGACAAAATGGCCGAAGCCAATATGCGTTTGGTCGTAAGTATTGCCAAGCGCTACGTTGGCCGCGGCCTAGACCTTTTGGACCTTATTCAGGAGGGTAATACCGGCTTGCTGCGCGCCGTTGAAAAGTTCGACCCAGATAAGGGCTTTAAGTTCAGCACCTATGCCACCTGGTGGATTCGCCAGGCCATTACCCGTGCTATTGCCGACCAGGCCCGCACTATCCGTATACCGGTGCATATGGTCGAAACCATTAACAAACTATTGCGCACTCAGCGCCGCTTAACCCAAGAACTAAACCGCGAACCGTCGAACGAGGAAATCGCGGCAGCTATGGATATCGAGGTTGATAAAGTCGAACATATCATGAAAATTAAACAAGATATTTCCAGCCTTGACGCCTCGATCCGTGATGACGAAGAAGAATCAGTGCTGGCCGACTTTATCGAAGACGAAGACACTATTTCACCCGAAGAATCCGCCACCAACCAGCTGTTAAAAGAGCAGGTAAAAGATATGTTGAGCGCGCTGACTGAGCGCGAGCAAAAAATAATAAAACTGCGCTTTGGCCTGGAAGACGGCAAGCAGCACACCCTGGAAGAAGTGGGCCAGGAATTCAGCGTTACCCGCGAGCGCATCCGCCAAATCGAAGCTAAAGCCCTGGCAAAACTGCGCAAACACAAAGACGCCCGTAAACTACACGATTACATTAAGTAGCGAAGTATTGCTTGCCTCAATTGGACTCTGGAATCACGAGAATTTGCTATCTACACGGCTAGGGACAAGCCAAGATTGTCGCACGTCCTTGCGAGTGCCTGGTACTGACGGATTGCCAATGGGTCTTGCTTGTGGTTGGCACGAAGAGTATGGGCAAATTGGGAGGTTACGGCAAGGAGTTGTGGGGCGCTGAAGGCAGTCACAAGGTCATAATTACTCATGGTAGGGTCGCCTAAAGCAAATTTAAGGCTAAGTAGGGCCTCGGCTTCTAGGTCGGGGTCTCCCTCTGCAACTAGAGTTTCAGAAAAGGTGGATTCTGCCTGTAGGTTGGGCGCTAATCGTTGGGGCGAGGCGGCGGAAGCTGACCGTTTAGAAGGCGGGGAGAAGGTAAGCTGAATCCCCAGTGCAGCAAAACTGACATTGCCCAAAAGTCTGATTGGTGTGTTGCTGGTCGCCGGGGCCAAGCGTTTTATGTCTGCACCGTGCAGCAGAGTGAAAGATGATAAAACAGATTGAGGTATGGACTGTTCGACCACGGGGTAAACAGTGGTTTTTGTGTCTTCGTTGACTGTCGGCGGCGTTGATTCGCTGTAATTTGGTAGAGGTTGCTGCAATGCTTCTTGGTGTCGCCTAGGGCCAACCAAAAAGTTACCAATTTTTTTAGCATAGCGGCGCAGTCGGGATTCCGCGGCCGGGGCCTGAGCTTCTGATGGGGCGTGGCGGTTGCTAACTTCCCGGTGGAACTCATCGGCAGCTGCTTGGCGTTCGCGCACTACTCGGGGCGTTCGGCCAAAGAGCGAAAAGGCCCGGATGTCGCCGTTACGCTTTACGTAAAAGGTATCCTTTGAATTGTCTTTGTTGTAAATAACCATGCCGGCAGGCAAGGGGACTTGTACGGTTGCTTCCATGCCGTCTGGTTGCATCACAGGTACTTCAGCGAGGGGTGCTCCATTGGTAAAGCGTAGCTGGCCGACTTCGACACGTGTTTCGCCCCGTAAATAATCCAAAGCGGGGTTCGCCCCGATAGGCATTTCGGCACGAGGAATATCCGCGTCAACTGGAGCTTGATTAAACAAGGGATATTCTACTGTAGCATTACTCATACAAAATTATTATACCATAACAGGGGTGAAGGACGGCAGTAATATGTTTCCTGGTAAAACGGTGTAGATCGTATACAATCTATAGCATGAAACCAACTCTAAAACTTATAGGGGTGGCCGGTACTGCAGGTGCCGGAAAAGATACGGTGTCGGACATGATTGCCAGGCAGTTTGCCATGCCAAACTTATCTACAAGCGATATTGTGCGGGCTATTACGCGGCACGTTTACAGTTTGCCGCACGACTTTAATCCAGTGCGCGACCAGCTGTACGTAGTTGCCAATTTTTTACGCAATGAGGTTAATCCGGCCACAATGGTCAAATTGTGTATTCTTATGGCTCAAGTGCGGCAACTGCAAGGCGGTGTGATATCCGGCCTGCGTTCTATTGGCGAAGCCGAAGCTATCCGTGATGCGGGGGGAATTATCGTAGGGGTCGACGCCGAGCCTAAAATACGCTACGAACGGATCAGCGCCCGGCACCGCGACACCGAAACGCTTAAAACCTTCGAAGAATTTTTAAAGCAAGACGAATACGAAAATCGCGGCCTAAGCGACCAAGGCCCCTCCCGGGGCATCCGGGCCATAATTGACAGCGCTGATGTGCTAATCACTAATGCTATGACCATTGAAGAGCTGGAGCAGGAAGTTAAAAATAAAATCGCACCCTTGTTAGTAGGATGAAACCAGCAAGCCCGTCCGCGCCCATATCTTCAGAATCTACCTTTGCGGCGCGTCTTAAAGCTTACAAACAAACTATAGATAACGACATTGCCATTTATAGTAAGCACGTTGCCGCTGTCACACGTGATCAGTACGGAGAGTATGGGGCGCTTACCACGGGAGTCTTTTTAGATATATTACAGCGGGGCGGTAAGCGCATCCGCGGCACGCTTGCTATGGTGGGGTACGAGATGTGTGGGGGCAAAGACCGTGTAATGATTGCTCGCGCTGCTAGTGCTTTGGAAATGATGCATGCTTATCTTCTTATTATCGACGATATCCAGGACCGTTCGGCGTTGCGCCGTGGCAAACCATCGGCGCATGAACTGTTGGCTGCGTATCATACAAAACAGCATTTGGACGGCGATGCTGCTCACATGGGAATTAGCTTGGCCCTTAATGCCGGGTTGGCAGGTATGCATGCCGCCCAAATGCTGCTGGCCGGGTTACAGGTTGACCCAGAGCTGCGTATTAAAGCCATAGGTATTATTAACCACACCATGGTTATTACGTCGCATGGCCAGACCTATGACATCATGAACGAGCTGACACCGGAAGTTGATATGCGCGACATTGCCCATGCCCTCGAGTGGAAGACGGCTCACTATACCTTTTTAAATCCGTTGTGCACCGGTATGGCTTTGGCTGGTGCGGGTTGCGAGGCTACGGACGCCATTCGTGACTATGCCTTGCACGCCGGGCTGGCGTTTCAAATTGCTGATGACATTATTAGCGTGTTCGGCGACCAAACCAAAACAGGCAAAGTTCCTATGGACGACATTCGCGAAGGCAAACGAACGCTCCTTACAGCTTATGCACTTGCACATGCCACCTCTAGAGATAAGACATTTCTTCTTCGCTGTTTAGGAAATCAAAAACTAACCAAACAAGACTTTGACCACACAAAGGAAATCCTTGAGCAATCAGGCGCCCTTGCTGCCGCGAAAGATGCTGCCGAAAAGCATATTGCCACCGCCTTAAAAAGTTTGGACGCCAATCGCTACCATTGGCATCCGGATGGTGTAACATTCCTACGCGACCTCGCTCAACAAGTGCTTGGCCGTAGTGCCTAGGAGCTGTCGGAATGATTTGGCAAGTCTCCTTGGTGTCTACGTGTCCTCCTTCCTAAACCGCAAATTAAGCCGTTTGGGCAGAGAGAACTCGTGAGGATTTGCGCCATTCGCTTCAATCATTTCTCTATCTACTTTTGGCTCGGTTAAGCCATTTAATACAAAATTGTGTTCCATAAAAGCAGTAGTATAACGTTCAAGACTTCGATGTACCATTGTATCGTACACGCCATATAGACTGACCGGCGGGTGATAGTTGGACTCTTGCCAGTAGTCGACTACCAGTCCTGCGTTATATGACGGATGAGGCACGGATATAATGAGCGCGCCTGATGGACGCAGCGCTTTGCGCATGGCTGCTGCGAACAAATCCAATTCGCGTATAAACTGCACGGTTAGCTTGCTTACAACAGTGTCAAAAGGGATATGATCTGGCGGTAGTTCCTGCGAGCGGAAATCCCACAGAGAGAAGGTGACAATAGGATGGTTCCGTCTGGCAATATCAACCATGGCCTGCGAGTTGTCGCAGCCTTCTACGCTATCATAGCGTTCTGCAAGCACTGCAGTAAATTCGCCTGAGCCGCAGCCGAAGTCCAGTATGCGCCGGGTATCCAAGGGAATCAGTTTTATGATTGAAGGCGAGTTAATCTGCTGTTCATACCAATTATCCTTCGGATCGTTCGTGCGCAGAGCATAGTCTTTGGCGAATTCCGGATCCTTCCAACAACTTTCTATACCCAAGTTAACAACCAGCCTTATGCGTTTTTAGGGTGCGAACAGATGGGACTTGACGAGGCGGATCACCAGCGCTCCCATCCATCATGCTATCGTCCTGCAGCTCGGCTAAGCGATCGCCTGCAGGCTTTCACACATCTGTAGTGTGACATGGATCTAACCATGCTTCGATCCCACTTTTCATTGTAAGACATAAGGGGTTCCTAAGAAAAATGTCTTATAGTAAGCAATTTCTTTGGCTGAAGGGGTGCTTAGCTTAAAAGCGGTACTAAACGATATAAATCATTCCGCGAAACGCATCCATATTTCACAAGAGTATTCGCTTAGCAGTAGTTAGTGACAAGTAGTTCGTTTAGTGGTATGCTTAGTGTCCTTTTACAACTAGGAGATTACAAAGTGAATATTTGCTTCTTCTGCGCCGCTTCTGACTTAGAACCGCGATACACTGATCCGGCTCGCGAACTAGCACGCATGGTTGCCGAGCAAGGCCATACGCTAGTATGGGGCGGCTCCGATCGCGGCTTAATGCGCGACATTGCCAGCGCTGCCCAAGGAGCAGGCGGCAGGATAGTCGGTATTTCCATGGAATCGCTTAAGCTCACGGCACGGGCAGACGCAGACCAAATGATTATTGCCCGCGATCTCGGTGAGCGCAAAGCGTTATTTTTGCAGCATTCCGATGCCGTCGTAGCATTAGTGGGCGGCACGGGCACATTGGATGAACTGACCGATCTTTTCGAACTGCGGCGTCACGGTGTGCACAACAAACCTTTAGTCGTTTTAAATACCGATAATTTTTACAAGGGCCTGCGTTTGCAATACGAGCGTATGCAATACGACGGGTTGCTAGACCGTCTGCCGCGTCCTATTGATCAGCTTATTGCTTTTGCTGATACGCCCACGGAGGCCATGGAACTGCTTACCTCTACGTCCGTTCATTCGCCACAACCCAGCCTGATATTTTCTAACGAGGTTATGTAGTTTTTAAGCTTTCTTGACTGGGTGCGGCCGTTCTAGTATGTTGGCGTATCGAGACGTTTGATACCAAAGAGGAGTTACTATTTTGGATTTAATGTGTAGGTGAAGATATAAGCTTGATCTATATCTTAAAGAACCTGCAACAAAAGTCATAGAGGTACGCTCGGGTTTTGCATGCAGCTAGCTATTGCGCTTGGCACTGGATATGCCGGTTAGGACGAGACCGACAATAAAACCAGCTACTATACAAGTCAGAATAAACCATAACAGTCCGGTTTGTAAGGTCAAGCTAACGCGGTACCCTTCTGGAATAGCGATTTGTTGTATCTCGGTAAGGTTGAAAGGTCCGAGACGTACCATGTGGCCGACAATAGGGGCGTCACGCACTAAGCTGGCTCCGCGCAGAAGCAAAAGTATCCATATAGTTATGCCTGCCAACAGACCAATAGCTATAGCCTTTGCCAAAATTGGTTTAGCGCTTTTATTTGCAATCACGAATAATCCTCCATATAAATGGGTTACGTTGATATTCAATGTAAAACGTACTTATTACCAGCACGGTGACCAATAACGATTCATACAGTAGACTATGTCCGCTATAAAATGCTTGGAGCAAGGGTAGTTGAGGCAGGACGAACAATACACCTACGGTCAGGAGCGTGGCTCCCACTTGCGCGGTAATGTCACGGGTTTGCGGTACTATAGCGCTGCCGGCGAAAATCCCGGCGGCAATGCCGACAATAAGAGGGAGGTACAATTGGAGTTCTTGAATGTACAAAAGAACGGGCAGTACGGCTGCCGCACCGGCGATTATTGCGGCAAGCAAAAAGGTGTGGACGTAACGAATGCTGCCCCTAAGAACGATTATTTCCGCAGGCCGTACTTTGCGTACTAATGCCCGGATGTCGGCGGCAAAGGTACCGGCCAGCAGCGCTGCAATAAGTATAAGTACGTCGGCCGGCATGGCAAGGTGTTGTCGTAGGACTAGACTACCGGCACTTAGGGTCGCCGCCGCCAGCAAGCTGAACCGTGTGGCAGGGGACCGCCAAATCTTTTTTAGGCACCACCAAGCCGGCGGTAAGGCTCCGGTACGTACCTTTTTTAGCCGGGCTGCGGTAGCAATGTCCTTTTGTACACTGTAAGCTTGCAGGCCCACCAAGCTTATACATGCAAAAACTATGGTTCCAAATAACAGGCTTGGGTATGGGGTGGTCTGTTCTGTCTGATACTGTGTGGCAATTATATGCAGCAATTTGTACTCGGTCCATAAGGCCAGCGGAATAAAAAGCACTTTTATCCAGCCGATTCTTGATGGCAGGCTTTGGGTAAGGCCAAGCGCGCTTACGGTTCCTATAAATGCCGCTGGTACGAGCAGCAGCAAAGAAAGCCCGAGCTTAGTGCATAGTGCGGCGAGCGGTAAGGACAAAAACAAAAGGGCAAGTAACGCAAGTATTAAGCTGGGCAGCGACAGCAGAAGCCACCGTTTTGTTGTACTAATGGGCAGGACTAGTAGCAGCTTGGAGAACGTATCACGCTGCAGCGCCCAGTGCATACCAGCCGCACCCACAAGTACCAAACCAACGATAATTTGGACTATTAGTACTACTATAAAAAACACTAGAGGAATGTGATGCACCGCTTGCAGCTCAAGACTATTTACTCCTGACGACAGGATTGCGCCGAGACCCAAGCATGCTCCTGCTAAGCAGCCTAGACGCCCAACGCCGGTCCGCATCGGGTGCTTGTTGCCACCGCCGAATGCGGCGGCAACGCTAGCTTTATACAGGCTTATTGACATATTCATTGCTGCACCTTGTTTAAAGTTTTTATAAATAACTTTTCTAAACTGCCGTGCGTTTTTATAAGCCGCCGTTTTGGTCCGAGCACGACGGGCGCGCCATTAACAAGCAGCATGACTTCATTGGCGATACGTTCGGCCCACCATAGGTCGTGTGTAGCGGCGACGATGCAGGCACCACGGCTTGCCTCTCTTTGGATAACTTGTTCTGCGGCTATGATAGCCAGGGGGTCTAGTCCATTGCGCAATTCATCAATAATAATGACATTAGGGCAATGCATAAGACTGGCAATTATTTGTACTTTCTTTTTGTTGCCATGGCTTAGTTGTTCAAGCGGTTGGTCAAACGAAGTAAAACTGAGGGCAGCGGCTAGTTCCAGGATGCGCGCGGGCATGTTTACGCACACGCCCGCGTCACGGTAAACGGTGCCGAGCAGCGCAAAGTATTCTTTAGCGCACAGTTCTTTAATAAACCATTCTTCGTCGTCGGGTATGTAGCCTAGTATGGAACGGGTGGGCTTGAGATTATTCGTTACTTTTTTGCCTTGCAAGCAAATAGTGCCGGCCGTCGGTATAAGCAGTCCGGCAAGACAGTCCACTAAGGTGGTCTTGCCGCTGCCGTTGGGGCCGGTGATGCACAAAATAGTACTCTCACGTAACTTGAGAATGGGAATGGTAAGCGTAAAGGTGCGGCTACGCCGCACGTACAAGTCGCGTACGTCAAGCAGATAGTTCATGGTAGTCCTTCTTTGATCCGAGCGCTTCACGAATTGTCTGACCATCACCATACCAGGGTAGCCAACTGCTGCAATGAAATGCTGCAACGAGCAGGCATACGATTGCCGCCCATGGCGTATACCAATATGCGCTTGCCGCCCACATACAGCAGTAGGCTATACCGGTTATAGGACCGGCCAGCGCCGAGCAGAGCTCTGCTTTGCGGTTTAACCGGCGATGAATAATGCCTAGGCGCATGCCTCTTTGCAGTACATCGGCTGCTTCGCCGTATCTTTGGATAATTACGACGTGTGCCATCTCGTGTGCCAGCAGACTTATTACAAACGTACTCGTGCCAAAAGCTGCCAGACCGATTACAGACGCCAGATGCACAAGCCCGCCGGCCGCAGCCAGCCCGGTGACTAGTCCTATGCTAAGTATTACGGGGCGGCTTGCTCGTATAACGCCGCCGCCTACTGCAAGCAGAGATGCCTGCCTGCGCCAACTAAATGGTGCGTACCGTATGCCAAGGAGCGCATCCCGCAGGCGCAGATCCCATGCAAGCATATAACGCCACCAGCTGCGCTGCCGTTCCAAGGCGCCGATAATATTCAAAAATCCTAACAGTTCCGTAAGCTGCTCGTTTCTTATATGTTGTTGCAGGGCGATAGTGCGCACCCGGTGTACGGCGTTTCCGCTTACGATTGCCTGCACTATTTGTTCGCCTGGTGCGCGCAGCCGGTGGGCAATGCCCGTACGGCTGTCGCATAGCTTTGTGCCGCTCAGCCGGAAGGCGCTGGAGAGCGATAGTACGTCACTCTCCAGCAAGAATGGGCAGGCTGCCGAAATATGCCTGTCTATCGGCACACTATTTCCACCCGTTTTTGCGTCCAATTAATACCCATGCTTTTGGCGCCACGCCACCCGCACAGAACAATAGCTGCCGCTGTCATACCACCCAGGGCAATGACAAAGGCCAGAGCCACCACGATTGGTCCTGCTTCTTTGGTGCTGTAGTGTGTTAGTTGGTTGGTAAGTATCAGACTTGTCTGCATGTGGTTGTAACTCCTTTGTTATGTTGACCACGGCAGTCTATGAATGGTTTCTTCGTAAGTCAATATAACGTTATATCTGTAAATTGTAGTAAAAAAGTCAGAACCTACGTTAAAACATCTGACTATGCATATTTGGCGGCATACATTTTTCCATTCGAGCGTTTGTATGGGAAGTAAAGATGTGTGGCTGAGATGACTTAGTAGCTACTCTCTGGTAGCGTATACTGAACACTATGAGTGAGCGATTGGTTATTATCGATGGCAAATCCGTTTTTTATCGCGGCTATTATGCTATGCCCAACCTCAGCACCAAAGACGGTACGCCAACCGGCGGCGTATATGGCTTTGCGGTTATGGCTTTGGAGGTTATTAAACGTCTAAAACCGACCTATGTGTGCGTGGCATGGGATAAGCGTCATACCAATATCCGTTCGCGCTTGGCTCTATATCCTCAGTACAAAGCCGGTCGCAAAGCCGCCCCGGACGATTTTTACGAACAAGTGCCTATTTTGCACGAACTGCTTAAGTCACTCAATTGGCCGCTTTATGAAGCCGACGACTACGAAGCTGACGATCTTATGGGCGCCTTTGCCAAGCAAGCGGGCGAAAAAGGTATCCAAAGCTACCTGGTGACGAGTGACTTGGATGTACTGCAGCTGGTTAATGCGCATACGCATATTTACACGCTCAAAAAGGGCTTAAGCAATATCGAGTTATTCAACGAGGCGTCATTCAAGGAAAAATACGGCGTTGATGCTCATCAGTGGGTGGACGTCAAGGCTCTAAAGGGTGACTCGTCGGATAACATACCCGGTGTCGCGGGAATCGGCGAAAAGACTGCCCTAGAACTCATCGCCCAATATAAAACGCTCGACGGAGTGTACGAAAACCTCGATCTCTTAAAACCAGCCCTAAAGGCTAAGCTCGAAAAAGACAAGGATATAGCGTATCTCAGTAGAAAACTGGTAACGCTCATGGTCGACGCGCCTATAAAGATTGATTTAGAAGAAGCTAGGTTACACGCAGGGCTGCTGCCGGCGTTTGCCGCTATGCTGCGTAAGCTGGAGTTCAAAACACTGCTGCGTCAAGTAGAATCGGAACTGTCGGCCGAAGAAGCGGCCAAGGCTAAGGTGATTCCGCCCGAAAAGCAGCTGCCGCCTCTCCAAACCGTTGCTTTCGATAGGCTTACCTTTAAAGAAGGTCAGCCGCGTGTAGCTGCGCTAAGCCCTGACGCTACACAGTTATGGCTGAGTACCGACGCTGCGCACGTAAGTACAATCGCAGTAAGCGAACTAACAAAGAACATTTTAACCAATATTGCCAACGGTCCGCTTGTCGGCCACGACCTGAAGAGCTTGTTCCGGGCACTCTTGGCGCATGATTTATCGTGGCCGGGCACAGTAGGGCACGATGCGCGTATCGGTGCGTTTTTGCTGGACCCGCTGCAGCGCTCGCGCGAGCTCACAGATATTTTGGAACGTCCGCTTAACGCCGATGATCCTGGCGAAATCATTGCCGCTATCCGGCGTGCTTACCAAGACCAGCTGGCAGCGTTTGCCAAGCTACCTAACCTTACCAAACTTGCTCACGAAATTGAGTTCCCATCTATTTACATGTTGGCTAAGGTAGAGCACCGCGGTATCTTGCTGAATAGCGAGTACTTGCGCATCATGAGTCGCCAGTTTGAAAAAAAGATCGCCATCATAGAGCGGCGCATTTATGCCCAGGCCGGCCAGGAGTTTAACATCGGCTCGCCGTCGCAGCTCGGTACTATTTTGTACGAAAAGCTAGGTCTGCCAACCCAAGGGGTTAAAAAAGGGAAGAGTGGCGGGTATTCCACCGGTGCCAACGAACTGGCTAAGTTGCGTGGCTTACACCCCATTGCTGATGCCATTACCGAATATCGCGAATACACTAAATTAAAGAGCACATATATCGACGCCTTGCCTAAACTGGTCGACAAAGACGGGCGGTTGCACACGACGTTTGCTTTGGATGTCGCTGCTACCGGCCGGCTGAGTTCGCGTGATCCGAACTTGCAAAATATCCCTACGCGTACCGAATTGGGGCAGGCAATCCGCACTGCATTTGTGCCGGCCGAGGGCAACGTATTTGTCGGTGCTGATTACTCACAATTCGAACTGCGCTTAGCCGCGATCATGGCCGGCGACACAAAGCTCATCGAAGATTTCAACCAAGATGTCGATATCCATACCAAAACCGCGGCCGAAATCTACAATATTCCTTTAGAGGAAGTTGACAAAAATCAGCGCCGGCACGCCAAAATGGTCAATTTTGCCGTATTGTATGGCATGAGTGCGCACGGCCTGAGCGTTGCCACGGGCATGAGTATTATCGAAGCCCGGAATTTCATTACCACATACTTTGAACTACGCAAACCTATCCGCGAATACATCGACCGAACGTTGAAACAGGGGCTCGAAGAAGGATACGTCGAAACCATGTTCGGGCGCCGCCGTCCTACTCCTGACCTTAAAAGCAGCAACTTCGTTGTTCGCGAGGCTGCCAAGCGCGTAGCTGCGAACATGCCCATACAGGGCACCGAAGCCGACCTTATGAAGCTTGCTATGTTAGAGGTCGAGAAGAAGCTGGACGGCTTGGGCGACCAAATTCTGCAAATCCACGACAGCATTTTAGTCGAAACCCCTAAAGAAAACGCCGAAAAAGTAGCCACGCTTCTAAAAGAAACCATGGAGAACATCTACAAACTGCCGGTCAAACTGGCTGTAGACGTCAAAATTGGTCCCAATTGGGGTGCGCTGTAGGAAGGCATGCAGAGCCGCTGACTCATTAATCGACGCCGTGACGGCATAACGTTGCGTGCAATGACGATTACCCGCGTTATATACGAAGTCGAAAGTAGCATATCCCCATATTGCCATCGCAGAGAAGTATATGAGTGACTAGTGAAAGTATAAATATTTTACAGCTAGATACTGCATGTTATAGTATAAGTTTGCTATAAAGGAATATATATGTTCGAGACAGGCAGAAAGTCAATTGCAAAAAAGACGGGAGAGGTCGTAGCCTTTGGTGCGTTAGCGGTTGGGTCTATTTGTGTAGCGGACCAAGAATCGGGCGTTGCCGAGTCTCCGCCTCCTATGTCTTTAGCCTCGGAGCCTATCCTTGCCGCTCCCAGAGCTCCTCGTTCCGTTTCCTGCCTATGGACGGTTCTTACGACCCGTGAAGCGAGTGTTTTGCTAGCAAACCGCGTTCTTGCGCACCAAGACGAGATGTTGAGGCCTGGCGAACGCCGGTTTAGCAAAGTCCTGGCCCAGAGTGCAGGAAAAGTAGTCGTTATACAGGTGGCGCAACGCAGTGATCTGTCAGGGGAAGACAGTCAAAATTATGGTAGTCAGATAGACAACTTAGTGCGCTACCTGCAACCCGGCAAGCAAAGTACCTCAAGCGACGTAAAAGTAGTGCAGCCCACACCAGAGCTTTATCCGGGCGAGGTAGATATATCTGTGCACACGCCTGGAACGCCTTGTTAGTATGCTTTTTGGTTGTATCTGATTCTTGCGCAAGGATAAGCGTAAGTAGTATGCTGTTACATATAGATTGATACAAGGTGGACACATATGGCCGCAACAAAACGACCGCATAAACCGCATAAAAAGACCAAAAAGCCTAGCATTAGCAGCACCAAGCCAAAGGCGGCTGTTAAAAAACAAGCGGTCCAACAACAGACGTCGTACCAGCAAGTTGTAATTTGGGTGGCTGGCGCCTGCATTGCCTTGTTGGTGGCGGTTGATATTTATTATGTAGTCACGCTTTTTCTAAGCAGGTAAAGTAGCTGCAATTGTTTTTAAAATATAGCCTGAAAAATCGTCTTGGATGTTCTAGTGACGTAGAATAAATCTACAGGCGCAAAGTGTATTCAACGGACCGCTATTAGTAGTACGTATTTTCTTTTTGCGGCCTTCGGGTGTACCATAAGCGGTATGGGCGGTCCCATAAACCAATACGAAATACTGGACGACCAAGGCCATGAAACCGGGCAAATCCTTGACCGTGAAATCGTGCATGCCCAGCAGTTGTGGCACGAGGTAGTTAATATATGGATTATGAATTCTCGTGGCGAGGTGCTTTTGCAACTACGCGCTCCCGGTGTAGAACTATCCCCAAACGTGTGGGACGTGGCAGTAGGTTCGCATGTGCGTCCAGGCGAAGACCCTTTAGCTGCCGCTCAGCGGTGTTTACAGCACGAACTGGGCCTGACGATCGCTCCGGACAATCTGAAGCATCTTTTTAATATTCAAGCTGGCAATCCTATGGCAGATGGCAGGAAGCATAAAGTGCTTGGTCATGTCTTTTTGGTACGGCGCGATATCAATTTGGTTGATATTACTCTCAACAAAGAAAAAATAACGCAATTGGCCTGGAAGCCTTTAGTTGAGATTATGGGGGACATTGGCAACCCAGAAGCTGCCAAGCACTATTTCCCGCGCGATGGCTCCTACTATCCCCGGCTTTTCGACGCTTTGCAGTCACAAATCAACTTGTAAGTCCCTATGCTCCTACGCCTTTTTGATGCATCGCCAAGCAGTTTTGGTGTTGTGCCGGTCACTCCGATCCATGGTCTGCCTGCTCAGTTTGATGGTAGATGGTGTCTGTGATTGTCTCCAGCTGTACACTCTAGGTGAAATATACAACGCTTATGAGTTTTGGCTAGCATGATCATGTACGATGAAAAGTTGAAAATACTTCTTCAATATGGTATCGTTTATATTATATTCAAGAGGTGTTACAGGTATGCGATATTTCTTAGGCTTTTTAGCGGCGATCGGGCTAGTGGTAATAGTCTTTATTTTAATATTCCGCGGATTAAGCGGCGACCGCGATGCGCCTAAAGATCAAGCGGTACTGACAGATTACGCCCGGACCAATACTATTACGCGCCTAACGCTTGACGGCCCGATAATTGCCGACCAAGTTCACCAGGCGGTACGCATTAGCGTGGGCCGCAATCAAAACAAGATCGAGCTGATCCAGGGCTATCAGAACCAGGTAGTCCAAGAAAAGACCTACCCGAATAATGAAGACGCTTACCACGTATTCCTACGTGCCTTGCAACTACTGGGCTACACAAAAGGAAGCGACGACCCAGCCCGGGCCGACGAACGGGGTCAGTGTCCGACCGGCCAGCGGTATGTTTTTGAGGTTATAAATGACTCGTCTAGCGTGCAGCGCTTTTGGTCAACGTCGTGTGGCGGCGGCACATTTGGTGGCAATACCAATGCCGTCCGCGATCTATACCGCAAGCAAATCCCAGATTACACGCAAATTACCCGCGGCTGGAAGGTTTACTAGACGGTCGTTACCCAATTCGGAAAAATATCCGTTTAGTCGTGTTAGCTGCCGCTTGCAGGGCGGGTAGGCGCATACGCAAAGCGTTAGCAAGCGATGCACTGGCAACGGTTACTACAAGTGCCTCGCCTTGCATTCCAACACTGGACGGTGCTTGGAATTCGGTAGCTATATACCGTTTTATGGCGAGTATCTCATCCGGTTCTTTGGGACTGTACCGTCCCAGCAAGTCTTGTAAACTATCCATCCTTTCTACTATAACGCAAATGGTCATTACAGTACGGAACGGCATTGTTATTGACAAGACAAGCGGTGTACAATATACTTATGTTAAATATTTTACAGCTAAATATTTTAAAATGTATCTACCATCTGTTCGACCTACGAACCTGCAGCATCCGTCCGAAACGCAATACGTTTCGGACGATTTTTTTATAAACTCGGAGCCTATGGTGTCAGAGCGGCAGCATGCGGAGCTTCCTATCCAGGAGGTTGTGTTTCCGGCACCCGAGCTGGGCGAAAGCGAAACAGCACATACTATAAGCCGGGCCGTGGGTTACTACCGGCGCGCGGTAGTGGCCGGTGAAATAGCGCTGTGTGTCAATGGGGCAGACACCATGGACGCGCTCGCCAGAACTGAAGAGGCTGCTTGGGAGAGAACGGATCGGCTAGTGTTTGCTGCAATTCGGTCTGCAGCACCGCCGACCTCGGAACGGATAAAGTTTTTGTCGAGATATTATTTACATGGCGCTGACGGCAGTTGTGATAGTGCCGAGGATCAACCCTATTGCTTCGCCTTTGACGGCAACGGAAAGGTGCGCATGGCCTCTGAAGAAGCCGGAGAGCGAAAGGAGGCTTGGGATCATGCGGTGACCATCGAAGAGTCGCATCGTTTTGCTGAAGTGTACGAGTTTGACGAGGATGAATTACAGGTAGTACGGAACGCTCTCCTGTATATGTTACTCAAAGCAAACAACGATGTCGACCGTCGTGAGGTCAAACTGGCGGGCCGGTCAGTAGGCCTGTGCGAATTCGATGCTGTAGCAGCTGACCGGTTGTACAATGATAAGTATGCCAGAATTACCAGAGGTAGAAACCGTACGGCTTGGTCTAGAAAGCTTGCTGCGCAGACGGCGGATAACGCGGGTCGAGTACGATTGGTCAAAGTCATTTCCAAACACCCCGGCCGATATAAGTCAGTTCCTGGTGGGATCGACAGTAACGGCTGTGCGCCGCCGCGCCAAGGTACTCATTATCGATTTAGACAGCAAGTACTCGTTAGTCATTCATCTTAAAATGACCGGCCAGTTGGTGTTCCGTTCCAAAGCGGAGCGTTTCGGTGCCGGCCACCCTAACGACAGCCTAGTGGGGGAGTTGCCGGATAAAACCACGCGCGTTGCTATCTTTTTTTCGGATGAGAGCAAGCTGTTTTTTAACGACCAGCGCAAGTTCGGCTGGATGCGGCTGCTGCCTACAATCGAAATCGAACAGCTTGACTTTTTTAAAAAGGTGGGTCCCGAGCCGTTGGCCCCGGACTTTATGGCCGACAACTTTATTACCCGGCTTATGCGCCGCGCCAAAAGCACTATTAAGGCAGTACTGCTTGACCAAACCGTGATTGCCGGGGTTGGCAATATTTATGCGGACGAAAGCTTATGGGGTGCCAAAATACACCCCAAAACCCGGGTACAAGATATTCCGCGGACACAGCTGAGAACGCTGTACAAAAGTTTACGGGCGGTGCTACGCTTGTCTATCGAAAAAGGCGGCTCCACAGACCGCAACTACGTAAACCACGAAGGCAAACGCGGCAGCTATTTAACGTTCGCCAACGTTTTCCGGCGTCAGGGGCAGCCTTGCCCACGCTGTAATACCATCATAATAAAAACACGCGTTGCCAGCCGCGGTACGCACCTTTGTCCGAAGTGTCAATCTGGTGTGCCTGCATCCAACTCCATCCGAGCTTCCCTGGTCAAACGGAAAGGTACTGGCATCCCTGGCCGATGACATGTTGGCTAAGTGCTATCATGGTTAGACGATGGTTGTAACACTGACCGGGACGAACGATTTTTTGCGGACAAGCGAGCTAAAGAAGCTGGTAGCTACCTTTGTTACTGAGCATACTGATT
Source organism: Saccharimonadales bacterium (SeqCode) (assembly GCA_035248005.1). Classification (GTDB taxonomy): domain Bacteria; phylum Patescibacteriota; class Saccharimonadia; order Saccharimonadales; family UBA4665; genus PMNU01. The sequence continues at coordinate 30,950 of DATFHU010000002.1, forward strand.
TGAGTGTAGAACGCTACGACGGCGAAGAGGCCAACCCGGCGCGCATGCGCGAAAGTGTAGGCAGCATGCCGTTTCTAACTGCGCGTAAATTGGTTATTTTACGCGAGCCTGGCAAACAAAAAGCTTTTACCGAGCATATTGCAGATGTGCTAAAAGACGTGGCCGATACCACCGACCTCGTTATTGTCGAACCCAAGCTCGACAAACGGCTCGCCTACTACAAAACCCTAAAAAAAGAGACTGACTTTAGGGAATGCGCCGAGCTTGACGCGACAGGACTTATACGATGGGCAGGTACGTATGCCAAAGAGCAAGGCGGCAGCCTGGCTCAATCTGATGCCAAGGCGCTTGTAGATCGGGTCGGCCCCAACCAGCAATTGCTAAAACAGGAGCTCGATAAGTTATTAGCATACGACCCTGCCATAACCAAAACGACTATCGAACTGCTGACTGACCCAATGCCGCAAAGTACGGTGTTCGAATTACTCGACGCCGTTTTTGCCGGAAAAACCAAGCACGCCATAGAGCTATATAAAGAGCAGCGTGCCTTAAAAGTCGAACCCCAGGCTATTATTGCTATGCTGGCGTGGCAACTGCACGTCCTGGCGCTTATAAAAACCGCGGGCGACCGCCCGCCAGACGAAATCGCCCGCCAGGCCAAGCTGAACCCTTATGTGGTACGCAAAAGCCAGGGGTTAACTCGTACCGTAACCCTGCCACACCTGAAACGGTTGGTTGCCGACCTGCTGCGCCTTGACCTCAAACTAAAAACCAGCGCTATCGATGCCGACGAAGCATTGCAGTTATATTTGCTTACTATCTAAGCCGTGTGACCCGGGTTGGCTCACCACCTTCATCTCCGCTCGTGCTTGATCTGCCGGCCTCGCTTCGCCTAAGCGTTGCTAACAGACTGCCTAGTTTCGTTTTATTTTCGTCGCGCTGTGGGGCGTGGCTAAATACGGGAGTGCGATCTTTGGTTGTTGAACCGGATTTTAGCTCGGTAGTTGCATCAGAATCAAGCGCGTCGTCTGGTGCTTCTGTGAACTGCACTATAATTCTTGTCCTTTCCGGATCAGGGTTTCCATCGGACTTCTTATCACGTCCTGTGTAGTCAATGCGGGCAGTAGTCTCACTCCTATCGGACGCAACCCTGTGGTCTGCTGCGGCAGTAGGGCTAGACGGATGAGGGGTATTGATATATGGAGCCAAAGGTTTGGCCACTGCATCGTCACCGATCGTTCCACTGCGTGAAGTAACGGTTTCCTCTCCTACTCGACTAGTGGCCTCGGCTGGAGCGAGTGAAACAGGCCCGTGCGCTGGAGTACGACGGGGCAGAGGAGTTGGCGGGTTGGCGGGTGCAGCCTCCAGACCTAGAGCAGGCTGTGCATGGCTTGCGGACTTGATCCAACCAGTATCGGCCACTACAAAGTCGCGCGTGAGAACAATACAATCCGCATCCCCAACGACGCTACTGTCCGTTGCTACACTGCCCATGTGATCATCGACGCGATGTTTGCCTTCTGAAGTCGGCATTTTTCGGTCGATCCCTATTACTTCTAGGGTGTGCCGGGATTTGTCCTGCATAGCTTGTACGACCGGAAGCTCGCTTACCCACATCGGCGGCTCGCCTTCGCCAAGGCCTTGGGCGCGTTGGGACAGTACTGCCCGGTAGTATTGTAATAGGGGAACTAATTGTTCTACCAATAAGTCGCCATCGCTTACTCTTTGGTGTACTTCCGGGCCATAAAACTTTGCCGCGCGAGTTGCCACTTCAAAATACTTATCTTGAGCGAGCCGCATCGCTTGCTCTTCAGGACTTTCGCTATCGGGGGCTTTGCCCTTTTGTTCATATGCAACCTTAGCTTGCTCCGCCATTCTGGCATGCAAACCGTCTACATCTATTCCGGTAAAAGGGTCGTCACCAAAACCTTCCATATGCTGCCACTTGTTTACGGCTATATTGTAATATATTTATTTCAATCTGTAAATTGCTCGCTGCAAAGAAAGTGCCATAGGTTTGGCGGCTGCGGTAGCGTACTGTTCTGTAGTGCAGATTATTTCTTGGCTGGAGTTTTTTTGGCTGCAGCCTTCTTGGCGGGGGACTTTTTGGCAGTGGGTTTCTTTACTGCAGGCTTGGCGGTTGCAACCGCGGCTTTAGCTGCCTTGGCAAGCTGGCGCTTTTTGCGGGCAACCTTGTTTTTGTGCAGCACGCCTTTTTTAGCGGCTTTGTCTAGCTCGCTGTGCGCTTTGCTTTCCAGCTGTTTAGCTTCTTTAGCACCACCGGTAACCGCCCGGTGAAAAGCCTTTAACGCGCTTTTAAGACTGCGTTTTGTCTTGCTATTGCGCACTGCCGCTTTGCTGGCGGTACGTACGCGCTTTTTTGCTGATTTAATAAGTGGCATTACGTAAACTGTACCTTTGTTGTTACTTTATCGTCAATAAAATATACAAGAAGGTACGCTGTTTGTAAAGAGTTGCCTCTGATTGATTCTCTGCAGCCGCAGGATAGCTTATCACTAACAAAAATACTCGACAGGCTTATGGTTATGTGGTACGCTGACCCTAAGGCTAGGTAAACAAAAAAGTATGGACCAAAAGCAGGCAATCGCCGACCGGCTAAAAGAAGCAAACAATATCTTAGTAACGGTTAGCAAAAATCCGTCAGTTGACCAGCTTGCTTCGTGTATCGGGCTAACGCTCGCTTTAAACAAAATGGACAAGCATGCCACGGCTGTTTTTAGTGGTGCAGTGCCGAACGTTATTGAATTTTTGCAACCCGAAAAGACAATCGAAAAAAACACTGATTCGTTGCGCGATTTTATCATCGCTCTTGATAAGTCCAAAGCCGACAAACTGCGCTACAAAGTCGAAGACAAGGTAGTAAAGATTTTTATTACGCCATACCGCACATCGATAAGCGAGAAAGATCTCGATTTTAGCCAGGGCGACTTTAATGTAGATGTCGTGTTGGCGCTTGGCGTGCATAACCAGGCTGACCTAGACGAAGCCATTACCTCGCACGGACGCATCTTGCATGACGCTACGGTAGCGACTCTTAACGTGCAGCCAGGCGGTGATCTTGGTAGTATGAATTGGCTGAATACGAGCGCTAGCAGTTTGGCCGAGCTGGCAGTGGAGCTGTTAAATGCCGTAGACAAGGATTTACTGGACGGGCAAATGGCGACTGCCTTCTTGACTGGTATCGTAGCTGAAACACATCGCTTTAGCAACGACAAGACATTGCCGGCAACCATGAGCATTAGTGCCGAGTTAATGGCGGCTGGTGCTAACCAGCAATTGATTGCCACCAAATTAGAGGAACCGCCCGCACCGCCACCTCCGCCAGAGCACAAGCCACAAGAAGACCGCGAAGCCGAGAAACAGGAGCAGGCCGCTCCGCCAAAGCCCGACGATGGCACCTTAGAGATTGCTCATGATGGGCGGGAGCGTACGGAACAGCCTAAGCCCACCGAAGAATCTGCCCCCGAACCTGAGCAGGGCGAGCGGGATGAGGAGGCAGAGGCTGAAGAACGTATGCCGCAGATTCGTATTGACGAGCAAGGCTCGCTGCGCAATATCGATGAAGAAAAAGAGCCGTCTTTCACGCCCGAAATGCCGCGTGGCAGTACTGATCCGACCGGGCACATGGGGAGTACGCGTATGATTTTAGAGCCGCCGCGTATGGGCGGTGAACTAACGGCGAACACTGTGCCCGAGGATATGCGCGACGCTAACCCGCTGGGCATGCCGCCTCCTCCCGTTGATCCATTTATGCCTAACGGTGGTGGATCGGCTTTCCCATCCCCCCCGCCTGCTTCGGCTACCATTGCTACCCCTGTCGGTCCGCCTCCGTCTGCCTTTACCCCAACCTCCCCCCCGGTAACCTCTCCGCCCGCATCCACCCCACCAGTAGCACCGGCGTCGTCTCCACTCCCGGTTTCGCAGCCCGCACCGCCACCTCCGGGTCAAACATTAACTGAAATTGAAGCCAATGTGCGCAGCCCCCACTTACAGCAGGCGGCCGTCTCCCCAACCTCCCCGCCAGTCGCATCTTCGTCTCCCGTGACTTCTGATAATATTTCTGGTAACGCTTCTGGCCCCCAGCCTGCCGATTCTGACTTGGCAAGTGCCCGTGACGCCGTTCTGCAGGCTCTTGCAGCCCAGCCGTCCCAGCCAGAGCCCATTCAAGCGCTGAATGCTCAGCCTTTAGGATCGCCACTGCACGACAATGCGCTTCAAGTGGGTATACCTCCTCAACCTTCTTCGGACCAAGGTATACCTGGCGGTGCGCAGCCTTTGGTTGTACAGCCTTCTTTCACGCAGCCGCAGCCCGCACCGCCACCTCCGCCTGTGCCTCCGCCCATGATGCCTCCCTCTAAAGGGTAGAGCGTTTGCTCAACCTCTATCTTTTCACGTATGCTTTTTATATGAATGGAGTGCTTCTTATTGATAAACCGGCCGGTTGGACATCTTTTGATGTTGTCCATAAAATCCGACGAATAATAGAACAGTCTGGGTTACATACTACTGCCAGGAAACGATTTCCAGTGGGCCACACGGGCACGCTTGATCCGCAGGCTACCGGGTTACTGGTATTGCTGCTTGGTACATACACGAGGCGAGCTCCTGAACTGACAAAAGCCGATAAAACGTATGCAGTGACCATGCGGCTGGGTCAGATCAGCACTACCGGCGATGAAGAAGGCGAGAAAACCGCGATTTCGAACAAATGCCCAAGCCAAAAAGAGGTGCAAGCCGTTTTGCAACAGTTTACCGGCGCACTCATGCAGACCCCGCCCGCTCATTCGGCCATAAAAATAAACGGTCAACGCGCTTACAAGTTGGCACGTTTGGGTAAACAGCCCGATCTGCAGCCGCGACCAGCGCATATATACAGTAATCATTTTGTAACTTATACCTACCCCAATGTGCTGTTTTATTCGCACGTTTCCAGCGGCACTTATATCCGGTCGCTGGTACAGGATATGGGTGAGACGCTGAGCACAGGCGCTTACATGGCCGCACTTCGTCGTACACAAGTCGGTCCGTTCCGCTTAGAAGGTGCTATACCTCCACAGGCTATAACCCCGGACCTATTACAGGAACGGGTGTTTGCCATCGATACATGAATCGGCAACTATTCTTTAAACCGCAGAAGGCCAAACCTAGTGCAATTTGGGATTCCGTAAGGAACCCGGCGTAACGCACTCTATGGGGCGAAGGATAATTGTCCATAAATCTACCTTGCGTATCTCTGTAGCATCTGATAAAATACCCTCCAGTATGATTGCAAGTGAGAAAAAGCAGGCCGTTGTTTCCAGTCTGCAAAGCCATAAAAATGATACTGGTTCGGCTGCTGTGCAGGTGGGTATTATGACCGAACGAATCAAGGAGTTGACAGAACACCTAAAGCGCAATAAGCACGACTTCGCTGCTCGTCGCGGACTGCTGCAATTGGTTGGTAAGCGTAAGCGCCACCTGCAGTACATTGCCGCCCACGATGGCAAAGCGTACCTTGAGCTTATTAAAAAGCTCGGTATCCGCCGCTAGTGCATTGACTCTTGGTCTCCGAGTATCGGAGGCCCTAAGCTTGTGCACATTAAAACAGTTTGAGACAAGCTATTATTGCAAAGAATGTGAACCACTTTCTAACTTAGAGATGCGTTCACGCGCGGATAGCTGCCTGTCGAGCTCCAAGTCTCGCCAAGCAACTATCTGGCTGCGTAGCGTTAACATCCCCTATAGTTAGAAATCGGATCACCAGTCAGAGCAATATTCGCAGGTACAGACCAGATATATCGCAGCCGATTTTTTTACTTTATTGCACAAGGGTCTGCCGTATATTTGCACTGTGCCTTCACGAACACTCAAACAGAAAGGTCTACAAAGTGGGACAGACAATCAATCCGTACGGGAAAAACATTATAAAAGTAGAGATCGAATTTTGTGGCCGAACCTTAAGCCTAGAAGTTAACCGTGTTGGTTTTCGTACCAGTGCTAGTGTGCTAGCACGTTATGGCGAAACGGTAGTGCTGGGCACGGCCATGGTGAGCGATCAGCCAATTAGCGGTTTCGATTACTTTCCGTTAAGCATCGATTATGAAGAGAAGTTTTATGCCACTGGCAAAATTAGCGGCAGCCGGTTTATAAAGCGGGAAGGCCGGCCCAGTGACGAAGCTATCTTGATCGGCCGGCTTATCGACCGGCCTATTCGTCCTTTATGGCCAAAGGGTTACCGCCACGAAGTGCAAGGGGTGACGAGCGTATTGAGTGCTGACCCGGCTTTTCGCCCTGATATGATCGCCATGATTGCCATGAGCACTGCCTTCATGCTGACTGGCGCGCCCTTTGAAGGTCCGGTTGCCGGTCTAAGGGTAGGCTTAAAAGACGGTAAACCAGCAGCATTTCTTTCGCTTAAGGAGCTAACGGAGGGTGAGCTTGATTTGGTAGTAGCCGGCACCGAGCAGGCCATTATGATGGTTGAGGCCGGAGCTAACCAAGTCGGCGAAGATCAGATAGCCGAAGCATTACAATGGGCGCACGGTGCGCTGCAACCGGCAATTGCTTTGCAAAAAGAATTAGTCCAAAAGGTGGGTGTAGAACCGCAGGCGTATGAACTCAGCTTGCCAAGCGAGGACATCCAAAAAGAAGTCGATGCGTTTCTGGACGGCAAAATGGGCGAGAAGCTTCGCGCACCCATGGCCGAACGGCACAAACGCATGCACGAGTTGCGCCAAAGCCTGCTTGAGCACTTTGCCGAAAAACTCGGCGATGAATGGGCAGAGCTAAAGACACAGTACGACGACGCATTTGCCGCTGCCGCCAACAAAGACGTGCGCAAAGGCATCATAGAAGACGGCGTGCGCCCTGACGGCCGCAAGTTTACCGAAATCCGCTCGCTTTCCAGCGAAGTCAGCATTTTGCCGCGTGCGCATGGTTCGAGTCTGTTTACCCGCGGCCTGACACAAGCCATGAACATCGTAACTCTGGCGCCGCTCAGTTATTCGCAAACCATTGACACCATGGAACGCGATGAAGAAAAGCGTTATATGCATCACTACAATGCACCCGGCTACACCGTGGGCGAAATTAAGCGGCTAGGCAGTCCGGGCCGCCGCGAAATCGGCCACAGTGCGCTTGCCGAACGTGCGCTCGTGCCGGTGCTGCCTACCGAAGACGTTTTTCCGTATGCTATCCGTTCGGTCACGGAAATTATGAGCCAGAACGGTTCGACCAGTATGGCGGCAACCTGTGCCAGCTGCTTGGCGCTCATGGACGCCGGCGTACCGCTTACGGCGCCGGTAAGCGGTATCGCCATGGGGCTTATGCTGCAAGACAGTAAGGCGATTATTTTAAGCGATATTGCTGACGCCGAGGATTTTGCTGGCGACATGGACTTTAAGGTAACTGGTACGGCCAGAGGCATTACCGGCCTGCAAATGGACATGAAAGTGCATGGCTTAGGCGTTGATATCCTCAAGCAGGCCTTGCTGCAGGGCAAAGACGGCCGAGCGTATATTTTGGAGCATATGTTGACCACCTTGGCCGAACCGCGGAAAGAACTAAGCCCGTATGCGCCGCGCGTCGAAAGTATCAAGATCAATCCGGATAAAATCCGCGAAGTAATCGGTAAGGGAGGTGAAACCATTCAAAAAATCACCGGTGAAACCGGGGCTGAGATTGATATAAAGGACGACGGGACTATTATGATTGCCAGTCCGGACGGAGAGAGTATTGCCAAAGCTATACAGTGGATCCAAAACATTGTGGAAGAGCCAGAGGTCGGCCGCATTTACCAAGATGCGCCGGTTGTAAGTGTTATGGACTTCGGAGCCTTTGTACAAATTCTGCCAGGTAAGGATGGGCTGGTGCATGTCAGTGAAATGAAAGAAGAGCGGGTGGCAAAACCAAGCGATGTAGTAAAAGAGGGCGACAAAGTAACCGTAAAATTAATTGCCATTGACGACAGGGGGAGGCTGCAGCTGAGCATGAAGGCGGCTGCACATGAACTAAATAAT
>DATFHU010000003.1:0-25529 GCA_035248005.1 Saccharimonadales bacterium (SeqCode)
ACGCGCGGGGACACTAAGGACCTTGACGCTTACCTTCTTACGATCGACTTTAAGCCACTCGGGAATAGTTGGCGGAGCAGGACTGACATCATCTAGTTTCTTAAAATATTCGGTATTTTTACTGTGCTCGCGCACCGTGAACTCATCACCGGCTTTTAAGCGGATCGATGGAATATCGACACGTACGCCGTTGAGTGTAAAGTGACCATGGGTTACCAACTGGCGCGCTGCCCGCCTGGATGGTGCAAAACCGGCGCGATACACCGCGTTGTCCAGGCGCTGTTCAAGCAATTGCAACAGGACCTGGCCGGACTGGCCTTGCTTGCGCGAGGCCTCGGCCATTAAGTTCGAGAACTGCTTTTCAAGCAGGCCGTACAGCCGTTTTACCTTTTGCTTTTCCCGCAACTGCAGCGCGTATTGGCTGGTCTTATTGCGCATACCGCTGCGGCTGTTGCCATGTTGTCCCGGAGGGGTGGGGCGCTTTACGAGCGCCTTGTGCGCCTTGGGATGCAAAGCGTAGCCTTCCCGGCGGGACATTTTTACTATTGAGTGAGTATCTCTTGCCATATCTTTATACTCCTCGCCTAAATCCTTCGTGCCTTGCGCGACCGCACACCACCGTGCGGTACACCAGTTACGTCAGTTAAACTTTCTACTTGCATGTTCAGACCTTGTAGTGCGCGGACAGCAGCGTCACGACCCAGGCCAACGCCTTTTAGAAATACTTCTACTCTGCTAAGGCCGTGCTGCTGCTTGGCGGCGTTACCCGCTTTTTCGGCGGCCACTTGCGCAGCATATGCTGTACCCTTTTTAGAGCCACGGAAGCCGCAGGCCCCGGCGCTCGAGGCGGTAAGCACCCCGCCTTTCGAGTCGGTAAAAGTTACAATGGTGTTATTAAAGGTAGCCAAAATGTGTACTTGGCCGGTAGGTACGCTGCGTTTTGCTTTTTTCTTCTTGGGGGTTGTCGTTTCTGCCATATCTTTATCCTTATCCTATGTCTTCGAAGCGACTTTCTTAGCGGTACCGCCCACAGTTACCTTTTTGCCGCGGCGTGTGCGGGCATTAGTCTTAGTACGTTGCCCGCGTGATGGCAGACTTGCCTTGTGGCGCAAGCCTCGGTAAGCATTAATGTCTTTCAAGCGTTTGATATTGCCTGTGACAATACGCTGTAATTCGCCTTCGACCGTGTGTTTTTCGTTAATTATATCCTGTATGCGGGATATTTCGGCATCGGTGAGATTTTTGACCCGCACTGTCAGATCGACCTTGGCGGCAGCCAAAATGCTGTAGGCTGTCTTTGGGCCAATGCCGTATACGTATGTCAAAGCAACCCATACTTGCTTGTCACTCGGAATCGTTACTCCTGATATTCGTGCCATACTGTATTACCCTTGCCTCTGCTTGTGCTTAGGTTTTAGTTTATTAATAACATACAGCTTGGCCTTGCTGCCACGCCGTTTGCTTCGCCGCCAGACGAGCTTGTCGTCCGGGCTGATCTTTTTGACACTTGCACGCACTTTCATGCGGATCATGCTCCTTCCAGGTGCATAACACACTGCTTATATTGATAATTGTGAATGTAAGGCTTAAGAACCTTCACAGGGTAGTGCAGTTTGGAGTCAAAGGTGAGCACCGAAGCGCAGCGTAGTTGAGGCTACGTGAGCATCGGAGTACAGGCTTTGGCCCAAAATGTGCTGCCATGTGAAGGTTCTAACTCTTTCGGTACGTGATTCTGCCCTTAGTAAGATCATAAGGAGTCAACTCAACCGTAACGCTGTCGCCCGGCACAATCCGGATGTAATGCTTCCGCATTTTGCCGGCGACGTGAGCTATAATTTGATGGCCGTTCTCGAGTTCGACACGAAATTGAGTACCCGGAAGGGTCTCAATTATCGTCCCCGTTAACTCGATTACCTGTTTATTAGCCGCCATAAATATAACAAGGATTAATTATAACAAGTTAGCGCGTCATTTACAACATTTTTATTCTTGAGAGTCTTGGCGTTGCCGCCAGCCGGCTCAAATCTCTTTTTCTGCGCGCGTAAAGTAATCGGCAACGCGGTGTGCAAACTCATCGCCCAACGCTTTTCTCGCCCAACCCGTCATAGTAAGCCGGTAGTTAAGAGCTCTTAAGTCGTCCGTGACTACAACTGGCACGGCCACGCCTTCTGTTGTCATGCCGCGTTGATAATCTGCGAGTATATTAAGTGTCATTAGTGCGTAGCCTTCGGGCAGAACCTCTCCATGTGCATCAAGCCTTTCTATGAGGGCGTCGCTAAGTACTTGTTGCACGTATTGCGTTTCTACAAAAGGGTGGGCGCCAAAGTATTCCCGGAATTGCTCTGCACTTGCAAGTAGTTCGGCGTTGAAGTTGGGGGTCTCCATGGCTATTACTTCTTACGGCGGAAGGGAAGGATGCTAAAGCGGCGTTTTTTAGGGCTTTCCAAGTCTTCTTCACTCATGTCGTGGAAAAAGTCGGAGCGGGCATATTGGTCGTAGGTAACCATAAGCGCACGCGACTCAACGGCGCGCAAAGTTTCGAGCGATACAGATACCAAAATCAGAACGCTCGTACCGCCAATGGCGATATTGCTGCTAAAGAACATCTGCCCGACAATAGGCGCTAATGCTAACAAACCCAGACTGAAGGCACCGAACAACGTTAGGCGGCTCACAATTTTGCTTAGATATTTCTCGGTTTGCAAACCGGAGCGTACACCCTCGATAAATCCCCCCTGTTTTTGCAGATTCTCGGCAATTTCTTTGCTGTTGAACGTAATGCTGGTGTAGAAGAATGTAAATAAGAATACTAACAGGAAGTACGTAAGTGGATAAATCCATGGTTGCCAACCGCCATTCGCAAAGCTTTCGGCCGTCGGGTTTTGGAACCAAGCCATGAGTTTGGTGCCCAGTTCTTGCCAGCGAGGCGTGTCAGAAGTACTGAGGAGCTGACCAACAAAGCTCGGCACACTCAGAAACGCCACGGCAAAAATAATTGGCACCACGCCGGCGCTGATAAGTTTGATAGGCAAAACGGTTGTTATACCGCCATACGTGCGGTTCCCTTGAACGCGCTTGGCATAGTTGACAGTTAGACGCCTGGCTGCTTCGTTCAACTTAACAACCAGCCAGGTGGTCAGTATTACTGCCGCGGCAATAATAAGAACATAGGTAAGGCCACGTATGCTTACCGAAAGTTCATGACCAAACACATGCCACTTGCTGGTTTTGTCGAATACCGTGCCCATCAGCGAGCCGATTGTGGCGGGCAGTCCGCTCACAATTCCCACGGTAATAAGCAGCGAAATACCGTTACCAATACTTCGCTCGGTAATCTGTTCACCCATCCACATAAGAAGCATAGAGCCCCCGGTGAGCGCGGCGACCATCAGTACCCACTGCATCAAGGACGCTCCGGCGGTAATGTCACCAATACCTCCTACCTGCGCCGCTGTTTCGCGTATTAAATAAATGGCGCCAATGGACTGCAAAATTGCCAACGGAAAGGTCAGCATGCGGGTATATTGGTTGATTTTGCGTTGTCCGTATTCGCCCTCTTTACGCATGGCCTCCAGTTTGGGTATGGCCTTGGTTAAGAGCTGCATAATAATAGAGGCGTTAATGTAAGGACCAAGGCCCGCGATCATAATAGAAAAGTTAGCTAACGCACCGCCGGACAGGATATTTATAAAGCTAAGAAGTTGCGGTGTGTCGGCGGTAAAAAGGTTTTCGAGTACCTGCTTAAGCGTTTGCGGGTCGGCCAGGGGCACGGGAATGTGGGCTAAAATGCGGAAGGTTAGCAAAATACCTAATACAGCCAGAATGCGCGTGCGCATATCTTTGTGACCAAGCGACTTTGCAATAATCTTCCAGTTCATGATGTAATAGTACTTCCCTTTTTCGTCTCGTTTCCCTTGATTATTCCAGTATAGCAGTTTTACTCACGGATGCTATATGTTACTATCCTCGGTAGTTGGCAAGCCGACGTATCCACCGCTTTGGTGGGCCCATAATGCCGCGTACACTCCTTGCGAATCTTGTAGTAATTCGTTATGCGTGCCAATCTGGACAATACGGCCTTTGTCCATAACAACGATACGGTCCATGCTTTGGATTGTGCTTAGGCGGTGTGCGATAACAAGAGCGGTGCGATCTTTCATGAGCTTCCACAGTGCTTGTTGAATATATTTTTCGCTGCGGCTGTCCAGTGCGCTGGTAGCTTCGTCCAGTACTAAAATGGGCGCGTCTTTTAAAAGGGCGCGGGCAATTGCCACTCTCTGACGTTGTCCGCCGGAAAGCTTGACGCCGCGTTCGCCAACCAACGTATCGTAACTATTCGGCAATTCTTTGGCGAACTCATCGACGTAAGCCATGGTGGCGGCTTGTTGTACCTGGCGTTTGCTGGCAGTTGGTTTGCCGTAGGCGATGTTTTCGGCGATGGTCCGGTGGAATAAAAGCGGCTCCTGCGGTACATATGCTATGTGCGAGCGCAGATCGGCCTGCGAAAGTTCGCGGATATCAATGCCGCCAATCGTAATACTGCCGCGGCTTATGTCCATAAAGCGCAGCAGCAGCTTAGTGAGCGTTGTTTTGCCGCTGCCGGAATAGCCAACCAGACCTATTTTTTCGCCTGGGCGAACGTGCAAGTTAAACGTGCTGACCGCTTCGGCCTTATGTTTCGCATCATTATAATGGAACGATACGTCTTTAAAATTGATTTCCGGCTTTGCGTTTTTTGGCAGTTTGCGCGGATCTGGTTTGTCTGCGACAGTAGGCTGAATAAGCATTGTTTTTACGGGCTGATACGCTCCGCCCATGGCGTTTTCGTACGATTTTAGGGCCTCAGCAATATCCTGTGTTACGCCGATCAGCCGTATGACATACAACTGCACCAGCGCGACGATGGCTATAGATATAGTGCCGTTTTGATACATCCGGGCGGTCATGATCAGCAAAGTACAGATTCCTAGAGCTGCCAATATCATTCGCCCAGTGTCGGCGGGAATAGACGTCCGCCACGAAAGCTCCTGTATGTTCCCCCAACGCAGCAGTGTTTTGTCCAGACGCTTTTCTTCGCGTGCTTCCGAAGCGAAACTTTTGACAGTGGGCCCGTGGCTAAGCGCGTCGCCGATAACACCGGCCAGCTCACTGTTGGCTTCGCCCACTAATCGCCGGTATTTAAGCCGCCACCTGGCTGTCAGGAGCGTAAAGCTTAAGATAAATATCATGGCAATAATGGTAATTATTGCTAGTAGTGGTGACTGCAAGCCAATAATAACAATACTGGAAATAATAATTGAGGCTTGCTTTATGCCGTCCAACGTGACAATGCGCGCGTATTCCAAATACGCATCGCGCAACCGCATTGCCTGGGCACCTAACGAGCCGAAGAAGGCGTTGCTGTAAAAGTCGTAATCTTTATTCAGATAATTCGAAAAAACTGTTCGTTCGACATATGAGCCGCCAATTTTTCCGTTGCGGCTGATGTACCAACCACCAATACCCCATAAAATCGCGTAGCCAATGGCTAGTGCAAGGATAACAAGGGCATAGCGGTTTACGGCACTGAATTGACGCGTAACAATGGCCTCGATGCCGTAAGCAATAACCAGCGGAATAAGTACGTTATATAGCACCATGGCCGGAATGCGCGTGAGATAGTTGACGGCAAAGCTTGGCCAGTCAGCAAAGTTGGCTTTCCAAAACAAACGATGAATCGCACGCGTTACCTCGCGGTCACGCGCCGCCTCGCCACTTTTTTTCATGCTGTCACTATACCACGAGCCGCACCACTCCGTCAGTTTTCTAAACTATACAATATTTTTCATTCCAAGGCCTGGCCTTGGAAAAATAACAAAGCATAAAAACATCCGCTCTATAGAGCGGATGTTTTTTGGAACAGATTGTTTTATTTACTGGTTTTTCCTTTTTTCTCGGTTTTCTTGGCAGAAGCGGGACGCGCGCTGCGGGCTACCTTTTCGAAAGAGCCGCCAGCTTTTTGGATGGCTTCTAGTGCGCTGGCGCTGATTGCTTGCACCTTAAGGTCGATTTTTTTAGTTACGTCGCCTTTGGTAATGACCTTGACGATTACATATTGGCTGCTAATAAGCCCTGCTTTGGCAAGCGCGGCCGTATCTACGGTTTTGCCGGCAAGCGCGTCAAGCTGACCAGTATAAACTACTTCGGCTTTAATGCGGTGCGAGCGGAACCCGGGCAATTTTGGCAGGCGCTGCATAAGCGGATTCTGACCACCCTCGAAACCGGGGCGCTTGCTGCTGCCGGTACGGGCCATTTGCCCTTTGGTACCGCGTCCGGCGGTTTTGCCTTGGCCTGCGGCAATGCCGCGCCCCACGCGTTTGCCTGCTTTGTTCTTGGTGACGTTTAAATCATTGAATTTCATGGTTTTTATGCCTCGCTCTTAGCTTTAGGTGGAGCTTTCGGGCTTTCAGGCTCAACTTCGGCCTTTTTGGCGTCCTTGCCTTTGTATGTTACCCATGTGTTAGCAGGAGCGATCGACTGCAGCGCGGCAATAGTGGCATAGGCGGTGTTGGTTTTATTGGTGGAGCCGAGCGATTTGCTTAGGCAGTTGCTAATACCGGCAACTTCCAGTACAACACGTACCGTGCCACCGGCAATTAAGCCGGTACCGGGCGCTGCGGGTTTAATAAGAATGCGTGCTCCGCTAACCTTGGCTTCTGCGTCGTGCGGAATAGTGCCGTTGTGGGTGGGTACGGTAATGAAGTGCTTTTTGGCCACCTCGGTCGCCTTGGTTACGGCAGCGGTAACGTCCGCACCCTTGGCAGTACCAACGCCAACGCGGTGCTTTCGGTCACCTACGACTACCAACGCGCGGAAACGGAACCTACGGCCGCCCTTTACAACGCGCGCCACGCGGTCAATATGTACGACGCGTTCGTCAAATTGTTTTTCTTCGGGTGCTAGTTCCGGCCGGCGGCCACGCGGTCCGCCTTGCCCGCGTCCGCCAGGACCGCGGCGTTGTGGGTGCTGTTGTTGATGTTGTTGCTCCGGCGTAGGAGCTGTCGTTGTATTTTCAGGCATATTTAGAACTCCAGTCCTGCTTTACGTGCTGCATCGGCCAGCGCTTGGACCCGGCCGTGGTAAATGTGTCCGCCGCGATCAAAGACGACTGTACCGACCTTTGCGGCTTTGGCTTTTTTGGCTATTTCCTCACCAACCCAGGCGGCACGTTCGCGCAGGGTGCCTTTAGCGGCTTTTACTCCTACAGTCGAGACGTACGCAAGCGTTTTGTGCGCTGTGTCGTCAATAACTTGTGCGGTGATATGCTTGTTGCTTATATGAACGCTCAGGCGCGGGCGCTCAGGCGTGCCGGATACGGTAGCGCGAACGCGATTTTTTCGCTGCCACTGGTTGTGTAGTTTATGCATTAAACTGTTCATGTCTACTTCTCCTTACCGCTCTTTCCGCTCTTGCGCAAAATGCGTTCGCCCACATACTTAATACCCTTGCCCTTGTATGGCTCGGGCTTTTTAAGCGCGCGGATTTCGGCGGCTACTTGACCGACTTGTTGTTTGTCGATGCCGCTGACCGTAATGGAATTTTGCTCGGTGGCAGCTTGTACGCCTTGCGGCAGTTTGTAAATAACGTCGTGGCTAAAGCCCAAGTTAAACTTAAGGTCGGCGCCTTGCATATTTACGCGGTACCCTACGCCGTTAATTTCGAGCTTTTTCTCGAAGCCTTTGCTGACGCCGGTTACCATATTGCTAATCAGGGTACGCATGAGGCCATGTTTAGCCCGGTTCGGCGCATCATCGTTAATACGCGTAACTATGGCTTTATCGCCATCTACGCTAACGGTAATACCCGGCATCGTAAACTGCTTGAGCGTGCCCTTGGACCCGGCAACAGTTACGAAATCAGGGTCGACAGTGATTGTCACACCACTCGGGATGGGGATGGGCAGTTTTCCTATACGACTCATCGATTTCTCCTTATTTTCTTAATAATCCTAAAACACCTTACAAATTAGTTCGCCGCCGACACCTTGTTTACGGGCGTCGTGGCCGGTCATTAACCCTTTGGAGGTCGAAACAATAACCACGCCCCTGCCGCGTTTGACAACCGGAATATCACCGGCGCCTGCGTATTCGCGGCGGCCAGGTTTGCTAATACGGACAATTTCGGTAATACGTGCGGCTTCGTGCTCGTTGCTAATAACAACCTTGAGCGTTTTGACGGCATCGGCATCGTGTACCTGCACGTCTTTTACAAAGCCGCTGTTTTTTAGCAGCTCGGCAACGCCCTGTTTTACCTTTGAATGCGGCATAGTTACTTCGTGTTTGCCAACGCTAACCGCATTGCGGATGCGGGTTAGCATGTCGGCGATCGGGTCTGTTGAAACCATATTGCTCATAGCCTGTGTTTCCTTTCTACCAGCTTGCCTTAGTTACGCCAGGGATTTCGCCTTTGGCAGCGTGCTCGCGGAACACAATACGCGATAAGCCGAACTGGCGCATATAAGCGCGTGGGCGGCCGGTTTCGACACAGCGGTTCTTAAGGCGGGTCGGGCTGCTGTTTCGTGGCAACCGCGCCAATCCTTCGCTATCGCCAAGTGCCTTTAATTCGGCGCGCTTGGCAGCGTATTTTTCGTACATTTTGCGGCGCTTTACGTCGCGCGCAACATTAGATTTCCTGGCCATTATTAGCTTTCTCCTTCTTGCCGGGGTGCGTCCTCGGTAGTTAATTCGTGTGCCGGTGTTGCAAAGCCGCGTACTATCGCTTGGGTGTTAGTCATTTACTTGGGCCTCCTTTTCGAAGGGCATGCCGAATTTCTGGAGCAGTGCCTTGGCGTGGGCAGGGTCATCACAACGGATAGTAAAGATTGCCTGCAAACCGTGTGCGGTGGTCGTTTCGTCAAAGCTCAGTTCCGGAAAGACTGACTGGTCGGTAAGGCCAATGCTAAAGTTGCCCTGGCGGTCGAACGCTTTGTTGCTGACACCATGGAAGTCGCGCAGGCGCGGCAGTACAATGGTAATAAGCCTGTCGGCAAATTCGTACATTTTGTTGCCGCGCAAGGTTACTTTTAGGCCGATTTTGTTGCCTTCGCGCAGTTTGAATCCGGCGATAGACTTTTTGGCTACAGTCTCTACCGGGTGTTGACCGGTGATTTTGCGCAGGGTGTTGGTTGCGGCTTCGAACATTTTTTTGTCGTCTTTTGCTTTGCCTAGGCCTACGTTCAAGGTAATTTTTTCCAGCTTAGGAACTTGGTTGGCATTGGCCAGGCTCAATTCTTTTTGCAGCTCAGCAGCAATGGTCGCCCGGTACGCCTCGCGGAGACGCGCAGTAGTGGTTGGTTGTGCAGCTATAGTAGCCATTACTTAACTTCCTTTCCGGATTGCTTGAACACGCGGGTCTTACCGTCATCTTTATCGAGTTTATAACCGATGCGGCTGGCTTTTTTGGTTGATGGATCGACAATCGAGACCTTGCTTACCCACATAGGCTTGGTCAGTTCGATAATACCGCCCTGCGGGTTAGTGCGGGTTGGCTTAACATGCTTTTTAACGATGTTAATGCCTTCGACCGTCACTTTGTTCTCGCGCGGGTGGGTGGCTACGATTTTGCCGGTTTGGCCTTTGTATTTGCCTGCTCGCACGATAACGGTGTCGCCCTTTTTTAGCCGGATTTTGTACACTTTAGTTTCCATTACAATACCTCCGGGGCAAGGCTAATTATCTTGGCATAGCCGAGGTCGCGCAACTCGCGCGGCACCGGGCCGAAAATGCGGGTAGCGCGGGGCAGCTTGTCGTCCCCAATAATAACCGCGGCGTTGTCGTCGAACTTAATGGTCGAACCGTCTTTGCGGCGGATTTTTTCTTGGGTGCGTACCACAACGGCTTTTACCACGCTCTTTTTCTTGACGTTACCCTGCGGGTTAGCGTCTTTAACAGTAGCGACAATGGTGTCGCCAACCCGTGCATAGCGGCGGCGGGTACCGCCAAGCACACGGATGCACAGGATTTCTTTGGCGCCCGAGTTGTCGCAGACAGCCAAGCGGGTTTCTTGCTGAATCATTACGTTTGCTCCCCTTCTGCGGGCTTGGTGTCTGCCAGCGGAGTTTCGCTTTCAACGTGTTTAACGCCAGCTTTTTCGATAACCGACAGTAGTTTGTGATGCTTGCGGGCGCTTAATGGCCGGGTTTCACCAATAATTACTTTGTCGCCTTCTTGAGCTTCGTTATTTTCGTCGTGAGCCATGAATTTTTTGGTTACCGTGTACTGCTTTCGATACAGCGGATGCGTCAAGCGCACGTGCTCGGTGACCACGATGGTTTTGTCGGTCTTTTTGGAAGACACGACGCCGGTAATTGTCCTTGCCATTACTTGGCCTCCTTTGTCAGCTGTTCGCCTAGTACCGTCAGGATACGTGCCAGGTCCTTGCGCTTGCCGCGGATAACGCGGACGTTTTGGACTTCACCCATGCTCATACGGCGTTTCAGCTCAATAATTTCTTCGCGTAATTTGGTGCTTTCGGTAGTAAGATCGGTGGTCGAGAGCTTTCGGATGTCTGCGATTTTCATTACTACATCTCCTCCTTCACCAAAAACTTAGTCTTAACTGGTAGCTTGTGGGCTGCCAAACGCATTGCCTCGCGGGCAACTTCTTCGCTGACACCCTGCATCTCAAACATAATGGTCCCAGGCTTTACTTTGGCTGCAAAGTACTCCGGGCTGCCTTTGCCGCTACCCATCTTGACATCCAATGGTTTTTTAGTAACCGGAGTGTGCGGGAAGATGCGGATCCAGATTTTACCGCCACGCTTAATGTAGCGGGTCATGGCTTGGCGCGCGGATTCGATTTGCCGGGAAGTAATACGTTCGTGGCTCTGCGCTTGCAAAGCGTATTCCCCATGTGCAATGTAGTGGCCGCTGGTGGCTACGCCGCGAATACGGCCTTTGCGCACCTTGCGGAATTTAGTGCGGTTAGGAACTAACATCTTATGCTACCTCTCCTTTATAAATCCAGACCTTCACGCCAATAATGCCGGCAGTGGTCCTGGCGGCGACTTTGGCATAGTCGATATTGGCGCGGATGGTGTGCAACGGTACCGAACCCTGCACTTCTTTTTCGCGGCGGGACATTTCAGCGCCGTTTAACCGGCCGGCAACTTCAATACGGATGCCAAGGGCCCCGGCGCGCATGGTTGCGGCTGCCCCGCTTTTAATGGCACGGCGGAAGCTCATGCGGCGTTCTAATTGGTGGGCAATATTTTCGGCAACCAGTTTTGCGTACAATTCCGGTTTTTTGATCTCTTCGATATTAACGCGGGTAGGTACGCCGTAGATTCTTTCGATACCTTCTTTTAGCTCTTGTGCGCCGGAACCGCCGCGGCCGATTACTACACCGGCTTTAGCGGTGGTAATCGTAACGGTGACAAGGTTTGGTGAACGCTCGATGTCAACTTTGTTGATTGCAGCGCGCGAACCAAGCTTGGTTTGGATTAAGTGACGGACTTTTAGGTCGAGTTCCAGGTACTTGGCATACTCGCGCTTGCCTGCGAACCATTTGCTGCGC
This sequence comes from Saccharimonadales bacterium (SeqCode), assembly GCA_035248005.1. Classification (GTDB taxonomy): domain Bacteria; phylum Patescibacteriota; class Saccharimonadia; order Saccharimonadales; family UBA4665; genus PMNU01. The sequence goes on from DATFHU010000003.1 coordinate 11,553, forward strand.
CAATCTTTGTTGGCCTGGAGCCGCATGCTGATCGGACTTACTTTCTGTCCCATTACTTTGTCTCCTTATCTATAATGAGACAAACCATTCGGTTTTTCTCATCGCGCAGGGCGGCGGAATGAATCCGCCCGCTCTGGCTGCTCTTTTCCCTTGAGACAGTGATAGTCATTACTTGGTCTCCTTTTCTGTGGCCTTGGCTGGCTTCTTGGCGGGGCGAACTTCGCCATCGACGATCACGCGGATGTGGCTTGTGCGGCGTTGGAAGGGTAAGGCGCGGCCATGGGCGGCCGGGCGGTAACGCTTAAGGCGTGGTCCTGGCGTAACGCTGATTTCAATGATTTGTAGTGTATCCGGCTTAAAGTTGTGGTTGTGGTCGGCATTGGCCTGGGCGCTCTGGATAGTCTTTTTGACGGCCAGGGCACTGCGGCGTGGCACATGCTCCAAAATAGTAAGGGCGTCAGCAACACTGCGGCCACGGACTAAAGCAGCAACTACACCGACTTTGCGCGGGCTGTGACGAACGCCTTTGGCAACTGCTTTGACGCTCATATTATCTACCGCCCTTTGCTAATTTACCGCCATGGTTGCGGAACTTGCGGGTTGGAGCAAATTCGCCCAGCTTGTGGCCGACCATGTTTTCGGTAACAAATACCGGCACATGGACCTTGCCGTTGTGTACGGCAAACGTACGGCCAACAAATTCCGGTGCGATGGCACTGCTGCGCGCCCAGGTTTTAATGATAGTGCGATCCTCTGCGCCCAACGCGGCTGCCTTTTTGGCAAGCTTGGGATCAATGAACGGGCCTTTTTTCAGTGAACGACTCATATCCTTACCTTTTACTTCCTCTTGGCCGCGTGACGGCTTTTAACGATCATATTAGTAGTGGACTTGCGGCGGCGGGTTTTATAGCCCAAGGTCTTTTGACCCCAAGGCGTACGAGGCGCTTTAGCCATGCGGTGACGGCCTCCATCACCACCACCGTGCGGGTGGTCAACGGCATTCATAACCACACCGCGGACGCTTGGGCGGACACCCATATGGCGCTTGCGGCCGGCTTTGCCAAGCTTGACGTTCTGGTGTTGTTCGTTACCGACAACGCCGATAGAGGCTGTGCATTCCAATCGTACCAAGCGTACTTCGCCGCTCGGCAAACGCACCTGCGCATAGTCGCCTTCTTTGGCCATTAATTGCGCGCCGTTGCCAGCGGAGCGTACCATCTGTGCACCCTTGCCTGCGCGCATTTCGATGGCGTGAATGGTGGTACCAACCGGAATATTCTTTAGCGGCAAGCGGTTGCCGTTCTCGATACCAGCTTCTTCGCCGCTGGTAATTTTGTGCCCGACCTTCATACCATTGGCAGCCAGAATGTAGTGATAGCTGCCTTTGTTGTCCTTAACGCGGGCAATACGGGCCGAACGGTTAGGGTCGTATTCGATATGCTCAACCTCAGCCGTCAAGCCGGCCGGCAAATTGAAATTTATCAAGCGATAGAAGCTGCGTGCGCCGCCACCTTGGTGACGAGTGGTAATGCGGCCTTGGTTGTTACGGCCGTTACCGCGGCGCTGGGCAATAATTAAGGAGCGCAGCGGCTTTTTGATTGTAATGTCACTTACGTCTTGGCTGGTCATGCCGCGACGGCCGGGAGTGGTCGGTTTATGTGCTTTAATGGCCATTACTTCTTCTCCTCTTCCTTCTTCTTGGCAGACTTCTTGCCTTTCTTGTCTTCTTCGGGTTCGTCAAAGAATGGGAGCTTTTGGCCTTCTTTTAGAGTAACGTAAGCCTTTTTGGTATCGGAACGCCGCCCCATAACCGGACGGCCGCCTTTACGGACGGTGCGCTTTACTTTGCCCTTAACGTTCGCGATGTTTACGTCAATTACCTCGACGTCAAACTGAGCCCTTACTGCCTCGGCAACTGCTTGTTTGTTGCTATCGGTCGATACGTCAAATACGTAGACATTACGAGTCAGGCTTAGGGCATATGTTTTCTCGCTTAGACGGGGGCGCAAAATAGTAGTGTTAGTCATTATTTTTATCTCCCAGCCACTCGGTAACAATGGCGAGCGACTTTTCGCTAAGCACAATAGTGTCGGCGTTTAGTACATCATAGACATTTAAGTAGGTAGCTTGTACGATCTTGACACCTTGCAAGTTGCGAGTAGCGCGCACAGCCAGGTCATCCTTATGGTCGGCTACTAACAGTACGTTACCATTTGCTTCGAGTTTAGCGAGCATCTTCACGACTGGAGCGACTTTGCCGTCTTTGGACTCGATAGTCTCGATAACCTTAATACGGTTCTCGCTGGCTGCTAGGCTGAGTGCTTGGCGCAGTGCCTGACGCTTGGCTGCAACGTTTACCTTGACGCTGTAGTTTTCTTCGCCGGTCGGACCGAACACGATACCGCCGCCGCGCCAAATGGGGTTGCGGGTAGAGCCAAAGCGGGCTCGGCCAGTGCCCTTTTGCTTCCAGGGTTTTTTACCGCCGCCACTAACAAGGCCGCGGGTCTTGGTTTGTGCCAAGTTATCGCGGCCGTTAGCGAGGTATGCGGTGTACGCGAGCTTAAGGAGCTCGTGGTTTTGTGGCACGACAGCAAAGACTGCCTTGTCGAGCTTGGTTGCGGTAGTAGCCTTGGCGCCACTCTTTGTAAATGCGGGAGCGGTTGATCCAGCCATTACTTCGCCTCCTTGATTATTACAATGCCATTGCGCGGGCCAGGTACGGCACCGGTAACCCCAATAACGCCCAGGTCGGTGTCTACGATTGCAACTCTCAGGTTTTTAACCGTAACTTGTTCGTGGCCCATTTGACCGGCCATCTTTTTACCCTTAAAAATCTTTTGAGGGTACATGGAACCGATAGAGCCGACGCGGCGGTAGCTACGGCCACCGTGCGTCTTGCGACCGCGGTGGAAGTTGTGGCGCTTGATAGTGCCCGCCCAACCCTTGCCTTTGCTGGTGCCGGTTGCGTCGATTTCGTCGCCAACTGAAAAGACCTCGGGGTTTACGGTTTCGCCAACCTTGAGGTCTTCGCTTAGTTCGTTCACGCGGAATTCGCGGGTAATTTTAGACATAATTTCGCCGGCCTTCTTAAAGTGGCCGGTTTGTGCCTTATTGATACGGTTTTTGTTGGCTTCCTCAAAACCGAGCTGTACGGCGGTATAACCGTCGGTCTCGTCGGTTTTGACCTGCGTTATTACGCAGGGACTAGCGGAAAGCAAGGTAATAGCAGTGACAGTACCGTCTTCAGCGATGGTACTGGTCATGCCTACCTTTCGAGTAATTAATGCTTTCATAGTAATCCTCACACCCATGCACCATGTTTTGCCTAAGCCGGGCAAAGCCCGCCTTTGTCAAAACATTCTGGGCACATCGCGGCGCTATCAGCTCCGGTGCTCCCTCCGTCGTATCATTTGTACGACTACGGTCCGCTCCTCGCTGCTATCACCACGCTGCACTCCAGTGCAAGGCCGTGACACTCCGATTAATTTATTAATATCTGTACAGGTTATTTTTATGAAGTCTGACATAAAAATGCTCGGCTCCGGGTGGTTTCGTATCTGTTAAAATGCGACCTTCCCAAATAACCAAGTACAAAAACTTTGATATACCGTCATATCTTAACAGTTTATTCTACCCCTTGTCAATATGTAGACAATTCTACATTATTGATGATTTCGTGTATAATAACAACATAAAATTATGATTACTGCCAAATTTGTCGAGATGGTGGGCAGAATGCCATTTACGGGTAAGCACACCGTTCGATACCTTTATAGAGAAGGAATGCGTGCTGCTCTGAGCGGTAATACTAAGGCTAAACGATCTTGCGAACGGTACTTAGGGGGGGTATGCCCTTGCGAATGCAGGCATGGGAGCGTGCGGATTTGCTTTGAGCGGACTTGTGGCACGCTACGGAGTAGAACACGAAACTTTGCAGTTCACAGCTGAAACGGTGACGTCGGCGCTCTATGGAGCCGGACACACTGTTTCGGCCGTAGCCGAAGCGTTTATATTGCATCGTCTGGTGCAGAGGCCCGTAATTGTTCCACAGACAGCTAGCTCGTTGGGCCGGAACATGATACACGAGCCTGCGCCTATATCCCCGCCATCACCTTCGACACCATTCGAGCAATTGGTAACTAATGGAGGTTTGGCTCTACTTTTTGTGCCTCTTGCCCATATGGCTGTACATAAGTCATTGACCTGATAAAGTTAGTGCGGCAATGCTAGAAGCTGACATACAGCCCGTAGGGAGCGAAGTAGCCTGCGAGCATAGCAACCATTAGAGCGGCGTATTCGATTTTGCGGTCTATACGGAAATGCTCATGGCAGGCGAACAATAATCCGACGATAAACCCTATAGGTATTGGCAGTTGCAAACCGCTGTCACTGGAGATTTTTAGCCACATAGAGCCCAGAATAACATAGAGCGCCAGCTTTAAAAGATACACGCCGTCCATTTCATTGCTAATGTTTTGCTTTCTTTTTGTTTTAGCCATTAGCCGTATTAAAGCATGGCAATATCTTAGGAAGCAAGTCGTCGTCGCGCAGAACAAAAGGCAAAAGTGGTATTTTCTACAGACGGTAATAGTTTGTTGTAGCTACTATGATTATACAAAAGGAGGTTGACAATGATAAACGCACAGCAACGAGAGTCATATCGTCAAGCGCTTGAAGCCTGGAAAACTGCCGCCAAAGACGCGCAGCGTGTAAAAGACCGTATTTACGGTACGCCTTCGACTCCGGTAGATATGTATTTGATAACTGATCAGGATTTGCAGACTTTGCAACGGGAGGCAGACTTATATCAACGACTGGCGCCGATTGCACGTCAATTATAGGTTAGTCTTAGAACACTGCCCGTCTCCGTCCGAGTGCTCCGAGGGTCGGGTACTATGCATTCCTTTGGCGCCGCAAGCTGGCTCCAGCCGCCCCAATTTACACGTATAGCGAATCTGTTGTGAACGCTTTTCTTTATATAATTTCCCCGGGGCCAAGCGCGGGTATTTGGGGGTGGGCTTACCATTCTGGCCTGAATAAGTTCCTCCGGCGGCATCCACTGTTTCCATTTTTTGGCACGAGCTACCGCTATAGTGTTTCTGCCATTTTCTCCTGGATTAATCATATCGAATTGCACATCCCGCCCCAAGTTGTATCCGCCGTATTTTTGGTGCATTTTGTATCGTAATGGCCAATCGGCGCGGTCGGCAAGCAACAAAGGGTCCTCGGTAATAAGGCGCAGAGCCCGTTCCCACTCCGCCAATATCCATTTTGTAACTTTAGTTTGCGTATAGCGCGCTGCATTGTGGTGAGCGCGAGCCAGTATTTCGTACTGGATATCGACCGGCTTAATAGTAGCGCCGTTAGCGCGGCGAACCGGCCTCTTACAAGTGGGGTCTGCGGCAACCTGCCGCGCAATGTGGTGCAGCTTGCCTTGCTCGAACTCAAGCACTCCACCTAGCTTTGCCCCATTTTCTATGGCGTCCAAGACCATAACAGTGGTGCCGACTTTTATTCGTTTACTCCAGGCTGAATTGCTCGGATCAGCGCATACGTTATGTAGCCGCGCAAAGTGTCTTGCAGCGGCATGAGGCTCATCGCGGGTATTAATAAGCGGCTTTTCAGTCGTGGTTGCCAGGTTAAAATCTTTTTGTAGCGTGACGGGTTTTTGCGCGACCGTAAACGTCAGATCGGTTTCTCCTTTGGGACGGTATACGCCGCCGCTTCCGGCGTATATGTTGCGGGTAGCATTATGCAAGCCGAATAAGCCAAAGGCGTCATACTGTTCACCTTCTGCTTTTTTAATGTCCAGCCTCCCCCGGTCTACAAGGTAGTTTTCGTGATAACCAGTTGTAGTACCAAACTCGTCTAATATCCGGTTATTGAGCGAATAGCTTCGTATAATCCCTTGTTTTTTCGCCACTTCGAAGGCGTGCATAATAATACGCTCGCCGGCAATTTCGGCGGCAACTAATTCGTCAAGGCCGTCGTAGGCTTCGATTTCACTAGCGTTAGTAACTTTTATTTCCGGCGTTGCATACTCGGGATGGTAATGGTCGGCATATGAGGATGATCCGTTGGTAAGGAACTGAGCGGTGCGGTACAGGCCGTCCGGTACATTGAATAATAATTTGTCAATTTCAAAATGGTTGATGCTAAGTACGGCTTCCTCATCATCTATCTGGGCGTTACCCTGCAGGCGGTCGCGATCTTCCCATTCTACGGTTATCCCGTACTCCATTTCGGTGCCGACAACACGATCTATAAGCATTGGATACTCTATTGTATTAGCTTTATAGTTCCGCAACAACTTATGATCTAGAATATGCTTTTTAGAAAAATCAATTTTACCTGCTATACTGTTGCATTAATGGAGGAGCTACCTATAAGCGCCGCCGGGCTAGAAGGGGACCCTTTTCTTCCTTTTGACGATATTGACCTGCGTGATCGTCTGGCGCTTGATGACTTAATGGAGCGTCTGGGCTGCGCTCGTTTTATCCGTATCGACACGGCGGTAAATAGAGTCTACATATTGTTGGGGGATATTGGGCTTGGATCAAAAGGCTGTACAGTAAAAATCAGTAACGGCACAAGCCCGGAGTGTCAGCCAGAGCGAGAGATTGAGACACTTCGTTTATTGGCTGAAAATCCAGGACAGCCGTTACGCATACCGCAACTTCACACTTATCATACAGTCGGCGCTACCAGAGTGGCCACTTATCTGCCGGGGTTTACCCAGACTTATGCTGGTATATTTCATTTCGGCCTCCCTCTTCGACCTGAAATTGGAAGATGGCTAGGCAAGTACCTTGCTTGGCACCAAGAGGTTGATCCGGAGCGGTTTAAGGAGCGGGTTGGCCCCTTTTGCACCGCTCGGCTTGCCTGGGATACTGTGCTATATGATAACCTAGGAGCGTTTGATGACTATGCGTCTTTTCCTGCCATGTTTTCCTTATGTAAAAAACAATACGGTGACCTGTCGGCATACTACCCTGCCGGCATTCAAGCGAGTGGACGCCAGGTAATACCCGAAGACCTGCGGCCCGAGAATATTGTTTTTAACGGCCAGGGAATGCCTGACGGTATTATCGACTTTGAATTGGTTGATCTTGGCGACATGCCACGGGCCATGCGGCACCTGTACAGCGGTGCGGGTAACATTATATTGCGAGCTTGTATTGACGAATATCAGCTTCGTACCGGCGAGTCGGTCGATATACAGCAGGTCGAATGCTGGTCGAAGGTACAGGTTCTTTACACGTTATGTTCGCAGCTGCGTCGTGGCATCCCACATGTTCGCCGGTTTGTAGAGGCGCAGGTTCTTGCCGCTGATTTTTTTCCTGACGAGGATTGGACGGAGCTTGACAGGGCGGTTGTACGGCAATTTGTGCCGTTCTCGGGTGATTGGCAGATACAGGAATTCGGCCGCTACACTGACGCTGCAGCTGCCATGAGACCCGAAGACTGTCTGCCGGTACGGAGGGTTCTTACGCCTGATCAGGCGTTTATGCTGCTTGGCTTTAGCTGTTTTCCGACCGAACTTGTAAAGAGATCGGCGGATATTTTAAGCGCGGAGAATGCTGGCAATATGTAGGCTTCGCAGAGAGGGCGGCTGCGTAATTGAGTATAGATATTTGGCTATGACCATCCCCTAAATCTTTACCCTTCCCTCCGTTACTTTTACCCGCAAAGTAACCAAAACTCCTGGGATGGACGTTTACTGCCTTAGTTTGCGTCCGTTGATCTAAATGGGCTGAAGCCCTAGAAATAGAAAAACGAAAAAACCGTGTTACTGATGCCAGTAGCGCGGTTATTCGTTTAGCTGATTAATACTTACATTTTTATTTCAACGTCACAGCCGGCCGGAAGGGATAGGTTCATAAGCGAATCTATTGTTTTGGGCGTTGGCTCGGTAACATCAATCAGGCGTTTGTGTACGCGCATTTCAAACTGTTCGCGGCCTTTTTTGTACACGTGCGGGCTTTTAATAACCGTAAATGTACTGCGGTCGGTAGGTAGCGGGATTGGACCGGCAATGGTAGCGCCAGTCCTGAGTGCAGTATCTACGATCTGCTTTGCGGCTTGGTCAATCACTTTGTGGTCGTAAGCCTTTAAACGAATACGTATCCGCTGCTTAGTGTCTTTTTTGGGTTCTGCTACCATAGCTAGATCTTCTGTCCGTCGCCTAGAAACATGTTTGCCAGCTCATCCCAAGCGGCATCCACGCCTACTGTTTCAGGCGTGGAGCCGGGAACCATCAAGGCTCCCAAGGCAAATATTTGAGAAAGTTCAGTATGACTTACTGGTTTTTCTTTATTTCGTGCGGTTTCGGACATTTTTCCTTTCCTTAATGTGCGAGTCTTATCCTAGATAGACTTGTTATTATTTAACAACCTTGGTTACGACGCCGGCGCCGACGGTGCGGCCGCCTTCGCGGATAGCAAAGCGGAGGCCTTGGTCCATAGCGATTGGAGCGAGCAGCTTAACCTTAAAGGTTACGGTGTCGCCCGGCATGACCATTTCTTTGTCGGCAGGCAGCTCAACTTCGCCGGTTACGTCCGTAGTGCGGAAGTAGAACTGAGGCTTGTAGCCCTTAAAGAATGGCGTGTGACGGCCACCTTCTTCTTTGGTAAGGATGTAGACTTCAGACTCGAATTCGGTGTGAGGGGTGATAGAGCCCGGCTTGGCAAGCACCTGACCACGCTCAATGTCGTCTCGTTCGATACCGCGGAGCAAAATACCTACGTTGTCGCCAGCCTGACCTTGGTCGAGCTGTTTCTTGAACATTTCAACACCGGTTACCACGCTCTTTTTGGTGTCGCGGATACCGACAATTTCGACTTCTTCGTTCACTTTAACAACACCTTGTTCTACACGGCCGGTAGCAACAGTGCCACGACCCTTAATGGAGAACACGTCTTCAATAGGCATTAGGAAGGGTTTGTCAAGGTCGCGCTTTGGTTCGGGAATGTAATCGTCCAGGGCTTTTACGAGCGCCATAATAGCGTCTTCGTTGGCAGCATCACCTTCGAGTGCTTTGGCGGCAGAACCCCGTACAATTGGAGCTTCGCGGTCAAATTCGTACTTGGCAAGCAGGTCGCGGACTTCTTCTTCGACCAAGTCGACCAGTTCCGGGTCGGCAAGATCCATTTTATTAAGGAATACCAGGATGCTCGGAACGCCCACCTGCTTGGCAAGCAGTACGTGCTCGCGAGTTTGAGGCATAGGACCATCCGCGGCAGACACCACGAGGATGGCGCCATCAATCTGGGCGGCACCGGTAATCATGTTCTTGACGTAGTCGGCATGACCAGGCATGTCAACGTGCGCGTAGTGGCGCTTTTCGCTTTCATACTCCTGATGCGAGGTAGCAATGGTGATACCGCGGGCCTTTTCTTCGGGCGCGTTATCGATTTCGTCATACTTAACCGGCTTGTTGATGTTGCTGGGAAGCTTTTTTGCGAGCACAGCGGTAATAGCTGCGGTCAACGTAGTCTTACCGTGGTCAACGTGGCCCATGGTGCCAACGTTAACATGCGGCTTGCTACGGTCAAATGTGTCTGCCATTAAAGACTCCTTAATAATTAGTATTTACTGTATGAGGATAGAAAACTCACACGAGTGACTAGGCTATTGTACCAAAGAAGTGGCACCGATGTAAATAGGGAGTATGCGCATAGTAATTCTCTTAAGTTTATACTATGATCTTAACTTACCGGTTTGCGTGCTAAGGGCATAGAACGGTTTTGCCGAGCGGGAAACGGTAACCTGAGTGCCTTTTGCAACACGTGCCGGCTCGCCATCTACCTGCATCCAAAGGGTGTCGCGGCAGCTAAATGTGCTGCTTTTGCTTATTTTGTGGGTTGGACGCGGGCGCATGCTTTCTTTTAGCCAGCGCCATATGGCAAATACGTGCCGGTCTTTCCGATGCACGTCGGTTTCGATGAATGTTTTATCAGTAAGGCGTGTAGCTATGGGCCGCAGTTTTCCCATGCGCGAGCCATTGACATAGCTGCGTTCCAGAAGGTGGCGGACGTTGCCTTTCTCTTCTATGGCAAAGCTTGTCGAACCCAAAAGGGTCTGAAAGAGGGTGATCAGTTCACCTATAAACCGTACGCCTGGCACGGTGCGCCAGCGGCTGTGCCGGTGTTCGGCGGCGTTGAGCTGCAAGGCAACCGCTGCAGTAATACCAAATCCGATATATCCGACTGCCACATGCACACGGGGTTCTGTGTTTTGTTCTGCTAAATGGCACTGCAATGGATATACTTTGACAATCTTTGCTTTGGCGAACAGCCGTTTTAATCTGCCGCGATACATGACGCCATTTAACATATGAGCCAGATCGTTGGCATTGCCGCCCCATAGTGGTAAAATCGGCGTCTTCCGTGCTGCGGCAGGTACGCCCTTTCCTTGCACCAGCCACTCCACTGCCAAATTGGTGGTGCCATCACCACCGCCAATGCACAGTAATGTGTGCGGTCCCAGGAGATGAGCATGCCGTGAAAGACGTCTTCGGGTACCGTCCTTTCCGGCTGCCGAGGTTTCGATAATATCCATGAGCGTTTCAGGGAATAGTTCATGCAGTTCCTGTATGCGGCGCTGCACTTGCTCAGCATTGGTGCTGACGGGATTGCGCAGTACAACGAAGCGTTTGAAAGCAGGCGTTAAACGTTTCATGTTTTATGCCTCGTTGGAGGCGTGGCCGCTATCGCTGCATAACCGCTCAGTGCAATTATGCCTAGCGCCAGAGACGCCAAAAATACTACGCCGGCAATAATCTGGAGTAGAGTGCTCCCTGATGCGACGTTCTGAGTACGCAGCAGCTCGGCCCCTACATATATGAGTAACACTGCCCACTGCAATCCAGTGGCAATTTTACCAAAGGCTGAAGGGTGTGTCGTATGGCCTCGCAGCCTTGCAATAATACTTAAGCCAATGGTAATACTATGCTGCAGGCCTATGAATACCAACACGGGCAATGGCACTATGCTTACGGCCACGAATACTATAATGGCGCCAATCATAGCTAGCTTATCTAGGGCCGAATCGAATACCTCCCCTACTGGACTTTTGGTATGTGTGCGTGCGGCAATGTAACCATCAGCAATATCAGCCAGGCGGCCGAGACCCAATGCGGCCAGTCCTATCCCGATGTTGCCGCCAAGGATACTCCAAAGACCGAACGCTACCAGCCCCCCGCCAAGCGCACTTACGGCATTGGCCGGCGTAATAATGCCATACGTAGCGGCCGCAATTCGCTGCCAGACATTACGCTCTATCGGAAAGATGTGTTGCCAATCGGGTTGTAGGCCGCTACGATGCAAGTCCATACCATGTACCATAGCATAGCCATCTGCAAAGGTCGTCTTAAATAATTAAGCACTGTTTGTTACGGTTATCAGGCTAGCGTATCGGGGTCTGGCGTAAAGTGTATTTGGAGGTCGCACACTAACTCGTCTTCTGGCAATCGTCCTATTCGGTAGCATGGGTGCGCTCATCGGCGGTAAGGCGACGTAAACCGCGGCACACAACAGAAGCTAAACATACAGCACCGGCAGGTAGTTCATCTATGCCCCTGTATTCTTGCAAAATTATGCCAAGTATAGGGTCGCAGTCCCTGCCGTTCCGGCAATCGCCTTCTGTTTTAAAGTCGCCTTCGATTTTAAAAAGTGGCCCCCGCCCTAGCTCGTCAAACATAGGCCTATTTGGCGTTTTTAGCGATGATAGCTTGGGCTACGTTCGGCGGAACATCTTCGTAATGGTCGAGTTCCATGCTGGAGCTGGCGCGGCCCTGGGTCATGCTGCGTAAGTTAGTAGTGTAGCCGAACATTTCGCCAAGTGGCACGAAAGCGGTGATTTCCTTGATGCCCGAGCTCAGGTCTTCCATACTCTCAATACGTCCGCGTTTGCTGTTGAGGTCACCGATAACGTCACCCATAAATTCTTCGGGGGTGACGACTACGACTTTCATGATCGGTTCCATCAAAACAGGGTTGGCCTTTTTAAAGGCATCCTGGAATCCCATAGAACCGGCGATTTTGAAGGCCATTTCGCTGGAGTCGACTTCGTGATAACTACCATCGTACAGTTCGACTTTGAGGTCAACGACCGGATAGCCAGCCAGCACACCGTTTGCCATGGCTTCTTTTATGCCTTCTTCGACCGGCTTAATATACTCACCCGGTACCACACCGCCCTTGATCGCATTAATGAATTCAAAGCCTTTGCCTGACTCGTTCTGGCTCAAGCGCAGCCATACGTCGCCATATTGGCCGCGACCACCAGACTGGCGGATAAACTTGCCTTGAGCTTCTACGCCGTCTTTGCGGATAGTTTCGCGGTAAGCAACCTGCGGCTGGCCAATATTGGCTTCCACGCTGAATTCGCGCTTCATACGGTCTACCAGAATTTCGAGGTGTAATTCACCCATGCCGCTTATAATGGTTTGGCCGGTTTCGTCATCGACTTTTACGCGGAAGGTTGGGTCTTCCTCGGCCAACCGTTGCAGGGCAATGCTCATTTTCTCTTGGTCGCTTTTGGTCTTCGGCTCGATAGCGATGGATACTGGAGGTTCCGGGAAGGTAATGCTTTCCAAAACAATCGGGTTGTTTGGGTCGCAGAGCGTGTTACCGGTAGTAGTACCTTTTAGTCCGACAATAGCGGCGATGTCACCGGCCAATACTTCTGTAACGTCCTCTCGCTTATCGGCTTGCAGGCGAACAATGCGACCGACGCGTTCTTTTTCACCCTTCGAACTGTTAAGGACATACGAACCGGACTGTAGTCTGCCAGAATAAACACGGAAATACGCCAGCTTGCCCACGAATGGGTCAGTGGTAATTTTGAATGCAAGCGCAGCAAAAGGTTCGGAGTCAGAATGCCTGCGCTCGATCTCTTCGCCGGTCTTTGGGTGGGTACCCCAGTTTGTGGAGCGGTCGGTCGGTGCGGGCAGCAAGTCAACCACCAGGTCAAGCAGTTTTTCGACGATCACACCACGGCCGTCACCGCCGCTTACGGCAAAGAATTTACCTGAAAGTACGGCAGTACGAATAGCCTGCTTGATCTCGTCCTCGCTTAAGCCTTCTTCGCCTACTTCGAAGAATCGCTCTAGCATGGCTTCGTCTTCGGCAACGGCGTTTTCGATAAGCAGGCTGCGGTATTTTTTGACCTGGTCAAGCATATCGGCCGGAATGTCAGCCTCTATTAACTCCTTGTCGGTAAAGTCTTTGTAGGTGTAGGCCTTCATGCTTACCAAATCCACAATGCCATTTACGCTCTGTTCGAAGCCGATTGGCAGATGGATAGGAAAAGCGCGCTTGCTTAAACGATGGTGAATAGAGTCAAGTGATTTATAGAAATCGCCGCCGGTCTGGTTGATCTTGTTAATAAAGCAGATGCGCGGCACGCCATACTTGTCGGCCTGGCGCCAGACGGTTTCGGACTGGCTTTCGACACCCATTTTGCCATCGAACACCACCACGGCGCCGTCCAGTACGCGCAAACTGCGCTCTACTTCGACAGTAAAGTCAATGTGACCCGGGGTGTCAATAATGTTAATCTGCTTGCCTTTCCAGTAACACGTAACCGCGGCGGATACGATGGTGATACCGCGTTCACGCTCTTGAGCCATCCAGTCTGTCGTGGTTTCGCCTTCATGCACTGCGCCGATTTTGTGCTTTAAACCGGTACGATACAGAATACCCTCGGTTGTGGTGGTCTTGCCGGCGTCAATATGCGCGATAATGCCGATGTTTCGGAGGTCTTGAATCGAATATTTCTTGTCTGCCATCTTGTAGCTTATGTACCTTTCTTAAATCGAATTTGTCGTCGTTTTTATTTTTTGACAAACAAAAACAACATGTCGTTTCTATTTTAGCAAATTTCTTCTCTATTCGCCAGAGGGTAGTGGCTCTTGACTCGCTAAACTAAAACGGAACAGCCTCCCGTAGAATTAGGTTTGTAACAACAACTAAC
>DATFHU010000004.1:0-168813 GCA_035248005.1 Saccharimonadales bacterium (SeqCode)
AGGTAGTGCACTACCTGCTTACACCGACGTTCCGTCGGTATGTTTGTTAGACTAGTCACTAGGAACAGTCCTTTCCGTAGGTTAGTTGTTGTTACAAACCTAATTCTACGGGAGGCTGTTCCGTTTTAGTTTAGCGAGTCATAACAGAGGGTGATGGCGATTTCTGTAAACGAGTGTATAATGTACGTAGTTTTGCGCGAGTGGCGGAATTGGTAGACGCGCTAGTTTCAGGTACTAGTGAGCTTAACACTCGTGGAGGTTCAAGTCCTCTCTCGCGCACCATGGTCTGATCCAAATTATTCCAGGTAGAAAAGTTCCAGAATTTATTCTTGGAACTTTTCTTTTTGCAAACGTAATCTGTTGGCATGGGTTCGAGTCCTTTCTGGTTATTACTGACTTTATCGGCCGCGATAGTACAATATAGCTATGCTCAAACCCTCTAACGATTCAGACAAGACATATTTAGATAGTTGGCTCAGAAGTCTTAGCCAAGCGGAAAAAATGTTGGCTGAAGACAGCGGACTGCCAGCCGACTACACCCCCGAAAGCTTGCTTGGCTACTGGGAGTGGATGCAGAGTCATTGTGAACTGCGCCACCCCTTCGGTGATCCCTTAGAAAATGATCCCAGCAAAGTACCTGAATGGGCGAAGCGTGAGGGCCTACAAAGGATCCGATCAGCGGTAACTATCCCAACCCTTGAATTGATGGGGTGCATGGCGCGGTATTATGGTGAATGCCTACAGCGTGCGGTTCCCAAGGCACAGTGGCGGATATGGAAGTGGGGTGTCAAAGGCTATGCGGTGCACGGTGATGACCAAGTAGCGCTTTGCATCACCAGCCCTGACGAAGTGAGGACATTTGGAGATCCAATCTTTCCAATCCACGACATTGATGTGATGGTGATGCGAACAATAGCTCCTCCTCCGCATCCTGAATCAACTGATTTTATCGCCATGTACCGTATGCGCATCCAATCCCTACAAGAGGGCGTGCGTCATCTTACGGCCAATGATCGGACTTAACACCCAAGGCAAGCAGTTTTTTATATAGCAATAAAATACTCGGCTCTAAAGTGTTCCATGTAAGGTCGCATTGGCGCACCATTCGCAATTTTGAGCCCGTTTAGGGCTCTTTTTAATCTGTTAATCTCGAGTTTTAACACCTCTAATACCCAACAAAAGGAGACGAGACAAAAAAGTTAGAAGCTAGCCATTTAACAGAGAAGTTAATTCTAGTAAGAGTAGGTTTAACCCGCTCAACCATGTCGCTTTAAGAGAGTGTTACTATTGGGTTATGCAAATCCTCGTATATGGTGCTCCTGGCGCAGGCAAAACTACTGCTAGCAAATTACTTCACAGTAAAACTGGTATCGAACTGTACGAGGGTGATTATTTGAGAGGTCAAATTACCAAAAGAAGTTGGTGATTCTAAAGACCCCTTTTTATATATTGGCACTAAACAAGCATGGCGACTATTTGGCGAACTGAATAGCGAGAATGCAATTAAAGGTCTACAAGCTGTGCGTAGAAGCATGCATCCATACATAGATAAGGAACTTGCAGAGCGACCTAATGTAATTTTTGAAGCAGCCTTTCTAGATCCTAAAGTACAACAAAATAGTGAATTATTCCTTGTGGTTACGGCTGATGAAAATAAACATCGGGAGCAGTTTTTTCGTGATAGGAAGTTTTTTCACCCACAATATGGGAGCACTGAGCTTGAAGAAGGTTTCAAAGCAAGCAGGTTATTGCAAGACTATCTTATTGAAGAAGCGCAAAGGCTTATTGTTTTTAATGACAAGAACCAGGAGGAGTTGCTTAGCCAGTTTAAGAATCTCTAAGAAGTAATGTTTTACTTTGGTTTTCTGTACGTGAGGACTTGAACCCAAAAAGCCAAAAGCCGCTAAAGGCTTGGCTCAGAAATTATGTATGAGCTTATGAAAACAGACCAATAACGGCACTCTCTCATAACTCTCAGATACTATGCGGATTATAACTTTACCCCTAGTGAACAAACATAATAACTTGTAATAGCGCTTACTTGCCGTCAGGGGATAGCGCCCTCTAAGTCCGTCTGCTGACGCTGTAAAAATAGCTTTGATCTGTCATACTAACTTTTATGAAAACCGTTGCTTTTTCTAAATTACCTAAAGAAGATCAAAAATTACTGCGCGCAGCTGCACAAGGCTTAAGTCATTCTTTAAACAAAATAACTAATCCCAGTACAAGCGCAGTCGCAGCAGGCAGAAGCGGTCAGTATGTAGGAAATAATATCTTTTTGTCTAACGACACGATCGTCTGCGCAGAAGCCAGCGCGTTAGCTAATGCTGTCGCGGCTGGCGATCGCATGATTACCAAACTATACTTAGTCATTGGCCGCACCGATTCCAAGCCTAAGATTGTTTCGCCTTGCGGTAATTGCCGCCAATGGCTACATGACTTTGCCCGATTAAATGGTCAAGTCATCACGGTTCTGTCTGCTACGAGTAAATTGGATAATGTAATGCTTACTGACTCTGATGAACTTTTGCCGGAGGGCTTTAAGTCGGCAGGCTTGGGCAGAATGGCAGGGGAGGTCTAGGAAGAATTGTGAATAGGCGGTCCAATCTTCCGTAGTTTTGATATATCTCTACAAGCTTGAGCCTTTTACACGATAAGGCGCTTAACAGAAGTGTTGATAGGGGTATGACGGATAGGCACCTATAACTCTTATAGGGCTTCCATGTCCATCGCGCTGTGCTGCCGTTGGAAATTTTCACTCATCATAAACATACGCCAGGCGTCATGTCCTGCACCGTCTATCCGGGCCAAGGCGGCCGGGTGCTCCAAACCGTACGCGGTTGCATAGCGCTGGAGAGCTAGCTATTTTCCCTGCCACCCGTTCATATCTTGTTCTGCCTTGTTCGTCGGGTCCTGGGCCTATTGGCAATTGCGATCCGTTCGGGTCGTTATCGAGCTCGCCCACGCAAATAGGCCTTGTTTTGCTATGCTAGAGCCTAGATGTTATCTAATAAAACAATCAGGAATCTACCCAACAATAACCGCTTCTATATTCTGACCTTTTCGGTTTTACTCAGCGTCTTTACGCTCTGCCTGCTGCGCATCCAAATACCGAGTGACCAACTGTTTTATATCCGTACTGAGCAGGTGTATGGATTTATATCAGTGGCGTTCCTTTACACCGCACTCATAATTTCGCCCATAGAGAAAGTGGTCGGCAAGCGCGAATCGGTGAAAAACCTGCTGTTCGCGCGCCGCGCTATTGGCGTGTCGGCCGCGTACTTCGCACTTCTGCACGCTGCCGTCGCGCTGTGGGGGCAGTTTGGTGGCTTCGGTGGATTAGTATTACTGCCGGATAGATTCGTATGGGCGCTGATTTTTGGGGTGACCGCGCTTATAGTGCTATTCCTGATGGCCGCCACTTCATTCGATAAAGTTATCAAGTTTATGACCTTCCGCAAGTGGAAGTGGCTCCATCGTTTTGTTTATATGGGAAGCGTGCTCATCATTCTGCATGTTTGGATGATCGGCACGCACGTCGCCTACGACTGGGTGCAGCTTGCGACCTTCATCCCATTGAGCTTGCTCTTTGGGCTTGAAGCCTGGACGATCATGGGCAAGTTTTCGGAGAAGCACACCGAGTTCAAATCAAAAGATTACTTCTGGATCTTGGTGCTGTCTATGTGGCTGCTCTCGTCACTGCTGCTATTTATGCTCCCGGCGCTCGTCAAGAACTATCACAGCGAACACTATTCGGAGCATGGCGGTAGCTCGCAAACGCACAATGGAGCTGACCATGAATAGGAAGTTGCTTGTTTCACTCATGGCGTTCATCGCCGTGCTATTGTTGCCGGGCAGTGTTTCGGCGCATGTTCTTATTAAGGATCAAGTGGGCGGTGCGGGCGCGATTTTGCACGTAAACCCCGACGACGACCCTATAGCCGGTGAGCGCGCCACGTTATTCTTTGATATTCGGGATAACTCGATCAATCCCGAATCTTCTCGGGCCAGGCTGACCATTATTGATGATCAGGGTGTGGCGGCTGTTGCGTCCTCTGAAGTACTCGGCTCAAGCGTATCGGCAAATTATGTCTTTCCTCGGCAGGGACTTTACGAGCTAAAGCTCGTTATTACGCGCGGCGACAAAACAATCCACATATTTATGCAATCTCAGCGGGTCGGTCGTGGCATAATAGGGAGCGTAACTGCTAGTAGCGCTCTGGCATGGGCGGAAACCGGCATCATATTCACGCTTATAGCTGCCGCGTTCACGGTGATTATCGTTTTCAATCGTCGGGAAGCTATTAAGCGGTATAGTAAATAGTAAGGAGTCATATGAAATTCGGTAAAAAGTTGGCAGGTTTTGGCGTTGGCATAAGCGCGTTGGCACTTAGTTTTGTTGGTGTTGCCTCGGCGCACGTTACGGTGAGGCCGGGCGAGGCTTTGACCGGCGCCTTTATGACCTTTAACGTCGGTGTGCCTGTCGAGAAAGATATGCCCACTACCGCCGTTAAGCTTGAGGTTCCTGCCGGACTTGGCCATGTTATCCCGACCGTAAAATCAGGCTGGACTATTCAGGTTGAAAAGGAAGGCAGCGGCGAAGAAGCGGTTGTAAAGTCCATTACCTGGAGCGGTAACGAAATCGGCGCGGGCTACCGTGATGACTTCACCTTTAGCGCCAAGACACCCGACAAGGCCACTGAACTACAGTGGAAGGCTTACCAAATTTACTCCGATGGCAATGTTGTCGCATGGGATTTGACCGAAGACAAGCAACCTAAAAAGGCTGATGGCTCGCCAGACTTCTCTAAGTCAGGTCCGTTCTCTGTTACTAAAGTGACAAGCGAAACCGCAGCAGACACTGCCAACAAGCACGCCCACGACAACGCCCACGACGCGCAGAGCACCGCCAAGTGGGCGCTATACGTTGGTATCGCCGGTATTATTCTAGCTTTCGTGGCGATCTTCTTTGCTACTCGCAAACCCAAGGCTTAAGATCGGTTGCGACGGCGGTTCACGCAATGGCGACCGATATATTGACGCAAGTCTTCAATGGCTAACCAGAGTTGAGTTACGATGTTTTTCAATATAGTAATGCTATAATGACACACAGTTAGCCATAACAAAAAGGTCTAAAAATGATAAAAAAACACTCTGACGATCCAGACGTTGCTACTGCCGCGCGGCACGCCCTGCAGATTGTAAGGCAAGTTTTGTCCAATTTGCCAAAAGCCGAGACATTCGATTACGGCGGGCATAACCTTACACTTGGCGAATACGGCGTATGCATACGCTGCACTGCTCCCATTGCCGAAGCCCAGCAGGCAAACCAAAAATTACTGGCCAGTGCCGAGCGCGCAACCGATCCGGTGGTCAAAGAACACCTGGAGCTGGCCGCAAAATTGTTTGACTTAGAGGCTCAGGCGGCAGAAGTCAGAGCCGAACTGCACAACGGCCATGGTTCGGAGAACATTGTTAACGCGCTGCTTGGGTTTATGTATTCCAGAAACATAAACGACAGCTACGACCATAGCCACAACCCAGGGAATTAAGTATGGACAAGCAAGCTATTATCTATCGGCATTTAGACAATCTGCGAAAGCTTATTACTCCTTCCGGCCTATTTTTGGCGTCATCGCACATGGTCCAGACCGGCTATGACAAAGCATGGCTGAGAGATAACGTATATGAGGCGTTGGCCTTCGAATATGCTGGCGAATGGCAGGCGGTAGCCAAAACCTACCATACCTTGCTTGATATATTCGATAAGCACATCGACAAAATCAACTGGGCGGTCACCAACAAGCCTTTCGAAAGCTGGCAGTTTATCCATGCCCGGTACAACCCCGCAACGCTCGAGGAGTTTTGGGAATCGTGGGGCAATAAACAACACGACGCGGTGGGCGCAGTGTTATTTAAGCTGGCCGATTTTGAAGCCAAGGGTAAAAGCATGTTGCGGAATGATAAAGACCGCAAGACTGTGCAGACACTTATTTATTACATATGTAATGTCGAATACTGGCACGACGCCGACTCCGGCATGTGGGAAGAAAACGAAGAAGTTCATGCCAGTTCGGTCGGCGCAGTAGTAGCTGCATTGAAAAAGTGGAAAGAAGTCGGCGGCATGGATGTCGACCAGGACGCTATTGACCGCGGCGAAGCAACTCTAAAGACATTATTGCCAAGAGAATCGGAATCTAAGTTTACCGACTTGGCCCTGGTATCGCTTGTGTATCCTTATAGTGTTGTTAACCCAGAGATGGGCAGGGAGATTTTGGCGAATCTGGAATATCACTTGGCGAAAGATAAAGGACTTATCCGTTACAAGTTCGATCGCTACTATAACAAAAACAGCGACGGGTATTCTGAAGAGGCAGAGTGGTGCTTCGGCCTTTCCTGGCTGGCAATAGCCTATAAGCAATTAGGCGATGAAGCCAGAGCCAGGGCGTACCTGGAAAAGGCAACGGCCACTATTACCAAAGACGGCAAAATCCCAGAACTATACTTATCCCATTCCGACAAAGCAAACGAAAACACACCGCTTGGCTGGTCTGAAAGCATGTATATTGTGGCGGTATACGAAGTAGAAGGCCGGTCGTAGTAATTGGAGGCGAGCCTGTGACTTGTCCAATGCTATAGTAGCTAGTACTTTTAGCTACGAGCAAAAGCCATACGCCCGCCCTGAGATATACCGAAGCCGAACTAATACAAGCAGCGTGTTAATGTATGAGGTTTTTGTATTCTCGCTAGCTGACCATAATTATTGTGTAAAACAATTTACATACGTAGCCTTTTATGTGGTGTAGCATCTCGGGTATGTATACCACTTACGACCCGATGCCTAACTATCCGCCTCCTTTGCCGCCACCCGAGCCAGTCTTATCCATCCGGCCTTGGGAAATAGTGCGTGAGTATACTAGTTGGGCTGCCGTTCGTTTACGGGTAGCGGCAGCAGTACGACGGGAGCGTATCGCCGTAACTGAAGATGAGCTGCCGCGTTGGAGGCAAACCATGCGCAGGGTCGGGGGTGTGGCGGCAAGCACGGCCATAGCATTTGTAGCCGTGCAGGCTTATCGGGCAACCGGTGCAGCCGCGCACAGCTTAGAGGAAATAGGTCTTTTGGATGGCATGGGTGTGTCAAATGGCGTTGTCGCCGTTTCGCCCGCCGAGATTCCGGAAGGGTCACTGCAAACTGCTACTCAGGTAGTGGAAGCAACACCGCGTAAGCATACAGAAGTTTCTTATGTTCCAGAAGCAAAAAAGACGCACGATAAAGACGCTTTGTCGCTCTCAGCCGATATTGATAAAGCACCCGCACGCAGAGAGCTGGGCGGATATAAGCGTTCGACCGGCGAAGGTACGATCTGGCATCAAACGGTCGAATACGCTGATGAGCTTGGCTATGATAATTTGACAGGGCGGCAAAAATGGCAGCTGACCGATCGCGTTTTAGAGCTGAATAATTTGTCATGGGCGGATGCACGTGATTTGCCGCAAAGCTACAGGCCCAAAATGCCGACGCAGCGGACTATGGAGGAAGTGTTGGAACGGTTCGGCGCTGACCGTACGCACGCGGCTGATCGGCCGAGCCAGGTGGTTACTCCCGCTCCTACGCCACCTTCGCCGGTAGACCCGGATCTTCCTGCCAAGGACGTACCACCGGTAACAATAGCTACCGAGCCATGTAATATCAATCCTGGGTACTGGTTTTCGCACGGCAACCCATTTTATGATTGTGATTGGAATGCCAAGGATTTCTGGACAGCTGCGGGCTTAGCAGGAGTACTTGTGGTTACATATGGCGCGCAGAAACAGGTCTTTGACCCTTGGTTTATAGAACAAGGGTGGAAGGGCCCGAGGCAACGGACTGTACATGAAACGCAGGTTGTGACCGAGACAGAAGCCGGCGAAAAAGATAAACCCCGTCGCGGCAAGGGTTTGTTCGCCAAGGCGGCAGTTACGGCAGGTGCGGTAGCTCTGTGGCGTAGGCTAAGGTCCAGGCACCGCCGAACAACACAACCACCACCTATTCCGCCCGTCCAGGAATCAGCACCGCGGTCCTGATATAGTATCGTCTACGCTGCCCATGGCTTGTTACAATAAAAGACAATAGGACGGAAAATTATACGCGCCAACTTGCAACTTGGTTCTCTGTTAGAAGATGTCTTCTAACAGGGGAAAATGTATGTCACTTGGAAGTGCTGCTACAATAAAATCAGAACTAATTATGAAGAAGTTTTTGCGCGCCTATCTGCTGCCTATTGCCGTCTTTATTACGGGCGCTAGTGTTTTGGTGGTTGAGGTCGTGGCAGTCCGGGTGTTATCGCCCTACTACGGCAACACTATGTATACGGTTTCGAGCGTCATCAGCGTTATTTTATTGGCTCTTAGTTTCGGCTATTACGCGGGGGGCAAATTGGCCGATCGTTTTCCATCGCTTAAGTGGTTTTTTGGCATCATATTTATAAGCGGGCTGACACTTTTATTGTTCCATTTTTTGGGTGCGGGGCTGTTGCCGTATGTCAGCTTGACATTATCTAACGCCACAGGCCCTTTAGTGTCGGCCATATTGCTTTTTCTGTTGCCGGCGGTCCTGCTCGGCACGCTGTCGCCTTACGCCGTAAAGCTGCAAAGTGTTTATGCGCCGAAACAAGGAGTGGGCAGTGTAGCCGGGAATATCTTTTTTTGGTCTACCTTGGGCAGTATTACCGGCAGTCTTTTGGCTGGGTTTGTACTTATTCCGCACTTTGGCATTACGCAGATACTCATTGCCACTGGCATTGTACTATCCCTTTTAGGTTTACTACCGTTACTAGTGGCTGGCATAGCCAAAAAATACTGGCGTATGTCGCTTTTTGGCCTAGGTATTATGTTGGCCGTTACCATGCTTGGCTTGCCGGCTACTAATAGCAATATCGTGTATACGAAAGACGGCATGTATGAAAAAATCACCATTTATGATGGCAAGCAAAACGGCCGGCCGGTCCGTTTTTTTCAGCAGGATCATAGCCATTCGGGGGCAATGTTCTTAGATAGCAGTGATCCAACCGACTTGGTATATGGGTACACCCACTATTACGGCCTATATAACTTGTTTACGCCACGCGTGGACAATGCACTGGTTATTGGCGGCGGCGCATATTCTATTCCAAAGGCTTTGCTACACGAGTTACCGCAAGCGACTGTGGATGTATCAGAAATAGAACCGTCGCTGCACGCTATCGCCAAGCAATATTTTAATTTGCAGGAAACGCCTCGCTTGCATAATTATGCACAAGACGGGCGGCGTCTGTTGCGTGATTCTCCTGACAAATACGACCTGATATTCAGCGACGTATATTACTCGTTTTACTCAGTGCCCGCGCACTTTACAACCCAAGAGTTTTTTCGGGTAGCAAAAGACGGTCTGCGTGAGAACGGCGTGTTTATTGCCAGTATGATCGGCGATTTGTCGCGCCGGCAACCCTCGCTCATTATGTCGGAAATAAAAACGTTCCGTAGCGTATTTCCGAATAGCTATTTTTTTGCTGTTGAATCACCAAGCAAGACCTTGTCGCAAAACATAATTTTTGTCGGGTATAACAGCGATAACAAAGTAACTATTAATGACGCGGCGCTTGACGATCATCCGTACCGGCTTATCCGTTCGCTGCCTGATCAGCAGTTGGATCTTAACCGGTTTGACTTAAGCCCTTACCCGGTGCTTACCGATAATTTTTCGCCGGTCGATTATATGACGGCCGCCGTACTACAACGGACATTTAACGAACGGGGAGCGCTGCGTGGCTCGGAGATGTTGGCGCTAATTGACCAGCAGCTGCGGTATGGGCCGCGTTATCTTGGAGCTTGGGGTCATAAAAAGACGCAGCAATTTTTGCAGGCCGAGATGCAGGCAATAACCGAAGAAACGACGGTTCAGTCATGGCGGCACAAGGGCAAAGACGGCAAGACATATGAGCTTATGAATATTATCGGCAGGTTGTATCCGGAAAAAGAGCGGCGTATTGTACTTGCTGCCCACTATGACAGCAAACAATATGCGGATAAAGACAAAAAGCGCCCGGGCCTGCCTGTTCCGGGTGCTAACGACTCGGCATCGGGTGTTGCTGTGCTGGTTGAAGTGGCTCGTGCGCTGGCTCGTTCACCAGAAGGGTTGGATATTGGGGTGGATTTTGTCTTTTTTGACGGCGAAGAAGGGGATGAGCCGGTAGGAAGGGGGTACGAAGCTTGGCAACCACTCGGTTCCACCTATTTTGCGGAACACTTGCCTGACTTGTACGGTACCACAAAACCGGAGCTGGCTGTGGTATTGGATATGGTGTGCGGCAAAAATGCGCGGATCTATAAAGAAAAATCGTCCATGGAGGCCGCAGGCAAACAAGCCGATGCCTTTTGGCAAATCGGCCGGCAAGCGGCAAGCGGCATTTTTCGCGATAGTACAGGCCAGGTCGTCAGGGATGACCACACGTCTCTTAATAAGGCGGGCATACCAAGTTTTTTGGTCATAGACTATAATTACTCAGCTTTTCATACCACAGGAGACACCATAGATAAATGCAGTACGGCTACGTTAGAATCGGTTTCCCAGACGGTTGCCGCCTATGTGACTTCTCTGCAGTAAGCATCTGTCCGGCCAAGGAGTAGAGGGGGTGACTAACATCGTAAAAGGTGATATACTATCATAATTGCGTAAGCAGTTTTGAGACGTAGGAGTGACAATGGAGCCCAATAAAAATCAGTATATCCCGAATGTGCCCCCCGCCACCCCTCGGGGGCCACGGCCAGACGACTGGCAACGCCAAGCAGTCGAAGACGCCCAACGGCATGCCGCTATCCATTCCGGTCCAGTGTCCCTGCCTCAGCAACCTTTTACATCGCCTCAACCAGGCATTTCGGCGGAGCCTCAGTTGCCACAGCCTGGAGTATCGACAGCACAGCCGACCAGTTGGCGCGAGCGGCCGGCACCGGCGCCTGTCCCTACGACCCCTAGCTCTTGGCCTGACGACACTGCTCCCCCTCCGCCACCGCCTCAAAAAACAAGACGGAGCTGGAAGCTGCTGCTCCTCTTAATAGCCGTACCTATTATTATCGGGCTGGCTGTGGCTATATATTTTTTATTTTTTGCGCCAGAAGAAAAAAACGATACTACTGTAAGCAATACATCTAGAAGCTCTGTGAACGAAGTGCAGGATGCGGCCGATATGAGCATCTTGGCTATGGCCGTGCTGAATCCTCCGGCTGACATGAAAGATTACAAACCCAAAAATACCGGCGTGGCAACCGTAAAAGAGTACAATGATCCTAGCGGCAAATGTACGCTGCAGTTTGGTACGCTACCGGCGGACCACTTGCCTGGCAAGGATATCGGCGAAGTGGTAGCCCCGCAGCTGGCAACCCATCGCAATGCCGGCGCGACCGTAGAAGGGCCTGAAGCGGGCATTTCGCTCATTGTAAAGGACGCCATAGACGAATCGGTAGCATACAGCTTGCCCACGCTGGAAGCGCGATACACCGAAGGCTCACGTCGAGTCGCTTTGTATTATAGCGCCGCTATTCTAACAAACGGCAGCCGAGCTTTTGTAAACCGTTCCTGCACCAACGATTCCGGCGAAGTCGATCAGGCCGCACTAAAGGCCGTAAACGACATGGCCAAAAAAATCACCGTAACAAGGCAGTAAGATAGAGAACAATTACCAGTCTGTTAAGGCCGGAGGTGTTTAGACAATCCATCCCCCGCTTCTGTAATCAAACAGAAGGAGTGTAAGCGGGCAGATTTAAACTTTACGTTAAACGAAGCGCTTGTGCCTTTATGTGCTATGATAATGGCTAGGCATTAGCGACAAATATGACGAGGGTAACAGATAGTATATGAGCAAGGTGGCGCATTATTTGCAAGAACATCTAGTGGGCGAGGTTATGACTTCCGCAGATGCCCGGCGTTATTTTTCGACAGACGCCAGTGTGTTTACCGTGACCCCGGCGCTTGTGGTGTATCCGCGCAACGAGAACGACGTGCGCAAAATTACACGATTTACCTGGCAATTGGCTGAGCGGGGCAGGGTAATCCCTATTACGGCCCGGGGTGCTGGTACCGACCAATCCGGTGCCGCGCTTGGTGCGGGTATTATCGTAGTATTTCCGGCACATATGCATCGTATTTTAGAGTTGGATGACAAAAGCGGCGTAGCAGTGGTAGAGCCGGGCGTTAATTACGGCAAATTACAGCAAACGCTGCACACGCACGACCGTTTTTTACCGCCATTTCCGTCCAGCATGGAATACTGTACTATCGGCGGGGCTGTTGCTAACAATGCGAGCGGTGAAAAGAGTGTCAAGTATGGTTCGACGCGCGATTTCGTGCGGGGCTTACGAGTGGTGCTGGCAAACGGCGAGATCATTGAAACCGGGCGTTTAAATAAGCGCGAAGTAAGCAAAAAGTTAGGCCTTGCCACCTTCGAAGGAGAAATATACCGTGCTGTAGATGCTCTGTTAGAAGAAAACCAAGGCCTCATAGGCAAACTTGGCATGGGCGTTACCAAAAATACTGCCGGCTACGCGCTTACCGATATTAAACGCCGGGACGGTTCGATGGACCTGACGCCGTTATTTGTAGGGTCGCAAGGCACGCTGGGAGTTATTACCGAAATTGCTCTTGATACCGAAGCTTACAGTCCGGTCGCTACCTTATTGGTCGGTTTTTTTGATGATTTGGAAAAGGCGCAAAGCGCCGTGCTTGAACTGCGCGCTCTGCCAGAGATGCCGAGTGCCATAGAAATGGTCGACGAGCAGCTTCTAAACGTTGTGGACCGTATCAATCCCAATCAACTAAAAGATTGTATCGCCAAGCCATTTCCAAAGGTCGTACTGCTCGTTGAGTTCGATACCGCTAACGAGCGGACTCAGAAAAAACTTACCAAAAAAGCGCGGAAAATTTTGGAAGAATATGCGGCACATGTGCAAATAGAAACCGACTCATTGGCGCAAGAACAGCTCTGGAAGATACGTCATTCGTCAGCCACGGCTGTAGCGCACGGCGAAGGCGGTGTAAAGGCACTGCCTATTATCGAAGACGGTATTGTGCCGCCGGAGCGCTTCCGCGAGTATATCGAGGGCGTGTACCAGTTATTTGCACGCCACCGCTTACAGGCTGCTGTGTGGGGACATGCGGGTGATGCCAACTTGCACATGCAGCCGTTCTTAGATCTAAGCCAAGTGGGCGACCGCCAAAAAGCGTTCCGTATAATTGACGAATACTATAATTTAGTAATTAGTCTGGGCGGAAGCACCAGTGGTGAACATGGCGACGGCCGTCTGCGCGCACCATACCTTCAAAAGTTGTACGGGCCCGAGTTATACGCTCTGTTTACCAAAATAAAGCAGATCTTCGACCCGTACGGTACGTTGAATCCAGGAGTAAAAATAAACGTCAGCCTTGATAGCATAAAGCCGCTTTTGCGCAATAGCTATACATTAGATCATCTGTACGATCACATGCCACGCTCATAATCATCCTTCAGCCCTTGAGATTTGCTAGTAAAAATCGTAAAATAACAAAGATTCATGCGCGAGTGGCGGAATCGGTAGACGCGCTACTTTGAGGTGGTAGTGGGGTAACCCGTGGAGGTTCAAGTCCTCTCTCGCGCACCAAGGTCTGTATTGCATAAGAAGACGCTCGAATCGGGCGTCTTTTTTACGCCCACTCTCATATCAGCCTTTGGACGGGCTTCGTCATTTCGCTGGAATAGACTTATTAAGTGGTCTGTAACTTTCTTTTTGTACTCAATGATATTCGGGTTGTGGACCACGTCGTGTAGAGACAGAGTTTTGAGCGGGCGCATACCAGTGTACTGGTTCGCCAGATGAAAGGGCAGAAGAATTTGATCCGCAGTTCGGCCCCCCAAGAAACCATGTTTATCACTCAAGTCACTAGACTGAGCGTTCCACGTTGTTGAAATCATATAAACTTTGTCAGTAAATAAGCCGCCGCTACCGTATGGCTGCCGCCCTATAAAAAAGACCCCTCCAGCAAATACATCATCGATATATTTCTTGAGTACCGAACTAACGTTGAACCAAAAGATGGGGGTATGGTAGATGATAATATCGGCATCAAGGAATTTTTTGCGCTCGCCCTCGATGTCGTATCCCTCTGCTACATCTGTAATACTGACGTTGAAATTATTGCCTAATTTTTCAGCAATTAGACGCGTGACGTAGTGAGCTAGTCTACCCTCCGCCATTGGCCTTCTTTTTTCGGAGCCATTGATTATAAGAGCTTTCTTCATAGAGTTCCTCACTTGTATCATTGTACTAGTATATTAGAACTACAGAATAAAATCAAAATGTTTGGTATAATATATTGTCTATGAGAGAGATCATTCACCCTTCTATGAGTCAAATAGGGCTTGCTGACATCATGCATGCGTTATCTGATCCTATCCGCCTGGACATTGTCCGACAACTTGCTGATGGTAGCTCGAGGACCTGTAGCGAATTAGCCCCTGGCAGACCAAAGTCAAGCATGACCCATCACTTCAAAATCCTTAGGTCTGCAGGGCTTGTAGAGACTCGCACCGTAGGTAACGAACATTACAACCGACTTCGCCGAAATGAGCTGGATACACGATTTCCGTCATTAATGGGCACGATCGTTAGCCTGAAATAGTTTTCTTAGCCTCGGTGCCTCCGACAATCTCAATTTTCCGTCATAGTATGTAAAGCCAAGTTTACCTAACTTTGCATACATAAGTTCGGTGCTTATCTGTAAAGTGTTCTACCTAACGGTGATCTCGCGCACCAAGTTGAATTTACAGATACAAAAGCGTTTGGTTTTTGAACGCTTTTTTGCTTTCTCATTTTTTAATCTGTTGCATGACCGGAGTTTTGTTGAGAAATAATCCATTGACATAATATATGCTTTGTCATAAATTAAAAGAGTGAAGTATATCGACTGGAGCGAAGCAAAAAACGACAAACTCAAAGCCGAGCGCGAGATTTGTTTCGAGGATGCGCTTACGGCTATTGACGCAGGAAGACTTCTCGACGACATAAAACACCCGAACGCAATACGATACCTGGCTCAACGAGTGTTAATTGTAGAAATTGACGGATACGCATACCTCGTCCCCTATGTTGAAGATGAAATAAAGATTTTTCTCAAAACTATTGTCCCCAGCCGTAAAGCAACTAAAAAATACTTAAAAGGAGATGCAAAGTGAAGTACTACGATATAGAAGAAGACGAACAGAAGCTACTTGACGCAGTTGAGGACGGTGAATTTGAAAGTATGCCTGATCTTAAGAAGCGTAAGGAAGAACTGAAGTCATACGCTAAAAACTCTCTCAACAAGACCTTAAATATTAATATCCGTCTTTCGGAACGCGATGTCTATAAGCTCAAGGCAAAGGCTGCGAAAGAGGGTCTGCCATACCAGACCCTGGCTGCTTCAATTCTCCATAAGTCGGCTTCTCAATAAACTATTATCAGCATGAGTAAAGATATGTTTAAATAGTTGAGCCATTATTCGGATGGCTCCTTTGCGTCGGCGCTGCTGTCCAGTAGTTCGCGGATGGTCTTTGTATCGCCCTCCGAATCATCTCGTAGAGTTATCTTAACGTACTCTCACGTACCATGATCTGATACATTGTTTTTCCAGATAGAAAGGTCAGAATTTATTTTCTGGGGCTTTTCTTTTTGTGGTTGCAATCTGTTGGCATGGTTCGGCGGATGGCATTTATTGGTGAGCGCCGCAGCTAGTAACCTTTGCCCGTGTCGCGTCGCAAGCGGCGAATGAGGAATCCCCTTGATCGCTTGAACCAGTATGCCGATCCCGTTCTTCGCTAGCCTTGCAAGAGTGGTCTTTTGTTCGATCCTTTTCTTAAAACAGGTAATGCTATACTGAATATCATCAAAGTGGAGAATGCAAGTGGCTCATGTTTCTAAAGAAGTACTGTCGGTAGAAGCCTATAAGGATGTGCTTGACCCAGCGTATGCGGCATTGGTTGAGGCCGAGCAAACCGCCCAAGGATTGTGGTGTTTTAACTTGCAAGGGGTACCTGGTCTTTTGCACACCGAGGATTATAGCCGGGCTGTTACACGCTACAGCCGATTATTGCCGATTACTACATATGAGCGCGAGCTGCATGTTGAGTTGCGCCTTAAGCGGCAGTGGCATGTATTGGAGCAGGCTACACCACCTCAAATGAAAGTAATTTTGGACGAATCCGTATTACATCGCCAGGTCGGTGGGCCGGAAGTGCTGCGTGAACAACTGATGCATATCGTTAAGATTGCTCAATTACCACACATTATTGTCCGCGTTTTGCCGCTTACCCGTCCTATTGATTACGCTGGCGATTATGGCTTGTATTCTTTCACCTTGATTAGATTCTACGGCAGTGGGAACCGGAAAAAAGCCTTGTACCGCGAACAAATTACCTCTCGCCAGTCATTTGCTGAACGCTTGATCGACGTCCATAGGCACGAGATGTTGTTTAACTATCTCTGGCAGGATGCCTTAAGCGGCGAGAAGTCGTTAGCCTTGATGGAATGTCTTATTGATCGGCCAATTGCTCAATATCATGAATAAGCATGCATGCAGCCAAGCAATAACATTTATCGATTCCTGGTTGGAATACCAATCGCGTCAAATGGATGTGCCGGGCTTTGTAGTAGCGATCCAGCATGGCAAGGAGACGCCTTTACTACGCGCCTATGGATTGGCTAATGTGGAGCGCTGCGAGCCGATGACGGTGCAGCACCAGTTTGGCGTGGCGTCACTTTCCAAAATGTTTACTGCCACGGCCATCATGCTTTTGGCGGAACGGGGTATGGTGGGTTTAGACGATCAGGCAACAATATATTTACCATGGCTGGCCGAGCATACCGACTCCAGGGTTAGGGCTATTACTGTTCGTCATCTGTTGCGTCATGGCGCTGGTATGCTGCGCGACGGGTGTGATAGTGATTTTTGGCAGCTGCGGCGACCTTTTCCTGACAAGCAAGAGTTGCGGCGAGAGATAATGAACGCTGCTTTGGTATCAAAGCCTGGCGGCAAATTAAAATATTCTAACCTGGGATACGCGCTGCTGGGTCAGATTGTTGAAGTTGGGAGCGGACAGACATATAACCAATTTGTAGCCAAAGAGATCATTGAGCCCTTGGGTTTAGCCCATACTACGCCGGAGTATACGCCGCGTTTTAACTCGCAACTGGCAACAGGCTACACTCGGCCGTTTGACCGGCAACGGTTTCCGGTGCCAAAAGCAATTCATACCCAGGCGTTCACTCCCTTGTTCGGCTGGCATACTACCGCCCAGGATCTCTGCCGCTTTATTACCTCCCAATTTCCAAGTCAGGACACAATCATAAGCGTAGAGGCTAAAAAAGCACTGCACATCGGCCATCGCCACCATTGGGTACTGCCTGAAGACCGGGGCACTGATTATGGATTGGGCTTTATCACCTACCAACTTGGTCACCGCCGGGTCACCGGTCATGGCGGGGTGTATGTCGGGCACCGTTCGTGCGTCTATGCTGACCTGAACAACGAACTGGCAGTGGTAATTCTAGCTAACACTAGAGACGCACCAGTTCCGGAGATGATGCAAGGTATTTTTAGCGTGTTTGACTATTTCGAACGTTGGGGCGCACAACCCACGCCGCCCGAGCGCGCTCGTTTTAATGCGCGGCTGATGAGCTTTTGGGCGACGTTTCAAATTGTGGCAACACATGACCGTATAATTAGTATCCTTCCAGAGCAATGGCTGCCGTTTGCCGATCCGGAGGAGCTGGAATTAATCGATTCCCATAGGCTCAAAATCATCAAGACTAGCGATATGGCCTCGGAAGGAGAGATAATACGGTATGTATTCCAAAATGAAAAAGTGGTGTCTGCAAAATACGCAGGCACCACTATGTTGCCAGAGCCGGTTTACACCGAGGAGCTACGCGCTTCCGCGAAGCGATGGTTGGCTTCTAGCTAATTGGCGGCTGGACGGCCCAAGCCTTGCACGGGTTGGCTGCCCTTGTCAAAAGAAGCGTTGCTATCGGCGCTATTAAAGGTGTCTCCGTTGCCAATTGATGTAATGTGCTGACTCATTTTACATCCCTTATGTTTAAATTTAGTATTTTCATTGTAAAATCTGCCGGGGCAAAAAACAAGGCAACCGGGTCATATTAGGTGGAATGGGTCTGACCAAGCAAGAGCCGTTGTACTGCATACAGATCATTAACTACAGGAGTGTTGCCTTGGCCTTCGAATTTTGCAGCAGTGGTTAAGTCCGTGGTCATGGCAATAAAGGGCAGGTCATGCTCTAATGCCGCACGCTGGCTCGAAGGTTCGGTGCCTACTACCATTATGCCGTCAGTTCCCAAAGAAGATTTGCTAAGCGCCTGATCCAGTAAATGTCCGTAGGGTTGTAATTGTGTTTCCGGGTTGGCTATATCTTCACCGAACCAAGTCGTTGCGAACCGGCCTAAAAGCTGGTCGGGTGATATGTTATTGTGATCCGCTATATGCCGTTCGGCCACAGTTCGCGAGCATACGGTGACGAGCCCCACTGGGATGTCTCTTGTTTGCAGCGTATCCAGAAGCGCTAGGGTCCCGGGATGCAGGCGGCGTGGGAACTGGCTATTGCGTTCAAGAAAAAAACCTTGCACTAAGATCCACGGCAGACGCTTACCAAAAACGTTAGGGTAAAATGTCTGAGCCGGCTCGCCAAAATGCGGCACAATGTCCTCTCTGGTGAGGCCCACGCCTACTCGCGGATCGCGGCCGGTGGCGATGTCTTGCTGGATATTCGGCTCGCGCATATTTAATAATGTGCTTATGTCAACGATAACCCCCTGTGCTCCCGTCGCAGGGATTTCTGGTGATAATTTCATGAGGTCCTCCATTATTGGCATAACCATTATGCGGAAATCCCATAACAAAACCATGGAGATTCTTATAGCGTCCAGCTGGTAGATGTGCACCCTAGCGTACCAAGCCTGTAGGATTTGGGATCTACTGTACACATGGATAAAGATACGCTACCCTACTGTCGAGGAAATATACAATTGGTTTCGTAAAATCTTCCATCGCCATGACAGTCGGCAAAGCGAAAACACGTTTTGAAGCCACAGAAATAGAAGTGCGGCCTCGTGATGCACGCCGTTCCGCTATAACCCTGGCACCCATACAACCGGAAGAGCTGGCAGATATTTGGCCGCCCGATAACGGGGCGTTAGAGTATATACCAATTGTGCACCGGCCTGTTGTGCGGTCGTGGAAGCATCTTACTGGCGGATCAAACGGCGTGTTATGGGGTCTCTATGCAGGTGACCATCCGGCCAAGGAGATGGTTGGGTATGTGACCGGCGCTATAGAACCAGGCAATGTTTTTTCGTTAGGACGGACTATTACCCAGTGCCGGAACCGGGGTCGTGGCATAGGCATGCTGGCTGCTTTAGGGGTTGCGTCATTCGTATTCGATAAGCTGTCGCTCGTTGCTGTAGAAGCCTATACGCTTACAGCAAACCAACCTGCCCGGATTTCTCTCGCCAGGGCCGGGTTTGTTGGTTTGCCTCACGGTATGTCCCATGAAGCCTATGCATATGGCCAAGCCGGGGAGGGGAGCAGTTCGACTTATTCCATGCATGTAGCTTTCGCACCTGGCTGCTCTGTTGCGCAGCTGCCCCAATTTTATAAAGCAGAAGCACACATGGTTGAGAAATCGCAGCGTAACTATGCGATTGCGCGCATTGCAGTGGATATAGTCTATAGATAATAGTGCGCATTTCCCTGCAGCACGGAGCTCGTAGTATGATGTATGGCGAATGGGAACGCCTAAGATGAATTCGGAACTACAAACAGATATAATTGCCGCCCATGTCGCACTAGATGAAGCCTTGAATCCTATTGATAGTTGGCCGCCCAGCGACTATATCGGATTTGCCAAAGATGGAGAGGCAGTGGCATCACGCTTGTGCGTGATGGCTATGGGCGTTCCAGGACTTTTGGCAGATCCTAAGTCCCTGGAGGAGCATAGGAAGCGCTTGCAGCAAGAGAAGGGGTGCACTGATGAACGCATAGAACATATGCGCCGTATCACCGAGGCGCGTCAACGACTTGCCGGGTTGCGGATCGCCGCAGGCGAACTGCAATCGCCGGACCTGCTTATGGCAGACTCGCTATTATGGCAACGAAACAAGACAGCGCCCCAGCAAGCAATGTACATACTTGACGCCATGCGGCAAGGAAGTTGGAATGTACGATTAGTACCCGCGCGGCGCTTGCAACGGGCAATGGCGCATGCATCGACCATTGTCTTGGCGGGAAATGTCGATGCTTGGCATGGCGTGTATGTGTATGACGCAGAGGGAGAGTCGTGGTCCACAGATGAAAAAAAGATAGCGCGTTGGCAGATAGTATGTGACTGTCTGCGTAAAATGCCTATGTTGCACGATGCAGTGGCAGCCGATCTGGAGGGTGTAGTCAATAGTAAGCAAGGGTCGGACCAGCCAAAGCCATGAGTCTTTTTTTGCCAGGTGCTCAAGCCAATCAGTAAAAGTATTTGGAAATTGTTTCATATTATTTCCCAATCTAGTTTTTGGATTAATAGCTATTTACGATAACTGCAAGTCCGCCTCCTCCCCTTGGCAATTACAACCCTGTCTGTTACTATGTGCAGTGTTAATCCTAAGGGCGCTTAGCTCAGTTGGCTAGAGCACCTCGTTTACACCGAGGGGGTCGGGGGTTCGAGCCCCTCAGCGCCCACCAAACAGATTACGGAAAACCCGTTGGCAAAAAAGCCATCGGGTTTTTTATTTAGCATTCGGGGCCACGACACGGAATATTCGTCGCGGTCCAGTAGCATAAAAAACTGCAGGGCAAGACCGAGCCCCCGGCATCAAGCGAAAGATACGACTACGTTTCATAATAAGCGCCAGCGCATCCACTAGCTTGAGAGACATATGATGCTGTGGAGCATCAGAAACAAAAATCTAAAACAATAACGGTTCTTTAACAGATAGCAGATACGGGTAACGACAAGGGAAAGACGGCTATAGTTTCGGACTTTGGCTATAGCAGCCTGGTACTAGCTGGTAGCACCCCCTGTGGTCCCGTGCCGACGGCTAAGTGATTACCCTCCCGGCCACCGTTGCCCTTATCTGCTATTTGGAGGAGACCAAAACGGAGAAAGCATATGAAGACTGTTTTAGCAGTCATCTTAAGTGCGGCCTTAATCTGGCTAGCACCCGCTGAATCCGGGCAGCTTAACAATTCGGTCAATAGTGCGAAAACACAAGCTGTGCAGGCAGAGGTTCCCCGAAAAGAACCTACACACCAAGTAGTGCAAGAGAAAGCCCAAACGGAACAGCAGGTTGAACCGAAGCCGGAAACCGTGGAAGCTACTCCAGAACCAGTAAAAGTTCAGGAGCTAGCGCCACAAGTGACACAAACCACAGGATGTGAAAAGTACCGGGATATCATTGATAACTATTCTTGGAATGCGGATGTCGCCATTGCCGTGTGCAATGCAGAGAGTAGCGGCAACCCGAATAACCAGAATTTCAGTGATTACCATGCATTTGCAAACTGTAGGGGCAGCTTTGGTCTGTTTCAAATCAACTGCAGTCATGGACAAGTCTATGACGCAACGGAAAACATACGGATTGCAGCAGCCATGTACGATGCAAGCGGATGGAAGCCTTGGTCTTTCACTACTTGTAAGTACAAGGTTTCGTGTTACTAAACTTACGACATTGCCTATCGTCCAAGTCGTTAAAAAGGGCGTGTTTCATTACGGGGATACGCAAAGTGAACTAAGCAGCTGGCTAATAACCAGTGATAGGTGTGGTACCCGCTTGATTCGTTAGGTTTGAATCCTAACCTCCGTAGTCATAACTACCCCAGTAAGCGCCAGAATAGCAAAGCCGCATTGTGCCGGTACTGGCGCTAGCTTGGGTAGTGATCAGCTAAGCAAGCCGATGGAAGTGTTACCGTCCGAAGCTTCTGCAGGAGCAACCCGGATAAGGCACATTGCTTAGTCACACCCTAAAGATTGGAGAGATTATGAAACTATACGAACTTCCTATGGGTACGCGGGTACGCATACGCCAGGAAAACGGAGACTACTGGTTCACCATTAAAGATTCGGAAGGCATGTACGCTTATTTGGAAGGTGAGGACGGCACTAAATTACATCTGTCCGAAACTACCAAGGTTGTAGAGGTCGAATCCGAAGGCAAGACGTTTTACGAGGTAGCCCGCGATGACTAACGTAGACAAATTGGCGCTTACTGCGAAGTTAAGCGAACTGTATGAAATCAGAAAACAAATAACAGAAAGAATTAAACAAATAGAAAAGGAACTACAAGATGAGCACTAAAGAAATAGCCAAGAACGCCAAGGACACCGCCCGTGGCGTAAAGGTCAAAGTTAAAGAAACTATCGCGGTAATCGAGGCGTTTGCATGGTTAGGGGTACTCCTAGCATGCGGTACGGTCATCTGGCATGTATTTAAGGGTTATCTGACCCTTGAGGAGCCGTATTTTTACGCCCTAATCGTATCCACGTCGGTAATAGCAGTCCGGGCCATGTATGAGCTTGGGGATTATCTGCGGAAGGCTGGAAACGGATATGAGCGTTAAGATCGTTGTAACCTACATACCGCAAACAGACGTACTTGTACGGCATCCGCTGTACCCGAAGCACTTAACATGGAAGCCGTTTTAGGAGAATCTATGGCACAGGAGTATGTAATTAAGTCGGTCAAAAAGGGCAGAGAGTGGGGAAACGACTTTGGCAAGTTCCAGAGCTACGCTCTTGCCCTTGACGGCGTAGGCGAGCCGGTACAGCTTAACAAGAAGGTACCGGTTAAAAACGAACCGAAAGAGGGTGATACCCTATATGGCATCCTCGAAGAAAAAATACATGAGGGCCGTATTTACTACAAGTTTAAGGTTGAGAAAAAGCCGGATAGCGGTTATAGCGGGAAAGGCAGCTACCAGCCCCGTGATGATGAGGCTATCCGGGCACAGTTTGCCCTAAAGCTTGCGGTGCAGGCGTATGGGCCAAACCAGTCTGATGATCAGGATATCTACTTTGCTGATATAGAAACATATGCCAAGCATTTTTACGCCATGGTAGATCGTGTAAAAGGTTCAGACAAGACAATTGATGAAATTAAAGGCGCATTTGGCGAGGGGATTACCGACTTGAACAACGTGCCTTACTAAACACATAGGGGGAGTATGGGTAAAACATTCCAGATACCCGCCACACTTGAGGGCATAACCGCTCTTAAAGATGGCGGGTTATCAATACGCTTCCATACGCAGGAGGTGGATAACAAAGACAAACTGACTGCTATGGAGTTTTTTCAGTCTTTCGGCTGGATGCTATTCAGCGAACAGGAGCAAAACGAAGATACGCTCATCCTCGAAGAAATTCGCAAGGACGTAGGCGGTAAAACACCGTCACAGCGCTTGCGTAGCGTTCTATACATTTTGTACCAGCAGAGCGGGCGCACCGACGTTACCTTTGAACAATACTACTTACAGAAAATGGAATATTTTATCAATCTGGTTAAACAAAATCTTAAAGATTGAGGTTGCCCTATTAAGGAGAATATATGAGCAAAGCCCGGACGTTTAAATTATACCGTCCTAACAAGGCGGCAGATGGTATTAGCTATTTGCCGCCAGAAGTAAGTCCCTTAGAGGGGTGTTTATTTTCAGACGGCTCTTTAGCCGTGCGGTGGATGACGCTAAGCCATAGTACCGCTGTTTGGCCTAGCCTAAATGATTTTTTAGCAGTGCATGGTCATTCCGACTACGGCAGCTACATTGTTTGGGATGATACCGATGAACGGTACGAAATCGAAAGTCAGTCAGTATATACCAAATCTAAATAATTGAGGAATGTATGAGTAAACAGCAAGTAACAGTCTTAATTGATGATGACCGCAGGCTATACGTTAAAAAGAAGGATGGTACAGAATTCCATGTAACTGTCTTTAATGGCGGTGGATATTACACCGATCTTATGTTTCAAACCAAAGAAGAGATTAAAGAAAGAGAGCGACGCCGTAAAGAAAATGACGAAAAGCTGAGTGCTGAAGCTAAGATAGCTGCTAAATCAGTGCCTTGGTATAAAAAGCTGTTTTGGCCCCTATAAGACAACAAACCACCAAGGGCGTATCTAATGCGCCCTTTTAACCAAACCAGAAGGGGGTAATAAAACTACATGTCACAGAAAAATAGTTTTAGAGACAAGTATCGTTCACAAAGTGGCGCTTCTACTAAGACGTCCATACATTTCAATCTTCATTTACGGTATAAAGGCTCCGGAATTCCTGGAACTTACCGTAAAGAAGGCTTAGAAAAGCTATGGAATAAAAAAGTAACTATTAAACCTATCCAAGGAGCGGCAAATGGCAAGGCGTAAATACTACATCGGCGTATCCAAACCAGACCAAAAGCGCCCTGCTTATTGGAAAGCAATAACCGTAACAAGCGAAGAAGAACTAAAGGAAGCCCAGGCAGATGTAGCCGAATTCATGGCAGATGATTTTCTGGTGTATGAGGATGACGATGAGGAACCTGTGTGACCATCGAATACCTCTGCCACCAGTGCGGAAAACCCAAACGCCCAAACAAACGCAAACACAAAGCTAACTGTCAGTGTTCTAACTAACAATTTCTAAATATGAGGAATATGCCGGTGAAAGAATGTTTAGACCAAAACCATGTAAATGCGGCGCTATGCACAGTTCGCTTTACTGCTCCCGTAAAGCCAATGGGGAATTACGGAAGCCGTTAAAGCAGCATAAGCCAATGCGGAAGGTTGGGAAGGTAAGCAGGCAGTGGCAGAGCGCCCGCCAGCTTTGGCTTAAACGCCACCCATACGAAACATTTACTTGTTTCTACTGCAAGAAAACATTAAAACGGTCTGAGATTACCTTAGACCATTACTTATCCCGTGGACGCCACCCGGAATTGCGTAACGAACTGAGCAACATAGTCATTGCTTATTGGAAAGCAATAACCGCAAGGGCAGTTTAAGCGGGGATGAATATATAGCAAAACTGAATAAGGAGAAATAACTATGTCCGAAACTCTCGCTGGCGGTAAAGCTGCTGCAGCTACTAATAAACGTAAATACGGTGACAATTTTTATAGGGTCATTGGTGCCCTTGGAGGCAAGAAAGGCCGTACCGGTGGTTTCTTTGCCAATCGTGAACTAGCTCGTATTGCTGGTGCTAAAGGCGGCACTATATCCCGCCGCACTAAAAAGGAGGTTTAATGAAACCAAACAATATATCCCGCCGGGGTTTCGGCTCTATGAGTCCTGAACGAAGGAAAGAAGTATCTTCTAAAGGAGGCAAGGCCTCCCCTAATAACTTTAAGAACAATCCAGAATTTGCTCGTGAAGTAGCAAGGAAACAACGCCGTGGAAAGAAGAAAGACCAGACCGGTATTTAACAATGTACAAGCTAGGTACCTCAAAAACCGTGTCCGTAAGACACATATTACCCATCTTGCCCGTGGCCTTCGTTCTGCTACTCCTCCTGAGCGTCTTGCTGATGCTGGGAGGGATGTACGACGGCAAGTTTTTAGAAATGCTTGGAAAGTGGCTAGAGGATTTGCTGTGGTGGTCAACAAGTTGGGTAGAGTGATTAAAAGATAAAACAAGGATAGGTTATGAAATATATAACGGTAACAACACAGGCAGAGTTTAATGCTTTGCCAAGTGCTTTTGAAGAGTATACGGTAATCCAGATTAAGGATACAAAAGAGTGGGTTTGTGTAAATAAGGCCATGGGCAACTCCACTGTCAAGGCCATGGGCAACTCCACTGTCAAGGCCATGGGCAACTCCACTGTCGAGGCCTGGGACAACTCCACTGTCGAGGCCATGGGCAACTCCACTGTCAAGGCCATGGGCAACTCCACTGTCAAGGCCTGGGGCAACTCCACTGTCGAGGCCATGGGCAACTCCACTGTCAAGGCCTGGGGCAACTCCACTGTCGAGGCCTGGGACAACTCCACTGTCGAGGCCTGGGACAACTCCACTGTCCACGGTATGGCAGACGGTATTACGGTACTACTTTGGTCTTTCGCGGTATGTTTTAAAGTCGCAAAACTGTTCAAAGTAACAAAGAAATCTAAGACAGCAACCGTTATAAAGCCGACTCATCCAAAGAATGCCGACGAGTGGCTTGAGAAAAACGGCATTAAACCTACTGCGGAGGTTGTGCTTTTTAAACGCGTTTCCCACGATTATAAAACTCAAGAAGGAACTCCAAACGAAACAGTGTGGAAAATAGGCAGTACGCTGGAACATCCAAACTGGCAGCCTGACAGCGCTGAATGCGGACCAGGAAAATTTCATGCTTGTTCCCGTACATGGTTTTGTGATGAGTTCCGCAGCAATAGAGACGACCGCTACATAGCAATAGAGATTGCTAAGAAAGATCTGCATGTTTGGAAAAACAACCCTGGCTATCCTCACAAAATAGCTTTCCGGAAAGGCAAGGTACTGCACGAAGTAGATAACTTGGGACGGACGATATGATTGAAGATCTTGGACCTAATCAAATATTTATATTCGGATCAAACACCGCTGGCGTTCATGCTGGCGGTGCCGCCTTCCTTGCGAAAGAAAAGTTTGGAGCTGAGGACGGTATCGGCGAAGGGTTGACTGGTAGATGCTACGCGTTTCCTACGCTCGATTACCGGCTTGGCATTCCGATGGTACGGAGAAGCACCGAG
This sequence comes from Saccharimonadales bacterium (SeqCode), assembly GCA_035248005.1. GTDB lineage: Bacteria > Patescibacteriota > Saccharimonadia > Saccharimonadales > UBA4665 > PMNU01. The sequence continues at coordinate 26,760 of DATFHU010000004.1, forward strand.
GCCCTAAAGCGCTCACGCGATAAGCTATACGCCACGGCAAGAGCATTACCTGAAAAGCAGTTTTTACTTACTAAAGTAGGGTGTGGGATCGCGGGTTATAAAGAAGCTGATATGCAAGTTTTGTTTGTCAGTGCGCCGGAAAATATAGTGCTGCCTGCAGATTGGCAGGAGGTGTAACCCCGCAAATAGGTGGGGCGGCTGGACAACATTAAAGGGTGCGGGATATCTCGCAACGGTTGCAGCCTATTTAATGCCAGCCTTCTTGCCTCGTATGCGGACATAAAACTAAAAAGGGTGGGATATGAAAAACGAATTATCTGCAATAGAAATACCAACGCCTGATGCTTTAGTCGCCTGTGAGATTCTACAAGCCGTTGTAGAGGGACGGAATACCGAATCTTACGGTGATGAAGCAAGGATTATATTGGACGGCCTACGCACTCAATTAGAGCGTGTGGTTGATCAGGATTAAGGAGAGAGTATGTACAAAATTACGATAGTTAAAGAAGAAATAATAACTGAGGTTGAAAAATCTTACGAAAAAACTTCGGATACAGGTAACAAACGAGATAATGGTGCAGTTTATGAATACATCTCACATCCAGTAACAAAAACTGTAGAAAAACAAGTATTGCAGCAACGAGTGGACGATCTTGATATGGCTCATGTTATTAAAGCCATAAACGGGCTTGAATAGGAGAGACTATGGACGTAAAAGTATTTTTAGCTGTATTTTCTGGAATATTTGGGGCTTTCTTTTTCTTTTTTGGACTTATAGGGATATTTGTATGCGCTGATGATAAGAGAAATTTTATAACCTGTATAAATATACTAGCTTGTGGTGTATTCCTCATTGCCCTAGCCGCAGGAATAGGAGCATCATGATAGTCCAGAAACCATATCCTTACAAAGTCTGTTATCCATGCGGAGCCGCAGCTAATGTGCTGACGTGCTTAGCGAAATACGGTGACCTTCCATATAAGGCTGCATTCGATAACTCTACATACAACCACAGCATATGCGACGTATGCGGCCGGGATACACAAGTTACAGAAGCAAGGGACTTTTTCTATCCTGATTTCACACTGTTAAACAAAAGCCGTTGGCAGAAAGCGATTAATACCCAAGTTTTAGGAGGGAAAGATAATGAAGAAAATACCAACACTGTTCAAGCGTGATTTTACTAAGCCTGGCAATCCGATTACGCCGGAGTATAACGACGGTACAGATTGGGTGGTTAATGGCGAAGGTGTAGCTACACGTAAGTATGACGGTATGTGCTGCATGGTACGCGACCATAAGCTCTACAAGCGGCATGAGGTTAAAGAAGGCAAAACAGCGCCCCTGGACTTTGAACAAGTTGCTTTTGACGAAGAAACCGGTAAGGCGTATGGTTGGGTGCAAGTTGGTTGGGGTTCTGAGGACAAGTATTTCCGTGAAGCAATTAAGGGGGGCGACCCAGATAGTGTAAGTCTTCTCGATGGCACTTATGAATTACTTGGCCCTAAAGTGCAAGGCAACCCCGAGAATTTTAGTAAGCATATTTTGAAAAGGCATAGTCTCGCTACTGAATATGAGGATGTACCGACTGATTACGATGGTCTACAAAAGTGGTTAACCGACAAAAACATTGAAGGCATTGTTTGGCATCATCCTGATGGTCGTATGGTAAAGATTAAGAAAAAGGACTTTAGGTTAAAGCGATGAACCTTATGGACACATGGAACAAAGGCGTAGAGCGTCAGTACCTTGGCCGAGGCGGGTTCTGCGGTTATTGCGGTGAAGCGTGTGAGCCCTTTGTGAAGTCACTGCCAAAAGAGCTACGCGATACCGCTTGCCCATACAACGGCAACCATCCTGACTGTGGCGACCACAACATGAAGATGGTCCTTAAGCCCTCAGAAACACTTGGCAATTACGAGATATGGGAATGTCAAAACGATAACTGTGATTGGACGGAATCAGTATAGGAGGCGAGCATGAAAAATAGGTTATTCTACAGAAAAATGGTATTTGTGGGTCTGGTAATTTGGTTTGCTACTACGGCCTATTTTGGATGGAAGCTTAAGCCAGTAAGCGGAGTTGATGGAATGCTCTCTAGCTTAGGAATAATACTTGTTGGTTGGGGTGTGCTTGGAGATGTTGTCAACAATTTGACGATCATCAAGCGTAGTCAAACCATTATCAATACCAAGAACGTAGAGGTTGATGGGGTAAAGAAAGTCAGCTATAAGCAAACCTTTAGTCTCCCCCACCCCACTAAGAAAGAGGATGCAGATGAGTAACTTTAAGAAGGGCGATAGAGTCCTAGTCAGGAATAAGCAACACAAATGGTACGGCAATGTCGGGATCTTAGGCGAGGAGATTTCGAATATGCCCGGCATGTATCGCGTAGAGCTTGGTAATGGTTTTGCTGCTGGCTGCTATCTAACAGAGTTGGAGGCCCTATGAGTAGTACAGATAGCAAACTACGCCACATTCTGTATCAGTTTGAACAGAGATCACACAGCCATAGAGTGGCCGTCGTTAGTGAGCAACAGTTGACTACAAGGCTAGCAACTGAGCTGAACCAAGTGCTAGAGGCTATTCAAGCCCTCTACGCCCCTGCACAGCCAGCCATCGAGCGTACAACAGCCCAACCCATTAATCCAGGTTCTTTGCAGGTAACAGGCGACTTCGCCCCTGCACAGGTAGGTGGAGATGAGGCGGTGCTGTTGGACAAGGTATTTACTGACTTTGAGAATAGTGGTCCACCATGGGCCAACGTTCAATCGAAGATACAGTACGAAGGCATAAGGGATTATCTTAAGCCCAAGCTTCAGTCCGCCCTATCCCAGCTAATACAAGCGGAGCGGGAAGCGGCAAGGTCAACACCTACGGTAGATCTGAATGATCCCCAATATATGCTGCGGTTTATTGATGATCCGATCGAAAAGTTTAAAATGTTTATCAAGAAGTGGTGCCCAGATTATTCCCATTTAATAGATACCGACGATAACGACGGGCAAGAGATACGGAATATGCTTAACCGCCTCACCAGGCCAGAAGGAGAGAAGTAATATGAGAGAAATTAAGTTTAGGGGCAAGCGATATAAGAAGGGCGATTCTGGTGATGATTGGGTGTATGGAGACTTTTATCATTCGACCGATGGCAGGGCTTGTATCGATCAGTGGGCTGTAAAGCCCAATACCGTCGGTCAATACACCGGCCTCAAGGACAAGAACGGGGTTGAGATCTATGAGGGGGATGTAGTCAGGTATCACTACCTCAAGAACCACTTCTCTTTGCACCAGATTATCTACGAGGAGAAAGCTGCGGCGTTCCTTTTGTTTGGTGCGAACCCTGCATCCCGTCACCCCGTGTATGTAAATATCTAGGCGATATAGCTAAAAGTAATAAATCATATGATACTCGGACTTATGAACTCTGCGAAGTCATTGGCAACATCCACGAAAACCCGGAGTTGGTGAAATGACTCCTCCCCCCAATAACCCAGCACCCAGTGAAGACATATGTAAGATTCCCCCGTTAGCGGTCATCGACGCCTCCGAGTCAGGAGGCTGTATGAACACAAACCCCACTCCGTCAAAAATAGAGCTAATAGATATTGAAGGCCTGGAAAGATACGCAAAGTCTGCGGCATATGAAGCCACTACTGACGATTACGCAAGTGCAGAATCAGTACACGTGCTGATTAACGCCATACTAAACAACCTTAACGAACTCATCGCCGCCCACAACGCCCTCCAACAAGACTACCAAGACCTATGGAACGTATTTGTTACGCATTGTGAAGCTGAGGCGGATAAAAAAGTGAAAGGCAAGATATGAATATTGGAAATTTATTTAAAAGCAAGAAACAGGTAGAGGACTTAAAGGCTATATCCTTACTTGAAGTGAATAAGACTGTGACAAATAACTTAAAGCTTAGTGAATTACGTATAATATTTGATGTAAGCCAAACTTCGATTTACCAGGCCCGTATTACTTACTACGAACGTCCTACAAATTGGAATGATCGAGGTACAAGTGTTTCAGAGCGGCTTGATGCGAATAGCTGGCCTGAGCTTATAGACAAGGTGATTGAACATTTTGGCAAATCAAGCAAAAGTTTGTCTAAATCTTAACAGCAATAAACCCCATAATAAAGGATAATAACAGAGCCATAAACAAGGAGCCTCACATGCCAAAAGACCAACCGCAGGAGCAACCACAGCGCCCGGACGAAGGTAACGAAACCCAGCCAGACCGCGAAACACTTTAACCACTCGCAATAAAACAACCTCTGTACCCTCCAGGGGTTGTTTTATATCACGAATGGTTTTGTAATGGGCTAGTAGTGTCGAAAAATGCGGGCCTGTATAAACTGACTGTAAGATTTAATACCTTCCTAGGTATGTTATGCATCAAGTAGTGATTTCTGGTATAATGTACCTAATTACAAGGTGTAGGGAACCCGAGCTTATAGCGGGCAGTGTTTACGAACATGCCAGCACCTTGTCTCAAATATATTCGTTTAGGGTAGGTAAAACTCCCGAACTCCACCTTGAAATGCGGTAAAGCTAAATGCTTTCCGCTATGAGCTCTAACCGCAGGACACCAATAACCGTACTGAACTACACACGACCAACGTCCAGGCCAAAGGACGATTTTGGTGTGCTTAACAAAATATTCAAGGTTCCAACATACCCGACACAGCCAAAAAGAGCGGGTCGCACAATAACGAATGATCTAGCAGCTATGCAAATATTTAGAGAAAGGTGGTAAGCGTGAAAGATTTAGACAAGCGCTTAGAAGAAATATTTGCTAAACAGTATCACTTGTCTGCTGATATTAAATGCAGATGTATTGGAGGCCCAGTAGGTCATTTTAAGGTAGATGTTAAGCAAGCATTTACAAATGCAGGATATATACAGTCCTCCAATATTGAGCAGATTCAAAAAGCTAACCAATTAGTAGCTGATATGGAAAAGGTTTACAAGGAATCAGTAGCAACTCTTAACCGGCTAAAAAGTACGTCCGGCTATGTATACACAAAACCCAATGAACTTACTAAGGTTATGACTGGTCAGGAATGGTATAACCGCTTTGATAAAATATGGGGCGATATGTACACGGAAAAGAAAAATCCTCTAACTGCCGAAGAATTTATACAAGCAGCACAAATTGCCTCTGGCTTAGGAGAGAAGCAGTGAAGGTTAGTGGCACTAGAGAGGTATGTGATGGGTAAATTCATCTGTGAATGCGGCAATGTAATTAGTGACACTACCATGCCGTGTAAGGAGCTTAATTTTCTGCTAGATAGCTATACATATTTTGATACACCTGGTGATGTTGCCAACAACAAAGAATATCCAGAGCTGTGGGAATGTCCGAAGTGTTTAGGTTTAACACGCTTTGATGGCAGTCCGTATAGAACTTGCTACTACATGCGGTTAGAGGAGAAGCAGTGAAATACGTTGAGACTACGATTAGAAAGCAACATCTACCTAGTGTTGCCTTTCCTGTGCTTGAAGTCAGAGTAGCCGTTGTCGATTCTAATAACCCACACGCTAAAAGCTCTTATGACAAGATGGTTTCTATGCCGTTAGACGAAACAAACGAAGATTATGCTAAATCTCGGATGTTTGATGGCCTGTGTAAGTTGTTATCAGAGGCAGAGAGGCACATAGATGGCAAGTAAGCATACTTACTCAACCTGGCATTGCCGCAATGTCTACGTGAATCTTAAAGGACATGTTTGTGCTTTACCTTTTGATAGTAAAAGAGATGGCTTATGGTTATTTGACGGGCAAGTGTTTTATCAGAAAGGTCAGCTTAGCCATGTCTAATACAGTAGGGCGGCCAACCGAACTAACTAAAGTCTTAAAATCTCAACCAAGGCGTATAGATCTGTCTGCCGAATTAAATGATAGTTTTTACGCTAATAGAAGATTCAAGATAGGTTCAGTACTCAAATTCGAAAAGGAAGGTATTTGCCGCAGTTTTCGTATAGTTCGTTTGAATCGTAAATCCAAGAAATGCGAAGCAGTTGAAGTACAGCTTTACAAGGAAGATGAGGTGGATATTGTGGATAAGGAGAAATCGTAATGTTTGATAAAGCAGAATATTGGAAGAATCGTAAAGCAGGTATTCGTGGACAAGGCGTAGAGCTTAAGGTAATTAGACCTGCTACTGTTGGTAATAAGTCAGTTACTAAAAAAGCCCTGCGTAAGAATACGAAGCGGGCGCGTAAGCTGCAGGTGGATTGATGAGTAAGTTTATTCCCCAAGGTGAATTAAGCAGCAGTCCTACTACTAAAAGTAATCATTTTGTACTTTCCCGTATAGGAAGTGCTATTGATAGAAAAACCAATAAAGTAATTATGGGTAGCTATCAAGTGGATTCTGAAGATATCGTTAATGCTTTAAGCATTTTGGACCAGATTGTCCTTACACTTCAATGTACAAGTGAATTAGACAAACTACGTGAGGCTATGATCAAAGAATTATGCGAAGTATTGGAGGCTGTTCAGGATGAGTAAAAAAATAGATGAGCCAATTTACTTTCATAACACGCAACCTGTACTTGTTAAATTAGGTGAGATTTATGGTCAACAGCTTTTTGTCGAACTGAAAGGCGATGCGGAGTTAAGGGAACATGATTACTTATTAATATCTAGTGTTCTTAGGAATGCTCTTGGGTTTAATGAAGTAGGACACTCAAAAGACAACGAGGAGTCTAGCCATGTCTAATACAGTAGAGCGGCCACCAACTGACCAAGAATTAATTAATCAGTTTAAGAATGATCTCGAAGTTTTTGTTAGAGAGTTACAAACTGATTATCCAGAAGCTGGAAGAGTAGCACCTTTTCTTAATAAAAAAATAATCGAAGTATTTACTAAACGCTTTAAAGAGTACGGAAAACAAACGGAGCTTGGTATGCATATCGAAGCAGTAATGAAGCATTTTAAGGGGTTATAGGATGCCTAAAACAATCAAACAAACCCTAATGGGTGCTGACTTTGACCTTACTGTGTATGGCGACAAAGCAGACCGTGACGATCTGTTAGAGCATATCTTACAAGACGTAAAAGATACTCAGCTATTCGCAGGCCGCCATTTACCTGACAAACTCTATATGACCTTTAACCAGTTCAAAACATTAGAGGATGATTTTACGAAGCTTGGCGAAACAGCATACCGAATATTTGTTACCCCATATAACGTTATGGAAGTACACGTAGTAGATGCTCCTGATTGGGTAGATATAGAGGCTTTGACTGGGTATGCGCCGGAAGATGAAATTACGTTTGAGAAAGTAGCAGCAGAGGAGGGCGAAGATGCCAGTGGGCCGACCTCTTAAATTCCAATCTGTTGAAGAACTGCAAGAGAAAATAGATGACTACTTTCGTGAATGTGATCCGCATTGGATTGATGTAGAGATATTGGTCTACCCAAAGAAAAGTGTAGCGGTTGGTAAGAAAATGATGCTTGAGGATGACTACGACCAAGACCCCGAAATAAAGTTAGTCCGCCGAATGTCAAAGCAAATTCCGTATACCATTACAGGTTTAGCGTTATCATTGGGGACTACCCGCGAAACCCTTCTTGAATATGAAGGTGAGGTAGAAGGTAGAGAAAAATCTAAAGAATATGCTGACACAATAAAAGCTGCCAAATTAAAATGCCAGAATTATACTGAATTATCTTTGTATGGCACTGCACCTACCGGTCCTATATTCAGTCTTAAAAATAACTATGGTTGGAAAGATAAGACAGAGGTGGATTCTACCAATACTCATAATATTAAGTTTGAAGACATGACGGATGAACAGCTTGAGCGAGCTATCGAGGAACGAAAAAATAGAGTTGCTTGAGCTGTACGAAGAAAGAGAGCGACGCAAACGTGTTGATCCTCTCCGCTATCTTCAGCAGCATGAAAAGCAATATGAAGCCTCCTGTTCTGAAAAACAGGTACGGGTATTATTTTGGGGCAACCGTGTAGGTAAGACGGAATGGGGCGGCGAAGAAACTGCTAACTTTGTAGTGCCTGATAGAGTACACGAGGTTGAGGTCATTAATCGTGATAAGCAAAGCCTAGGTAAAAAACCTCTGCCCTTTATCCGTCCACTAGGTAAAGTTGAGGCTTGGGTAGGTTGTCCGTCGTTTGAACTTCAGTTAGATGGTACGCAGGCTAAATTAGAACGTTGGCTGCCTTCTAACCAGATAGTCCACATAGACTACTTACGGGGCAAGATATGGAAAGAGCTGTATCTAAAAGACGGCTCCCATATTTCTTTTAAGTCATATGAACAAGGCCGGGAAAAATGGCAATCTGCTGGTAAGGATTGGATATGGTTTGACGAGGAACCGCCGAAGGATATCTGGGAAGAAGCGTTTGTGCGCCAGGAGGCAGGGCATACCCTACGCATTATCCTCACCATGACGGCTATTAAGGGTATGACTTGGGTATATGAACGTCTGTATAAGGCAACTAATAACCCCGATCTGTTTATATCTATGGCGGGTTGGGATGATAACCCTTGGCTACTTGATGTTCAAAAAAACCAGATGGCCCGAGGCTTAACGGCCGACGCATTAAAAGTACGTCGTGAAGGTAAGTTTGTGAAGCGTGTAGGGCTTGTATGTAGTTGGTTTGATCGTACAAAACATATACGCCACTACGGTACTTATGATCGCTCCTGGACTTATTACGAGATGCTGGACGGCGGGTTCGGCGACCCGGCTTGTTACCTTCTGATAGGTGTTGACCACGATAATAATGTGCATGTGTTGGATGGATTCCGAGAGAAGGGGTTACTGACAGCACAGATCAAAGAACGGCGAAAGATAAAGGTCGGTACCCTTCGTATTAACCAGGGCTGGACCGACAACGACAATCCGCGTTTACAGCAGGAACTGGCGGAGCAGCCTAACGCTATGTTGCTCATACCTGTTGTAAAAGACAAAGGCGACAAAGCTAGTTGGGATGAGACGCTTGCCGAAAAGCTAAGTGAGTATGGCTCAATCCAACCCGGCACGGGCGAACCACGTTTATATATTTCTGACGACATGATGCGTGTTAATGAAGATACGGGAGAGGAAGAGCACTGGCCGATGCAAGAAATTGAAAACCTTACATGGCTAGAGCGATCAAGCAAACAGGGAGAAGAGATTATACCGCAGTGGGACGACCACAGGCGGTTTAAACACCACTTTGATTTCATGCGGGCGCTTAGTTATTTCTTGGTTATGTATATGAAGCCGTTGAAAAATGTAACGCAGCCACACATTCCAGATTGGATACAACAAAGGGCAAATAATAGGGGAAGCGGTATTATATGATGCAGTACGGCAAGATAACTAGATTGGAAGAAATAAACGTTACCAAGGGTATTCATAGCAAGCCAGTTGTTATTTACAGCCAGAGCATCTTTGTATCTAATGATCTTGAGCCGCGCACTATATTTAACGGCTTAATGGAAGATATGCGCAGCGGAAAACTTACTAACCCTGGCATTCAATTAGAAGTATATCCGGATACGGGAAAGATAAAGCGAGTCGTAAAATCTTGGACGGAGTTGAAATGAGTACCCAAGGCCGTTTAATCTGGCAAGGCTACCTAGTTGAATGGAAGCATGAAATGTTTAAGTCCAAGCGGGATTTAACCTACCATCCCCACTTTATTTTAAAAGTCTCGGATGAAACAAGCGACATTACTATTAGTTACGATAATGTGCAGATTAATGATAATGACCTGAAGAAATGCCAGGACTTTACTAAACTGCCTTCAGAGATTATTAAGAAATGTTTGGACCAGTTGATAGACACCCTTGAAAAAGAAAAGGGGAAATAGCATGTCACGTCTGTTGAACGGTAGTAACTACTTCTTTTTAGTGATATAATTACCCCAAGCGAACAAGCCACTGAAAAACAGAGTTGTCGTTAGATAACTAATCCGTTTTTCAGTGGCTAAATCTTTATCTAATGCTAGTAAACCTGCGACTACCGATACCGAAGAATCGGATGCTTTAGAGTGGGCTAAAAAACGCTTTGAAGCTTCCTGGCAATATTCCCAAACACAGCATAAGCGTTGGGAACGTAACTGGAAGCTTTATAACAACCAACGTACGGACGAAAGCTACATTGGCATCAGCGACACTTTTGTGCCAATGGTCTATTCGACGGTTGAAACGCTAACATCCGCCCTGTCTTCGGGCAGGCCATCCACTGAGTTTATGCCGCAAGATATATGGCAGTACATAGAAGTATATGCCATGACTGGTACAAAACCTGATTTGAAAGCTCTTAACTCTCTTTACGATTATTACTGGGACTGTGACAACTGGGACATAAAGACAATTAAATCTATCCGTTCAGGTTTTAACAATGGATTAATGGCGGAATACATCTATTGGGATATCGACAAGCCTAGGATCATTAACTTGCCTGTTCGCGATCTAATTATTGACCCGCACCTTATCGACCCTATGCAGCTTATCACCACGCCAGAAGATTACTATGGCGGCCGCCGGTTCCATTCTTCTAAAAAAGCGTTGGAAGCTGTAGAGATTGTTGATCCTGAAACCCAGCAAACAATCAAACGTTACAAAGATTTGGATAAAGTCAAGCCTTTAAGTGGCAGTACCGGCAACGACGACACGGACAAAAAGAATAAAGAGATGCTCTTAGGTGCGACAAGGCAGGATGATCCTGAGCTTGTTGAAGTTATTGAAATCTACAGCGGTGATCGGCAGGTTACGATAGTCAACCAAACAATTGTTATAGAAGACCGCGAAAATATCTTCAAAACACAGTCCCGCTTGCTTGGTGATGAAAACCCCAAAGGCATTATTCCAATCGCACTTGGCCGCTTTGTAGTCGATGAATCGTTAATCCACGGCAAATCAATTATTGACCCTATCGCCAAGCCGCAAGAACTTCTGAACGACATGACTAATCAGTCAGTAGACGCCGTTACAGATGCTTTGAACCCGCAAAAAGAACTTGACCCGATGTATGCTAGCTGGCTTCCAAAGATAACAAATGCTTTTGGAGCGGTATACCCATTTAAACCAGGCTCATTGCAGCCAATTCGTAAAGATACCATACCGGCTAATGCCTTTGCTGAGCGTTTGAACATTAAGAATGAAATCCGAGAGGCGACGGGTGCCGACCAAATCGTTAAAGGTGTTACGGCAGAGCAGGATCAAACCGCTACCGAAGTCAAGGCGCAGCTTAACCAAGCCGGCCAGCGCTTTGAGATTTACGTACGTATGCTTGAGCGCGAGCTTTTGTACCAGCGCGCCAAGATTGTCTATGGCATGATCCGGCGGTTTGTAACCGCACCAAAGAGCGTACCGACTGTAACGCCTGATGGTCCAAAGTTCTACACTTTTGATCCGTCGCAGTTTGGCCCCGATTATGAACCAAGCGTGAAACTTGAGGCTTCAGTGAAAAATGCTCGCCAACGCGAACAAATACAGGCTACCCAGGCTTACCAACTGCTTATTGCTGATCCAACCAATGACTTGTACCAGGTCAAAAAGATTCTTTTACCAAAAATTGTTGATCTTAGCGAAGAAGAACTGGACCGGATTATCGGTGCACAACCGCCAGAGGGACAAACGGGTATGACACCAGAAGTGGAACCCGTAGCGCAAGAAGATATGTTTACTGAGCCAGTGATGGAGCCTGTTGTATGAGCGAACTTACCTTGAAACAAGTAGCTGAAATGAAAAAAGAGTTTTTAGATTCGGAGTTTGGCAAGCTATGCGCTCAGAAAATTACTGAAATACACGGTCACTTACACGAATTAGCAGAAGACGCGGCTACTAACGATCTGAAAGTCACTTACATTGACCGGGCGTACGGTGTAAATCAAGTCATTCGTTTTTTCACCGCTGATGTTGCGCTCCTTGAGCAGGGCTATTTTAACGAAAAAGAAAAGGAGGAAGCAGAACCCAATACACCGTAGTTAATCCTTGTGCGGTGTTAGGGATTATAGTCCGCCCAAACTAACACCGCATAAGGGGTAGTTACCCCAGTACATCCATAAGTGCAGCCCACAGGAATCATTAACCGAAGTGACATAACACTAGGAAACAAAGTTTCCCACCTTCCCCAAGGGCGTGGGCTGCATATATGGGCGGACTGCTTAACAATTTAAGGAGTGTGTTCATGGACGAACAACCCATTACCCCAGACGAGGAAGTGAAAACTGGCGCAGAAGATGCATTACCAGAAGAATCTGATGACGATGGGGCGGCTCTAGAAGCGCCAGAACAAAAAAATCAACCACAGGGCGATGATAAAAAATCAGTACCCGAAGTGGACGATAAGTTACAAAGTTTTGCCAAAGGTTTAGGTATTGAAGATCTATCTTCTCTATCCGAACGGGAATTGAAGCTACTTAAGGTAGCCAAAGACAACCAGGCAGAATATCAACGTAACGCGCAAAAAGCCTCCGAACTAGAGAAAACGCTTAAAAAGGATAATCAGCAAGAGATTGATGATGCTACAGCAAGCGGGGAAGTAGACCCTGGGAAGTTAGCACTCGCAGAAATTGCTTCGCTGAAACTCCAAAATAGTGTTAATACTTTCTTCACTAATAATCCTGACGCAAAAAAGCATGAGGCCGATATGGTGAAGCTAGTAAGTGAACGCCCTGAAGTCGGGCAGTTGGTGCGCCAAGGCGCATTAAGTGTTTCTGATTTATACGCGTTAGTACGGGGTACAAGTTCATCTCTTGGTGAGGAAACAAAGGCGGAAGGCGCAAAAGAAGCACTCCAGCAGCTCGCTAATAAGCAAATAGCGAAGGCTGTCCCTGGGAGCGCAACAACCTCAAGCTTTACATCTTCTGATAAGAAAGACGCCTTTGAGCAGGGATTCGACTCTCAATAAGCGGACGCCTTCATAACGACTCCTCGGAGTCAGAAGGAAAGTAATCCGCTATGGCCCAAAACCTAGCTACGAAGTATTCCGATAAGGTTGCTGAACGATTCAGCACTACTTCAAAGACCAAACCCGGTGTCAACCAGGATTACGACTGGCAGGGCAGCAATGCCATTAAAGTTTATTCCGTTGATACCGTAACCATGGGTAACTACACCCGTTCAGGTAACAGCCGTTACGGCAACCCGAACGAATTAGGTACCACCGTACAGACACTTACCCTGGCGCGTGACCGGGCATTTACAACTACTATTGACCGTCGCAACAGGGATGAGTCTATGGGCGTTACAGAGGCCGGTAAGTTTCTTGCTCGCCAAATCCGTGAAGTCATTACGCCAGAAATCGACACCTATGTTCTAGCAGCCCTTAATACGGCGGCTGATTCAAACGGTAAAGACGACATCGTAACCGATGCGGCTACCACGGCAAGCAATGCCTACAGCAACTTCTTGTCACTTAATGATAGCTTAACCGATGACCTCGTACCGCTTCCGGGCCGTGTGGCCTTCTTGACGCAAAGCTACTACAGCAAGTTCAAAGAAGGCGGTTTTGTCCTTGATAGCGAAAAGGGACAAAGCAAGCTGGAAAGCGGTGATCTTGGTGAAGTTGATGGCGTACGCCTGATTGTAGTTCCGTCTAGCTACATGCCTGCGAACACTGACTTGATCCTGACCCATCCGTCTGTTTGTGTCGCACCAATGCTGCTTACTGACTACGTGATCCACAACAACCCTCCCGGCATTAACGGTTGGCTTGTTGAAGGCCGTGTTGTTTACGACGCATTTGTACTAACCGCTAAGATCGACGGCGTTGCTGTCCACCGCACCGCTTAAGTCTAAAGAAGGGAAAGTATATGTCTAAAGTATCTGAAGAAAAGCGCAACTGGCTTGAAGAAGTTAAGGCTGATGCTGAGGCGTTGACACGCGCCCGGCTGGCTGTAGACCTCCCCAAGATGGAGCAGGAAGTTGCCGCTCGTGAATCTAAAAAGAAAGAGGCTCGCGAGGCCGGTATAGAACATGCCGACGTCCCGCCAACTCAGCCCGTCACTTCTGACGGCCAGCCGGACCAAGGCCCGATTGGTGATCTGACCGACAAGGGCGCGGACAGCGAAGAGCTAGCCCGCCTAAAGGCCGAGGTCAAGGCTCTTAAATCTAAAAATACCAAGCTCGAAAACAAGCTCAAGTCGAACCAGGAAAGCGGCGAAGATGCTGCAGCTCCCGACGACGAGCAAAAACCTGCCGAATCTGAAGGTGAGAAGCCAGAGGAAGATGCAGAGAAAGGCGAGAAGCAGTAATGGCCGAAATTAATGTAATGGGCTTCGGTTTTAACGAAGTAGAAGCCGTAACAGGTGCCAAGACGCTAGATCTAACCGACTGTGGTGTAGTTCAGAACATCACGGCGACCGCTACCATAACCCTCCCTGCCACTAGCGCGAAATATAACTTTATTATTCGCGTCGGTGCGGAAGGTATCACCGTGACAATCAGCCCCAACGCAAACGACAAGATTGCAGGGCACACGGCTACGAACACCGGTGCTGGCACCGACAACAAGGATTTGATCCTAACAAGCGCCCCGGCTGGTAGTTTTGTGCAGCTGCAGGGAGATGGGACTGATGGTTATACCATTACCCGCCTTAGTGTGCCGTCGGGTTTGAGCTTCGAGGCTTAGTAACTAATTGAAATCCGCCTTACCAGTGTCACGGATAGCGTACACAGAACGTGCAGAACGCTACGACATGCGGCTAAGGCTCCACTAATTGAAAGGAAAGTAAAACCATGCCGAAATTCATAAGACAGGGCAATAACACCCTTATAGGCAATAACACATTTACTGGAACGAATACCTTCTCCGGCTTACTTGTAGCCTCTGGTGGTGTAACTGGCAACGTTACTGGGAATGTAACCGGTGGCATAACATTGCCTACTGAGGCCGTAACCGCCGAAACCGAAGCAGTATCTGCTTCTGAATCAGGGAAAGTGTACGTACAGACACGTTCAAGTACGACATGTACATTTACCCTGCCTGCCGCCGCCGCCGGGCTCACATATACCTTCGTGTGCGGTCACGCTGACAGTGAGATTCTAATTACCCCACAAGCAGGTGACGCTATTGTTGGTAAAACACATGCCGCAGAAAACGGTACCGGCATTGCTCCGGCCGCTGGTACCGGCATTAAGAACACTGCAGCAACAAATGTTGTAGGCGACCACTGCACCCTAGTCGCGTTAGACGCAACCACATGGTACATGACTTCTGTTGCAGGAGTTTGGGCCAGCCAGTAGGACAGTCAATTAAGCGGGGCATGTAATACGGCTTGCCCCTGAAAGGATACACATGGCTTTAACTGATAATAATATGGCTGGTTGGACACGGCGAACGGCTGAAGTGCTAGATAGTTGGTCGACTAATGGTGTAAACAGTGGGTTGGTTACTAATAAGGGTAACCAGAAAACTACTATTACCAGTTCTACGGCCGAAACAACAATAGCATCAGCAGTTGCTGCAACGTTTTTAGATGTATATGGTTTAGTACTTGCTAATACATCTGCTTCTGCTTGCAATGTAACAATTAAAGACGCTACTTCTGGTACTACCAGATTCGTTATAGCAGTGCCAGCGGGGGATACGCGCGGTTTTATGTTGCCTACTGATGCAGCCCATAAACAAGCGTCTGCCAATAATAACTGGACAGCTACATGTTCGGCGTCTGTAGCATCTATGGAAATAACTGTTTTGTATCTTAAGAGAACATAGTTAGGAAAAGATTATGGAAAATCCAGCAACGCTAACGGTTAGTTACACAGTAACTTTAAAGGCCGAGCCTGACATTACTGCTTCTGATAAAGAAGTTACTATTAAACAACAAATCATTGACCAAGCTGCTGCTTTAGTCGGTAACTACGACTGGGGTATTGCGGTTGATGGCACTGTTGAAAGTTCACTAACCGAAACTATCTTACTTAATAACGCAAAACCAGATTACACAGAAGAGTAGGTAACTTATGGCAGACCTTTATTGGGTAGGTGGAACTAGTACGTGGAACTCGACTGCTGGCACCAAATGGGCCACAAGCTCAGGTGGTGCTGGCGGTGCCGCCATACCAACGAGTGCTGATAATGTATTCTTCGACGCTAATTCGGGAGCTAATACAATCACGCTGTCTACCTCGTCAGTTGCCCGTTCAGTAAATTGTACCGGCTTTACCGGAACGCTATCACACCCTAGCTCGGTAGATTTACTCCTTGGTGATGGCACAGCGGGGTCAGGTAACGTTGCCCTTAAGTTTGTCGCTGGTATGACGTATACACTTAGTAGTTCAACCACCTCTACTATTAGTTTTGCCAGTACATCAGCGACCGTTCAGACTGTAGATTTTGGTGGTAAGACTTGTGGTACAGTGACGTTCGGCACTGGTGCCAGCGGGGGCAGTTGGCAACTTACGGCGGCTATGACCTCTAACGCCGGGTCTACAATTGGACTATCCCGTGGAACGCTTGATACAAACGGGCAGACCTGTTCATGGGGTTTCTTTAGTTCAAACAATACCAACACGCGCGCATTGACTCTGGGCGCTTCAGGCGTAACGTTGACCGGCACATCAGGTACGCACTGGAACACTGCTACCACAACTGGTCTTACATTTACGCCCGGTACATCTACTATTACTCTTTCGTACACTTCAACCTGTACGTTTGCCGGCGGCGGCCTTACGTACAACAACCTGGTTATTAACTACCTTATGGGCGTAGGTTTAACAATTACCGGTGATAATATTTTTGCTAACCTAACGATTACTGGCACCAGTGGCACCACTACAAACCAGCAAGGCCCAACACTATCTGGAAACATTACTGTTACTACCCTATTTACAGTAAACGGCCTGGCTCAGAACGTGCGTGTCGGTATGGTTTCTAACACACCTGGCACCACCCGAACGATCACAGCCGCTTCGGTATCGCTTTCAAACGTTGACTTTATGGATATTGCCGGTGCCGGTGCCGCCGCTCCATTCACTGGCGCATCTTTGGGTGATGCTGGTGGTAATTCAGGCATTACATTTACGGCCGCAGTCAGCCGGTACGCGGTTGCTACTGGCAACTGGAGCAGTACGGCAGTATGGTCGGCAAGTAGCGGCGGGGCTTCCGGTGCAACAGTCCCCCTGCCCCACGATAACGTATTCTTAAATGCTGCCAGCGGCGCAATTACGGTCACTACCAATATGTCCTATTTAGGCAAGGATATTGACTGCACTGGCTTTACTGGGACGCTAGATGGTGCGACTGCCCGTAACGTGTTTGGGAGTTTGTTGTTTTCTTCTGGTATGACTGTGAGCGGTACGAGCACAATTAACTTTAGAGGCCGCGGCACCCATACACTTACTAGTAATGGTAAGTCTCACCCGGCCGCTGTTTCCGTAACTGCGCCCGGCGGCACGTACACTCTGCAAGATAACTTTAGTATTCCTAGTACATCTGCTTTTGGGATATCCAATGGCGTTTTTGATGCTAATAACTTCAACGTTACATGCGGCACTTTTAATTCAAGTAACACCAACACACGGACGATAAGTATGGGTACAGGTACGTGGACTTTAAGCGGCACCGGCACTATTTGGTCTACGGCTACAAGCACCAACCTTACACTTAATGGTTCCAATGCGACGATCTCTATTACCGACAATAGCGCTAGTGCCAAAACATTTACGGCAGGCGCAGGCAAGACGTTCGGGGCGATCACTATTGCTTCCGGAGGCGCTGGCACCGTAGACTTTACGAACAGTGCCACGTATGGCAACTTTACAATTAACGCACCGAAAACTGTGCGTTTCGGTGTAACAACCCAAACAATTACTGGAATACCTATGTTTGTTGGCAGTGCTGGCAATATCATTACCCTTCAAAGCACAGTGGGCGGTTCACAGTTTAACTTATCTAAAGTCAGTGGTATTGTTTCGGCCGATTACCTTAGCCTTACGGATTCCAACGCTACAGGCGGGGCGGTTTGGTACGCTGGTGCTAACTCTGCTAATGTTTCAAATAACAGTGGATGGATATTTACGGCTCCTTCGTCTGGCGGCACTTTAAACATGATGGGAGTATAGAAACCAAAGTCGTTTTTAGGGTTTTCTAGTGGTATAATAAAGATAACTTGGGGCTAGGTGTAGGCTGCTTCGTTGGCTTACAACTTACTTGACCTTACTACTAATGTTCAAGACGATCTAAAAGATACTTCTTTTTCTACGACCCGTATACGCCGGTATCTAAACCACGGCCAACGGGTTATTTTTGGTACTCACGATTTTCGTTTTACAGAAAAATCTTACTCCGGCACGATGACGGCCGGTGATCTATCTATTACCCAACAAACCGATCACGAAACTACAATCCGTCTAACCTTAGCCGATCCCTCAGATGCTACCCAGGTACTGATTTTTAACGAAGATAATTTTTTAAGCCATCGTGACTTCTTTGCAAATTATCCGAATGTCTCAGCATACAGTAACAACACTCCTAGCCGTTGGACTGAATTCGGCAACAAGATTTATTTCAATACCAAAGTAGATAAAAGCTATAACTACACCCAGCACTACAACCGTGTAGCTACACCAATGACTGCGAATACGGATGTCCCGGATGTCCCTGAAACTTTCCGTGAACTTTTAGAACTATGGGCTGATTACAGAGGTGAGAAGTACCGGGGCAATCACGATATCGCGGCTACTTACAAGCAGGAGTTTGAGGACGAACTTGAGAACATGGCTATTAAATTCTCTGCTCCTACAGCTATGGGACCGACAATTTGGCGCAATACGAATAGAGTAAATAGGCGGTACGCACCTTATGATTCGCTCTAGATGGCGTCAGCCTGTACAAGTTCCTAGAGTTACTACGAACAAAGTTCAAACAAAGGACTTTGAGTTTGTTAAGGGTTTAAATACGAATTTGTCTAATGACGACATGCCTCAAGATCAGTGGCGCTATTCTACGGATGTACGGGAAATCGAGGTAGGGAAATGGGAAACACGGAAAGGAAACGATTTTTTCAGCATCCCAATTGGCGAAGCCGTAAACGTTGAGCAGACTTCAATAACAGGCGCGGCTAGCTACAGTTTCAGCACAACGGCTTACTTTGCCGCCAAGGTAATTGCTACGTCATCGGGCAGGCTTTCAGCCCTGGAAGCCAATATACGTAATACGGCCTCCGGTACAGGTACGGTTGTACTAGCTTTATATTCCGACAGTTCCAGTTCTCCAGGCACAGAACTTGCACGTACAACAATTGCCGCATCTACTATTACATCGAGCTACCAGTACCTAAAGGGCCGTTTAATTTCGTGTCCTAATATAGTTAACGGTACAACGTACTGGGTAGTTGGTTTTGTACAAAGTGGAGGATCAAATAGTTACCAGATAAGCACGACGACCAATGCATCTACCGGTAAGACTTCGGCGAATGGCGGGCAAACGTGGTCTAGTCAGTCATATGCTTTTAACGTAAAGCTATCTACGGCCACATCAGGAGGAATAAAGGGTACTATCCGTGTAAAACGTCCCAATGGTACGTACTACACGTTTTTTGCTCATGGAACCAATCTTTATTCGGTAAACGAAGGTACGGGCGTTACGACGTCAGTAGATAGCGGGTTAAATACCAATGCTACTTATTGTAGATTTGAATTCGTAAACGACACTTTGTTTTATGTAACCGGTCTTCAAAAACCTCGGAAATATAATTTTACAGCAGCAAGTGAAGTATCCGCCGCACCGGAAAACGCGGCCGCGATTATAAAACACAAAGGGTTGGTGTTCTTTTTGTCAGCAGACGACGTGACAAAAATGTTTTTTACCAATTTCGCGCTTTACGAGACATTTACCAGTACTGACTTTGTGTATGTTGACGCCCCGAAAACTTCAGACCCTGCAGTTGGCTTTGCTAAATTGAACGGCAACCTGTTTATATCTACCCGGAAGAATAAGTTTATTCTCTATGGTTCAGAAAACGCTACCTTCCGGTTAGACGAAGCGCCAGGACAAAAAGGCACCTTCACACAAGAATCAATGGTATACGATCAAAACTATATTTACCTTGCGTCGGATGACGGTATTTACCAATATAACGGTGCGGAAGAGAAGAACATCGCGAAAGATATCTTAAACCGATGGACCGAGCTTACTAACAAATCTAATACAGTACTTGAATTATTTAACAACCGGTTGTATGTATGGTATACACCAAACGGGCAGTCTGAAAACACCAAGTGTTTTGTATATAACACGCTGTACGGCATTTGGGAGTCGGAAGACACCAATACCTACATAAGCCGTGCCTATTCCCGTTTTGAGGTTGACGATAAGTTTATTCAGGCTTCTAACCGTGTTGGCATGGTGATGTACGCGGAGCAAAGTACGAACGACTACTCCAACATGGGCGAACCTTTGACCTGGGAACTACGCACCCACTACAACCACTACGAAACACCCGCCCAGTTTAAACGTGCCCCAACATACCGGCCGCACTTTGATGCACAGACCGGCAACTATTCGGTACAAGTCGGCTACGCCACGGACTATAACGATAGCCCGACGTTTGCTGATATAGCCCTGCAGGGAAGCGGGCCGACATTTAACAGTGGGTATACATTCAATTCCGGTGTGCAGTTCGGCGGGTCACAGCAGATCAACCCTATGGATAGCGGCGTGAACATACCTGGCGAGTGGCGCAGGCTGCAGCTTAGGTACAAGCACTACGCCGCCCGCGAACCAGTTACTTTTGACGGCTATGTTATGACCGTAGAAACTCAGAGGCTAATCTAATGCCTGACCGGTTTATACCCCTGTCATATCCGATGGATATAAGCCAGCTGGTAGCCATCCTTAATAAAAACTTTGGTGAATTGGATTCTGAGGGTATTACTAAAGTCTACAAAGGGCCGAGCGGACGCATTGCCATTATTGAAGGCAAACTGCCGTACGAGGGCGGGTATGGTTCTTTATATCACGATTCTACGGGTACTCCACGTCTGATTGTCGGAATAACTCCCGATGGCGACGTGGACATTGTAAAATCCAAAGCAGGTGTGAGTGTATTGGATGTCTTTAGTTAATAATTCCGCGTCAGTCGCATTTGCCGGGCGGTACTCAACAGACAAAATAGTTGGGGTGTGGGAAGGAAGTTTTAACCGGGCCACAGACGTTATTACGCGTACTGGCGACCTTGGTACGATTTACCTGTATAGGATCGCCCATGGTTACGCCCGGCCGATAGCCGCAGATCTATTGTGGTCCACTGACAATGTTACGTTTGCCGACGGCGGCAGTTCTGATGGAACAGACATCTCGATACCTTACTCCGACAACACGTATGTATATATTATTAGCTCTCTATTCGCCCCAGCCGTAGGAACGATGTATTACAAACTCATTGGAAACTGGATAGATAACTACGACAATACCAACCCTTTGGTAAACAGTTATATATCTTCCAACAAAAACATACTGTTTGATACGCGCGAAAATTACCAGAAAATATATGACCAAAATGTGCTTAGCTTTACTTCGGCCTCCACGCAGACAGTAACGCACGGCCTTAACCGTTTGGCTAACTTCCGGGTATTTTACGAAGCCTTTGCTGGCGAAATATGGCCTGCGTATGCCGGCGGAGCTTCTAACCCTTTCCTATTTGACACTGCCATGACCGAATGTGACGCTAGGATGAAAGTAAATACTTTAGAAGTCGAATTATTAACCGTACCCTCAACCCGCCGAGCTTGGTACAAGATTTATTTGGATGTGTAATGGGTATACGGTTAGATCAAGTTTCATTTACGACCACGCACGAATCGCCTAAAAACTATGCGACTTACCCTAGCAGTATTGTAGTTCCCGCCGATACGATACCTAACGGCTCAAGCCAAAACTATGTTTCACAAGTAGCATACGCTAGAGCAGGCACCAGAGCGGATATTTATCTTAATAACGCTACGAAGAAAGTTTTGGCTAATAGCGGTGCACGCATGGCTTCCCAGGTATATACCCCTATTAGTGGTGAGACAGCTGCAGTACAGGTGTTGTATGACGCTACAACTGTTGCCGTGGTCTTGAGCATAAGCAACAACACGGGAGCGGCTATTACCTTAATCTCACAAACCATAACTGTAACCATAGTCGCGTATGATGCACCGATTACGGCTATATAGTTGACAAGTAAACATAACTGTGGTACTATGTATATAGTCAGATCAGTTATAAAGTGAAGATAACAACTGACTGGTAAGAAGTATAGAGGTGTATCAAGGCTCATTACCTTGTCTGGAATAACCAGTTAAACGGCAACCACGTCACTTACCTACCAAAATCCCTCCGGGTGAAGACCGCAGAAGCGGAACCGGAGGGTTCTTTTAGTATACCTGATGTACATTAGGTGGTATAATTATTGTAACTTGGGGCTAGGTGCGTGATGTATCTTGGCGCACTCTCCTACTTACGAATTGAATAAACTGGACGGTGCCGATTAATGGCCCGTTCTGTAGATGATATTTTACGCGAACTTGACGCAAGCTATTCGCCTCAGCGCCAAGCCCTGCAAACACGCATCGACGCCTTGCCCGCACAAGCTGATGCTGAGATTGGTGGGCTAAAGGCACAGGAACAGGACTACTTTGATAACACCATAATGGCCGATGCTCGTAACCGTGGCATTGCTTTCGGCGGTATTCCTATCGGCGAACGTGCCCGGTACGGGGCTTCAACCTTCCTGCCTGCAGTCGCCCGCGTACGTACTGCTCAGAACGAAACAAAGCAATCTTTGTTTGATGCGCTCAATAACGTGAACCTTGACCAGCGTAAAACAGCTATGGGTATTCAACAGCAAGAGCTTGACCGTGACGCGGCAGCCAGAGAAGCTGCTGCCATGCGGAGCGCCCAGTCTTCGATATATAGCGGTTTGTTTGACGGACTACGAACCCCACAGTCTGCCCCGCAGGTACAAGGTGCTGCAGGTGCGGCCGATCCTTCACTTAAGGTAAAAGCCACCAACGCTGTATCCAGCCTGTTAAACACAAATAACCGTGGGCTTATTCAGCGGACGTTTGAAGCTATCCGAAAGAGCGCTAATAATGGCAACCCATACGATAAGTTAAAACTACAATTACTTCTTGCCGCGCGTCCAGACTGGTTTACTTCCAAGTTAAGCTCAGGTGTTCCATCTAAAGGCAGTCCGTTACCACAGCTAAGTAATCCGAACCAAAATATTGCAAGTCCTGCGTTTAACTTAATTAATAGGTTAGGACGCTAATATGTTTAGCGAAGAAGAACTACGCGCTTTCAGGCAACAAGTTAGCGGCAAAGCAAAACCACAACCTAAGAAAAGTAATTTTCTTACATCGTTAATATCTGAAGGTGGAGCAATTGGCGGCGGTGCTGCAGGTGCGGCCGCTGGTAGCGCTATACTGCCAGGAGTTGGCACACTCTTAGGTGGGGCACTAGGCGCAGGCATTGGTGCTTTTGGCGGTAGGGTTGCTGAAAACAAAGTACGTGACAACCGTTTAGGTATAGGTGATGCAGCTAGAGAAGGGGCATTAAGTGCTGTATTGGGCGCTGGGCCACTCAGGTTAGGTAGGGCAGCAGTTGAAACCGCAAAAGGCGCAAAAGCTGGTCTTACGTTGACTGAAGCCTTAGCTAAAGCTGGAACTAAGGCTACTAATATGAGCGCTACCCGTGCTGTTGGGAATAAATTATCCCAAGCAAGCGATGATCTAGTTATTAAGCAATTCCGGCTAATGCCTAGCCAGATTACTAATTTCCGTAAGAAATTTGGTGAAGACCCTAGCGCAGTCATTAAACGATATAACCTTACTGGAAAAGATTCGGAAGGAATCAAGCAGGCTGTTATAGCCCCCTTGCAAGGCGAGTTTGACAGTATAGCCTCTAAAATCCCCGCGATTCCCACTACTACGATACAAAAGGCTTTTAAGACAAAGTACGACAAACTGCTTAATAGCGCGGTACAAGACAACAAAGCAGTCGGTCTTCAGCTTAAAAAACAAGCAGATGAAATTGTAAAGAAATATGGCGATACTATAGACGGTTCAGAAGTTGCTTCACTGCGCCGTGAGTTTGACAGCCTTGTTAGCTATGCTGACAAAGCAGCTAATCCTGCCCGTTACAACGTAAATAAACGTGCTGCTGATGCCCTCCGATCTGCTTTGCAGGAAACAGCTGATAAAGTAGGCTTAAAATCCACAGACGGTAAAAGTTTCAAAGAGGTAGGTGCCGAACTTAACAAACTACGGCAGCTTACAGATAATATTGGCAAACAAGAAAATTTAGGACGTGGTAATTTACCTTTTAGCCTTGGTAATACGCCTGGAACTATAATTGGCTCCGCAGCAGGTCCGGTGGGAGCTTTTGCAGGATATGCAGGTAATGCAGTTGTGAACAGCCCTGCTGGGCGGCGCGCTATTGCTGCTACGGCAGAAAAAGCGGGAACTCGTTTTACTCAAGCTGCAGATAGAAGTAACCCTTACTCTGTGAGCCAACTAGCGGGTAGAATTTTACCAGCTAGTGCATTAGGGGCAGCTTTAAGCGGTCAATCCGACTTAATAAATAGCTCAACTAATGCTAATCCAACAACTACGAGTGCAAATACTCCTAATGCTGCTAACATAACTGAATTATACCAGGCTCTTAACAATTCGTCAATAGATAATAGTTCGTTAGATAGTGGTCCATTTGCTCCTGAAAACCTACAAAATTCAATTCAAACGATTCTTGCAAATGGTGGTGACCTAAAAGATGCAAGTGAATTTATTGGTCTTGCAAAGGCGTTGCAGGATATTAAAGATACAAGTTCAAAGAAAGAGAAACCGTTAAGTGCAGAAGCAGCTAAGACAGTATCAAACGCTCGTGCTGGATTAAGTGCTTTGGATACCATAGAACAACAGTTGCTGAATGACCCGTCAGTACAGCAAAAAAGCGCTATTAGCGGTACGTTTAATCCTAGTGGCCTAACTGCCCGATTACTGGGTACGGGTACGTACGAAAATGCACGCCAACAAGCTGTTGACCTTATCGCCCGTATCCGTACTGGCGCGGCTGTTACAAAAGAAGAGGCTAAACGTTTTGAAGTATTCTTACCACAACCTAGTGATACACCAGAGACAATCCGGCAAAAAATGAAAATCCTACGCGAACAATTTGAAATGGTCGCTAATAGGTCTGGTACAGCTGGGAACGATTTGCAAGTTGCACTAAGCGCTTAAATACTCCAATAATATTTAAGATCCACAGTACCAATATAGATGCAGTCTGTATCTATTTCTATAGTTATTCTTTTCCATACAAAAGGGTCAAGTGTTGATAAGTATGCGGAGGTCCGAGGTTTGTAATTATTCATACTCCTATCAATTATACTTTGATCTTCTTTAATAGTTTTATAACTGTCTGAAAGCGAAGCTATGCATCCTATATCCAAAGCGTTTGTTTGTTCTTTTGATAACGTTATAGGATGATTTGTACTGTTATAGTAATCAATCCTATACAGATGGCCGCCATGCATGCGTTTCCTACTCACATTAGTTTCAAGTACGGATACATTAAACTGGATATCACCGATTGTATAAGTCTTGTATAAACTACCCACTTCTTTGGCCGGAGAAGGATATAATGGCTTTGCCTCAATAGGCCGGGAAATTGATACTTCAGTAGTATAACCGCTATTGTCTAGGTTAGGGCGTTGTTCAATATACCAACCGAATAAACCAAAAATCAAAAATAAACTAACAACAACATATAGCCAATACGATGACAGAAGTTTTTTTACCCTCTCCAAATTCATTACTTACATAATAGCATTGGCAAGAAAGGTTGAAGCTTAATTTTTTAAAAGTTCTACCAACTAAAAAAAGCCGAGTGTACATCTCGGCTTTTAAGTTTTCTTTGCAAGAAAGAATGAGAGTGCGAGCATACTGGTAAGTATGCTCGCATAGGTTCATCATAGCCTATACCGAAGTTTTGGGTCAATACCTGTAGTTAAGGGAACCCTATTGTCTTAATCGTGGTATAATAAAATCAACTTGGGGCTAGGTGTAGAGCTACACCTTGGCAGTAGTAAATCCTACGCAGTCTAATTCAGGCGATACGATTGAAGCCGATGATATCAATACTCCCGTTAATCAGTTAGCGGCTGAGATTAACGGCAATATCGAAACAGCTAATCTAAAAGATAGTGCCGTAACTACCGCAAAGATTACCGATGATGCTGTAACCGATAATAAGTTAGACTATCCGCGTTGGTGGCAGGAAATCGGCCGCACCACCCTTAGTGGTTCGGCTGACTCTATTTCTGTTGCCAGCCTTCCAGCCCGGAAGTTCCTAAAGATCATCATTACAACCATTGCCAGCGGTTCAGTAAGCACCCTTCTGCGTTTTAATAATGACTCTGCGGCTAACTATGCTTTTCGTGTCGATTCTAACGGCACGGGTTCAAGCGGCGTATCTCAGACTTCCTTATTCCTAGACGGTGCCAGCGCCACATCAACGTATGCTAGCGCTGAAGTTATTAATGTTGCCGCCCAGGAAAAACTTGTTACCTCGATAAGCATGTCCAAGGGCACGGCCGGAGCCGGTAATGCTCCTTCGCTTCGTGTCGGCGCTGGAAAATGGGCTAATACCGCAGACCAAATTACCCGTGTTGATGTTGTGAATACCGATGCAGGCGATTACCTTGCGGGTTCCGAGGTTATCGTACTAGGACACGATTAGCCATGGACAGCCCCCTTGTCGTCCTATTCCAATACGGCCTTGCCGGTGTGGTTATATTGGGCCAGACCGTAGCTATACGTTTCCTCTACAACGAAAACAAGCTGCTGAACAAAGAAGTAAACGCCCAGGTCGATGCCCGGAGGCTGGACGCACGGGAAACACTGGAAAAAGTAGAAGGGCCCCTGTCTTCACTCGCCCAAAGCACCAAGTTCATAGCCGACAAACTTATAAGCGTGAAAAAGGACTGACTATGTTTTTCCGTAAATGCAGACCTTCGGAGATAAAGCCAGTTGATCCGGTTGTTAACGAGGCCAAAGAACGTACTCATAAGGCTGCTTCCAGTGCTAAGAAGAATGCCGACAGGCTGAACAAGGTATTCGCGGAAAACGGCATAACCTTGAACATCCTAAGAATAGCCGGGAGCAAACATGGACGTTAAGACACTCGCACTGCTGTTGCTTATCGGCCGGGTATTGTCGCTTGTAGCCCTCGTGGTGGTT
The DNA here is from genome assembly GCA_035248005.1 of Saccharimonadales bacterium (SeqCode). GTDB lineage: Bacteria > Patescibacteriota > Saccharimonadia > Saccharimonadales > UBA4665 > PMNU01. Next base: position 53,961 of record DATFHU010000004.1, read on the forward strand.
CTGCGCAAGCAGATCAGGATATTCCGTAGCAAACCAGACCCCAAGCTTCGGGCTGGTCGGATTGTGATGCTCTCGTTCGTCCTGATCATTCTGGCCGGGAATCTGGTGCCTATCGGTCTGGATATCGCCGTGCTTATGGATGAAATAAAGCGGAATACACCGAGTATCGCCGGTATAGCCTACGCGCTGTCCAGCAATCTAAACTCCCTGTTCCTGTCCTATGCCCTGCTTGCGCTGTACATCATAGCCGAGAAGCTAGTAACCAAAGGGCCGGGGCGGTGATCAACTGGCTGAAAGTCCCTATTAACCGCGTAAAGGCCGCTACCGCCTTGCTTTGTATAAGCCTGGTAGCCTGGCCGCTTACGTCTCTGACCGTGTTCCGTGGGGAACCACAGGGCGTGTTGGCGCTTAGTTGGGCCGCCATAATCCTGACGTGTTTAGACATTATTGTAACAACCGAAACGAGGACAAAGCTATGATGGCAATAACCGCTAACGAAATCTCCCAAACAATACATGGAGCATTCAACGCGGTAGATTACCGCTCCAAGCCCGACCCTATCGCTTACGCTCCCGAACGGGTCACATTCCTGTCATACACCGAGAATACCGGGGCCTGCGGAAATAACTTGCAGGTCTTAGGCGTAACCGGCCGGCACGGGTTTTGCCATGTGGAGGAGACATACATACGACCCGGAGAAGTCCTGGAAAAAGGCCAGCCCTTGTTCAAGATGGGCTACAACGGTCTGACCGTTCCCCAGGGCCCAGAGGGACGGCACGCGCATTGGGTGATCTTACGGAACGGGGTATATGTCTATCCCCCAAGCTTAATTAAGGAATCCTTTAAAAAGGAAGAAGGAGTGACAATGGACAAAAAGAGCTTGGAAAGCATCTGGTTCGCTTACTTCGGCGGCATGGAAAACCAACCTAGTATCGACGAATGGGTAGGCAAGACACCGCAAGAAGTAACAGAATTCCTAGACAAGCATCCACTGCGCAAAACACGCATAGATGATCTGAACTACTGGCTGGAGCAGTCCCACAGCCTTAGCAGAATACGCAGGGACTTAGGTATTAAGTAAGAAAGGTAAAGTAATGGACCAAGAACAATCAAATTCATATGGAACACTTCTGAGAGGACCATCTATTGCAACTAACAACACTAATCTAGTAAAAAGTACATCCCCTCTTCAATCCGCGCTTAATGAACAAGGAGAGCAGTTAGAAAAGCTCGCTACATTAGTATCGCAGCTTGAAGAAAAGCTAATGCCTGTACGGTTGTCTCGCCCAAGTGACGAATCCCAAAGTGCGCAAAACGAACCCGTAAGGTCGCTAGTTACTCAGCAAGTATGTATTCAAGTTAACATAGTGCGTTCCTTGCAACATCGTTTGAGTTGTTTACTGGAAGAATTGGAGGTTTGACATGAATTTATCACGCTATAACAAATTCTGGGTCGCTCTGGCAGCTGCAGCCGGTGTATTGCTATTCGCATGCGCTCCTGACGCTGAAACAGGCCAGACGGCCTTTGAAATAACTACCACAGAACTCTACCAGGCGCTCGTAGCCTTTGCGGGGTCTATTGGTGTATACCAGGTAAGGAATACAAAGTAATGCTCTACACACTATTGGTAATCGTATTAATTATTTTAGTTATTAGTGCTTTAACGTAAGGAGAAATATATGTCTTTATTATCTTGGGGAATATTCTGGCTATCTGCAGCGTCCTTCTTTGGCCTACAGCATCTATTTGGCATAAGCGCAGCTATGTCCGCGCTTATGACCGGGGTAATTTTAGTGTTGCTTGCTCTATTGGCAGGTGACAGGCCGGTTATACGTAGGGTATAATGTACTTACCATTTGTGATGGTGTTCAAGCTCGAAAGTCCTCTTATCAGTAAACGTAGGCTTCATGCCTATTAGCCTGAAACAGGGGGCTTTTTAGTTTGGTATTGTTATGAAGGAATGGGGCAGTTTTTCTTTGCCGGGGATACGTAGCGCTTCCGTTGTAGATCGAACGGAGGGTGAGCCGAAGCCGGCCAGGGAGAACACGCCGCGATCTAAGTCTTGGCTGGTGGCGGCGCTCCACGATCCTTGAGTTTCCACCGCCCCCGACGCTGCATGTCACGCTTGATGAGTTCGTAGACCTGTTGGCGAGGCTTCATGCGGCGAAGCTCAGCCTCAAGCACGGCAGGCTCTATCGAGTTCTTTGCCTTGGCCTCGCGGCAATACATTTCTGGCTGATAGTGGGTTGAACACCACCAGAGCCAGACGCCGGCGTAGATGCCGATGAGATTACGGCTCGGTGTTTGGCACGCGATTGAGTAATCACGCCTAGCAAGCATGCTGTTGGTCTCATGAACAGAGGCAACTATCCCCGGTGCTTCACGCCAGTTCTCTGCCTCCCAAGGGGCCGCCATCACAGTTGGCCCCCGCTAAGAGGAGGAAGGATGATGCCATATTCGGCATGACACCAAACACAAAGATCTTCCCATACGTCGTCGGTTGGAACCGGCATTTCTTCTTTTGATTTGAACTCGCCGGTGTTAAAAGGAAAGATCAACTGGTTACCGAAACGATCCCAAAGCCTTCGCCACTTGCCACACTTTTTGCATTGGAGACGGGGGTTGCTTGTGTTACTCATGTTTGCGTACCTTGCTTTATGTATTTATATTAACGCGCCTAAATATACACGTCAAGCACTTTCTTCGCATTTCGGACTGTCCATAGTGGACGACGGCCCACCTGCCAGGGATACGTAGCCGCTCCGATGTAGAGCCAAACAACAACGCCCCTTAGTGATATAATGTAATAGCGTCGCCCCACTTGGGTAGTACTCCTCGTGGAGTTTTGTACAGGGAGCTTTCTACGGAAGGCTCCTTTTGTGTTACCATGGCCTTGTCTAGTCATCTTAAGTACGTAACGGAATGGGGCAGCGAACCCACTCGCAGTTACGTACTGTTGGTGACTAGACTCCACCAGGGCTTAGCTGCTCCACCTTGATCTTGACATTAGTTCTAAGCTTGCTATTATATAGATACGAATATTCCATGCCGTGGCCCCGCGATCTTTCGCAAGGGTCTGGCAGTCGTGGCTAGACCCAGGTTTTACCGCCTGGGTCTTCGCTTTTCTCGATAAATCAACGAGTGCTGTCAAGTAAAGTCACAATTTTACAACGACCTTATTGTGAGAGTGGTACCAACATTCGTTGTTGTCGTACACACAACACGAATACCAACAGAATTACCCGCCTGTGTACGGGGTGTGTATTCTGTTGTCTAAAATCTGGAGGGTACTGATGAATGGTAGATGGATAAAACTTTACACAAAAGCCTTGGACAACCAAGAGTTATTCAGTAGTCGCAATACATTTCCGATGCTCTGTTTACTCTTGTTGATGGCTGATAAGAACGGCGATCTTACTATTGGGCGCAATCAGTTGGCAGCGAAGTTAAAGATAAAGCCCAGCACGGCTTATCTGTGCTTAAAAAGGCTGGAAAAGCTGACAATTGTATCACTCAAACCTGACAGAAACATGACAGCCGTTCATATCTGTAATTGGGCCAAATACCAACAGCAACCTGACAGAAACATGACAGAAACCAAACACACTATTAGAAAAGAGTTAGATATAGATTTATCTAAAGATAAATCTTGTCAAGTTTCCAAGGAAACTGTGACTTCTATCTACCAGTTTTACTTACAAAAATTTGAAACGACCGAGGGCAGGTTTAAGCTCACTCCAGCACGGAGGTTAAAGGTTGTCGCCCGGTTAAAGGATGCTGGCGGGGATACGCTCAAAAAAGCGATTATCGCCACAGCCAGTAACCCGTTTTACCGGGGTGACAATGACCGAGGATGGAAAGCCAATCTGGATTTTATTATCCGTTCCTACGAACAGGTAGAGCGCTTAGCCGCAATGGACGAAGGATCTGCCCCGGCAAATATCGAGGAGGCGTTAGATGCAATCTAGCATTGAAGTTGAATGGGTCTTGGGGCAATTTACCGGCGACTACGCAAAGTCGGTACTAGCTCATGCCGCCGCTAGCATAAGTTACAAGATCGTACAACAGGGGAAGGATAGGCAGGTTTGGGTTATAGCCGCGTTTCGCAGGCCAACAAATACACCACTGCCGCCGCATCTTACCCGTGTGACTGACCCAATAAAAATAGCAAGACTTGAAGGCCGGCTAGCTTAATTTAACAGAGGTACGTTCCGAAAATTTATCGTATCATCACGTCATTTTAGAAATGTAGTCAATATTACAAACACTACATACTAGGGGAAACATACAAAGCATATGCACTAGAGATAGCGCATGTGTTTTTGTTTTTTGTCCAGGCACTAAGCTTTAAGCGTATCACGCCGTACCAAAGACACAAAACACGAAAAACAGAGGGCTATTCTACAGGGGTATAAGGTGCTACATATTAATTGCCTATAAGGTGGAGTCTAGTCACCGGGTGGAATACATGAACGTACAAACTGAGCATACGACAAGCGCCGTACGCCTTATATTTAAATACCTTCAATACATAGAAAAAGTAGAAGGAAAAGCGCCGAAGACGGTAGATAATCGCCGGTATATTCTTATACCTTTTTTCCGCTGGTTGCAGCAGGATGACATCTTAAAACTCACTATCCCGCAGGTCGATGAGTACCTTATATTGCGCAGTGAGAAATGTAAACCTTCGGCGATTAACACTGAACGAAAGGTGTTAAAATCCTTTTTCGCATATTGCCAGGAATATACCGAACTTCCCATGCAGTTTAATTACCAGGTTATTAAAACGTATAAAGACAAACCGCCTCGCATCAGGACATTCAGCCACAGTGAAATAGCCAGGGTCGTACAAGCGGCTTCTAATATTCAAGACAAGCTGATCATTTCCCTGATGTTTGAAACTGGTATACGTATTGGGGAGTTAATTGCTCTTAACATAGAAGATATCTATGGTAACCAGATTAGGATCAGGGGCAAGGGATCGGTAGACCGTATGGTAGTCATGTCAGGCCATTTAAGTGCCGCTATACGTGATTACATGGTTAGGAGACGAATTACTGCGGGAAAAGTATTCAGGCCGCTTATGAGCAGCCCGTATCATCCTGATGATCGTTATGTTTCCACCTATGGCGTACGTGACCGGATAAAAGCGGTATTCAAAAAGTGCGGGTATATAATGCACCCTCACCAGCTTAGGCATAGTTTCGCGGTAAATTGGCTTATGGCCGGTGGCGATCTACGGACATTACAAATTTTGCTCGGCCATGCTGGTATAGAGACAACGCAGCGGTACCTTCAATTGACAGATAAGCAAACGGAAGAAATCTATAACCGGGTACTTCCTAAGTCAGTCTTAGCATTAGGGACTTGACATATAACGAACCATACTGTATACTTCTGGATAGTTCATTCACAAGACAAACATCTAGCCAACGGGCAGACCCCCAACTTTACACCGAGGGGGTCGGGGGTTCGAGCCCCTCAGCGCCCACCATGACCGCCTTACTAGAACCCCTGACCTGCAAAGGTCGGGCTAGGGCTAGCAGGTTGGTCAAGGACAGATCAGCAGGTGCCCCATCCTCGTCAGCGAGGGTGGGGCACGTTGCTACGTAAGCCATCCCACCGTCCAGGCCGCCCCACTGCCGCACACTGTCGCCTGACCCTCCCCGTGGGTACGACCGCATCTGAAACTGCCTGTACGCCCCATCCAGGGCGTCAAACGGCTCGCGCAGCTTGTGACCAACGACCTTCTTGCCGTCGACCATCAGGCACACAAAGAACGCCTTGTTCAGCGCCACGCGCACCGTGTCGCTTTGAGCCTGCACGTACACGCCAGCCGGATCACTCAAGAAGTTCAAGGCGTGACCGAGGATGCCGCGCCCCACGGCAAGCTGCTTCTCAGCCGTGTTCAGGCTGCTCTTGATGTCCTTGCGTTCCTTGCGAATAGCCGCAATCTTATCGCGCAGCGTTTCCTTGGGCCAGCCTTCCTCGGCCGCCAGGTCAATCGTCGTCTCATTACAATTCGACTGTAGCAGTCGAGTCGATCTTGGTCAACGGCAACGCCATCCGCGCGTTGGGCGCTTTTGTCGTCCCCGTGTTCGCTTGACGGCTATCCGGCTTTTCGATAACATCAACAATCGTGCGTCCGGTGTTGCTGGTGCGGCGGGTAATGATGAGTCCTCGTTGCTGTACTTCTGCAAGGTGAAACGGCCTTGCTAAGACAACTGGCTTGCCGCCTATTGGCCCATGTTTCACCTAACTCCTCATAGTTTGCTACAATGCCGATATGAAGATTCGTGTAACCGGCTTGCTTGTTGAAGGTGACAAAATCCTGCTGTTGAATCAGGACACTGATAACGGTCGGAGTTGGTCATTGCCCGGCGGCAAGGTCGAAGAAGGCGAACAGCTTGACGCGGCGCTATCGCGGGAAATGCGCGAGGAAACCGGCCTTGAAGTAGCGGTTAAGCAGTTGGTGTACGTGTGTGACTACTTCAGCGACACCACCCATATCGTGCATATGACGTTCATGGTCGAGCGGACAGGCGGCACAGTCGGAGACATCACCGAAGGCGTTGATACCAAGGTGATTCGCGGCGTGGAGTTTGTGCCGCTGCACGAGCTGCAAGACAAAGGATTCAGCGAGCGCTTCCAAGAGCTGGCCGTGCAGGGCTTCCCCGGCGCTGGCAGCTACATGGGACTCAAGAGCAACATCGGGCTGTAGCCAGGGCGTCAGCACAGCGCCCTCACAAATGCGTCTTCAAGCTCTGGCAGCGTTTGGTTACGCCGGGCCAGTACCGCAAGCGCTTGCCGCAGCTTCACGGCGAGCGTTGCCGCTGTCTCCAGGGTGCGGTGTGCGTCCAGGTCTCTCACTAGCTGAATGCCCAAGCCGCGTGAGCTGCCGGTAAGGTGGCGTGGCTTCTGGCTGTGCAACTCCTCCGGCGTAGCAGGCGTGTTCCAGGCGATGCCATACATGAACCGCGCCGCTGGCCCTGCAAGCAGCTCGGCCGCGTCCGGCCCATCCGCGCACCACGCCTGTACGTTGCCGACGGGGTGATGGACGACACCAGGCGGAAGGTTTGGCTCCACCGCCGGAAGCACGTCGCCAACGCGGTAGTTGGCGTTGACAACTTTTAGATCAGGGACGTACTGCGACGCCAGCGTTTCCATTTCGTGGAACGTGGGCAAGCGCGCCCCGGCGTACCGGGCAAAGCTCAGCGCGCCAATCCACGTTACCCAGTAAACCGGATGTCGGTCTGGTTGTAGAAGAGTCTTTGCTCGGCATAGGGTCGGGGCGGGCAAGACACCCTCGGCGCGCTCAAGTAATTCCTGGACCTCTGAGCACAAGGCTTCGATTTCGTCCAACGTTAGATTTGCGTGCAGCGCGTCTTTCCGTTGCCGTGTGCTGAAGAGATTGTGATGGGCATCGGCTGCCGGATCGAGTACCGCTGTAAGAGTCTGGTCTTGCGCGAGCGAATCATTGCCAAGCAGTAGCCAGCGTTTTTTATTGACCGAGGCAACGCTATAGAAGTGGCCTCGGGTACGAAACCTGCTAGTCCCATAAACACCAGGCCTACTACCACTAGACGATTACGAAGTTCCAGTAGCTTCTTAGCCCTAATAACAGCAGTAAATGACCATTTATGATTATTAACTTGGGCACACTGAGTTCTACAATGTCCGCGAAATTACGTTATCTCCTTTATGCTATGCTTCCCCATCATGCTAGGCTTTAACACGTTCCACAGAAAACACCTCGGCACGGATAGTGTTGTTGACGTCGGCCGTCACCCACTGGGCGGTAAAAACCAGCGCCTTGGAGGATGTAAAGTCAATGGATGAAACCAGTGTAGCGGGCCATGCCCTGGTACCTCCATCCATCTGAGTCGTAGCGGAACCGGCAGCCACCATGCTACCTGTAGCCCCGCCTGCCCTGGCAGTAATGAGTAGGTTTGCTGTCCAGCCAAACCCAAGCTTTTGCGATGTTTGCGACGTAAGCGAAATAGAGCCTAAGCTTGTCCCACTTATTCCGCCCACCCGCACACGCAGCGTCAATACGCCCGATGTGGCAATATTGTCCGTAGTGCCACCGATCGTCATACGGTATGTCGTACCTGCGGCCACGGCGTTAGCGGGAATGGTGTAGCTGCCTAAAATCGTCTCGGTTGTAGTATTAGAAACGGTCGTCTGGCTAGTTGCTAGTGCGACTGGTTCTAGTTGCAAACCGGTGGTGGGATGCACGTGGTCCTCTCGGGCTACAAACGAGGATACGCCGGCGCTTGCCGTACCCAGCGGTTGTGCTGCGGAGCTACCATAATTTGGAAAATACGACAGTGATTGCCAGTCGCCAGCATTGAAGACCGCCCCGCTGGTAAAATCGTGGTCAGCGACATATGTAGCGCCACCTTCTGTTACTACGTCCATTGCCGTGTAAGCAGTGCTAGCCTGCCACGCTCCACGGAAATTAAATGAGCCGGCCGCCGCCGCTTTCCAAGTGCCAGGAGTGCCGGCGGCAGTGCAGATCCATATATTGCCTGTCTGATCAATCACAAAATCACCTAGCAGAAACGTGCCGGAACTTGGTGCGCCTGACACCGTGCCGCCAGCGTAACGAGTCGCTGCCGTGGCGCCGGTGGTTAGAGCTGATGCGCCTGGAGGCGGGTTGATCGCCACGCCGTTTCCTATGACATTATTATTGAGGAGCGTACTGCCGCCGGCGACAATCGAGCCGGCTGTTTGTCCGCCATTGGCATAATGGGTGACAATTATACTATTCTGATTAGCTCCACCGGTAATAGAAATAGCGTTGGTTTGCGCGCCTGGCGTGCCGCCTGCCTGAGTCGTTTGCGAAGATACGCCGCTGACAATGTTGTATGCCGCGTTATTGTCGAACGCAAAACCAACATAACTGCTGTTACTCTTATTGTTAGTATCGGCTACCAGGCCTTCGGCCGCTATACCGGTTGCACCGTTAAAGTAAAATCCATGAGCATTGTTATTTTGGGCGATGCAGCCCGTCACACTACAGCCTGCAAGATTAGTGTTAGCCAGTAAATAGCCATGGCCTTGCGAAGCTGTGAGCACGCCGTTTAGAAATGCCTTGCAGCTAGTAAGCTGCACTTGCCCGTTTCCGACTCTAAACCCAGCTAAGCCGCTTGATTCAGCCTGGCAGCTTACAATGTGGGTATCGAAGGTACTGTATATACCATAGCCATCATTGTTGGTGACATGCACGTTGTCCAAAAGCGCCGCGCTGCGGCCAACCATATGTACGCCATCACCGGCACATGTGTACACTCGTACATTACTGATTAAATGATGGGTGTCGAATGACGTATCGCCTGTTTGGGCGGTAGTAGTTGGATTGGTTGTAAGGTCTATACCATGCCAGCTGCCGGCACTTTGCATAGCTTTACGGCCATCAACCGTCATATCAAGCACGCCGCAAAAGAAAGCATTGCTATTGCCGCTACCCGTTGAAGTGTGCGCCTTAACAACCGTGCAGTTTTGGCTAGGAGCCAGTACGAGCTGTGTACCCATAATCCCTTGCCCTTTCAGCCACACTTTGTCTTGCAGTTCGACTGCCCAAGCATTAGACCCATCTTTAGCCACAAATCCATAACCAAGCGGCAACTCGATAATCGCGCCACCAAGAGAGTAGGCGTCGGCAATGGCGTTTTTGAGCGCCGTGGTGTTGGCGGCCGCGGTAGCGGTATTGCCATCGGCTCTATAGCCGTAATCCCATGCTTTTAGCGTGGTAATGCCCGTCAGACTGACATAATTGGCGGCACTGATGAAAACCGGTGAACCTGAGCCGGTCGTAAAGTTATTCGTAATAAGAATTGGCCGTCCGTAATAAGCAACCACATCCCAACGATTATAAGATGTGCTGGCAAGAGCTTGCCCTCTAAAATTAAAAGCTCGCATATTGGCGGCACTGATGAGGCTGGAGCTATCGAGTGCCGCAACACCGCTTGCGGCACCTTTTTCTGTACTTGCGATTTTAGCCGCCAAGTCACTGGCAAGATTGGCTATTTTACTTTGAGCGATGGCTGCGGCTGCATTAACGTGGCTGTCATTAATCGACCCTGACTGCAATTGGCTGGCGTTTACACTGCCGGCCTTTAAGCTGCCGTCGGAATTATGGGCCTGGGAAAGATAATCGTTGAGAATATCGCCCCACGTACCATTATCAGAACCAGGAACCGGAAGTCGTGCCATATTACGAAATTCCCATATATCTCAATGCAACCATTGTAGCATAAGCACAACGCTAAACGTCCTTGAGTCCAAACGCTTCCAGCGGTTTGCCGACCATTTGCCATACATGATGCCAAGGGATAGTTACCGATCCGAGGAGTTTGACGATCACTACCCCGATCGGATCAAATAGAGCTCCATAACGAGCTACAGGCGCTTGTTGCCTAGCATACCTTAGATTTGTATAGCCGAGGGTTAACTAACGCGCCTACTATCTAAGGAATATACTAGGGCAGTATAGTACTGCTGGCATCGCTTATAGTGTATAATAGTAGTTTAGAAAAGGAGTGTAAAAAATAGTTATGACCTGGATCATTATAGGGATTGTTGTTGTATTGATCGTGATAGTGTTGGCCGCAATGTACAACGCCCTTGTACGGCTGAATCAGCAGGCAAGTGAGGCGTGGAGCGATATTACTGTTCAGTTAAAGCGCCGTTACGACCTTATCCCGAATCTTATTAACGCGGTCAAGGGCTATGCCAAGCACGAAAGCGAAGTATTCCAAAAAGTTACCGAAGCCCGTGCTAATGCCCTGAATGCCCAAAGCCAAGGTGTCAAAGAAACTGCCAAAGCCGAGAATATGTTCGAACAGGCGCTTAAAAGTATTTTTGCAGTCGCCGAAGCATACCCCCAGCTGCGCGCCACCGAAAACTTTCAGAAGCTCCAAGACGAACTGACCGACACCGAAGATAAAATTATGGCCGCCCGACGTTTTTATAACGGCGTAGTGCGCGACTTTAATACCAAGCGCAAGGTCTTCCCGACCAATTTATTTGCCGGCATGCTTGGCTTTAAACAAGACAAAGAGTTTTTTGAATTGGAAGAAGCCGAGATGGCTAACGTTAAGGAGCCGGTCAAAGCTGAATTTTAATAACAAGGAGTTTACTTCTTAACTATGTATTCGGAAATTGCGAAAAACAAACGCAAGACTTGGTTAATCATCGCCTTATTCGCGGTGATTATCGGTCTTTTGGGATGGATTATTAGTAACGTGTACGGCACGCCGATGTTCTTTTACCTGGCGCTGATTGGCGGCGGTGTGTATGCGCTTATACAATACTTTGCCGCCGCCAAAATAGCCTTAGCCATGAATGGCGCGCGTGAGATTACTAAAAAGGACAACCCGCGGCTGTATAGGACGGTCGAGAACCTTTCTATTACCACTGGCATGCCCATGCCAAAGGTGTATGTTATCGACGATCCCGCACTCAATGCCTTTGCGACCGGACGTGACCCCAAGCACGCTGTAGTTGCTGCCACTACCGGCCTTTTGGATACTATGGACGACGACGAGCTAGAGGCGGTTATGGCGCACGAAATGGGACATGTTAAAAATTATGATATCCGGGTAATGATGATCGTTTTTGGGCTGGTAAGTGCTATAGGTTTGATTGCCGACTTTATTTTTCACATGTTCTTTTGGGGAGGCAGCGATGATGACCGGCAGCCGAATCCGCTATTTATCGTGCTCGGTATCGTTGCGGCTATTTTAGCGCCGATTGTCGCCACGCTGGTACAGTTGGCTGTTTCCCGGCGCCGGGAGTATTTGGCGGACAGCACGGGCGCGCTGACCACCCGATACCCCGAAGGCTTGGCACGCGCCTTAGAAAAAATTCGCGACCATGGCTCAGCCACGCGGCGGCAGAATACCGCCACAGCCCATCTATTTTTCGCCAGCCCCCTAAAAGGCCAGAGCCTAGCCAAGTTGTTCAGTACTCACCCGCCCATCGAAGACCGCATTGCCCGCCTGCGCAACATGAACGCGCACGCCTAAGCGGTTACCTCCGTGATACACTAATAACGTCATGGCCAAAACTGCTAAAACCGCAAGCAAAGAATCGGTAAAAAAGGCTGGCGCCAAAAAGGAGTCGGCTACCGCTCCTCGCCGTTTAAAGGCGCCAAAATACCGTTCGTTCCGCTTGCAAAAAATCATTAAGCCGCAATCCAGACTGCCATCGGCTTGGCGTTTGCTGCATACTGCTTTTAGTACGCTTAAGGGCAACTGGAAGGTATTTGCAGGTATTGTGTTGGTATATGGAGTACTCACGAGCATTTTGGTACAGAGTTTTGGGGCCGTCGGTAGCTTCGGCGATGTCAAAAAGGCGGTTGACGAAGCCTTTGCTGGCAGTGCCAGTAAGCTTGTTACCGGTTTGACATTATTCGCGTATTTGTTAGGCGCGTCCGGTAATACCAGCAATCCGACTGCTGGCGCTTACCAAATGATGCTGACCTTGGTGGTCAGTCTGGCGCTTATTTGGACATTACGGCAGGTGTATGCCAAACAGCCGGTGCGGTTGCGCGACAGCTTTTATTTGGGCATGTACCCGTTGGTACCGTTCGTACTAGTATTGTTGGTGATTGCGCTTCAATTGCTGCCTCTTATATTGGGCGTTCTTATGTATGGCATGGTCACGAGTAACGGCATTGCGGCAACCGGGATAGAGCAGCTACTTTGGGCTGTGGCGGCCTTTTTACTGGCACTGGCGTCTTTGTATATGGTTACCTCATCGATCTTCGCATTGTATATTGCTTGCTTGCCGAACATGACGCCCATAAGGGCACTTAAGGCGGCGCGGCAGCTGGTGGCGCATCGCCGCTGGGCGGCCTTACGCAAAATTGTCTACTTGCCCATCGCGCTTTTGGTATTAGCAGCCTTTGTTGTGATTCCGCTTATTTTCTTTGCAACGCCGCTGGCACCATGGGCATTTTTTGTATTGTCTATGCTGCTGATTGTCATTGTGCACAGCTATATGTATGCGTTATACAGGGCGCTGCTATGAAACTAAATAAAACGCAGGCTGCCGAGCGGGTGGCAAAGTTGCGCGAATTAATTGCCGATTATCGGTATCACTACCACGTGCTGGACGAATCGACCATGAGCGAAGCTGCCGCCGACAGTTTAAAACACGAGTTAGCTCAATTGGAGGAACAGTTTCCGGACCTTGTAACACCAGACAGTCCCACGCAGCGTGTATCAGGCGCCCCTCTGCCTGGCTTTACGCAGGTACGTCACACAGAACGCATGCTCAGTCTAAACGACGTGTTTAACCGGGACGAACTACAGGCATGGCTTGACCGGATACAAAAGCTGGCTCCAGACGCTAAACTCGATTTTTTTGCCGATATTAAAATGGACGGCCTGGCCTGTGCTTTGCATTACGAAGACGGTGTACTGGTGCGCGCGGTCACACGCGGTGACGGGCAGGTGGGCGAAGATGTCACCATGAACGTCCGTACTATCGACAGCGTTCCCATACACCTCCGCCCCTCTGTATTCCAAGGCCAGGCCTTGGAAAATAAAAAAAATGGCATAAGTAGGTTTCTGAAAGGACGGACCGAAATCCGCGGCGAAGTAGTCATTTACAAAAAAGACTTTGAAGCGTTGAACAAAAGCCGTGAGGCCGAAGGGTTGCCTTTGTATGCCAACCCCCGCAATTTAGCAGCCGGATCAATCCGCCAGCTTGACCCCAAGCTGGCGGCGATACGGCCGCTTCGATTCCGGGCGTGGGATATTTTGCGCGATGATCCAAACGAGGTGCCGACTAATGCGGAAGCGTACCGGATTATTCGTTCGCTCGGGCTGGCTGCCAATAACCAGGCGGAAAGATTTGAAAATCTGGACGATCTGATGGCTTTTGCAGGCGCCTGGGAGCATAAGCGTCACAATTTGCCGTTTAACACTGACGGCTTGGTCGTAAAAATAAACGACCGTGCGTTGTTTGCCCGGCTTGGTGTGGTGGGCAAAGCGCCACGCGGCGCCGTAGCTTATAAGTATGCTGCCGAAGAAGCTACGACCGTAGTACGCGACATTGTACTCAGTATTGGGCGCACCGGTGCTGCAACACCAGTGGCTGTATTCGATCCAGTGCAAGTAGCAGGTACAACCGTGCAGCATGCCAGTTTGCATAACGCCGACGAGATCGCGCGCAAAGACATACGGATGGGCGACACAGTTGTTATTTTCAAGGCCGGCGATATTATTCCGCAAGTCCTAAAGGTTTTACCCGAACTACGGCCCAAAAATACTCGCAAATTCGACATGGAAAAAGAACTTGCCCGGCAGTACCCGGAGCTGGAATTTGTTCGTCCCGAAGGCGAGGCAGTATATCGTGTTAAGGGCGCTACCGGGCCGTTGCTTTTAAAACGCGCGTTTAGGCATTTTGCCAGCAAAGGCGCGTTGGATATTGACGGCCTGGGCGAGAAAAACGTCATTGCGTTGGTAGACGCCGGCTTGGTGCATGACTTGGCGGATATATATATTGTCACCAAAGAACAATTACTTGAGCTTGACCGCTTTGCTGACCTGTCGGCCACTAACTTAGTAACTGCCATTGCCGCGGTCAAAAAACCTGAGCTGCCGCGTTTTATATACGGTCTTGGTATTCGGCATGTCGGCTCACAAACAGCTATTGACCTGGCCGAACACTTTGGTTCGTTGGATAAGCTTGCCCAGGCTACGCTCGATGGATTGTTACAAGTCGAGGGCATAGGCGACATCGTTGCCGAATCGGTTTTAGCGTGGTTTGCCGACTTGGACAACCAAAAATTACTCAAGAAATTTGAAAAATTGGGAGTACGGCCGCATTTCGAGTCGCATGCCCGGGGCCCGTTGCACGGCCAAAGCTTTGTGATAACTGGTACACTTGAATTTATGGGCCGCGATGAGGCAGGCGACAAAATCCGTGCGCTTGGCGGCACGTTCCAAAGCTCGGTCGGCAAGGATACGACATATCTGGTTGTTGGCAAAAACGTCGGTGCCAGCAAACTTAAAAAAGCCGAAAGACTAGGTACCAAGCAAATCGGCGAAGCCGAGCTGCTTACTATGTTGGAGCAATAAGCGTGATACAGCCGGGCGAACGACAGCCTATCTTTATTGGCCAAGGCGATGCGCCGCCCCGCGTATGGCAGGACATGGTGCAGCTCGCCCGCGATTTAGGATGCACCATAATAGGCGGGAATACACCAGAGCCCGGCCTGCCGGTTATTAACGACCAAAGAGAACTGGCGAATCTACCGGATTTCCGGATGGCTTCCCGCCTCTTTAACGATAAGCCCCGGCCCGGCACTTTGGCATGGATGATTCTTGCCCGCGCTTATATCAATTCGTATTATCACGGCAATCCTGACCCGGTATTTACCGTACAGTTCTTAAAACGTCCGCCGCCCCGTGAGCCTGCTTCTGTACATGCCATTGGCGATTTGTATGTGCCAAGCCTTAGAAGCTATACCGATTGGTTATATAGTAATATGCCTAAAGAAGGGAAAGATGTTCAAAAAGTTTGGCTTAGAGGCCATGCAATACGTGGTATGGGTATTGATGTGCTATCGTTTTGCCGCAATTTTGTCCGTTGGCGGTTGGGCGGCGAAAACAATGCTGGCGTACAATAAATGGCAGGGGGAAAAGTATGATCGACGAAATTAATAAAGCTATCGAAGCGTATCATAATAAATGGCACAAACTAGTGGCGGCCCGGGCTGACCACGCTTTTTTTGAAAGCTTAAAGCCCACGGCTATCGGCTGGAAAGTGGCCGGCCGTACCGAATACGACAAAGTATTTGCTGAGCTGCACGATATGTGCGACCAGATTGTTGACGTAACCCTGAACGATCGTTGGATTGCCAAAATGCATCTGAAAGACACTAAACTAAGCGGTGGTATAGAAATTATTAAGCTTATGCAGCACCGTCCGGCTTCCACTGACGCCGTTGGCCTGGATCACCTGGATTTTTACAGCCCCGATGTAACAAAAGAAAAGCTGGCTGCCGAAAAAGACCTTGCGTGGACCGAAGAAGAAAACGGCCTATGCAGATGGCTGAGTATCTGGTTCGAGGGTACCGAGGCCAAGCTGCGGCCCGATACGGTCATTGACGTCTGTATCGCCGAACTGCAAGAAACTAACCAAAATATTATAGGAAAACCGTCATAAAAGACCTGACTTTTATGACTGGCAATCAAGCTAAGGCGGACTATACGAGCAAACTGCTCGGCGTGCCGCTTAAGCACCATAAAGTGAATTTGGACGAAATCCAATCGCTGGATTTAAAGGTAATTGGCGAGCACAAAGTACGCCAAGCCTACGCATTACTCAAAACACCAGTACTTATAGACGACGTAGCGCTTACGTTCCATGCTATGGGCCGCTTGCCCGGCACATTTGTTAAATGGTTTATCGAAGAGATAGGGCTTTCTGGGATGTGTCAGATGCTTGATGTATTCGACGACCGCCGTGCTATTGCCGCGTGTGTCATGGGCTATTTTGACGGTAAGCAACTTAAGGTTTTTTATAAGGAATTAGCAGGCACTATAGCTGGCCAGCCGCGCGGCAGCGGCGGTTTCGGCTGGGATAGAATTTTTATACCTGACGGATATCACCAAACCCGGGCCGAAATGAACATCGAGGACGACCGCGCCACCTATGTATCGATTAAGCCTTTAGACGAATTGCGCACATTTTTAACGGCACAAAAAACGGTATAATGGCATCCATGCAAAACCTGACATTTATTACCGGCAACCCTAACAAAGTAAAGTATGTAACTGAGTGGCTAGGAATGCCGCTTAAGCACCACAAGCTGGATGTGGACGAAATCCAATCGCTCGACTTGCACGAAATAGTAGAACACAAAGTCCGGCAGGCGTATGATGTGTTGCAAAGCCCGGTGCTTGTCGAAGACGCTTCGCTGACACTTACGGCCATGGGCCGCTTGCCCGGCACTTATATAAAATGGTTCATCGAAGAGCTGGGTATAGAGGGATTGCATAAACTGGCAACGGGACTTGAACACCAACAGGCAGTCGGTCGGGTGTGTTATGGATTGCACACGGGTATACAGGTATACTTTTTTGACGGCGAGATGCGCGGCCGCATCGCTACAGAACCGCGCGGCAACGGCGGTTTCGGATTTGACAAAATATTTATAAACGACGGCTTTACTATAACGCGCGCCGAGATGGCTGCGGCGGACTATGCGGAAACGTCTTATCGCATGGACGGCCTTAGAAAACTAAGGACTTTTCTTTCTGCTTAAGGTTGACACTGTGCGTCAGCGCGGTATGCTAAAAATAATTCGTGCGCTAGCGTAAAACGGCGGCGGGTCCTAAGCGGTATTCTTAAATAAGGAGTTGCTTGACTCGTTGCCTGGGTGGGCGCGTGCGATACATCCTCTTATAGCCTGGCACAGCCTGGCGTCTATCAAAAACTCTTGAACCAACAATGCATCGCGTTCCGCCCAAGCCGGACAAAGTCGCTTTTGCCGTGACGTGCTTGGCGCATTACTCTAAAAAATGCTCTGCATTTCCAGGGATCTATTGCGGCGTTTCTGCCGCCAGCGCTCCCTGCGAGTACCTTAAAGTACGGCTCAATCCGTTCCACCACACTGCGCGGTAGTCCATTCGCTGGTGTCTGATTTTCGAAAACCTGCGATCCGTGTCTTGCATGGCAAGGGGGTGTTATAATTGCGCCTAGAGGACAAACAATATGATCAAGTACTATTTCAAAAGCCTGCGCAGCGAGCGCATGCATGAGCTCGATGCTTACAAACCAGGCTGCTGGGTGTACGTAGAGGCACCCAGCCAAGAAGAGATTGCCATGCTGGTGCAAAAATTCGGCCTGACCGAAGGCCATTTGCACGACGCGCTGGACGAAGATGAAATGCCGCGTCTCGAAAAAGAAGGCGACCAAAGTTACATTTTCGTACGTTTTGCATACAAGACCCAAGACGGCGAATTAATTACCGCTCCGCTATTATTTATTTTTGGCAATGACATTGTTATTACCGTGTCCCTGGTGCGCTTGCCAGCGCTCGACTCGTTCCTGAGCGGTAAAATCAGCTTTGCAACCACCCAGCGCGCCAAGCTGATTTTGCTTATTTTGCAGCAGATTGTCGAGCAGTACGACGGCTTTATAACGCGGACCAGCAAGCAGATCAAACTGATCCGTTCGCGGTTGCGCGGCCACGAAATCTCCAACCAGGACTTTATTGATTTTGTTATGATCGAGGACGAGCTGAACGAATTTTTAAGCTCGCTTATGCCCACCAATGCCACGCTTCGCCGCTTACTGCTTGGCCGTTACATGCCGTTATTTGCTGAGGACCAGGATATTGTAGAGGACTTGCTACTCAATAACGAACAATCTATCGAAGCCTGCAACTCCAACATGCAGTCGATTATGCACATCCGCGAAGCGTATACCAGCATAAGCAGTAACAATCTAAACCGCACCATGAAAATGCTGACTGCCGCCACGGTGATTATCGCGTTGCCGAACGTCGTATTCAGTATGTATGGCATGAATGTGCCGTTGCCGTGGCAGGAGCTGGCCTGGGTGTATCCTTTGTTGGTTATGTTTACGTTGGTGCTAGTGCTACTGACCATACTCATTGCGCGGCGCAAGCGTATTTTTTAGTTCTTCAGCATAGAAGTATTGTCCGATAGCTACTTCTATATTATTGTTTGTTCCTTTGATGTTTTATTCTCTGCGTTAATCTGTTAAAATATTGACGCTACAGTTGTGGCTGGCGCGAAGAGTCCAATCCGCTTTGTATTTGACGCTTCGCTCTCGGCGACAAAACATAGCGGTTTCAGTCGCTTGGTACCTATAACAACTTATAGGTAAATCCGATCCGACATGATGTTCCCCCGGAACATTACGGGGCATTAGCTCAGTTGGCTAGAGCGCTTGCATGGCATGCAAGAAGTCAGGAGTTCGAGTCTCCTATGCTCCACCATGACCGCCTTACTAGAACCCCTGACCTGCAAAGGTCGGGCCAGAGCTAGCAGGTCGGTCAAGGACAGATCAACAGGTGCCCCATCCTCCTCCGCGAGGGTGGGGCACGTTGCTACGTAAGCCATCCCACCGTCCAGGCCGCCACGCTGCCGCCCGCTACCGCCCGACCCTGCCCGTGGGTACGACCGCATCTGAAGCTGCCTGTACGCCCCATCCAGGGCGTCAAACGGCTCGCGCAGGGTGTGGCCTACCACCTTCTTGCCATCGACCATCAGGCGCACGAAGAACGCCTTGTTCAGCGCCACGCGCACCGCGTCGTTACGGGCCTTGACGTACACGCCCGCCGGATCACTCAAGAAGTCCAAGGCATGCCCAAGGATGTGCCGTCCGACCGCAAGCTGTTTCTCAGCCGCGTTCAGGCTGCCCGTGATGTCCTTGCGTTCCTTACGAATGGCCGCGATCTTCTCGCGCAGTGTTTCCTTGGGCCAGCCCTCCTCAGCCGCCAAATCAAGCAGATAGCTCTCTTTGTTGTCGAGCACCTTCAGCCGTTCGCTGTACTGCTGGCGTAGCTCTTCGCTGAGGCTGACGCTCTCGGTGGAGGTTGCCTCCAGGTCGGCACGCACCACAGCGCGGAATTGTTCCTCACGCAGCAGTGCCGGTAGCCAGTCCTCAGTTTCGTAGTAGCGGATAACCGCCTTTTCCATCTCTTCGACCGGCACATAGGGGTGATCGCAGCTACCGTCTTGCCGCCCGATGCAGAAGAAGTAGTAATACTCGCCGCCGTGCCTGCCTACGGCGCGCTGCACGATGAATCGCCGCGCGCAACGGGCACACCACATCAGGCCCTTGAGATAGTGGTGGTGTGTGCGGTTACGGACGCCCGCGCCTTGGTGCGAATCAAGTACCCGCTGCACCCGTTCAAACAGCGGCTCGGAGATCAGTGCTTCGTGTCGCCCTTTGTATTCGACGCCTTTGTACGTGATATAGCCGCAGTAGTAGCGGTCACGAAGCATGCCGCGTAGCGTTTCCTCCGAAACCGGCTGACTCTTCCATTTGGCAGTCCCGCGTGTGCGTAGTCCGGCTTCGGCCAACTTTTCGCCCAACGTTTCAACGGTGTATCGGCCGGTTGCGAACTCCTCAAATGCCATGAGGATGAAATGCCGCCGTTCCTCGTCAACCGCGATAGTGTTGACCAGCCGACCGTCAACGCTGATTCGGACGTTGAGATAGCCGACTTTCGCTCTGCCGACTGTGCCGCCGTTCCGGGCCTTGTTCGCCATCTTTACTTTTATGTCTTCGCCGTTGCGCCGAACCTCTACCTCATTGAAGACATCGGCCATCGCTTCCATCGCGTCGGCATAGATGCCCTCGCCAAAGTCTTCCTTGGCAGAAATGAGCTTGATGCCCATCTGCTTGAGCTGATACTTGGTCATCATCGCGTCCAGCGCATTGCGGAAGGCGCGCGACCGCATGTAGACGATGACATACTCTACGTCTTGCTCTTCAATGATGCGTTGCATCATCTGACGGAAGACTGGCCGCTTGGCGATTGTCTGAGCTGAGTTTCCAGGTTCGATGTATTCGCCGACGCATACCAACCCAAGGGCGCGCTCCTTGTCTTGGCATTGCTTGCGTTGGGTATCAATGGAATTGCCATCGGCCACGGTATCAGCGTCGGTGTCCATCTGCCGCTTGCTCGACACCCTGAGATAGCGGATGCAGCGCTTGACGGCTGTGTCGCCTACGCGGGGAAGTGTCTTGGGGTTCATGTCAACCCTCCTTTCGCTTCACTTGTTACGCCGCCATAAGCAGATCGGACGTATCAGTGGCCAGCGTCAGGCCCGGACGCCGGAAGTACACACGTGGCTTGGGTTTGTTTGTCTCGATCAGGCCAAGCCGTTCGAGCCGGTTCGCCATCGCCTCAACCGATACGTTGAAGATGTTGGCGACAGTTGGCAGATCACGCCAAGCGCACCATTCGCGCTTTACTCGCGCAATTGGCATGAGTCCGCAAGCTGAGAACTCGTTGGCAATCCACTCGATCATATCCTTCTTGAGCTTCTGGTTACCGCGCCCAAGTTTGGCGTGCAACACCTCGTCATCATCAAAGTCGAGCACGTGCTTAAATTCGTGTAGCAGCGTGAAGCGTTGGCGCACCGCCGGTTCGCTTTGGTTAATAAACATGCGCAAGCGCCCTTCAACGCCGTTCGTGGTCAGGCCGCTCTGCTCGTCAAGTTTGTAGCTCGCTACAAAATGCACCGGCACGGCGGTTTGTTCTACTAGCCAGATCAAATTCATGTCCGGCTCAGTGGCATCCGCCCATTGGCGCAACCGCGACGCCTGCACGCGCGCCACTTGTAGCGATTCGCCGTAGGTGAGTGGTCGCTTTGGCGCGAGCGCTCGTAGCGTGGCGATCAGCTCTGTCATGGCCTGGTTAGTTACTTTCTTCATGGCCTCCCTCCTTTCGTTTTGCCTTGATTTCTTCAGCTAGTTCATAGAGTATGTCTGCCTCACGAGCGTTTAGGCCCATGTGACGGCGGAAATACGTTTTAGGTTCCGGTGCTGTTGGCTCTACGCCGATGTACGCCAGTAGCTTGCTCTCATCAACAGCGAGAGCCTTTGCCAGCCGGATGAGCTTATCGGCCGCTGGATGTTCCTTCTGGTCGTTTTCCAGCTTGACCAGATAGCCGTGGCTGATGCCTGTTTGCGCCGCGACGTCGCGCACAGACAGCCCAGCGTCCATGCGTGCTTTCCGAAGATATGCGCCAAGTGTTTGCCGCGTCATTGTTTTCCTCCCGCTTATATGCACAGTGTATCGCATCTCGGTTCCCCTGGGAACCGTAGAATCGACAACACCTCACTCCCGCAGCACCTCCCCAATGAAAGCCGCCGCTCGCTCGTGGGTCGAAACGCGCAACAGCTCGCTCGCCGGTTCCGGCAACTGCCCGATGAGCGCCTGGATTGCCTCGCGCCGTGCTTCTGTTGGTACCGCTACCAATACACGCGGTATAACGCCACTTGGCCCACGCTGCCCGCGCCGCACAAAGTCAAGGTAAGCCGTGAGTTTCTTGCGAATCGTGGGCAATGATTCCGTTGCCATATCCAGTTCAACCCACCAGTGATCCGTCACCTTGTCGGTTGCCACCACCGCATACGCATCAGGCTTCAGCCAGCCGCCGATGCCGTTGGCGCACCACGAGCCCGGTTCGGTCAGGAACGCCACCAGGCGCAGCACACCGGCACATTCCAGTTCCCGGAGCTGCACGTACAGCTCTGTCACGCCAAGCGTGTGCGCCAGCAACGCCACGCTTGGCTGTGTCGGCCGCCGCACCGCCAGCTCATCACCAACGGCGCGGCTATCCAGGTTGGCGAGCCACTGTCCGGCGCTGTCGAGGGCGTACACCAGACCGGCTGAGCCCGCGCGTACCCCTCCAACCCGGCGCTCCAGGGTCATGAGTACCCGCCAGTCAACCAAACGCGCCAGCACGCGCCGCCGGGTACGGGAACGATGAGACGAAGGAAGATCAAAGAAGTAGAGGCGTTCGAGCTGTGCACTCGTAATCAAGCGCAGCCGCCCGACCGTCGCCAAAATCTCGCGGTCACGTTCGCCGAGGCGATCCCGTACCCACTCGACGTGTCTGCTACGAACGCGAACCGGCCGCTGGCCGCCCGCCGTCATGACGAAACTCCTTGGGAAGTAAGGAATGTTGGCGTCGTTAACCACCCAGCAGGCCGCCGTGACTTCGGTGTACGTCCGGGACAACTCAACGCGAAAGGTCGAGCGACCGGCATAGCGATGGGACAGCGCGAGGAGGCCATTACAAGCCACCTCTATGCCGGACACGGCCGAAGTCGTTGCCGTCCAAGGCATCTGCCTGGAGGCGTTGCCGCATGGCGGCTTCAACCTCGTGACGGGGCAGGCCGTAGCGGTCCCGGCTGAGCGCCGCCAGCCCGTCAGGGTTACGCAGCGGCGGATCAGGCGGCAAGGCGGTCAGCGTGCAGGGGGTCAGGGTTTGGCCGTCCACGCAGCAGCGGGCGGCCAGCTCGTAGCGAGCCAGGCCAGTGAGGTCATCCGCTGTTAGGGGTGCGAATCGCCGTTCCAGTAGCTTGGCGTCGTCGTAGTCCACTGCGAAGCTAAGAGTGGTTCGCACTGTTCCTAGAACGGCAGCTTGAATGTGGGTCGGAAGCTGTGAGAAGTATTGGTTGGCGAGCGTGATGCTTAGTCCGAGGCCGCGTGCTTGGCTGAGTATTTCCGGTAGAGGAATCGGCAGGCGTACTAGATCTTGGCATTCGTCTATGAAAGCGAACACCGGGCGGCGCTGTGCTGGCGGTACGTGTACGCGGTTGGTCGTCGCCTGCCACAACGAGGCCACCAACAGCGAGCCGAGCAAGTTGGCAGTTTCGCTGCCGAGCGCGCCTTTGGCCAGGTTGACGAGCAGTAGCTTGCGCTCTTGGAAGATACTCCGCATGTCGATGCCGGTGCTCTGGCCGAGCATGAGGTTAATCGGCACGCGCTGCACGAAGGCATCCAGTTTGTTCAGGAGCGGCGACACCGATTGCACCTGTTCGGCTTCCGACAGCGCGTTAAACCGAGCCCAGTAGTCGCGCAGGCTGTCCGGCAGGGTGGCACGCGAGATAACCGAGGCGCGGAAATTAGCATTGCTGAGTAGGGCCGGTAGTTCGCAAATCGTAAAGGCTGAGTCGTCGCCTGCGCGTGCTAGCGACAGCGTGTTGAGACTGGCTCGGAGGATTGCGTCACTCCTTGGCCCCCAGAAGTCCGCCCAAATACTACGGAAGATGTGCAGCACATTATCCACGGTCAGCTCGCGGTCTACTTCGTTGTGCACATTGCCTAGAAGATTGAAACCAACTGGCCGTAGCCTGTCGTGAGCATCCAGCACAATTACGTCATCCAGCCGATCATTTGGCAGCCGGGCCAGGATGTCCGCCACCAAATCGCCTTTCGGATCAAAGACCGCGCCGCCGTAACCCTGTCCGAAGCGTTGTACTACCAGGCGATTGATAAGCACGCTTTTGCCGGAGCCAGTTGGCCCAACAATATACTGATGCCGTAATTGGTCGTCTGCTTTGAGCGCAACCGTCCGGCCATTCATGCCGGGATAGTTGCTCACCCCGATAACCGCGCCGCGGCTCGCCATATGCGGTACTGGGGGCAGTTGCCGCGCCGCACCAAGACTCAAGCCCGGCAGTTGTACGCCACCGATGGGTACGGCCAAGAGTGCCGTTAACTCTTGTGCGTTCACTACTACCGGCCATTGCGTAACCGGCAACCGCCGGGCGATCATCCGTTCAGCCACTAAGCCAGATGGAAGCCAGCGGCGAACAACCCGCACCCCTGGCGCATTGGCCGAATGCAGCACCGGCCAGACCCTTCCGAACAGTTTGAACGCTTGTCCTTTGTTCGGCGCTGCCACGCCCAGTCGGGCGACCGCGCGCAACAGGGGCTGACTGTGCTTGAGCCTGAGTGCCCGTACCGCATCGGCGTCGGCCGGGGCTTCGCTTTCCAAAAGAAACGGCATCCAATCGCTATCTGCTGGCCTGGTGGGGACTGGTTGCGGCGTGCCCGCGCTGGTGAATGTCCACGCCAGGCGGACTTCGCAGCCTGGCGGCACCGGCTGCATAGCGGCCAAGAGCGCGGCGTTTGCGCCTACGGCTCGTTCAGCAGCCAACGGCCGCTTGTCGCTCGTAATGGCTGCTTCGGCGGCCACCCGGAAGACCGGCCGTTGCGTAAGATACTCCGGTGCTTCTTCGATGCGGACACCGGGCAATGCCGCCCGCACTCCCGACAGCATTTTCTCCTTGACAGTCTCCATTACTAGTATGTAATGCGTAATGCCGTTGGAGGTTGCAGTTATCTCTAGGGATACTGGGGGCATGGGCAGCAGCGACCACAGCGGCGGATGGGTAATAGCGCTGACGTTTGACAGCCAGCGGGCTACATCGTCGGCAGTGAGGTTGGCGGGTAAATGCAGGCGGTAGACGCGTAGGGAAGCGGCCCACGCTCTAGCGTCAAGCCAACGCGCAAGCAGAACCAGGCCAATGACCGCCAGGCCGCCAGCGAGGATAAGCAAGGCCAGCGTCATGCCGTCGCCTCCGGCCCAGCCTTGCTTTTCAGGATGCGCGCTGTGCGTTGTTCGCGCTTTGCCTGCCGCTTGGCCGCTTGCTCCTCCTCCCAGAGCTGACGGCCAAAGGCAAGCAATGCCTGTACCAGCATGGCGGTATCGACCGGCTCGCGTCGTACCGCTCGAATGCGAATGTACCACTGCCCCATACACAACCCTCCCTTTGTCGTTGTAGCCGGTTCCTACGGGAACCTTGCCCTACTTATTCTTATGCCGGTTCCCGCAGGAACCGTCAAGCTGTAGAATTGACAACACCAAGAATGCCGCTGCCCTCACGAGGGGGCAGCGGCATTCTTTTACTCGTTGTGAGGCTCGCGGTGAGGTTCCTCTGGCAGCTCTTCCCTGGATTGGTGTCGTCGGCCGATACGCAGCTCCTTTCGCAACTGCTGCAATTCGCGTTCAGCGGTTCGCTGGGCGATAGCATCCCTCTTGCGCTGGCCTCGTCCGCGATTCTTTCTGGTCACTTCCCAAGTACGGCCTCCTCTCTGTGCCCTGACTTAGAACCTGGCGCTACTGTTGTTGCTTGGACTGCCGTCGCAGCCGCTGGCGCACGCGCCACGCATTCGTAACCTCGGTGTATGGCTGGTGTGGACTGCGTGGCAATGCGGCGTGCTCCTCGCGCTGGGCTGCATTTTCTGCTGCCGGGGCGTGCGGTTGCGCGGCTGCATTCACCGCATTCTTGGGATTCTCGGTGTGCGCGGTGCGCCGATGGCTGCGCAATATGGCCGCCGCAACTTGCCGGAGTAGTTGCACCCGCTGATAGTTCGGCAGGTCGCGGTAGACGTTTTCGCACGGCATGGACTTATAGCCTCCTTCGCAGTTGTGGATTTATCGCCGCCGACCAATGACCACCCAGAGAACGGCGCCCAGCAGCACCAGCACCACCAGGGCAGGCACCAGGGGCGCAAGCAGCTCGGCCGCTACCCGTGCTCCCAGCGCCACAGCCAGGAGGAGCACCAGGGCCTGCATGACCCTGGTGCGCCATCCCGCCGGCGACGGCATGCCGGTCACTCTGTTTGCCGTCCACGGTGTTGCCGGACAACCTCGACAGCCATTGCCCGGCGTGCCTCCATGAAGGCCGCATTGAGCCGCTGGGCGGCATGCAAGGCATCCCACTCGGCCTGTAGCTGTGCCTCCTGCTCGCTGATCCGCCGTGTCCGCCACACCAGGCGTTCGTGGGCCAGCTCCCACCCAACGAACGCTCCGACGCCCAACAGCACCAGCAGGAAGCCCAAGCTGATCCAGATAGCGACGAGCTGGCTCACAGCCTGCCGACCTCTCCGGCCACGTAGATGGCGTAGGCGTCAACGATGGCCTTGTAGCGGGCTTCACCCAGCGGCGCGAGCTGGATGAAGCTCTCCTCGTCCTTACTGAGAAGCGCCGTGTTGACAAGCGCTGTACGCGCCACGTGAGCCCCGGCGTCCATGCGCGCGGCCTGCACTAGGCCCCGGCCGTACTCACGGGTGACAGCCCGGACAACATCCTTGGGAACGCGCCCAACGGTGCGGTTGGCTCGCAGGGCATCCAGGGTGTCGCCGAGACGTGGAACGATTTGGCTCATGAACATCCCTCCTTAGTGATCTCTCGGCTTGCTGCCTCTCCAGTACCTGGGGAGGCTCTTGTCACGATTGAGTCATTCGGGAGGGTGCTTCCGGAATCGCGAGTATTGGCAAGCAAGCTGAACGGTCAGCAAGCAAGCAGGCGGTGCGTAAAGGTCGCAGGGGCGCGGATGCGAACAGGGAGGGGTGGCCGGTGCCCAATCGTCACGCTGGCAGACGGTTGCCGTTGAATGATGGCTTTGTCAGGCTCGGCGCGGAGTTGCGCCGCATTCGCGAGACGGCCGGAAAGACGACGCGCGAGATGCAGAAACCGGGCGGCAAGTTTTATGGCTCAGGCTCCATCTCCAACGTGGAGGGAGGGTATACACAGCCGTCGCCGGAACTTATCAAGGTGTACGCCCGGCTTGGGGGCAGCTACACGGACTTGATGGCGCTGCTTGATAAAGCCAAACGAACGGCACAGCCTGCCGCTCGTACCGAATTTGCACAGGACGATGAGTTTGATCGGCAATTACTTGATCTACGCTCTGAGCCTTTGTTGTTGCGGCGCGGCTACGTCGTTGATCTCCAAGAGGACACGGTGCACCTGGACTCGAACGGCGCTCCGAATAGGAACGTATACAGAACATCTGTCCGTCCGCTTTCGCCAAACGCCAGGTACTTCGTGTTCCGCTATGGCCACGAGAACGATCCAAGACGCGGGGTCGCCTCGGCGCAGGCTGGCGCAGCGTGCGAAATCGAGTTGACCGAGGAAAACGACGAAGGAGTGGTCTACGTCGTCATCAACTTCGGTAACGGGAAGCTGGATGAGTTCGGGCGCTACACCTTCACGTGGGTAATCAATATTGCCAGCAGCGAGCCGTCACAGCCTTATTATGCCGTTCATACCAGATCACAGATTAGGCACCTCATTACTCGTGTGCAGTTTGAGCCGCCTGCACTTCCTAATAGCATGTGGTGGTTTCGGGGCACCGATCCTTTCGAGAATCGGATGGAACCAGCCGTCGATCACGTGCTTGACCTCAACCCGACGAACTTTTATCTTCGCGAGTTCTACGATGTTAATACCGAACTCTGCGGCCTTGCCTGGCGCTGGAATTATTGACCTTGTAACGTCTGGTCCAGTAATATCATAGTATGGGCACCGAGCAGTGGATTGACTACTTCTAGAAGCTATGACCTCATTTGCGAGTCTAGTCCGGTATGCAAGTAATCATATCGGCGGTATTGCTTGCTTTCTTCTTGGCAAGCACAGAAACCCTCCGGCAATGTCGGCACGGAACAAGCCCAGCAGAGCTACGGCCCTTGGTAGCAATAAGCTCTGCCCGCCTAGGAGAAGGGTGTGACCGTGAACGAGCCTTCGATCAAGGAGAGACTTGAGAAGCTGCGCAACCAGTTGGCGAGCCTAGAGCTTCCCACTCGACGTGACCCCCTACCTGCGCCGCACGACATCGGTTTTGGCAACTTCCAAAACTGGGATCAGTGGAACGATTGGCGAAACTGGAACAACCCGCCTCAGCCCGGCCGTTGAGCCCAGCCAAACAGATTGATCTGCCGCTTGATAAAGCGAGATTAGGGATGATTGCTGCTGCACCGACGGAACTTGTTGTGATCCAACCAACTCCGTTTTGCAATCTGGACTGCTCGTATTGCTATCTTCCTCAGCGTTCTGTACGGACGCGAATGAAGATTGAAACTGTGCGAGCAATCGTCAACTTCCTCAGAAGCGTTCCTAACATAAACAATTCGACACCCGTCGTGTGGCACGCTGGGGAACCAATGGTGGTGCCTCGCTCGTTCTATGAGGAAGCCTTCGACGCTTTCGCGGGATTGGATGAACGAGCCGTCAGGTTCACCCACAGCTTCCAGACCAACGGCACGCTGCTTACTGACGAGTGGTGTGAGTTCATTAGGCACCACGGGATAAACGTAGGGGTCAGCATTGATGGCCCGCAAACCCTGCACGACCGATACCGTACAAATCGGAGTGGTCAAGGAACGTTCGTCAAGGTGATGCAGGGAGTCAAGCTACTCAACAAGCACGGGATTCCCTTTTCCGTGATAGTCGTTCTGACTAAGGAGTCGTTGTCGAAGCCCGACGACATTTGGGACTTCGTCGTCAGTAACGGCATTCGGGACATCGGCTTCAATGTGGAGGAGATCGAAGGAGCGCATCGCGCCTCCACTCTTGACCAGGTGGGGGCAGAGGAGCAGTACGAAGCGTTCTTTGAAACGCTGTACGTCCGTCAGCGTCAGCGGCCGGAGATTCGCATAAGGGAGCTGGCCGAAACCGAAGCACGTCTACGCTCGCGATCAGGTCATGCAACACGCAGCACCGAGAACATCGTTGGCTCAATCCTTAGTTTCAGTGTTGATGGCAAAGTATCGACATTTTCGCCAGAACTCTTGACCAGTCCCGCGACGAAACGATACTCCTCATTCGTCTGGGGAGATGCGCATACAGACACATACAAGACCTTCCTAGAAAACGTTGCCGCATCTCCAGCGTACAAAGACATGCAGGACGGCGTCGCCAACTGTAAGACAACTTGTGACTACTTCTCGGTGTGTGGGGGCGGTGCACCCAGTAACAAGCTTGGCGAGCTGGGAACACTTAGCGGCACCGAAACTATGTGTTGCCGCCTCCGCGTAAAGGCACTGACTCGTACCGTTCTACGAAGGCTTGAGTGTGAAGTAGAGGAAGCTATTAGGCAGCGCGAGGTGCATCTTGACTGACATATACATCATCGGAATAGGGCAGCGTTTCCCTCAGCACCTAACCCTGGAGGCATTGGAAGCACTTACGGACTGTCGTACAATCTACACACTGCTTGGCGACGCAGAAGTAGCGAGCTTGCCTGATGACATCGGCGTCAAGTGTCGGAGTGTACGGAAGCTGTATCAACCTAACCGGCGTCGATCAGATAACTACACCGAAGTTGCGAGAACCGTCCTCAACGCCGCTCGCTCCGGACGGCCGGTTGGCTGGCTAACGTGGGGGAATCCCCGCGTCCTGGACAGCGTGTCACACACGCTCGCAAAGACCGGCGCCGAAACAGGGCTGGTCGTGGTTACACTTCCGGCAGTCTCGTCAATCGACACGGTTCTTATTGATGTGAGCTATGATCCAGCCGACGGAGTACAGATTATCGAGGGAACCACCGCCGTCACTCGGCAAACGCGAATTGTGCCGGAGATTGCCGTCCTCATATTCCAGCCAGGCGTGTTCGGCACCATGTACCCAAGAATGACTGCCGATAGCCCCAGAGTGCAACTCGGCCCGCTTCGTGACTACCTATTGCGCTATTATCTAGCTGACCACGAGCTTGCGTTTGTATGTTCCTCAGAGGATCGGAACGTCCCTGCCAGAATCACATGGACGGCCATTGAAAAACTGAACACCGTTGCATCCGACGTTCTTCGCAGCAGCACGATATTTATACCGCCAGCAGCAAAGAGCCAAATCGACCGGTCCTTTATTGCATTGGTTGAATCCGCTGACTAGCTGGAGGGGTGTACCTCTTTTGTGCCTCGACCAATAAGGCTCGTATCTCCGACCAGTCGGCGCATTCGGCGAGCTTTCGATGCCCAGGCTTCAGTGCATCCCCTGGCCTATCCGACTCCATATGGTCAAAGGGGAGCCAACGATGCCATTTCGTATCCCACACTTCGAGCCAAGCGTGATCGCTGCCCCGGTAGGTACCGTGCACGAGCTTGACCGCGTGGCCTTGACTACGGAGTAAGGCTGCGCTCAGCGTTGTAACCGTGCCGCAGCTAACCATGTGTTTCCGTAGGACTCTACTTGCGGGCGTCATCCTCGATTCCAGCAACGTCGAGGGTGCAATGGCTAGATCGCCGTTCCGTATAAAGGCGTTTACAAAGTCATGGATACTGGCTAGGGCTGTGATTGCTTCTGTCGTCCGCTGTGCTAGGGACTCGGCTAATGCCTGGATACTCGGCGACCAATCCACCACGCAATTGAACTCCCGATACTGTTTGGGGGTAGGGGGCGACCGCGAAGGGTTCAATCTGGCGAATTTGGAATTGTGTGTCACGTACTAATCAGTATTATATGATACGCGGCCGTAGTTTTGAACTGGCCTATCCCGTTGAACTGTACTACACCCGCCGTACCACTCCGTCAACCGCCAGTATTCCGACCCGTACCAACGCCTCCCGCTCGTCCCCGTCGCTCCCGTCCCAGCGGATCTCGACGCCCTTGAGCCCCACCCATTCCAGGCCGGGGTACTTCGCTAAGTCCGCTCCCACAGCGGTTACGCGCATGGTGAGCACCCCTGTCCCGTAGAGGTAGTGCGCCTCTGGCACCCGCACCACGTCACCGGCCTGGACGAGCGGCCTGCGGCCTCGGCCTGTGCTGCTCACGGCTTGCCCTCGAACCAGCCGCCAGCCGACCACCGCGAGGTATCCGCGAACGTCAGCCCTGGCGTCCGTCGTGGCAGCCGCCCGTACCGGGCGAATAACTGTTCAGCCACCACGCGCCGTGCACAAGGGTCAGCCTCCTTGCACAGCCCGCACACCCCACTGCGCGAAAACGTGAGGTGCATATCTATGACCGTCTGAGCTTCGGCAAGCTGGGCAAGCACGGTGCTGCTGAGGTATGTCGCCACACTCATCCCTGATCCGCCGTAACCGCCAGACGACGCAGCTCGGCGGCGGTACGGCATGGCAGCCCGATGGCAACACCTCGCATTGGGTCGTTGGCCTCGACGACTTCACGTACCCGCCGTTCTTCATCGGGCGATGCCGAACCCGCTAGCGTCCACTCCCCACACCGAGGACACCACCGGCTCTTGATCCGGAACGACAGCAGCCCAACCAGGAAGCCAACCACCAGCCCGGCGAACACTGCGCCGACGATCACGGCCGATCTCCCTTTGCCTGGTTAGCCCGGCAGGGAGCGGCTTCGCGTGCAACCTAGTGCCGACCAGGAGCATGTGCGCCGACTCCCCACCGGGGGCCTTGTGGATGACACCGAGCCAACCGGGGTCGGACGCTGACAACCCTTCCGAGGGCCTACGTCCGGGGCCTGGGAGCTGGCCCGGTGCCGTGACTGGATGCTGCTGGGACGCAACCCGCCGTGACTTCGACAGGCGTGCATGATCCATATGTATGGCTTGCATAGCCGCTGTCTGCCATGCGCCATCCGGCCTAGACTTGATCGACCCCTGGTTGCTTCACTTCCCCTGGTAGGCGGAGTCGCTGTAATGGATGTTCGGCGCGAGGAGGATTGCCGCCGTTGCGGTACTCGGCTGGCTCAGGACAACGTGGGCGGTTACTGCGCTGCCTGCCGGGTACTCAGCAGGGATAGGTTTGCGGCCCCGCTCGACGTTCCGGCCGACTTTTGGGATAACGACGCAATCAGGGAGGCATTTGCCAGCCGTCACATAGGCCGCGTGATTCGGGCTTACCGCCGCCATCCGTTCCACGGCCGACAGCCCTTGCCGCAAGGAGTTGTTGCATCCTGGATGGGTATGTCGCAGGGGCAGCTCAGCCGGATCGAAAAAGGCCCGGCGGTTGTGCACCTTGACCGGCTTATCTATTGGGCGCGCTTACTGCGTATTCCACCGGCCCGACTGTGGTTTACGTTGCCGGACGACACAACGTCCGGCGCGGCATTGGTGACAACCGACCGAGTAGCAAGGCTGGTAGTGCCGGACGAGGTTGACGTTTCGCTGCTATGGGCACCAGCCGATACAGTGGAGATAGTCAGCCAGTTCACTAGAAGGGACTTTATGTTGGACAGGCGCGAGGCAACGCAGGCGTTAGCTGGCGTTGTCGTTGGCAGCGCTCTGCTTGAGCCGCTGGAACGGTGGTTCTTGCGCGGCGTTGAAAAAGCGACTGTCGGTCGGCGTGGCACTGTTGGCTACCAAGAGCTTGAGCAGATAGAGAACGCCGCCCGCTTGTTCCGCAAGTGGGATGACCAGTTTGGGGGCGGGCTACGGCGCAAGGCGGTTATCGGGCAACTGAACGAGGTGGCCGACTTGCTGCGCGACTCCCACCCCAAGGAGATACGCCGTCGCTTGTTCGGCGCAATGGCTCAGCTCTCCGAGACTGCCGCCATTATGTCCTGGGATTCCGGCCAGCAGGCCCTTGCCCAGCGCTATTACGTATTGGCACTCAGGGCTGCGAAGCTGGCTGGTGATCGTGCCTTTGCCGCCAACGTCATGGCGGGCATGGCGCGTCAATTGCTGTACTTGGGCCGCTCAGACGATGCGCTCGAATTGGTGCGCTTGGCCCAAGACACCACGGACGGCTACGCCACGCCGACCGTGCGGGCAATGCTCTACACCCGTGAAGCCTGGGCCTATGCCAAGCGTGGCCGGGTTTCAGCCTTCCGGCGGGCCACTGGCAAGGCAGAGGAAGCGCTAGCCAGCGCCAAGCCAGCCAACGATCCGTACTGGATCGAATACTTTGACGCCGC
Organism: Saccharimonadales bacterium (SeqCode); assembly: GCA_035248005.1. Classification (GTDB taxonomy): domain Bacteria; phylum Patescibacteriota; class Saccharimonadia; order Saccharimonadales; family UBA4665; genus PMNU01. The sequence goes on from DATFHU010000004.1 coordinate 87,093, forward strand.
CGAGCTGGAAGGCACTACCGGCGGACGGTTGCTCGACTTGGCCCATGAGCACAATGAGCTGGCCGACGAAACAGCGCATCGGATAGGACAGGCAATCGCCTTGCGCGGCCCTGGACACTTGCGCAGTTCCGCGCTTGACCAAATCGGCCTGGCTGAGGCGCGGCTTGTGCAAGGTGAGATGGAAGAAGCGAGGCGGCTCGGCTTTGATGCCGCTGAGGTAGTGGCGCAAACGCCATCTGATCGGGTGCGCGTCAAACTAGCTGAGCTGTACCAGCACAGCAACAAGCACGCTAACGTCCGGCCAGTAGCCGAACTGCGCGACCGGATACGGTCACTACTCAGCACGCCATCCTGATCTGTTCCTATTCTCGGAGGAAGTCTTGCCCCGCATCGGTATTACTGGACACATGAACCTCACGCCGGACAGCGTGCCGCTGGTCTACAGCGCGATTGCCAAGGCGCTGGCCCAGTACGGCGGCGATGATCTGGTTGGGGTGAGCTGCATTGCGCGCGGCGCTGACTCCATATTCGCGCAAGCGGTGCTCGACGCTGGCGGCAAGCTCGAAGTGATCCTGCCAGCGGCCAACTACCGGGAACAGAAGGTTAAGCCCGACCATGCGCCGCAGTTTGACGAGCTAATGAGCCGCGCAACCGACGTACAAGTCATGCCGTTTGCCGAAGCCAACCGCGACGCTTACGAGGCCGCGAACGAAGCGCTGGTGTCGTCGTGCGAGCGGCTGTTTGCCGTGTGGGACGGGCAAGGTGCTCTAGACAAAGGCGGCACGGCGGCAGTCGTGGAGTACGCCCGCTTGAAAGGCGTGCCCGTTGAGGTTATTTGGCCGGAGGGAACAGAGCGAGGGTAGGACTCGTGGCAAGCTTGTTTGATGATCTGCATAGGCATATGATCGACTAGTGAGTACCCCCACAACCGGCTTCATCCATAACCGTTGCTGCCCTGCCCTGGTCGTTCACGCAGCATCATCCGCTCGATACGGCGGAGTATGTGCGCGAAGCTAAGCGTCGTGGTATTAACCTCGACCTTCCAACGCTGCGAGAACTCTACCGGCAACGTCTGCTTGTTCCGTTCGTAGAAATTACCAGCCAGCGAGTCATTGAACCGTTGACATGTACCGACCCTGAGCCGCAAGGTTTTAGTACGCGGCTGTATCAGCTCCGACATGCGCGCGATAGGGGGAGACTCCGTGACCTAGCCGCCGAGCCGTTCAAGCCTCGACTTCGGTTCGAGCGGGGAAAGGGCTATACGCACCGCTGGTGGAACGGGCTTATCTATTCATGGTTCCAGCTTCTTGTGTTACCTGAGTTGAAGCCGGTCCTAGACGGTCGGCGGCTCTACAAGCGCAACGGCAAGCTCGTTGTGCGACTCCCGAAGGTGTTGCCCCACTTCTCTGACAGAATGGGGCAGCTTCGGTCTCTCGCCATTGTGCTAGCGGCGCTCGAAGCCCGCTACCTCCCGGCCCTTGATCCGGAATGGCTTCATGTCGTCAACGTGGAGCCAGACGAATGGCGACGCTACCGCGAGTGCTTTGATCCAATCGCTGTCTGTGAACTTTTGGGGTATTCAGCAGCACGGGCGCGGGCCGAGGCCGAGTCGCTACTACATCGGGCGCACTCCATCGATCCTTTGGGAACATCGTGGGGCCGCCTCGTGCGGAGGGCACCGCATCGTTCCTGGAAGGAACTAAAGAACGCGGCTCTGTCGGCTATGGACTGCCGTATAGCGGCCGAAGTCCTGCTTCGCTTCTATGAGGACTTGTCCAACCGAGGCGGGGCCGAGCCCCTACCCGACATTCCTGGCCACAGTTGGCACCCGCTCCATGAGCGGTTGAGCCATCGTTCCGGCACGCTTGACGAGAATCTAGTGAGCCTAGGCATTTCACCGCATCCGCGTGTCGTGCTGGCGGTGGAGGGTGAATCCGAGGAAGTACATGTGCCGCTCGTCTGGAAGGCGCTTGACTACCCGGATGCACCGGAACTTGTTCGACTTCTGAAGCTTGGCGGGGTTGACCGCGACCTGGAGAAGGTTGCTGCCCTTGCCTCTGCTCCGCTGGTGGCTGGAAAGATGAAGGGTACAGACCACTGGACGCTGATCAAGCCTCCGACCCGTCTCCTGGTCGCTGTTGATCCAGAAGGCAGGCAGTTTGGAACGCCGGAGAAGGTTGCCAGGACACGTGGCAAGATTATGACTGAGATCAAGGCTGTCTTGAAGGCGCAAGGCGTAGCAGCCGCTAACCAAGGTGAGCTGGACGAACTGGTCGAGATTCGGACGTGGCGTGACCTGTGCTATGAGTTCGCGCATTTCGATGACGACGAGATAGCCGAAGCTATCCTGGCGCTCCAACCGCAGGCAAACGGCCAGACTGCCCAACAATTGAAAGACAGCATTGCCGACTGTCGGACGAGGCGCAAAGATATTAAGGAGGTGTGGAGCCGCTGGGACTACAAGGTCAGTAAGGTGGAGCTTGGCAAGGCGTTGTGGCCCGCGTTGGAGCGAAAGATTCAACGGTGTAAGGAAGAAGCCGATGCGCCGGTGCCGCCGATTGTCGAGGTCATCCAGGATGCCTACTTCGTTGCTCAGCGCTGGCGGTACCAATCGTTCGTGTTGAGTGAAGAAGCCGCCACATCCTGAACTGCTGCCGTGCTTGCGGCTGGCTTCCTAAGGTCGGCTTCCGCGCATCGCGCCTAGCTGCCCTTCGACGTCGCCTTTTGTATCAGAGCCTGCATTCCACCCCGCAATTTGTGGTATTGCACGGCCAGTCCATATGTCACCTTGTTCTTCCACTCCACTGGGTAGTCATGGCGTCGCCTGCTCCACCATCTGATACGCCGCGCCGCTCCGCCCACCATCGGCCGCATTTCCCAGCGCCGACCGGCGTTGTCAACCATAAGAACCCAGCGGATCTCGTAAGATAGGCCCTCGATCAGATCAAGTTGGTCGGCGTGCTCCGGTGCCAGGTGCGCAAAGTTGACCTCTTGTGGGCCGCTATCCCATGTCTCCTCTGGAGCTACCCGCACTCGGCCGCTATACATCTGGACAACGCCGGTGCCTGGTTTCACGTCCCAAACCGGCAACTCATCCCGCCACTGCGCGAGGTCACGCACCATCCATCTCGTGTGGATGTCAAAGGCAATCTGCACGATTTCAACTGGTAAGGCGCTGCCGTTGCGCACGAAGCGAGTAAACTTTCCATTTTCGACGCGCGCGCCTTCTGGGGCTACTCGCTCGTACTCCAGTTTGAGCCAGACGCCAATCTGATCTACCTGTGATCGGTCGGCAGAGCGCCGGTCACGTAGAAAAATTTGAAATGCCAATAGCAACGAAAAGCCTGTAAGCCAAGCTGGCACAGTCCCGTAGTCAAGGTCCTTGAGCCAGCCCCACACGTCTTCCAGCAAGCCGCCTCCTGTGTCACTGCTGATGAAGCTTGCAGTATCGGAGGTTAGATTAGGCTCGTCCAGAGCGACGCGCGCCATGCTTGCGCAACAGTCGTTGCACGCTCTTGGGGCTGATGCCGAATTGCCTAGCAAGCTGATGCTTGGGAATGCCCGCTAAGAACTTCTTGACGATGGCCTGTACGTCCGTCGCGTCGAGCCGGTCATCGAGCGCCCACGTCCGGCCTACCCGGCCCGTGGAGCGCACGCTCACCGGCTCGCCCAAGGGGTCAGCATCCAGTGCTCGCGCCAGCCGCCGCGCTGCTTGATCTAGGTCGTCCAGCAGCTCAGGGCGTTTCGAGTAAGCACGAACAAGCTCCACCAAGGAATTATCATCAGATTAAGAGAATCGCAAATCTTGCGGTTTTCTTTGTTTTTAGAAAATTTCGTATCTGTTGCAAAGTTTGGTTTCTTTCTGGACTAGAGGGGTGCGCACACCCAGCAAAACGTATGCCTAATGCTATGATTAGACCATGTCTGAAACATTCGCAGAAATACTCACGGCTGGCGGTCATGCCAACTCACTCGGAAGAGTCAATGAAGTTATCGAGCATGTACTGAAAGACAGAAAACGGCTCGATGAGCTATATGGCTGTCTATTCGCCGATGACGCCTGGGTGAAAATGCGCGCCGCCGACGCGCTAGAAAAGATTTGCCGCCAACACCCGGATTGGATCTTGCCGTATATTGACAGATTTTCGCAAGAATTAGCCCCAGACAAACAACCATCAATACAGTGGCATCTAGCGCAAATATACCGACAAGTCCCCTTGGCCCAAGACCAAAAGCATTTTGCCATAAATTGGCTCAAGGGATTGCTGTCTGCGAGTGAGGCCGATTGGATAGTGGTTACAAACGCCATGGATACTCTAATGCAGTTCACGCAAGCGGCCGAGTTTTCAAAGGATGAAATGATCAAACTACTCAAGATTCAACAGCTGCACAAATCTAAATCCGTGGCTAGGCGAGCCACTAAGCTGTTGAACGAGCTACTATTATAAGGATGATCCTCTAATCATATTGACAAAACATATACGATATCCATACAATGTATGCATGAGTAATGTACTGTTGAGCATCAAAACCGACGAGAAAACCAAGCAAGAATTGCGAGATTTTGCAGCTGAGCTGGGCGTGTCCAGCACGGCTTTTGTAAACATGGTCATTAAGCAGGCATTACGCGATCGTCGTGTGGTACTTAGTACGGGCCTCGAACCTACACCTTACCTAGAAGATATTATGCGCACCGCCGAAGCCGACTACGCGGCAGACCGCGATATAACTCATACTAAAGGTAAAAAAGAAGCGCTCACTCATCTCGATAGTCTGATGAACCCGTAGTCTATGAATATCGATTTCACCAAGCAATTTAACAAACAGTTTGAGAAACTGCCTCGAAAACTCCGAGAACAGGCAAAAACAACGATTGCATTATTTCTCGATGATCTAGCAGCGCCCTCACTCCGCAATCATGCCCTAAGAGGAGAGTGGGCTGGTCATCGTAGCATCAGCGCCGGAGGTGACTTGCGCCTGCATTTTAAAATGATCGGCGAGGCTACAGTATTATTCGTAGCCATCGGTAGCCATAGCCAGCTTTACAAATAGCTATTTAGACTTCCTCATCGAGAAGCTTACGGATTTCTTGACATCGCACTCCGTGCTTTCGTCTAAAGTTATCTTAACGTCCCTATGCTCCACTAATTTTGACCAACAGATGTAAAAACCTCCGGTTTTAATCCCAGAGATTTTTATTTTATGCGTTCACCTCTGTTATTTCAGTTTGAGTCTGGCATGGAGGCTATTACTTGGCTAACGATGTATCATGAAATATTATAGAACGATGACAAAAGCAGATAGACCAAGTATTCGTGACACCATAGATTGCTATACTAGTCTGCATGGCAGTGGTACACCGGGACATTATTTTGAGGATGCAGTTAAGATGGGTGTAACGAAGGTTAATATCAACTCTGACATGCGTATTGCGTACCGTGAAGCTTTAGAAAGGGCATTCAGGGAAAATCCAGCCGAGTACTCAGTTGCAAAATTAATTGATAAACACGTTGTAGACGCAGTAGAGGCGGTCCGTTGATAGCAAGCTTGCTATGTTCAACTCAGCAGGCAAGGCCCGGCCCTAGAATCAGTTGGCTAGTTCACCCATAGCCGCTTCTATGCCTAGTTCTTTCCAGCCGCTCGCATAACACAATTAAACAATTAAATATATAGTTCCAGTTTTCCCTGGTCTGGCCCACCAGAAATTATTTACAGATAGGGAAACCGCAGATTTTACGATTTTCTTTGTCTTTAGAAAGTTTCGTATCTGTTGCAAAGTTTGATTCCTTTATGGCCTATAATGAAAATATGAATATTACCAAAGATACCAAGCTCATCGTTTCTTTCTCTGCTAAGCAAAATAGTCTTGGCGCAGCAATGCATAATGCAGGCTATGCTGCCATCGGTGAAAATGCGGTTTACGTGCCGATCACGACAAACGATATCCAAAACGCCATTGCTGGGGTCAGAGGTTTTAACCTTCGGGGCAATACTGTTTCAATGCCTCACAAGCAAGTGGTCATGCAGTATCTTGATAAGATCGACCCGGTCGCCGAGGCTATTGGTGCGGTTAATACCGTCGCAAATGATAGTGGTGTACTCACCGGCTACAATTCGGACTGGATTGGTGCCATGAATGCGCTTAAGGAAGTAACTGAACTGGCGGGGAAGCAAGTTATTGTCATTGGCGCTGGCGGCGCAGCCCGTGCGATAGTCTACGGGCTGTTGCAAAACAAGGCAAACCCTATAATTTTCAATCGTGACATTGGCAAAGCCAAAAACTTGGCAGTCGATTTAAAAGCTGAAATCGGCGGCGACCTCGGAGCACTAAAGGCAGTCAGTGGCTATGATATTGTGATCAACGCCACGCCAGTGGGGTCAGCCAAAAGCGAAACCGACGGATGTCTTGTTGATGGAGACTTTTTCAAGCAAGATACCGTTGCGATGGATGTCATCACCGTACCGGCAGAAACAATGTTCCTTAAATACGCCAAAAACAAAGGCGCACAGACAGTTCCGGGATATCGCATGTTAATCCATCAAGCCTTATTCCAAATGGAATTATTTACTGGCAAGAAAGCTCCTTTTGAGGTTATGGAAAAGGCGCTGCTGGGAACGCTTTAGTTTTCCAGTGTCGCTATCATCCAGGAGCTTTCGTATCTCTTTAGTACCTTCCGGATCATTGACGTTATTGTTTTGAAAATATCCTCTTAGTATTAACTGGGAGGTTTTTTAGTAGTATTATAGATAGTACTATGACACAGCAGACCAAGCAGAACGACTACGATTTTTCCGGCATTTGGCGCAGTACTTTCTGCTACACCAGCAGTACGCGCGATAACAAAGAGTTCGAGACAGAGCACTATTCGATCATCCACGAAAAAGACAATCAAATTGTTATAGAAAGCCTGCCCAGCACCGACTCATATCGCATTACCCGTTTAACTTTGGATGGCCGGATAGCCACCGGCACCTGGGAACAGCAAAATGCCAAAGAGGGCTACTACGAAGGCGCACGGTATTGGGGTGCTATCCAGTTGATTGTAGACGAAGACGGCAATGCCATGCGCGGCAAATGGATCGGTTTTGGCAGCAATATGAAGGTTAAAAGCGGGCCGTGGGAGATCGTGCGCGTCGGCAAACACCTTCCCTCTGCAGTCAAGACAAGCAAAAAGTAGTGCTTTTTATGTAGCTTATTTCGTATAATAATCTGTTGCGGTAGTTAATATTGTGGCTGGCGTGGAGAGTTCAAACGTTATGTTTGACGCTTTGCTCTCGGCGGCATACTAATTTTTTCTGAGCAATCCGAGATACTGGATAAGGACGGGGTGCCTAATCCGAGGTTCGCTCGATGGATTGGGCCTACCACATCTGACGGCGTAAACCAGCGGGACTAAGCACCGCAAAAATAAACAGTCTACTAAACGGTGACTTACCCCCTGGTACGGTAGAACAGGGAAAGCGTATCGAGACCCAAGATATTTGCTCAAATTGGCGGCCTTACCATGCTTAAGCCTGGCAATGCATCACCACTCTTGCCTCCGCCTCGGCTGTAGATTGCCGCCAATCAGGCGCCATGGGATTAGTTGCTAGTTTTTCTATTATTTTCATCTACTATAAAAACGGGAGCCTATGGTGGGCTCCCGTTTTGCATCTCAGGGCTGGCGAGGGGATGATGTCATATATATCTATTGGCTGCCGCCTTTGCGGCCGGCTTCGCTGGCTTTTTCCCGGTCGTTCTTGAAGTTGCCGCCGCTTACCGAACCGCCTTTGGCGCCGGCTGCTGCTGCGCGCTCACGGTCGTTCTTGAAGTTGCCGCCACTAGCTTTGCCACCCTTGCTGGCGATTTCCTTTTGCTTGTCTTCGTCCATCGATGCGAATCCGCGATCACTCGTTGCCATAACGCACTCCTCCTATAATGTTAGTTTGCACTATTACAATATCGCTCATCGCTGCAACGCTCTATAAAATATCTAACTTGCCCTTTGCTGTATACTTTACAGCCGGTTGACTGGTTGCCGGCTACAGACGATACTTATAGGCATAATGCCACATGCTACTACCGCCATTGCCGCCAAAGATGTGCGTGTTACCAGGGGTGTCACACAGGCGCTGGATGGCGTGACATTTCAAATTGCAAAAGGGCGGGTAACCGGCTTGATCGGACCGAGCGGTTCCGGCAAAACCACGCTAATCCGTTCTATTATCGGCGCGCAGCACATTACGAGTGGCAGGTTGGAAATATTGGGCATGCCAGCCGGAAGTAAGGAGCTGCGTTCCCGTATTGGCTATGTGACGCAGACCCCTGCGGTTTACGATGACCTTACCGTGCGCCAGAATGTAGAGTATTTTGCCGCTATCTTGGGCGTTGCAAAGGATGAAGTAAAGCGAGTGATTGCCGGGGTTGATCTGCATTCTCAAGAAAAGCGTATGGTTGGTTCACTGTCTGGCGGTGAGCGGGCACGGGTAAGCCTGGCAGCAGCCTTACTGGGAAACCCGGAGCTATTGGTGCTGGATGAGCCGACCGTGGGACTCGACCCAGTGCTGCGCAAGCATTTATGGGAATTATTCGGTAATTTGGCTGGGCAGGGGCAAACGTTGCTGATTTCGAGTCATGTTATGGATGAGGCCGAGCAGTGCGAAGCGTTGCTGCTACTGCGAAATGGCAAACTGCTGCACTATGGTCCAAAACAGGAATTGCTTAGGTCAACGAATACCCAAACTGTGCATAACGCCTTTTTACGACTTGCCGAAGGGGAGAAAATATGAGCCCTCGCCGCACATTAGCCACTACTGTTCGCGTGTTGAAGCAGTTGGGACATGATCGCCGCACACTGGCGCTGCTATTCGTAATGCCTTGCGTGCTAATGGGGCTGCTGGCCTGGATTTTTGCCAACACGGGCAACTTCGACCAAATCGGTGCCTCGTTGCTTGGTATTTTTCCGGTTATGATGATGTTTATTGTAACCTCAATAGCCACATTGCGTGAACGCACCGCCGGCACTATGGAGCGTTTGCTTGCCATGCCTATTACTAAGCTAGACTTTTTGGGAGGTTATGCATTGGCATTCGGACTGGTAGCTATGCTGCAAACTTTATTGGTGAGTACATTCGCCGTATATGTATACGATTTGGATGTTGCCGGACCGTTGTGGCTGGTGATAATCGCCGCGCTAGCAGCGGCGTTTATGGGAACTGCGCTTGGTTTGTTTGCCAGTGCCTTTGCGCGTACTGAGTTCCAGGCCTCGCAATTTATGCCTGCTTTCTTTTTGCCGCAACTGCTCCTGTGCGGATTATTCGTGCCAGCAGCTCAGTTGCCGAATGCGTTGGAGTTTGTATCATACGGCTTGCCGCTTACCTATGCGGTTGATGCGATGCAGCGCATTAGTATTGAGGCGGCTCCTTCCGGCATTATCTGGCGTGGCATTGCGATTGTGTTCGGATTTGCAGCGGTAGCCGTAGTATTGGGCGCAGTAACCTTGCGTCGTTCAACGAAGTAGGTCACAATACGAGCATGAGATTACTACTATCCTTGAAACGCCACCCATTACAGTTACTACTTGGCGCAAGTATCATACTGCTGTTGGTCGCCGGTTACGTATGGTGGGCTAAAATAAGTACTAATCCGGAAAGAGTATTTTGGGGAATGATAGACCAAAGTCTCAGCACTTCCGGCGTCACTATTAAGGCTGCGCAACAAGGCAACGGCTCATCATTAGAACAGGTCGTGCAGTATTCGACAGGTGTCATCCCTATGAGCCACTCCTTCACTACTATTACTCAGGGGAATACCATTGTTAAAAACGAAACTATTGGCACGCCCGACACTGACTACACACGGTATGTAGATGTCAAGACTGACCAAAAGCGTGCAGATGGCAAATCGCTTGATCTCGCGCCGATATTGGGTGTATGGGCTAAGGCCGCTACTAAAGATGGCAACCAAGTGTTTTCTCAGGCGGTGCTGGGTACCGGCTTGCCATTTGGCGGGGTTGCGGTGCCAATTGCCAATATTCCTACAGAGTTGCGCAGCCGGCTGGTCCAGGAACTTCATAACGACAATGTTTATCAGGTAAAATTTGGAGAGGTCAAGAAACAGCGAACAGATGGACGGCTGCAGTACGTATATGACGTAACAATTCAGCCGGTAGCATATGCTGCTCTTATGAAGAACTTTAGCAGCAGTGTTGGCCTGCATGTATTTGACCAGCTTGACCCGAACCAATACCAGGGTCAAAATCCCACTCACATGCTTATGACGGTTGATGTCCGTTCGGGGCATTTGGTGACCGCAGAGCTGGCAGGTACGAAATACAAACAAGAATATACCGGCTATGATGTACCGGTTATGGCAAGTGCGCCCAAAGATACCATTACTGCGGCCGAACTTCAGAAGCGTTTGTCCAAGTTGCAGTAACACTGCGGAGAGTTAATGATGACTGGTTACAATCACTGGCACATATGATAAGGTAGGGGCAGCAACATAAAAGAGAAAGCATAAAGCCGGAAAGAAGTATGGATCCAAAGCAACAGTTTTCGTCCTCAGCACGTGAGGGCACCAACTCAAACTCGAATAATATTAATCCGTCAGATACTTCTTTGCCGGATACCGGCACGCCGCAACCCGCGGAACATGCTGATGCCTCCAAACCATCGTCGGCTCCGACTGTTTCGGAGCCGGCACCCGTCAGTACGCCGGATAGCCCTGCCGTATCGGCAGGGACAGTAGTGGTAACGCCGGCCGCGACCGCAACGAATGTCAAGCCGTCAACACCGCCCCCAGTGTCGGCGGATGAGTGGGCACCCGCCGAACCGACAGCTCCGCTTACCAATTCAGTGCCTGATGGCACGCCATCTCCCTACGGCGCTGCCGCTAGCTCTGAGGCTTCGGTTGCAACCACAACATCGCCTACCGCTTCTCGAAAAAAGTTGTGGATACTCGGCGGTATTGTCACGTTGATTGTTATGCTATTGCTTGGTGCGGGCGCGGCAGCTTACTTTGGGTACTATGCCGCCAATAAACCGCAAAATATATTGGGCATGGCGCTCGCTAACGAATTCGATAAGAGAAAAATCCAAAGCGAACACTTTGAGGGCAGGATGGACATAACCGGCAAACAAGACAGCGACGATATGACATTCTCCGGCACTTTTAGCGGCGCGGCAACCCAGGAGGGTGCACTTGATCTGAATGTCAGTGTCGATGTTATGGTTAGTCGCCTAATCCTGGATGTGCGTAGTGCTGACGGTAAAAGTTACTTCCTAAAAGTAAGCGGCTTGACAGGCTTGCCCGAGATAATGGGGCTAGGTGACAGTCCGGAAGTAACTCAACTGTACGCCCCTATACTCGCAGCTATAAATAATCAATGGTTTGAAATAAACGAGAGCCTGATAAAAGAAATGACCGGTGGCGGCACTACACTAACCGATGCCGACCGTCAGAAAATTGTGGACGCCTATAAACAGCACCAATTTTTAGTGGTAAAGGAGAAAATGGCTGACGAGGAAATTCAGGGCCGGGACAGCTATCATCTGAAAGTCGGTATAGACGAGGCTATACTGTACAATTTTGTCGTAGCGCTTAAAGATGCCAAACTCGAAAGCATTAAGCTTGACAATGACAATGTAAAGAGCTTTAAAGAAGCGCTTGATAAAAATACTCTTGATAAATATATTGCCGATGTATGGATTACCAAGGCCGAGAAGTTCATTAGCCAAGTAGCGCTTAAGTTCGACGAAAAGGATATGTCCGGCGAGATTCGCTACACCGTAAAAGAGCACAACAAGCCGGTCAAGGTTGAAAAACCAGAGGGTGCCAAGTCTGTTCTGGAACTTATGAGTCAGCTATATGGTGGCAACACCGAAGACCTTTTGAAACCGCAGCAGGGCGCTCTTATGGAAGAGCTGGAAGCCGGCATTTCTTTATAACTTTGTATCTTTTGCTGTCCGCCTAACAACCTAAGCTAGGTGATGAGGATCGTAGGCAACAATTGTCCTAATACTGCGGACGGCGAGGGCAAGAGGCATACGGGCTAAGAGGCGAAAGTTGTCGTTATCAATTAAAACAGAGGTTTTGACCGTAGCGGACAAACTTTTACCGGCTACGCAAACGGATGGTTGTTTTGCCGGTAGCGTCGTCGTTAGGGTCAAGAGCTAGAGTGTAACGTCCGGTAGCAGGCAGGACAAAGCCGTCATCGGCTAAGTCGCCTTTATGATTGATAATGCAACCCGAGGCCACAATATCGCCATCAGGCTCTTTTAAGTCTAAAATACCACACTGGCTTGGCAGCTCACTGTTTGGCAAATCGATGTAAATCCGCTGGCCAGCAACGCCGTCAAAAGTAAATTGCGCTATAGAGCCGGGTTTAGTAAGGCTGGCTGATAGCGTAGGGCCGTCCATTGTAATGACCCTCGTTTCGGCAGTGGGTAAGATCAGCCTCAGCTGAGCCGTACCCGTTACGGTTTCGTTCGGGTTAACAGCAATTGTATACTGGCCGCTCACTGGCAACACTAGCGTATCTACCTCGCCCTTGCGGTTAATAATACAGCCGCTCGCAAATTCATCGCCGTCCGGTTTGAGCATGCGCACAATGCCGCATTGGCTTACTAGCGTGCTGCTTGGTATGTCCACGTAAACACGCTGGCCAGCCTGTCCGGAGAAGGTGTGATAGCTAACAACGCCTGGTTTGTTTATAGTGGCTGTCACGGGCTTGCCGTCTGGCACAATTGTTGCGTGCTGATCGGTAATACGCAACAGGCGGATAGTAGCCTGGCCAACAGCGCCACTTGATGGAGCAAGCCTAATTGTGTACTTGCCCTCAACCGGCAGCACAAAGCCGTCAATTTCACCTGTGCCGTTGATAATGCAACCACTCATAATTTCCTGCCCATCGGGTCTCAAAAGTTCAAGTATGCCGCATTGGCTAGGCAAGGAACTCTGGGGAACGTGCACAAATATTTTTTCATTTGCCGCAGCATCAAATGTAACGCTAGGTGTTTCGCCCGGGCTCTTAATGGCCAACTGCCACGTGGTGCCGCCAAAATCGGCTCCAGCGGCAAAGAGTTGGCTGTGTGCGGCAGCGCGGGCAAACTCGGGCCGCCCTGTAATGGCTACATCAAGCGCGCAATTGGCTAGCACTACCGGGTCGGTGATCCCCATGCTTTTACAAAACGTTTCGGCTGCCGCGTAGCCTGGAAGCGTCTTTGGGTTAGGGGATTCGTCCGGGAAGCTTCGATCTGTGTAAGTTTCTGTGGTTTTGCCGCGGTCGTATGTAAACAGCGACGACTTGCTGGCAATCCGCCAGCTATCGGCGAACGCCGGGTACAATTCTTTGTGTGCCGGCTTGATGGTTGCGGTGCTGCCCCGAGTGCGCAGGTCATTATTACTATTGCCGTTGGCGTCGCCAAACAGTCCTTCCAGTTCACCGGCTAACTGTTGCGACGGCTGCACCGAAAGTGCCAGGCCGTAGCTGCCAACAGATCGTACATATGCTTTGGACTTATCGGGCCAGGTAAGGACAATCACGCTGCTTTCAATATCTAGGCGACCGCCGCCAGGCAAGTCTTTTGCCTCAAGCGTTTGCCCCTTGCCGTTTACAAGCAGTTTTAAAGCAGTACCGGCGCGAATCTCTAGCCGGTCTTTGCCGATTTTAAGGGCCACGGAGGTATTGAGTGAAACAATGCGCGAGGTTTCCCATGGTTCCTGGCGGACCTGAATTTCGTAGCTGCCGGATCTGTTGCGCGCGGCGATAAATTCGCCTGCCGCCTGAAAGTCGTAGCGCAAGCCATCAAAGGTGCGCACATGCGGGTCGCCGTTGGTGTCCGCACAATGCTCGCCCGTGCATTGGGCGGGGTTGGCCGGGTCTAAGCAATCGCCGCTGGGCAGGGGAATGTCGCCGTAGTGGCTGCGCGGCGGCATGCCAAGACGCTCGCGCAAGACATTCTGCGCTCGCGTAGCAACTACCTCTTTTGTTTCGATACCACCGCAATCCCTGCGAGTAAAAGTGCCGTTATGCATATCAACCGCGTGGGACAGTTCGTGGTACAACGGCGTACACATGTCGGCATTGCCGCCAGTGCCGGCGTACGCATGGCGGTCATCGGGATTCCAGTAGATGGTTATATCAAGTCCGCCGCTCTCGTTGCGCACGCCCGTCATGTCGCTGCCGCCGCTGGTACGGACAATCTCGACATGATTGGCCGGGTCGTTCAGAATGTCTAGCGCCGGCCCAGTGATGTCGCGGTTTGCTTCGAAGAGCGCCATGCAACTATCAAACTGAGACTGCATACCGGCCGGCACAATCACGTCGGCATAAGCTCGCGGCGCAGGAGCATGCAGCAGGCAAGCAACGCCAACTATAAGCAGCAGGCCGCTCACAATAGCAGCGCCGGCAGTACGTTGGCGTCGTTTACGGATTAGCCAGACAATCAATGCTATAAGGACAATTACCACAACAGCAATAATAGACGCGAACATAGGACTTATTTGTCGCGTACCGGTAAAGTTGGTTGCAAACACGGTACCGCAGACCGGCGCGCCATTGCCAGGTGTAAGTGGCAAGCTGTAGCTTGTGTCCATCTTTAATTGTTGGCCAGCTTTGACAGCATATTGCTGGCTAAAAGCGCCGGCATCGCTTGACCAGGTGGTAGAGCGCAAGATCGGACCGGATTTTAGCGTATACACCTGTAGGGGGATTTCTATAAACTCACCGGGTTTTAGCGTTTTCATTTGGCTTTTCAATAAGTAGCCCAGGTCTTCGCTAAACGCTCCGTCTACTGCCGCTGGTCGTAGTAGCTTGCCATCCTGCATTACCTTTGTAATTGCGACCGTACCTTGAGCCGTAGTCGCCACTTGGCAGGCGTGATCAGAAATATTCTCAAGCCGCAGCACGGGTTTTAGCGGGTCATTACTTGCCACTTTCGCTGCGAGATCGGACGTCTTTTCTTGTGCTGCCACGTGGCCGGCATAGAAAAAGCCGCCCATTATTGCCATAATAATTACCGCCGACATGTGTAAGATAGTGCGTATACGCATAATCACCCCTTTTATGAGTAATTGTAATCTAGTTATTCATGCATGCACAGTGCTTACGGCCCGCTTAATCTGTTTTTGTGCAAGTAGTATATGTCTGGGAGATGGTTCCTAGTTTAAACTTCTGACCAAGAAGGCAAAAATTTATAGCAAGAAATTAGCGAACTAAAAGGCAATTATCCCCTCCCCCATAGAGTGCATTACACACCGGATTCCTTACGGAACTTGGGTTGCACTACGCTTGACCCTCTATGGTTCAAGGGGATAGTTGCCAACTAAAACAATTGGCGGGGTAAAGGAATGAGTAGGAAGTCAAAATCCGTGTTGAGTTGCAATTGCACCCAGACGGGCAATCGTTTCCTGCCTTTTAGCGGCGTGCACTCGTTCACTAAAAGGATACCGGCCTTGAGTGGGTCGTGGAAGTCGCTGACCATTATCAAGTATTGCCATGTCGTGCGCCCCGTCGTTAGTTATCGTGTCGATACAAACAACTGGCCCCTCTGGCGACGCAAATTCTGTACGTGTAGTATGTGGTACTTGCGTATTTACGTGTAAGGGTAAAAGGAGTTCTGGCATGCAGATAATTATATAATACTCCAGATGTTTCAGGAGGAGTTTGCTGGCAACAAAATGCGACAAAGTTTAGACGTCCTCTCCTGCTCAAAGTCCAAACCAAAAAACCACCTCTTTTCAGGGGTGATTTCTGTTCGAATCCTATAGCTGGAGAGAATGGGTTCGAACACTTCTTGGTAGGGGGCTTATATGTCCGGCTGGCTGTTAGCGGCATGTATAATGGTATGTAAATGCAAGTCGTTGTTGATTCGCTGTTAACCCGCTACCATGTAAGCGGCAAGGGTAAAACCATCCTGTTATTGCATGGTTGGGGGGATAGTGCTGCTGGTATGCAGGGGCTGCAAGACGCATTAATCGGTGGGTGCCGGGTAATAGTCCTTGATCTGCCGGGATTTGGCGGCACACAGGCGCCCCTTCATCCATGGGCTTTAGATGATTATGCGCAATTTGTCGCTCATTTTTTACAGAAAATCGAAGTGAGGCACGTCCATTTACTGCTGGGGCACTCCAATGGCGGGGCAATTGCAGTGCGCGGCTTGGCCAAAGGTTGGCTGCAGGCAGACAAATTAGTGTTACTGGCAACCGCCGGTATTCGCGGTGTGTATAAAGGCCGGGTAAAGGCACTGCGATATGTCACTAAGGTTGGCAAGGCATTAACAACGCCGCTGCCTAAATCGGTTAAAAGCCGTTTGCGCAAAACAGTCTATAACACCGTAGGCTCCGACATGTTAGTTGCCGAACACTTGCAAGAGACATTTAAAAGAGTAGTAACCGATGATGTGCGGGCCGATGCGGCTGCCTTATCGCTTCCAACGCTGCTAATATATGGCGAACAAGACGATGCTACTCCGGTGTGGTACGGTGAAGCATTCCATGAGCTTATTGGCGGTTCAACGCTAGAAATATTGCCGGGTGCCGGGCATTTTGTGCATATAGACCGGGCAAAGGATGTCGAACGAGCGGTAAGGGAGTTTGCCGCATGATCCGGCGGCTTGCATATCTTTATTCGTGGCAATACCCAACGGTTTTGGTGTATATGCTGCAAAATACCGAGTATCGGGTTGGACCGTACTTTACATGGTATTGGCAAACAGCGGATTTTGGACAAGTTATGTATCGCCGTACATTAGAGCGAACAAAACCGGCACGCTTGCTCCTAACCGCACTGCGTTTAGGCATGGCACTGCACATTATCGCCGGATTAGCGCTGATTGCGTTGTGGTGGCAGCGTGATCTGACCGGGGGATTAGCCTTTGGCCTGGCACTTATTGTGGGTTACCCGGTGCTATGGGCACATATTGTAACAGTACCGCTTGTGCTGGGACGGTGGTTTGTAGTTCGTCCGGCGCAAGCGCGGGCTGTCCGTGCATCACGCTCTGTCTTCGAGGCGTTTAAGGGTATAAAGATTGCTGTGGCTGGCAGTTATGGCAAGACGAGCATGAAAGAATTCCTACTAGCTGTCTTATCCGAAGGTAAAAAAGTGGCGGCGACACCGGCCAACAAAAATGTCTCTATTTCTCATGCCCAGTTTGCTAAAGGGCTGCGGGGCGACGAAGATATATTGATTATCGAATATGGCGAGGGTGCGCCAGGCGATGTGGCGCGTTTTACGGACATAACCAAACCTACGCACGTTATTATTACCGGCATTGCACCGGCACACCTGGATAGGTATAAAACATTGCAAAAGGCTGGCGAAGATATTTTTTCGGTTGGCGCGTTCGTACCTGCCGAGCGTGTGTACATAAACAGTGAGTCGCCGGACGCACTGCCTTTTGTGCGGAACGGACAGCAATTGTATAACGAAAAAAATGCCCTGGGTTGGAAGATTAACAATGTGCAGGTAGGTTTGGATGGCATCCGGTTTGTCATGCAAAAGGGCGAAGAAAAAATGGAACTGCATAGCAAGCTGCTCGGCCGTCACGAAGTAGGGCCATTAGCTTTGGTGGCTGCGCTGGCACGCGAATTCGGACTGACAAAAGAGCAAGTCAAATCCGGGATTGCCAAAACGGTGCCATTTGAACACCGCATGCAGCCATACCAGCTACATGGCGCAAGGATAATAGATGATACATACAATGGCAATATCGAAGGGATTCGGGCTGGTACGCGCCTGCTGAAAGAACTGCCTGGCAAGCGCAAAGTATATGTAACGCCCGGCCTGGTTGACCAAGGCAAAGAAACGGCCGGCGTACACGTGCAAATGGGCCGGCTGATTGCCGAGGCCAAGCCGGACGTGGTAGTGCTTATGAAGCATTCGGTTACCCCTTATATTCAAAAGGGGTTGGAAGCAGCCGGTTTTGAGGGTGAGGTACTCGTGGAGACCGCCCCGCTTAATTTTTATCAAAATTTGCAATTGTTCGTAGCGGACGGCGACGTCGTTATGCTGCAAAATGACTGGCCGGATAACTATCGGTAGCATAGGTTGCTCTGCCAGGAGGCCTGCTACGGAATGATATACTAAATATATTATGAAAAAGCCTACGGTTGCGGTTATATTCGGGTCGCGTTCGACCGAACATGATATTTCTATCCTTACTGCTTTGGCAGCGGTTATTAAACCGCTTGAGTTGTCTCAAAAATGTCACGTACTGCCGGTGTATATTGCCAAAGACGGGCACTGGTATACGCACGCTGCGCTGGGAGATATACGTTTATATCAATCCGGCAAACTCGAAACATTTTTGGCAAAACAGAAGCACCTATCTGTAGCATTTGACAAAGGTTTGAACTTAGTCGTAGGTTCGGGGTTGCGCAGCAAAACGTATCAGGTAGATATAGTGTTCCCGGCACTGCATGGAACCCATGGCGAAGACGGCGAGGTTATGGCCTTGTGCGAGCTAGCCGATGTGCCGTACGTGGGCTGCGGCGTCGAAGCAAGTGTTATTGCCATGGACAAAGTAGTTGCCAAGCAGACAGTCATGGCTGCCGGCATTGCCACCCCTGCCTTCCACGTTTTAACTAAGCAAAGTTTTGCAGCGGACAACGAAGGACATCTCCAGCAAATTACCAGTCATTTGCAGTATCCTTTATTTGTAAAACCCGCACACCTAGGCTCTAGTATTGGTATTACGCGCGTGACAACTAAAAAGGAACTTTTCAACGCCATAGAGGTCGCCTTGCATTACGATGACAAAGCGCTCGTAGAAGAGGCGGTACCGAACCTTATAGAAGTAACCTTGCCGATAATGGGCAATGACGAACTGCGACCGGCGTTATTGGAACGGCCCCTGGTTAGTGCTGAGCAATTTTTTGACTTCGATACAAAGTATATGCAAGGCGGTAAAAAGGGTAAGTCAGGGGCTAAAAACGGCAAACAAGGAGCACAGGGCTACAGCCAAATCCCAGCTGATTTGGCGCAAGGCTTATACCAAAAGGCCGAACAAACCGGTCTGGACGCATACCGTGCTATCGGCTGCACTGGCACGGCGCGTATCGACATGCTTATAGATAGCAAGGCCGGTACTGTTTATTTTAACGAAGTTAATCCTTTGCCTGGCAGCTTGTACGCTCACAATTGGGCCAAAGCAGGCATTTCTAATGTGCAACTGGTAACGCAGTTGGTTGACCTGGCAATGCAACGGCACGCCGAACGGCAAATGCTTGCCACCAGCTTTGCCACCAGTTATTTGCAGCAGTTCTCCTAACATGCGTAACTTTACTTTTGTTGCAGCAATTTTGGGGTAAACTGACTGCAGGAACTACTATGCGCAGGATGTCAATAGTGCTTTCGATATCAATGCGGCCGCAGCTACTTACGGCAATGGTCGTTTTGTTGCTGTGTGGCGCTGGGTTTATGGCGCTAGGCAGTGCCTTTGCGTCTACTGAGGCGCGGCAGATCCACACGGCAGCTGCTATAAAACCCTTGTCGACTTTGCAAGCTCCCCCTTCAGTGCCTGCAGTAGACTGCTCCGTACAGGCTTGTATGGCGCTGACGTTTGATGACGGGCCATTTGCTACGCACACTTTGCACGTGCTGTCTATTTTGGAGCGTCACCAAGTACGGGCGACCTTTTTTGTTGTCGGCGTACATGTGCATGGTAATGAAGCTTTGCTTCGGTATATGTACCAAAACGGACACGAAATTGGCAACCACAGCTGGGACCATTCGAACTTCACTAAACTTACTACCGCGCAAATGTATCAGCAAATCGATTGGACCCAGGCCGAAGTAGCGCGCACGGGCGTGCCCGCTCCCAAATTATTCCGCCCGCCCTATGGTGCGGCCGATGCCTCGGTGCGTCAAAATGTGCCGCTTACCTTTGCGATGTGGAATATCGACCCCGAAGATTGGCGAGCCAAAAAGCCTCAGGACATCGTTGATCACGTACGTGCAAACGCTAAGCCTGGGGGTGTGGTGGATTTGCACGATGTCAACCAAGTGACAATTGAAGCGCTTGACCCTATAATTACCGATCTTAAACAGCACTACAAACTTGTCACCTTCAGCGAAATGTTCAACCTCCCGCCCGGTCAACAAGGCACCTTTTACGGCCGGTAAAATCTAATAGAAGTAGTGCAAACTGTACTGCTGGTTGCCCAGAACAAGAGTGTGCGCAACAGACTGCGGAAGCGCATTGCTTATGAACTACGAGAGAGCTACGAAGAACTAACCGTTGCTGCGACTGGGCCCGAAATATCATCAATTCCGATTACAAGGGTAAAGTTTGGCTGCCGATCGATGAGGATGGAGGCGATTCGAATGAGCCGTTAAAACCCGTGACGCTTATGAGGCTGCCGGAAGCGGACAGTTAGTATTTCATTTGCCGAAGGCGGGTGGAACTCCCTATTTATCGAGGAGGAATGGGCTACGGGCTGACTAGATACGTTATACTCAAGAGATGAAAATCACAAACGTACACAAGCTCTATGCGAGTAATTTTCTTACCGGGCTTGTATTCTGGTACGGTATTGAAAAACTGTTCATGCAAAGCATCGGCATCAATGCCGTCGGGGTAGGAACAATAACCGCCATCTTAATTGTATTTCTGGTGCTTTTTGATATTCCGTCAGGCTTGCTTGCAGACAAATGGAGCCGCAAGGGTATGCTCACTATTTCCGCGCTGTCTTTAGCTGCTTGTTCTTTTATTCTTGGAAGCAGCACAGGGCTTATGATGTACACCGTTGGTATCCTGTTTTATGGGCTCTATATCGTAGCGACGAGTGGTACTTATGGCGCAATCATGTACGACACGCTGCATGAAGAAGACAGGGCGGCGTCATATAGCAAGGTTCAAGGGAAAGCATACGGCTTGTTTTTGGTAGGCGCGGGCGTCGGTAACGTAGCAGGCGGCTTCTTGGCTCATCATTTTTCTTATAGTTTTTCATACTACCTCACTATTATCTCGTGCCTCTTGAACGTACTAGTGATTTTGACTATTCATGAACCGATGTTTCATAAAGTGCTCGATAAGCAACGATTTTTGCGCCAGCTAGGCGCGGCCTCGCTTACGATAGCCAAGTTAAAGCTTTTACGAGCCTTGACGGTTGTGATGACATTACTATCTGTCGCAGAGCTTTTTAAACTAGATTTCGGTCAGTTGTATATGTTTAGGTATATAACGGCGCCGCAAGCGATTGGCATATTGTGGGCGGTGTATGCGTTTGCTATGGCATTTGGGAGTGTTATCGCTCACAGGTTTAGGGCGCGGCTGCATATTTTGGTCATTTTTGCTTCTGTGCCCTATGTCCTAATGTCATTTATTGATAATGCGTTCAGCTTAGTGCTGTTCATGATTCAGGTAATTGCCGCCGCTGCGCTCATAAATCAAATCGAAACGCGCATACAAGAGAATACGAAGTCATCAGTACGGACTTCGGTTTTGTCGGTCGTGTCAACAATCGGTAGAATCGTCACTATACCGGCCAGCTTTTTGTTGGGTTGGCTTATTCGTGATTACAATGCGTTGTGGGCGGTGAGATTTATAGCCTTGGTGCTTGTGGCTATGCTGCTTTACTGGCTCTGGGCTAAGAGGAGGATTCCCCAGGCTAACAAGCCTGAAGTTGCAAAGGAAGATGCGGCAATTGCGCCTGCTTTGCCGTAGTATCCTGGCCGGCATTGTTGACGCACTTGTGCATGTTGCCGTGGACCTGGAGTTGTTTTCTAGTCATGTCTCTTGTCCTCACTTTCACTTCAGTGAAGGTGTTCAAGATGTATGGGGCTGGACGCTCTTTAAGTAGTGTTTATTGACTGGATAGAGTGGCTGTGTCACTGTATCAGTTATGACACATCCCAATAACAAATTCAGGTGGACAGTAGAAGAGGCGAACAGGTTGGCCGGTAGCCAGATGGATTCTGCGCGCCTGTACGAAACAGTAACTGAAAGGGTAAATGTTGCCAAGGGCGCGGCCAGTTTTTTAATTCGGGCAGGCAGGTGCATATCACTCGCCTTCTCTGAGCCCGATCTGCTTTGGTACGTGGATGTGCAGCCCGATCAAGACGAGTCAAGCGTAATACCGGGGGCAGGAGAATTTAACTCCGGCCTGTCTCTTGACGTGGCAAAAGTAGCCCGGAGCCTACTGACTAATGGTTTCGCGATAGGCGACCCAAAGGGCGACCTACTGTTGTTGCCTCCTGTGAGTAATAGGATGATTGACTTACCCTTTATCCGGGTGATGGCTGTCAGTATTGATGCCCGCGATCCGGCAGTACCTGAAGGTTTAGAGCCTATTCGTTTGTTGCCGGTAGAAGGCGTAGCTACTACTGGAGCGCCATAGTGACGGCTGCCTGAGCGTGGAGACGGGTTGTATCGAATAACGGTAACGAGATGTTGTCTTGGCCAACAAGCAAGCCAATCTCGGTGCAGCCGAGAATAACGCCTTGGGCACCACGTTCATTAAGTTTACGGATTATTTCCAGGTATTTTTTCCTAGAGGCATCTTTTATTTCACCCAGGCATAGCTCATTGTAGATAATGTCATGGACAATTCGTCGGTCTGCTTCGTCAGGAACGATTACCTCAAGTCCAAAATTATCAACAAGACGGCCTTTATAAAAATCATGCTCCATGGTGTATTTGGTGCCGAGCAGTCCTGTTTTGTTTATGTCTTGTGCTCTAATTGCTTCACCAGTAGGGTTGGCAATATGCAGTAATGGGATAGAAATACCTTCCTGTGTATCTTTTGCCATTTTGTGCATGGTGTTGGTACAGATGAGTACGAAGTCGGCACCTCCTCGTTCAAGGGTTTGGGCGGCTTGCACCATGCGGCGGGTAGCTTCGTCCCAGTTGCCGGAATGTTGCAGCTCTTCGATTTCGGCAAAGTCGAACGAAAACATTAGGCTTTGCGCGGAATGCAGGCCGCCGAGTCTGCGCTTTGTTTCTTCATTGATAATCCGATAATATTCTTGGGATGACTCCCAGCTCATGCCGCCAATTAGACCAATCGTTTTCATGCTTCTTAACCTTCCTTTAAATAGTTGTAGACAGTAGCGCGTGACACACGCAACTGTTCGCCAATATAGACGGCGGCATTCCGATAATTAAATAAGCCGTGGTTATATAGACGATTTATGGCCTCGCGCTTTTGCTTTTTATTAAGCGCTCTAAGGTTAGTTTGGTTTTCTTTGAGATAATTGCCGATGCATTCATTAACGCGGGCCTGCCAGTTATCGGTAAATTGCTCTATAGGGTTTTGGGCTTCTTTGCCGCCAACGGCCAGCAGCTCAAGCAAGCTTTGGTTGATCTGTCTAAAAACACTGGTATCAAAATTAAAGCACGCCAGCCCCACCGGCTTGCCATTATCGTCGCGGATAGTAACGGACATGCATTTAAATTTTTTCCCATCCCAGTTTGTTTTGTAATATGGCTCGAAAACATCAGGAAATGCATCTATGCTACTGCCGACAAATTTCGAGATGGCGCTGCGGTCTCCAGCGGCCCGTTTGGAAAGGTTATTATAGATAGCCGCAATAGTCCCGGTTTGCAGATCATGCAGAACGGCCTCTACGTGAGGATGAAAGAGCTTAGTAATCCCTTCAAGAAGTGGCAGTTGCACGGTAAATTTGGTGTGTAGAGAAGAAGGTGTTTTAAGCATACGTGTAATAATATTCTAAATTAGATTATTTGTAAACAATAAAAGCTTAGCCATGCAAGGCCGGCTTAAGAACCTGTAATATCGGCCAAAAGTATTTGCAGTTTGGTGAAAGTAATATACATTAGAATTAACAATGACGCGTTTACCAATTCCTGGTTCCGATAGTGGCACATGGGGTGCTATCCTGAATGATTTTCTGAGTGTTGAGCATAACGAGGATGGTACGCTTAAAGATGCGGCGCGGCTGGCAAGTGTTACCGGTAAGGCAGACGATGCGGCAGTTGTACATAAAACCGGCAACGAAACCCTAACCGGTACCAAAAATTTTACCGGTACATTACAAAAAAGCGGCAAAGCGGTTGTCGCAGCGGACGAATTGGCTATTAATGCTGCCGATTACGGTGCAGTCGGCGACAACTCCACTGATAACACGACTTTTTTGCAAAATGCTATTAACGCTGCCTCGGCGGCGGGCAGGGTGCTTATAATCCCGGGCGGCACATTCCGGCATGGCAGCCTTACGTTTCCAGCCAGAGTGCGGATAGCGGGCGTTGCCTGCCAGCGTACGATTCTTTCCTATACTGGTTCCGGCACTGCACTGGCTAATTCTACGCCTGGCGTGCGCATTTTTGACGTTGACATCTCTAATTTAACCTTGACCACTTCGACTGGCGCGATTGGCATTGATCTGGATTCGGTGTCTACCAGTACATTTACAAATATTCTTGTCAATGGTTTCTCGGACGTGGCTGTTTATCTGCATAGCACAGTCAGCGGCGGCTGCGTATACAACCGTTTTTACAATGTGACTGTGCAAAATGCACCAACTGGCTTTAGACTGCGCGGGGAATCGTCTAACGCCAATGTATGGCATGCCTGCCGGGCCAATATATGCAGCGCATTTGGCTGGGATCTGCGCGATTCCAATGACAACACTGTTGAAGCAACGCAAATCGAAGACTGTGGCACCGGTGTTTACCTGGATGGTACTACACCGGGCGCGCAAGATGCATCGCGCATACGCGACGTGCGCGTCGAAGGTTGTACAGTTGGCATTAACATAGCCTCGGCCAATGTGCGTGATACAGTGATCGACGGTTTGTGGTGGGATGGTTCGACTCCCACGCCTATAGCCGACTCGGGCACCACCACGCGGCGCACCGGCATGCTGTTGTCTGCCCGTGACAGTAATTCGATAGTAGAGCTCGATTCCGGCTGGCAGTTTGTTTCGGGCGACAGTATTAACTTGGGCACCTCCAGCTCGGCACTTGCGGCTGCCACAGACACGCCGTTGTATCTGCGCGGCAATGCTATTAACTCATCATCGGCGGTAGGCACATGGATTGGTAATGGCGCTACTCTAAATACGTCTGGCGCACGAATTGTCGGCTTTAGCCGAGATACGCCAGTCACTCATGCGCAGCCGGTATCGTATGTAAATCAAGACGGCAGCTACGAATTTGCATCGGGCGTAAAAGTTATGTCCGGCAATGGCAGTCCGGAAGGGTCGGTAACTGCCCCGCAAGGCAGTATGTATTTGCGGGCCAACGGCGGAGCAGGGACAACGCTGTATATAAAAGAATCGGGCGCAGGTAACGCAGGCTGGGTTGCTAAATAGGTAGTTTTCGTCGGCTATAGCGGTTCTTGCACTCCTCGGTACCTCCACGACATACCCAGCTGCTCGTAGTACTGCATCACTTGCTGCACCCCGGGGAACCCTACTTGTTACGAGGAGGTAATTACTAGAAATATTTGTTGATAAACAGAAGGAATATGTTATTATACATTCGTAATGACTAAAAATTTACTCCTTCCAATACATACCAAAAGGGTTGAGCTTCCCAAAAATGACGGTATTGCCGGTTCGGTATTCCGAGCGATATTTGAAGACGGTACACGTTACGATGAGGCAACAATAAGCGGCGTAGGCGACTATTCACCAATACACTCCACCACTGTTACTAATCCGGACAATACGCAAGTAGAAGCTCGTTGCCGATACCCTGCCACCGAGTTTATTATAAACAATCTAGGTAGCCTTTGTATGGAGCGTTACACTGCAACAGGCGTATTGCCGGCCGATCTGCTACGCTAGGCTTTTGTGTAACTGTCTTGGGTGGTCCTGCTGCTTTCTATGGGCTGAGCTTGAGATGTTCGTGAAGGCCAGTGGCGGTTTGGCCCATCAAGAGCCCGCCTTCTAAAGAGTTAAAACCGAAGACTGTCATACCGTAAAGTTCGTATTTTATATCTTTCCTGGTTTGGATACCGCTCGTATCTTCGTGGTTACTGACCGATTTTATTGCAAATCTTAATTTCGCTCTGGCTATAAAAAAGGTAAAATAACCATGAGCACTATGAACGATGATGCATTTGTGTCTATCAAAAAGTACCTGCGCGCAAACGGCTACCGAACGGCGCGGAGTGATGCACGGCAAAATTATAACAATTGCAACGGCATTATGTTGAAAGTGGACATATAAGTATGGACGGCCCACTTACTTTAGTCGCTAATCCTGGCAGCGCCAGCCGCAAGTACACACTGTACAGCGGTGAGCAGGAACGTGCCGGGCTGCACTTTGAATGGCTGCACGGCAAAGTCATATGCACATTGCGTCGCCGCAGGGAACAACGTTCTGTACACGTGGATATGCACGATATGCAATTGGCTGTTACCCAAGTAACCAATATATTGCGTGCACAAGACGTATTGCGGGTAGACGAGCGGATCGAAAGGATTGGCCTACGGGTAGCGGCACCGAGCGCTTACTTTCTGCAAGACCGCCTAGTGGAGCAGGAGTTCGTTAGCCATTTAGGGGTGGTAGAGCCCCGTGTGCCAATTCATATTGCCGCTACGCTGAAAGAAATTGCCATGTTGCAGCAGCAGTTTAAGCATGTGCCTATTGTGGGTATTTCCGACAGTGCCTTCCATATTACTAAGCCTGATTACGCTTGGAACTACGGCATATCTTTGGAAGATGCTGACCGGTTTGATATTAAGCGGTTCGGGTATCATGGGCTTTCCGCAGCGTCAGTGGTGCGCGAGCTTAAGACAGCTGGCAAGCTGCCGCCCAAAGTGGTTGTGTGCCATCTTGGCAGTGGTGCCAGCGTAACAGCCGTACATGGCGGCCGAAGTATTGACAATACCATGGGCTATTCGCCGTTGGGAGGCATGGTCATGACGACCCGAAGCGGCAGTATCGATTTTGCAGCTATACGCGCGCTCAAAGAGGCTTGTCATTTCGATGATGATGCAGTCGAAGATTATTTGCACAATCATAGCGGACTATTGGGTTTGGGCGGTTCGTCTGACATTCGCGAGCTATTGCGCCGCGAAGCAGACGGCGACAACCGTTCGCGCCTGGCACTTGCCACTTACATCTACAGCGCTCAAAAAGCTGTGGGGCAGATGGCGGCTGCGTTGGGTGGTTTGGACGCGTTGGTATTTACCGGCACAGTCGGGGAACGCTCGGCGGCGCTCAGGGAACGCATAACCGAGCGGCTGCATTACCTTGACCTGATACTCGATAAGCATACTAACCATGACTACGAAGCTCCAGAAAAACTAACGATTATAAGTCGCTTGGCTCATTCTAAACCGATTTTTGTCTCCCCCACCCAGGAAGCCGCAGAAATAGCCCGCCACGTCCGCGAGTTTAACAAGTAACTAAATAGGTGTCCTGCCGGCCTGCTTTTGCCCGGATTGCTTTTGGCGTGCTGCATCGATGCAATTCTCTAAGAAGTCACTCCCGACCCTTTACTTCAGCCTTCGAGAACTACCGTTAACTATCGGCTAATTGTAAAGTCCGCTGGCTTTTTCTAGTTGAGTTAAAGTGTCAAGTACACGACTAAGGTTTGTAAGTTTTCACCCGTAACAAGAGGTAGGTTTAGAGAATATGTGGTTTCGCCGCTGTGCTGACTGACGTATGCTTTAAAGTTTTCGTAATTACCATGCCGCCGTTCCTATAGGGGAGGTAGCTCTCGTGTGGCGTTAGGAGCCAACAAGGCACTGAACCGGGGAAAGTGTTCAAAAAGTTCGGCACTGGTTGTATGCTCGGTCCGTACTCGCATGCTGATGCTGATTTATTTAAATGTAACAGGAACGATTCGTCAAGGAGACAATAATTTTAGCTGGTACTCTGCAGTTAGTCTAACTTATAGCTCCATACCCTGGCCTTTGCGCGTGCCACCCGCTTGCCAGGCCAGACGTTTTTTTCCGGGCGCGGAACCAGCTGTCGACTTGAGCCGGAGACGCTCCTTTGCGTAGACCGCCCATCATTTCGGTTGCCTCTTCTAGTGTGGCGTCCGGATAGCGCAGGCGTATGTCGGCCAGATTGGGTACGGCCGACCGATCCCTTAGGCCGGTACGCAGTATTTCTATAATGCTGGCGTGCAGGGCATCTTGTTCAAGGTGTTGGCGGCGTATTTCTGGGGGTAGACCGGGTAGCTCAAAGCGCCGGAGTATGCGAATGATGGCTTCACCAAGGTGGCTTAGATCGGTAGGTTCGAGGCGCGGTAATAGCTCGTTGGCGTGACGGCCGGCAGCTGCTAATTCATTGTTGAGCACTGTAGTAACGCCATTGGCAAAAGCGATGATTTTGCCCAAGCCGGCCGAACCGCGGTCGTTAGTGGTAGCGGTCTGAATAGCGCGCAGCGCCGGTTGGTGGCGAGCAGGATCGGTACTGTAATTGCGCAGTAAATTATCCACGTAAAGCCGGAGAGTGCTTTCTACGCTCGAAACCTCACGGGCGCTAAGGGCGGCAAACTCCCTTTCCCGTTGTAAGTTCGTATGCGTGAGTTCCAGCATACCGGGTACCGAAAAAACAGCGCCGGCGTGAACACCGTACTCTAGCCAGAATCTTTCGTTAAGGATACCTGTCCGATCGAGCAGATCGGCTACCCTAAGCACTTCTTGCCTTCGTTCGAGTACTAGCTCGAGCTGCCTGCTCGGGATGACACGTTTCGGCATCCTACCTAATAACATAGTGCCCATTATACGGCTAGCTGCTTGCGTTACATCAAGAAAGTTGGCATCTTGTGGCCTTAGCTGGGCTAATGCCTGCATCGGTTTGCTATCTTCGTTCAGTAAGGGGTTTTCTTCTAGTAATAAGCTGGAAATAATAAGATTTGCAAGCACATGATAGGTGTCGCCTGGATGGATGTCTGTATTATCCCGGCACCAGTCTACATATGCTTCGGTGTAGGCACTCAGAGTGTCTGGATGTGCTGCGACTCGCATAAAGGTCGAGCAAAGACGCGGTACAGTCAGCGGGCGCGGAGCTGCACCAGATACGGTGGGTTTAAGACTGGCATTGGGGCCTCTGAGCAGAGTTAAAGACCTAACCTCCGGATCACCTGTGCTCCAGGTAAGGTAGTGAAAGTGATGGTCTAGGAACGGGAGTGGAACTTGTGTGCGATCGGCTTCTGTTACATGCGATAATTGCCAGACAGTACACTCTTTATTTGCTTTTTTGCGTCCTGTGATATCGAACCATATATCAACGCCATAGGGATTTGCCTGTGCTAGAGGTAAGAGCGCATTAAAATGGGTAAGATCAATATTTTCCGGTGAGGGGTGTGTTTCTACCATCAACAGATTAGTATACCGTACACTGATTAAGAATTACCTAGACTATACGCGTGGCTGGGCTGAGCCCTGCATGCCCGGCAAGAACAGGATCTTTGAAACGGAGTGGCTGGCGATGACGACTCTTTACTTTAGCTGGCCTTGTCTACATTGGTGGTGACGGAGGGTTATGCGGTGGGCTGGCTGGGCCCTGAGATGGGGCCTGCTGGCCTGTGGTGGGCGGGACTTGTTGCTGTTGGCCTCCGGTGCCGCCTTGCTGGCTTACTCCGCCGCGGTGTTGGCCGGGTGCGGTGGTAGCTTTGCCACGGAAGCAGCTTACGGAGTAAGGAAAGTCTTGGGTCATGACGTAGTGGTAGCCGGTTATGGTTTTGCCGTCTTGGGTATAGCTGCCGGTAATGCCGTGGCATTCATCCAAGTCATCTGTCGTTAGTATGCTGCTATTTCCAACTTTGGGGCCGGTAATCGGGAAGCCGTCAAGCGCATAGCCGATGACGGTGCTGACGCTGACATCTTGGATACAGCGGCTGAGAGTGTGGTAATGATACAAGCCGGTGTTTTGCGGGTGTCCGCCGCAGGCGTCCTGAACTTCCCAGGCGCCGGCATCTCGGCCGCCGGCATCGAAGGCGTTAAACAGAGCAACACCAGTAAGCATTATGCCGACTTCACCACCCATACAGTTAGGGGCAGCCGAATAGGTGGGGTTTGCGTCTAGCGTATACACCAGCGATTGGCTGCTAATAGTGCCGGGGTTGCGGTCGTACTTGTACGCTTCGTCGGTGGAACGCACCGGGTAAATGCCGGTTTTATGGTTGGGGAGGTTATTGGTATCTAGAATGCGTTTGCCGTCTTTTACTGTAACGCTCAGGCGTTCCTGCCAATCGATGGAGCCGTCCACCATGGTCTTTTTGTTCATGTCCCACTGCGCGGTGCCGATAAACCAGGGGCCGCGTGTTTGCGCACCAGCCTGGTTGGCTGGTACAAAATTGGCCCGGCACAGAAATACTGTGCCCTTTTTGGTGCTGGCGGTGGAATAGTTATTGTCACCAACCGGCAAAATGCCGTTTGCGTATTTGTTGCCGTAGTTTTTGGCAGGGTCGAGGGTTAGGCTGTTGGCTGCTACTTCGGAAGGTGTGCTTGTTTGGTTTGTCTCTGTTGTTTGTTGCTGGTTGGTGTTTTTGGGACTGTTGCTCTGCCGGTTCAACCAAAATCCTACGCCTCCGCCCAGTACCAGCAGTGCGGCGCAGCCCCATAGTATGTATTTTCTAATGGAGTGCTGCAGGGCGGATTTAACCGTCTTTATCGGCAGCGGTTCGTGATCTGTGTGATCTGTTTGTTTTTGGTTTTCAGCTGTCATTATAGTGGTCCTTTATATCTACGTAATCATTATGGGTAGTATCGGCCTTGGCTGCAAGCCCGGTCCGTTGCTACCAAGGTGGCTTACGGTGTGATAAGATGTAACATTATGAGCGGCATACACAAACAACGGCTCCAACTTCTTCTCGCCCAGTAGGGCGCATACTTTTTATTTCAGCTATAATTTAGATAATCAGACCGAGCGAGAGGAGTCTTTGACGTTAGTTATGAAATGGTACAATCCCAAAGAAATAGAACCCAGAACAGTCCGGCGGACTGTTCCTGCAGACGAGAGGGAAAC
The DNA here is from genome assembly GCA_035248005.1 of Saccharimonadales bacterium (SeqCode). Classification (GTDB taxonomy): domain Bacteria; phylum Patescibacteriota; class Saccharimonadia; order Saccharimonadales; family UBA4665; genus PMNU01. The sequence goes on from DATFHU010000004.1 coordinate 117,969, forward strand.
ATCTCATGAAGCGCTATAACCCAAAAGAGATTGAGCCTAAATGGCAGCAAAAATGGGCGGAAAGCAAGGTTTATGAAGCCGAGAAAGGATCGAACAAGCCCAAAAAATATATTTTAGAGTACTTCCCCTACCCTTCGGGCGCTGCCATGCATGTCGGACATGTGCGCAACTACACTATTGGCGACGCTATCGCGCGCTTTAGCCGTATGAACGGCTGCAATGTAATGCATCCGATGGGCTGGGACGCCTTTGGCCTGCCTGCCGAAAACTACGCTATTAAAACCGGTATCAGCCCGCAGAAGGCGATACAAGAAAACACGGAGCGCTTTAAAAAACAGCTAATACAAATGGGCTTTGGCTACGATTGGTCGCGCGAAGTTAATAGTGCTGACCCGGCATATTACAAATGGACGCAGTGGTTCTTTTTGCTTTTGTATAAGCGCGGCTTGGCGTATCAAAAAGAGAGCCTGCAGTGGTGGTGTCCGGTAGACAAAACAGTACTGGCCAACGAGCAGGTCGAAAACGGTCTGTGCTGGCGTTGCGGCTCGCAGGTAGAGAAAAAAGCCTTAAAGCAGTGGTTTTTTAAGATTACCGCATACGCCGACCGCCTCGAAAAAGATCTGGACGAAGTACATTGGTCTGACGCACTAAAATCCATGCAGCGTAACTGGATCGGGCATAAAGTCGGCATTAACGTTGCCTACAAAGTAACCAATGCCAAAGCCGAAGAATCGATTACGGTGTTTACCACGCGCCCGGATACCAACTTTGGCGCAACTTTTGTTGTATTGGCGCCAGAGCATCCTTTTGTGGCCAAAGTAATCCGGCAGGAGGTTGTACCAAAAGAAGGCTCCTCGCATTGGCAGGCCGTGGAGCATTATGCACAAAAGGCTTTGGCTAAAAGCGAAATTGAGCGCCAGGAAGAAGGCCGCCTTAAAACAGGCGCTTTTACCGGCCTATATGTAAAGAACGAATTGACCGGCGAAGATATGCCGGTGTGGGTGTCGGATTTTGTGCTGTCTAGTTTTGGTACCGGCGCGGTTGTGGGGGTGCCGGGCCATGACATGCGCGATTTCCAGTTTGCGCAGCAGTTCAATCTTCCTGTCAAGCGAGTGGTAATGGGGGAAGACGGCGACGAATCGCCCATTACCCGGCCCGAACAGGTCCATGAAAAAGCCGGCCGCATGGTCAATTCAGGCTTTTTGGATGGCCTGGGTATTCACGAAGCTACCGAAAAAATAAAAGACCACATGGTAAAAGAAGGGTTTGGCGAACAGGTACACAGCTATCGTATCCGCGATTGGCTGATCAGCCGGCAGCGCTATTGGGGCGCGCCGATACCCATGATCCATTGCCAGACGTGCGGTACGCAACCCGTACCGGAAGAGCAATTGCCGGTGGTGTTGCCGGAAATGGAGAGCTATGAACCGGCCGGTGACGGCAGGAGTCCGCTGGCGCGCGTGCCAGAATTCGTGCAAGCCGCATGCCCGAAGTGTGGCGGTAAAGCCGAGCGCGAAACCGATACCATGGACGGCTTTGCTTGCTCGAGCTGGTACTTTTTGCGATTCGCCGACCCGCACAATGCGGACGAACCATTTAATGCTACACAGGTTAAGTATTGGTTGCCGGTTGACGATTACATTGGCGGTGCGGAACACGCTGTTATGCATTTGCTCTATGCCCGCATGTGGACCAAGGTAATGCAAGACGCTGGACTAATTGACTTTGGCGAACCGTTTCAAACGCTCCGTAACCACGGCATGATTTTAGCCCCGGACGGCGCTAAAATGAGCAAATCCAAGGGCAATACCATCGAACCGGACGGATTGATCGAGCAAGGCTATGGTGCGGATGCTATTCGTATTATGGAACTGTTTATCGGTCCATGGAATCAATCTGCCAATTGGAGCGTCGAAGGTATGGGCGGCTCGTTCCGGTTTTTGCAGCGGATATGGGCATTGGCCCAGGATATCATCGGGAACGCCGAAGACGACCGCGACCATGTCGAACGGCAAGATACCGAACTGAAGCGGGCCATACACCGTGCTATTAAGCGCGTCAGCAATGACCTGAATGATATGGGTTTCAATACGGCAATCGCAACGCTCATGGAGACACTTAACGAGTTGTACCGGCTGCGGGCCACGGTACCGATGAGACTACATGGCGACACCTGGCGTTGGGCCGTGGAAACAGTGTTGCAGCTGCTAGCCCCCTTTGCGCCGCATATAACCGACGAACTGTGGGAGCAGCTCGGTCACAGCACATCTATCCATATAAGTGCTTGGCCGGCGCACGACGAAAAGTACTTGGTAAGCGACACTATGACTATTGTGGTACAAGTAAACGGCAAGGTTCGCGCCCAGTTGGAGCTGCCAGCGGATGCGGGCGAAGAGCAAGCTATAGCAGCAGCCAAAGCCAATGAAAAAGTCGCCGGCTACCTGGCGAATAAAGGGCTCAAGAAAAGCATTTATGTGCCCAAAAAGCTAGTGAGCTTTGTGGTATAGCGTTATTTGCGTTAGCGCGTAGCTTCCGGTAAAGGCAAGATGGGGAGATTGTAATCGGCGCAGGAACCGGCAGCGGCGCTTACAGCTACATTGCCGGTGGCTACAAACAAGGCAAGGGGCTCATGAGGGTGAGGACCGCGGCCCATTTCACTATGAAGTTGTTTGCCTAAGCCAGTACCATCGACTTGCAAGCTATAGTTTTCGGCGGTAGTCTCGACTGCTGCTATCCAGCCAACGTTGTCCGGCGCGCTACCCTGTGCACAATGAGCGGGCATGGATGGGGTATCACCTGCGTCCACTATGGGAGTGAGGCCCAGGCAAGCGCCGGTTAGGACTATACCATAGGTGGCACGTTTAACAGTTTTTCTCATACTAACACATTAAATCATAAAAAATATAAATGGTCAACTGTACGACTTGTTTTAACCTGTTATATACGTTATAATAGCGACTAAATAGCATATTAAACAAACCACTAAGGAGTATTCTTTGTCATGGGTAAACCAAAAAAACGCACTTCAGCCCGCCGCACCGGCGCCCGCCGCAGCCATCTTGTTGTGGAATTGGCCCGCAAAGTAAATGCCAAATCACCTATTAAAGCGTACACGACCCGTAAGGAAAGTGGTAAAAACGCAAAAGCATCCTAGTTCAGCGTATCTTAAGCACGTTATACTAGGCTTAGTTAAGTAGAAAGCTTTAACAACAATGGCATCGAACCGTCATCTTGCCCGAATCATCGCCCTGCAAACCCTGTTTGAGCAGGATTTCAGGCGTGCTGCTGGCGATACCGGCTTTGACCTCGATGCGGTGCTGGCGCGTAACATTGCGCGCTACCAATCCATCGTAGACGACGTAGCATTTATTAAGCAGTTGGTACAGGGAGTTGCGGCACACGAAAAAGAGCTGGATGCCGAATTGCAGCCAGTGGCACCGGAATGGCCCATCGACCAGATTGCACGCATGGACCGGGTGGTTCTGCGCATGGGTTTATACGAACTGACATACGAAAAAGACGTACCGCCCAAGGTGGTTATCAACGAAGCTGTGGAACTGGCAAAAGCCTTTGGCAGCGAAAATTCATCGAAATTTGTAAATGGCGTACTGGGAACAGTGTTGCGTAACCAAACAGGTGCGGACGAAAAGCCGGAGGGGGAGAAATCATGAAACGGCCCAAACCAATCCAGAGTTTCCGCCGTTTTATTCCGGGGAGGCGTCCAACAATTCAGGAAGTAGTGCACGAAACGACCGCAGGGGGCGTTATTTTTCGTCGCAATGCCACAAGCGGCAAAATTGAGATTTTGCTTATTCAGGATGCCAAAGACCGCTGGACTATTCCCAAAGGTCACGTCGAGCCCAACGAAGAACCCAAACAAACTGCCGAGCGCGAAATCCGCGAAGAAACAGGCCTGCAGGAAATGAAAGTGTTTAACTGGCTCGGTAAAGTCAGCTTTCGGTATCGGCGCGGCCAGACATTGGTGCTTATGACCATGCATATCTATTTGGTGCAGGCGTTGGGTAACACCGAAGATCTTAACCCCGAAGATTGGCTGAACGATATCAAGTGGCTCCCTTCCGGGGTGGCGATCGACAAAATCGCTTATGACGACATTGGCAAATTAATTTTAGTAGGAATGAAAAAAATCCGCGACGCCAGACTGTAAGTTTTGGCTAGTGCAAAGGAATAACGGCAATGGACTACAGTGCATATCAAAATTTTTCCCAGACAGTACTGGGGGTTACGTTTGATAATATTCAGCTGCTTGTTACCGCGTTTACTCACCGTTCTTATTTGAACGAGCACAAAAAAACGGCCCAAGAGCACAACGAACGCCTGGAATTTTTGGGCGATGCCGTGCTTGAGCTGGTTGTAACCGAATATCTTTATAACAATTTCAGCGAGCCAGAGGGTATCCTTACCAATTGGCGCAGTTCGCTAGTGCGTACCGAAAGCATTGGGGCGGCAGCTTCGCGCTTTGGTTTTGAGTCTTTGCTGCGTTTAAGCCGCGGCGAACGCCATGGTACCGAGCGGGCCCGGGCACAAATTTTGGCAAACAGCTACGAAGCAGTAATCGGTGCTATTTATATGGATAAAGGGTATGGCGCGGCAAAATCGTTTATTACCAAGAGCATTCTAAGTACCTTTAAGGAAATCCTGGCTACTGGCTCTTGGCTTGACCCAAAGTCGCATCTTCAAGAGGTAGCCCAAAGCCGCGAAGGTCATACGCCTATATATAAAGTATTGAGCGAAGAAGGTCCTGACCACGAAAAGGTATTTACGGTTGGTGTGTTCGTGAATGGCAAACTAAAGGGCAGCGGCACCGGCCCGAGCAAGCAGTCCGGCCAGCAAAAAGCCGCCGAAGCCGCCCTGGCAATGTATAAGTAGGCTGAATGGAAGACTCTTCGGGTGGCTTGGGTTTTTACCGGACTGCCGTATTTGCCCTGCCTTTCTTTAACGTAGCCGGGGTCGCCAAGCAGGCAGAACAAAAGTTAAAGGAAATTCTTTAACCGTCACCAAGCTTTGGACGGCGGCTGATCAGGGCATGAGATGCTACTTGGATATGGATTGCCTGCGACTAAGAGGTGTATTGCTAAAGGGGGGGATTAATACCTTATATGCGGAAGCATTGGTGCTTTATCGCGCGAGCAGATCATCGACGGCATTGCAGCGTGCGTCAGTAAAAATGCGGCCAGGCAAGCGGGCTGCAAGAAACAGTTTGACAATAGAGGCGCTTATCTGTAAAATACAGCTCTAGATTGTTTTAATAATTGATAAGCAAGGAAAGAGAGAATAACACACATATTATGCTAGCTATTCGCATGCAACGCACCGGTCGTAAAGGTCACGCTATGTTTCGGGTGGTGGTCCAGGATAGCCGGTTGACTCCGACTAGCGGCAAAGTGGTTACCTTGCTGGGTTCGTACGATCCGCACGCGAAAATTGCAGCTCTGGATAAAGAAAAAGCCGCCCTTTTCCTTAAAAATGGTGCGCAGCCTTCCGACCGTGCCGCTCGCCTTTTAAAGAGCGAAGGCGTAAAGCTGCCAGCTTGGGTAAAGCTCGAAAGCAAAAAGGCCGGTAAGCTTCGCAACCCTGAAAAATTGCGCAAAAACCAGCCAAAAGAACAGTCTGCCCAAGAGGCGCCTGCCGAACCAGCAACCCAAGAAGCTGAGCCGGAAGGCAAAGACGAATCCTAAGAAGCACTTATTGTTGTGTCACGCAAGGGAATCCTTTATATCAGATCCCTTTTTGTTTGGTATAATAATCACAGCCAGTAAACGAAGGGAGTCTTCTGCCATGAGCAGTATTGACCAGCAATTTGTAGAATTTATTGTAAAGTCACTGGTAAGTAAACCTGATGCCGTAACAATTGAGCGCCGTATTGACGAAAAAGGCGTACTATTAGAGCTAACCGTTGATCCGGAAGACTTAGGCCGGGTCATAGGCAAACGTGGTGCTACTGCGCAAAGTTTGCGCACCTTGCTAAGAGCACTCGGTACTAAAAACGATGCCCGTTATAATCTGAAAATTGTTGATAATGGCGAGCCAGGGGCGGGAGGAAGCAGTAGCGGCCGTACCGATCTGAGCGACGATGATACTGACACTAATACGGCTAGCTCTCGCGATGATAGCTCGTCGAGCAGCATGGTCAGTAAAACGCGCAAAGAGCTTGAAGAACTTGACGATCTTGAGGTATAATGCCTTATAAGTCGAAAATCGACTGATTCCTTAAAACAAAAATTCCTGAAAAGCTCATGCGAGCCATATTGTCGGAAGATAATTTGGGAGCTTTATGTGGCAGAGATACCCCGAAATCCGGGGTATCTTTGTTTTAGCCTTTTTCTGAAGGGCCGACAATACGCCAACAGTCGCTGCAATTGGGCGGGTCGGATAATTGACCTGCGAGCCAGTTGGCGACGTTAGCGTAACGTTCTGCGCGCGAGGGGGGACATAGGGGCGAGGTTTCTGTTGATAGGATCTTCTCTGGTGAGTCAGGCATTTCCTCTGCCAGTACTATCTCCGCTTTGGTGGTCATATGGCATTGGGGTGCATATCTACATTGAATACGTTCCATATAGGTAACTATATACTAATTTGTAATATATTACAAGATTGCTATACTGTTGATACATGAAAGTACAGATTATAACGCTATTTCCGGAAATGTTCGCAGGCGTACTGAACAGTAGCATGCTATGGAAGGCTCAGGACCGCAAGGCGGTAGAATTCGACTACATTAACTTGCGGCAATTCGGGCTGGGCCCACGCAAACAAGTAGATGATACGCCTTATGGCGGAGGTGACGGCATGCTGTTAAAGCCCGAGCCGTTGGTAGCGGCTATCGAGCTCGCTAAACAATGTGACCCCGATGCTTCGGTGCTATTACCCACGCCTCGCGGCAAGCTATATAAGCAATCGGATGCCAAGGAGCTTGCGGCGCAAAACGCCGGACTTATTATAATCTGCCCGCGCTACGAGGGCTACGACGAACGTATAACCGTTTGGGTTGACCAGCAGTATTGTATCGGCAACTATGTGCTGACTGGGGGTGAGCTGCCGGCTATGGTTATAATTGACAGCATTGTTCGTTTGTTGCCAGGAGTGCTGGGCGGCGAAACGAGCGCCGACATAGAATCCTTTCAACAAGACGACAAAAGTATCGAGGCCCCGCAGTATACCCGGCCCGAAGAGTTTCGTGGTATGCGCGTACCAGAAATATTGCTAAGCGGCCACCATGCCGAAATCGCCAAATGGCGCGCCGAACAAGGCAAAAAAGCCTAAGTATCGCCTGGGGGAATTCCATAAGCCAATGACTTGCAGGCCTTGCCGTGTCGTCCTAGCAAAACGATCTGATGCATCGTACCAAGTATGCGATGCGTCCGGGCGGATGGTAGCAGAGACATGAGGGAAGATGCTAAGTCTTTGCCCAAGGTCGGGTATATCTTCTACGCGGCTGTATAAACCATGTTCGGCCAACTTCACGACCGTGGGTACTGCTACATGTTTCAAGTCTCGTAGAGTTTGATCATTTCCGGCAATACGTGCATATAGTACCATATCCCGAATATTGCGGGTTGGAGAAATAGGCGCCGCATGTTGTTCCTCGTTAGGTGGTTTTGGAAGAGAAGCTATTGGGCACTAATATACTTGACTAATCAATCCGCTCTTAATCGTTTTGTTGCACAAGGGTGACGGCCAGATTTGCTTTTTGTTTACATCCTTCTTGGATACTGACAGAATCTTCCGCTCGGCTTTTTGATTCCGGTCTGATGGTTGCTTAGTCATACTTTAAGTATACAGCCTTATCGGTAGATATCATTTTCTAGCGGCTTTCGCACACTAACACCAATCTTGCAGCCCCATTACTTCAACGCAAAAATAATCACCGAAACCCCTACAATGCCAATAACATGAGATGAACCAATCACTAACGTATACACCCCGGGACGCGGTATAGTTGGCGAGATAGCTAAAATCCCGGTTATGGCTGCCGCATAGCCTACGCCTGTAATTAAGCCGAGCGTAATCGCATTGGCAAAAGACTGGACTTTAGTTGCATCTAATAGCAGTGCCGTGGCCAGCGAAATTACGAAGCAACCAATAAATGGCACAGTATAATACTGTAGTCCCGGCCTCCAGGTCTGGGACCGGTTAAAACCAACGCTTATGTCCCACAATTTCTGGAATGCAAACGACGCAAACCACAAGCCGCCTAGCATAAAGTAAACGACCGTGGCTAACAAAATCGCTAGCCAATTGAGAGAAGTGAGATCAAACATGGTACGAGTCCTTTTTTACACTTGCTTTTAGCGAAATGTCTTTGCATGCTGCAGACGGAGATCGTTCACAAAACGCCCACTACCTCAGGAGACAAAGCGCTACCCCTGCGCCTTTTCTAGCAACTGCTTAATTGTTTTTAGCACCATGCCCCAATTTTCTGCCGCTTTATCGGCCGCTTCTTGAGTAGGGTTGTTATCCTGTATGACGGTGAGCTTGGTTGAGCCATCTCCAGCAGTAAGTTTGTAGGTCACGGTGTTGTAATTCTCGGGCTTATCTTCCAGGCCACTGAGAGCGCTGTAGTAAGTAGCTCTCAAAAGCCTTTCTGGTTCAATCTCAATGATAGTACCTTTGTCTTCGTAGGGCTTACCTTCCCACATACCCTTATAAATCAACGAACTTCCTGGTTGCCAGTCCGAAACAACCTCGGCGTCAAACATATACTGTTTGACGATTTCCGGCGAGGTTAATGCCTTCCATACTATTGTAGAGGTGGCGTTGATGATAATGCTCTTAGTGGCAGTGAATGAATTGCTCATAGATGTCGCTCCTTTCGCCTATAATAAGGTTATCTATGCGAAAAAGCTTGCAAAAGTCCGCAAAACACATCCGCAGAAAGCTAGGGGAGCATAAAGGTATTCTCGACCCAATTAATGCCGCTCAACACTTTCAGCTGAACAGATATTTGCCTTCCCCTTATTTAGCGCCCTTTGTTGAACACTATTGGATCATTCGTTGGGATTTGAAAGGCCGGCAGCCCTACGTCTCGGAGGTTTTACCCTATCCCAACATCAACTTAGCCTTCACTAAGGATCAGGCTTGGATCACCGGTGTTACAACTGGCAAGTATGATTATGAGGTAAAAAACGCGGGCGTCATTGTGGGTGTCATGTTTAAGCCGGGCGCTTTCTATGCGTTCTGGCCGCATTCAATGGCGAGCCTGACCGATAAAACTATGCCAGTGATCGAAGTGTTTCCCGAAGCAGATGGAGATTTTCGCCGAGAGCTCCTAGCGTTGAGCGATGACAAGCAAATAGTAGTTGAGATAGAGGAGCTACTTCACACTAAACAGCCTGCACTTGACCAGAGTATCAGGCTAATTACTAAAATTATTGTGACTGTTACCAGTGATAAAGACTTACTAACAGTTCAAGCTGTTGCGAAGCAGTTCAACATGAGCGAGCGTACACTTCAACATCTCTTTCAGACATATGTTGGTGCAGGACTCAAATGGATTATTATGCGCTACCGCTTGCAAGAAGCGGCCGAAGTGGCAGCCAAACAAGAAACGCCCAATTGGACCGTCATCGCTGCTGAGTTAGGCTATAGCGATCAATCGCATTTTGCCAATGATTTTAAAAGGGTTATCGGTAAATCGCCTTCGAGTTACAATAAATCTTTACATAAGCGAAGTATTAACTGACCAGCCTATTGCCTCCTACAACATGCGACTTCCACCTGCCTCCGGTAAATTGAAGTTCTAAACGTCCGCTTGCGGCAGCCTGGTGAGTGTCACGGGCTTCAACGGCTCGTCCGGGTCATCCCCATCTTCATCAATCGGGAACCAGACTTGACCTTTGTAATCAGGGCTTAGGACATGCTCTAGCCTAGTAGTGCCAAAGGTTAGCTCTTCGTAGGATTCACGCAATTCTTTGGCTAAACGCTTGCGCAATCGTTTGTGTACGCTTTTGTTCTGGACAACCAGTAAAAACTGTGGGCAATTCGCTATCTTCGTCATAGCGTGCCCAAAAGATATCTAGAAAGAAATATCTTTCGCCCCTACTTGTTTTAATGCGGATACAGGCATACTCTTTTTCGCTGTGGTTTACGGATTCATGCACAAATGTTCGTTTAGCGCGACTGTAGATTTTACTTTCGTCCGTATGCAGGATAGCGCCTTCGTTTAGGTTTTGTCTGAGGAACGGTAGCGTATTGGTCGCGTCTGCTTGCTTGGTGGCGAAGGCTCTAATTTGTCCGATATGCTTTTTCTTTTCAACGACGCCGACGATAGCTGTTTTATTGGCGAAGCGGCCTTTTTCTTCACGGGTTTTGCCGCCAATGTAGGTTTCGTCGGCCTCTACCGGGCTGTCTAGTTTCTTATCAAATGTGCCGTACTCCATAGCAGCTCGGATGCGGTGATCCATAAACCAGGCCGTCTTTTGTGTAACGCCAAGTGCACGCGCAATTTCGTACGAGCTTACGCCGTTTTTAGCGTTAATAATCATCCAGACGGCAGGGAGCCATTTATCCAAACCGAGCGGGCTATCTTCAAAGATAGTACCAATCTTTACGGAAAACTGCCTTTTAGCATGGCGTGATTTACATTGCCAGCGCTTTTGCATTTCCAGATAGCTTACATCTACACGGCCACAAGTCGGGCAGATAACGCCGTTTGGCCAACGCAAGGCGGCAACATGTTCGATGCAGACGTCGGGGCTGGAAAAATAACGGACTGCTTCGACTAGAGTTTCGGGATACTTCATATCTATTTATTAGTATAGGTAAGTGGTGTTGATTAGTTGAGTATATTAGTACCAGCTATTGCGCGTTCGCCGTTTAGCTGGTAGTCTGCCCAGCTCAGGAATGATCGAAACACTGCAAACGGCCTTTTAAAAGCCCGTAACCCGGCTGGCTCAAAGATGGTCATTCCTTCGGCGCCGAGCGAGTTGGTGCGGGCGAGCGTTGCACCGGTCATAGCCCCGCCGGATTTTCTCCGATAAGGAAAGGTCCGGCTTGTTTGTTATAGGCTATTATACGGGCACGCAGTATTTTCCAATGTCGTGCATTGTTTCCAGGTACTTGCCTGTTGGCTCTAGGGATCAGTAAGTACTATATAGCTCGCGAGGCGAAAGGCCGCCTGCTACCCCGGGGCGCACCTAACCGCAGGCGGTAATACCAAGGCGGTTGGCCACGTTTTGAATAAGCCGGCCGCCCTCACTGAAACCGCCATCATTGCGTAGCAGTACCTCGCCCATACTAGCTCCAATAACCAGTACTGCCTGCTCCAGCCAGCCGGCGGTAGTACCTCTGGCGAAGTTTGAGGAGGGGAAGAATTTCGAAATAAGAATTTTATCAATAAATGGTGAGAGCATACGCATACGTTAAACTAAATTGTCCGCTCTGAAATTACTAAAATTCCACTTGTGCAATGTAGTCAAGTATATGATACACAAGAAGCGCAGTATAGCGTATGATGCTACAATGATACGGTCAAGGGTAAAGGGGAGGCCTTATGAAATTCTCGTTTATTAAACCAGTCTATGCTCATTGCGACTTGCCGTGCGGTGTCTATGATCCGGCGCAAGCACGCATAGAAGCGCAGAGTGTATTCCAGATTATGCAAAAATATGCCGAAGTAGATAACGAAGAAACTCGCTGGCGGGCAATAATGATCAAAGAGCAACGGGCTGAGCTGGTAAAGCACCATTTGTGGGTGCTGTGGACCGATTACTTTAAGCCGGAGCATCTCGAAAAATATCCAAAGCTGCACGACTTATTTTGGAAAGCAACCAAACAGGCGGGTGCTTGCAAAAAGACCGTTGACCCGGCCGAAGGCCAAAAACTGCTGGACATGATCAATGAGATTGCCGAAATTTTTGCCGAAACAAAAAAGGCCTAAGCTGTTTATAGTACGCCGTGTAGCAGGCAGCAGCATGCTGCCAACCCTGGTGCCAGGCAGAGTGGTGGTAGGTGTGCGGTGTCGGACATATAGACTAGGAGATATTATTATTGTGCGGCACGATGGTATGGAGAAAATCAAGCGGATCGCTAATATAAAAGGCGGCTTGCTATATATACATGGCGATAATGCGGCCAGCAGTACGGATAGCCGGCATTTTGGCTGGCTGCCGCGCAAGGAGATACTGGCTAAGGTTATATGGCCTTGATGGGCTAAGACGGCTTGCGCAGGCTAACGCCAAAGTTACCTAAAATAGCTTCCAGAACTTCATTATTGTAGGACGCTTCATTTAACTCGGAGTTATAGAGGCCCTTACTTCTCAGATATGTTCTCACCATGCCAGGTGACGTGCTTGTTACTAAGGCGATTTGCTGAATGGTTAGTGGAGTAGATGGCCGGGCGGCCATTCGTTCGGTAATGATGTTGCGGGCAATCCGGGCAACTGCATCGGGAGGCAGAGGCGTGGTGAGTGGTATCGATTTTGTACTTGATAGTATTAACGCCTTTAACTCTTCGCTGCGTAATGATTTGCCTGTCCATCTAGCGACAACATGAGATGGAAGGTTAAGGGTCTGTCCGATTTCACTTATGGTTCTAGAGGCTGGGGGCTCGGGTGGGGAAGTGTCGGTTTCTTCTACTAATGAAGCGGGCAGGGTGTGCGGTGTTGGTGGGGGCTTTGTGTTAGAGCGTGTGCGGAGTTGGGTCTTGACTGCGCCATTGGCTTTTTTCGCCGGTGTGCGCCCCGGACGTTTTGGCGGCTGAGGCGTAGTTGTTTTCTCTATGGGTTGAAGACTGGTAGTGCTTACGGGTTTAGGGCAATTCAAGACCGGTCTGGGACTGTCTGGTGGAGTTTTGGCTTGACGAAGTTCATCTTCGCCTTCCGTGTTCACGGCCGGAGATGGTTGGCTCTCCTTGCGGGCCTTTCGCCGGGCTTTTACTTCGGCATAATCCGGAGGTGTGGGCAATGCTTTTTTAGCCGGACGACGACGTTGTGCGGCCCGGGGCGGAGCGAAGGAGACCGGCATATCTTCTGGGGCTTCGAACCCCATTCTCAGCATGATTCGCCGCACGACATGGGGAGGAAAGACACGCCTTCCATGGCGACCGACTATACCTGGCTCGTGGAGTAGTCGTGATTCCTGTATGTCATAAGGGGTAATATGGTGGGCGACGGTTGGTTGGGTTATGTCTAGGGCTGCCTCGATTTCGGCGCTTCCCATTTCGCCAGGACGTAACGTTATTAGGTCTTGGTAGTGCTGGAGTGCCAAAGCGATATGTATTTTGCGCACACAGGTAGTGCTTTTGCCCCGAAGCTGCCGGCGAAGTAGCAATGGTATGCCTGAAAGCTGGAGGGCTTTCCACATTACATCTTTGGAATGGTCTTGCCCTACCAAGTTGCGCCAAGGAACCTCGTCTTGACTTATTAAAGGTAACTCCTCGACGCCTTGACGGATGCTAGCTACTTCTTCGGGCTCATAAAATTCGGCTTCGCGACCACCCCGGCCTGGCAACATACGCACCACTGGGTAAAGCTGTTTATCTCGGATAATCCTTAAGATCAGGTTATCTGAAGCGTCGAAGGCGGTCGCCATGGCCGAGCGATTTAGCTCTCCGGATTGCGGGTAAGGGACGGGCGGGTAAATGATTAGGTAGCGCCGTGCGTCATCCGCCAGTCGGGTGGTGAGTTGAGTTTTGCCTTTTACTCGTGAGCGGCCATATCCGGCTTTGGATAGATGCTTCTCGATTTCTAGAGGAGATTCGGATCTCCCGGCAGCGATTTCAGCAAGTGTTACAGGATGTATTGGCGGGTAGAGCGGTGTGCCGTCCTTTAAGGCCGGTTCTTGGGAGCCAACGCGTTCATCATTAATAATTTGCATCAGTTTGCGAGCTATTGTTCGCAGCGCCAGAGGATGTCTTTTGTACGTCTGTTCCCGGCGCGCGGCCGTGAATTTCCATTGGCCATTCCATTCTACCAGCCAGGCTGATCTGTTGATCTGCTCGTCTTGAGTTTGTGCCGTTTTCCATGCTTGCTGGCGTTCGGCCCAGCGTTCGGTTGCAATAAGTCTTAAGGCGGAGGTATGTATAGTACGCCGGTTAGCAAGGATGTTGTTTGGTATATTATCAGGCGTTGTCATTGCGGTCGCAACCGCTTCGGGGTTGAGCGCGTAGGGTATCTGTAATAATGATTGAGCCATTTCGATGGCTGAACCTGAGCTTTTCGTCATGTTTAGTGTACATTATTATAAAACGATAGTGCCATTGGACAAAGTATTCATACATCCGGTACATGATGGTCGTTCTGTGATACACTGCCACTATGTTGGTTGCGGTTAAAAAAGAACAAAATTGGCCCGGATCGGCTGCGCGTGTGCTGGCGGATGGCTGCTGTAATACGACAAAAGGTGCGTAAAAGGGCATATGCGCAAACCCAAAAAAACTCGGCCAGTTCGTTCAACGGATAGTGATGTCGTAGAGTATATGTACCGGACAATTCCGGCTGGCATGGGGCGGGATCGTGGCCAGCGTAGGGGTGTTACTGCTGGAAAAGGCAAGGCTGCAAAGCCAATCGGCGGCGAAAAGCCGTCACGGTGGAAACGAGCGGTAAAGCACTTACTTATACTGTGCGCTGTCATACTGTTGCTGGCCGGCATATGGGTAGGTTGGAAATTCGCCTCCAATGCCATTAAAATTTTCGGCTGGAAGGGGCTTACTGAAGCGCTCAAACCCGCCAAACTGGACGGCGAGGATCAAGGGCGAGTGACTATTTTGCTGGCGGGCAATTCGGCAGACGACCCAGGGCATAGCGGTGCTGAACTGACTGATTCGATCATGATAGTTAGTATAAATACTGCTACTAATACCGGCTACTTGTTGAGTATCCCGCGTGATTTGTATGTGGCAATTCCGGGCTACAGTTACGGTAAGATTAACGAGGTATATCAAAATGGCAAACAGACCGGCTTTAGCGAGGCTGGCTACGCCGCCGCCGGCATGGGCTTATTGGAAAAGGTGGTTTCGCAGAATTTCGGCGTCAAAATTCATTACTACGCACTCGTTAATTATACGGCTCTGCAGCAGGCAGTAGACGCGGTGGGCGGAATACAGATTATCGTGGATAGCTCGGACCCGCGTGGGCTGTATGATCCCAGCCGCGACCTGGCAACCGGCAGCCCGCTGGTGGATCTGCCGAACGGCAAGGTGTATTTAAACGGCAGGAACGCTCTTAACCTTGCTCGCGCTAGGGGGCAGGGTGCTGGATCGTACGGCTTTCCGCGCAGCGATTTTGACCGCACCAAGTATCAGCGGCAAATTTTGATTGGCCTAAAAGACAGGGCTATTTCGGCCGGTACGTTAAGCAATCCTATAAAATTAGGTGAGTTATTCGACGCCATGGGCAGCAATGTCGATACCGACTTAGAGCTGAACGAGGTCCGAAGAGCCTATGAATTAGCCGGTAAAATCCCGAGTTCCAGCCTGGTATCAGCAAGCCTAAGCGAGGCCAACGGCAAAAATTTGTTGCAAAGTTACCGGACCCCCAGCGGACAGTCGGCATTGATACCGGCTTTAGGCGTGGATGATTTTACGGACATTCGCGCATATGTCGGCTCTTTGCCTTAGACATCGTCTGCCTAAATGCGAAAAGCCTGGCTGCGGGCTTGGCTAAATAAGACTTGCAAAATAAAGATGCAATTTCGTGTGACACGGCACGACTGGTGTGAGCAAGCCCGGAGTTACCGAAACCGCTTGTCTGCTATGTTTTGACTTCGCGCCAACCCATGTCCTGTATTGCTGTTTGTAGTTTCGTTGCCAGCCTGGGCATTTCTTCGGCGTAACCGCACTGATTGGGCACTTTTGAAGGCTGGGTAGCCGCCTATGTTAAAATTGAGAATAAATTATGGCGAAAAAAAAGAAATTACCTGTCCGCGAGTATGCGCGGGCAATTGCGGGTGTAGCCAAGCTAAGTTTTAAAACCGCACCGGCAGCAGTTGGCTTTAAGCTATTCGGCATTGTTATTGATAGTGTTCTACCCATTATTGTCACCTATTTCGCGGCGCTCACAACAACCCAGCTTGTCTTGGCGTTTGCCGGCGATAAAGCAGCTGGCCGGCAAGCGATTGTCTATATTGTTATCACCGCAGCACTTGGATTCGGTGCCACGGCGTGGCGAAGCATTGACCAGTACGTTCAGGCTCTTATGCGTTTTAAGATCGAAGCTAAGGTGAGCGATGCGATGTATGAACATTTTTTATCGCTAGATTTTTGGCAATACGACGACAAAGAAACAGCCGACCTCTACGATAGAGCGCAGAAGTTCAGCCAATTTTTCGCGTATGTACTGGATAGATTGGCGGGTGTTTTGTCGCAGTTTATTACTCTTATATTTTCTCTTGTAGCACTCATGATTTTTTTACCATGGTTAGCCCTTTTTGTTTTGCTGGCCGTTTTGCCAGGAGTATATCTTCAGTTTAAGCTGTCTCGATCTCAAATTCAGCATTGGGATAAAACAGTTGATGCGAGACGCTCCAGGTCATTTATTGAATGGAATCTGCTGCAACCTAATAGTATTGCCGAGCTTCGTTTAAACGGACTCGTGCGTCACCTGCTTAATCTGCGCCAATCCCTACGCAATAAGGATGAAAAAGAACGATTGATGTTTGAACGCCGGTATATTGGGAAGCGGCTCATGGCAGATGGACTCGAAGCAGTGACTGAACTCGGAGCCTTGCTATGGATCGTGCTTCAAATTATTGCCCGCGAACAGCCCGTAGGTCAGTTCGTCTATGTGCAACAATTGGTATCGCGGGCCTTTTCTGGTGCAAATGGCTTTATATATCAACTCAGTACCATCGACGAAGATCTGGCTTACTTGTTTGACTATCAAAGGTTTATGAACTTACAGGCCAGAAATAAAGACGGCAAAAGGCTTAAAAGGACACCTGAGAAGATCGTTTTTAAGGAAGTATCTTTTTGCTACCCCCAGACCACAAAAAACGTGCTTGATCGTGTCTCATTTGAAATCCATAAAGGCCAGCATGTTGCGATTGTGGGCGAGAATGGCGCTGGAAAGTCGACACTCGTTAAACTGCTGACTGGGTTGTACGAGCCGACCAAAGGAATTGTCGCGCTCGATGACGTGTTGCTAAAAGATATCGCGATTAATTCATGGCATAAAGAATTATCGGTCTTACAGCAGGACTTTGAAAAGTATGTGTTTACAGATATTCAGAATAACATCTACTACGGTGACGTAAGCCGCCCGTTCAATAAGGAACGCATTTTAGGTTCGCTTGACAAGGCAGAAGCGCTGCAATTTGTGAACGGGCTGCCCCAGAAGCTTAAAACATACCCCAGCAATTGGATGGAAGACGAGGAGGGTCATAAAGGTATTCAGCTCTCGGGTGGTCAGTGGCAGCGAATTGCCCTGGCTCGTAACTTCTACCGAGACTCACCGATAATTATTTTAGATGAACCGACCAGCGCTATTGATGCCCTGGCAGAAGCTCGCATTTTTAAGCGGCTTTTTGCAAAGGCAAACAAGAAAACGGTTATTACAATCAGTCATCGTTTAAGTACGGTCGAAAAAGCCGATATGATTATTGTATTGGAAGATGGCCGCATTGCCGAGTCGGGGACGCATGGCGAACTAGTTGCTAAACGAGGACAATATTATAGGATGTTTGAAGGTCAGCTTGAAGGTTTTAATGCATAGATCATATTTATTGAGCTGTTATTTTTATCACGTCCAACTCAAGGTTGCTCAGCTATTTTTTTGCTATAACCACTAACCATTTGGCGGTTTTGCGTTTTAACGTGCGACGCTCGATTTTTATAAGGTTGAACTCTTTGCCAAGAAGCTGCTTAACAGTTGCTTCATCGTAATGATAGAACCAACGCTTGCCAAATTCATCCTCGACCAGCTCTTCTTGGTAGCTATCACGTTCTTTTAGAGTCATGGCCAGCACACCTCCTGGGCGTAAGGCTTTAGCGGCCTTGTGGCAGGCTTTTTCAAAATCTTCACGATTGAGGTGAAGGTAAGATGCAAAACCAAAGATAGCATCAAGATTGGGGGGATAATCATAACTTAGTGCATCGGCCTGTACGAAGCGGGCTTCGGGTAGGCGTTTGCAAGCTAGTTTTATAAGCTCGATTGACGGATCGAATCCCTCATACCAATCAACAATCGGTACAATATCTTCGGCATCACGCCCATCCCCGCAGCCTACTTCTACTACACGTGTATCTTTTGTTTTGCGTGCAAGCTTTAATACTTCTTCAATAATATCTAGGCGTGAACCTATGCCGGCGAAGTAGGCTGCAAGTTTTTCTGCGGAGTTGTCGTATGTGCTGACTGTAGCTTTGTCGGTCATAGGTAAATTATAATCTATCAAAGTTTAATTTTTCGAGAGCCATATAGGCTTTGTATACTCGGCTATAAGTTGTTCCACATTCGGCGCGTCTGGTTCGGTAGTGGCACTAGTAAATTCCTGCGATCCAAAAGGAGGGGAAGTACGGCTCGTGAACGGCCCGAAGCAACTTCCCCATAGGTAGCGGAGAGCGCCTTCCTCGCGGCACGCTTAAAAAAAGCCCTGAATCTTTTTAGGCTTCGGCTGCTTAGGAGGAAGTTGCCTGGAATATGTACACGCGGTGGTGAGAGGAAGGGTTCTGTCACTAGGCGGCAAGTAACAATTCTGCCATAATTAAAGAAGCGATTACATATGGAACAGTCAATTTTTTACCAATTAAGTCTTGTTTTGGTACTGGCGACTGTTATTTCTTTGATTTTCCGGGCGCTCAAGCAGCCGCTAATTATCGGGTATATTGTGACCGGCTTTTTGGCTGGACCGTCGCTGCTTGGATTGATTCACGATCATGAGGCGTTTGAATCTTTTAGCCAAATCGGCATTGCGCTTTTGTTATTTATTATCGGTCTGGGCTTAAACGCCGCGGTTGTTAAAAGTACTGGCAAGCCGGTGCTTGTCACTTTTTTGGTTATTACGCTTGGTGTGGGCGGGTTGGGGTTGGGCGCATCAAAACTCCTGGGCTTTAGCTCGACCGAAAGTGTAATTATGGCGGTTGCATTGCTGTTTAGTAGTACGATTATTGTTGTAAAATCGTTGAGCGATAAAAAAGAACAGTCGCGCCTGTACGGTCAGATTGCGATTGGCGTGTTGCTTATTGAGGACTTGGCTGCAACTATTGCCTTGCTGCTGGTGGCTACTAGTGGCAATGGTACGGTATCGGCTGCCGACTTTGGCCTGTTATTTGCCAAAGGTGTTGGCCTGGGGGCGGGATTGGCCTTTTTGGGCGTGTACGTTATGCCCCGTTTTGCGCGGCTGTTCGCCGGCAGTCAAGAGCTTTTGTACATCTTTGCGCTGGCATGGGGTTTTGGTGTAGCCAGTGTATTTTGGTGGGCGGGTTTTTCTATAGAAGTGGGCGCTCTTTTTGCAGGTGTTGCCTTGGCGCACTTGCCGTATGCTCAAGGCATTGCTACGCGCTTGAAGCCGCTGCGTGATTTTTTTATCGTGCTGTTTTTTATTGGCCTTGGCGAAGAGTTGGGTATCAGTAACATCTCGGCCGCCTTGGTGCCGGCCCTAGTTTTTTCGCTTATTATTATGATGTCAAAGCCATTGCTTACCGTGATAAGCCTTGGAGTGTTAGGATATACCAAGCAAACAGGATTTAAGGCGGCGGTGCGTTTGTCGCAGATCAGCGAATTTTCGATTGTCCTTGTGGTTTTAGCTGCGAACACCGGCGCTGTTAATGACCGGCTCATTACAGTTATTACCTTGACGGCTCTGATTACTATTGCGCTTTCAACCTATTTGATGCAGTACGATGAACGCTTGTATCGCCTATTCGAGAAGCCGCTGTCATATTTTGAACGCGCTGAAACAAAACAGGAATTACGTTCCTTGCAACATTACCCGCTTGTGCTCTTGGGCTATCACGAGGGCGGGTACGAATTTGTACGTACCTTTCGCCGCATGAAAAAGCCATATGTGGTAATTGATTATAATCCTGAAGTGATCGACTCTTTAGAGGCTCAGCATATTAATCATCTGTACGGCGATGCCACTGATTTTGAACTTTTGGACGAGATTGGCCTGCACCGCGCAGAGATTATAGTAAGCTCCATTAACGACACCCTTACCAATAAACTTATATTGGAACATATTGTCCGTCGGAATAAGGATGCTATTTTTATTTGCCACGCCACAAGCTATGACGATGCCGAAGCGCTGTACGAACGTGGCGCAGCGTATGTGATTATGCCTCACTTTATCGGTAGTGAGCAGATCAATGATTTTATCCGCGAAAACGGTACTGACAAAAAGGCCTTCGAAGCACATCGCCGCAAGCATTTGACTAACCTTGAAAGCTCCGGACTTATTTCTTAGGCAAGCCCGGCTGTTACAAAGGTGCCGGGGGCTTTACTTTTATGTATAAAGGCGCAACACTGGAGCTATATAAACGGAGCCGGCAGCATGATAGCAAGTACCACCAACCATAAGCAGAACGTGACAGTCGATCTAAGGATAGTAGTGATACTTTTATTGGTAGTAATTGCCGCTATGCTATTTATATGGAAGCCCTGGGCAGGCAGCGGCATTAGCAGCCGGACGGTGGAAGCCGCTGGCGAAACCACTGTAAAGGCAACGCCCGACGAATTCGCGTTCTATCCGACATACGAGTTTAAAAATACCGACAAAGCCGCAGCGCTCGCTGAACTGACTAAAAAGAGCGATGAACTGGTGGCTGAATTGAAAGAGTTGGGTGTGCCAAGTAACAAAATAAAGACCAACTCAAGCGGCTATAATTTCCCGGTATATTACCAAGAAAAGCCGGGCGAAATAACCTATACATTGCAACTAACGGTGACCGTGGCTAATCAAGCCCTGGCACAAAAAGTACAAGATTACTTGGTGACAACCACGCCGACTGGCAACGTGTCACCAGCACCTAATTTTAGCGAAAAGAAGCGTAAAGAGCTGGAGGCAACGGCTCGTAACGAAGCCACTAAAGACGCGCGTACCAAGGCCGAGCAAATGGGCAAGAACCTGGGCTTTCGGCTTGGCAAAGTAAAGGCAGTAGCGGAAGGTGACGGCTTTAATGTGATGCCATATATGGACGGCCGTGCTACTACCATGGCTATTGACAGCAAGCCAGCTGCCGCGCCTGAGTTGGCAGTGCAGCCGGGTGAGAATGAGCTGACATATACTGTAAAGGTGACGTACTTTATAAAATAGTCAGTTTGCCGTTTAAGATTTCTTATTGTGTGGCCAGGTGAACCCGGGTATACTGATACTTTACTTATGGAGTATCCCAACGAATTACAACTTGTAATTAGTAGGCGCAATCTATTGATCGCAGGCGGGCTAGGAGCTGTAGGGGCTGCTTTAGGCGGGTGCGAGGATGTGCCGGACGAACCAGCACCCGATCTGCCGCCCCCGCCCCTGCGTCCTACTGAGGCTCCGAGGGAAAGGCTGGAAGTATCTCCATTCAATACGGATAAGCTGGGTGCACCTTATATAGGGGTAAGCACTGGCGACCGCACGGACAGGCTTAATTCTAAACAGATCGATGCTTATATGGAGTTGGTAGCCAAGTATGGCAATGTAACGCGCCTTGATTTTGGGTCAAGTGTTGACCGTGCGGTGCATATGGATGCGGCATACAGGTACAAAGTGGGGATTGTGGCGTTATTTAACACCAGTATGCAGCCGGAAGACATTGCCGAAACCATAATTCGGCACGGCGCACAAAACGGCGGCCCGATTATGGTGGCCGAAGTCGGAGGCAACGAACAGAATAACGAAGGTTTTTCTATTGGCGGGGCGGATGTTGCAAACTTTACGCAGCGGTTTATTGAGGCGGCAGAAGTTGTCCGGAGCGTAGCGCCCCGCGGCAGTGGTGTCGAAATTATTTCCGGCGGCTTATCGCCGGCAGTTACCAGGGGGCTTAATATTGCACCAGTAACGTTTATGGATCGGTTTTTAGATGGTTTGGAGCGGAGCAATAAGATGTGGTTGCTTGACGGCGTGGGTATGCATCCGTATGACTACCCGTCTACCAAACATACTGAGCCGTGGAGCGCATGGCATCAGATGGCTGGCGGCCCTAATACCCAACAGGGCGAACGTTATACATTGCGTGACGTCTTGGAGCGGCACGACGGCGCGCCAAATAAGATATATATTACCGAAGTCGGGGCTACTACCACGGGTGAGCGTGCTGTTTCGCAACGAGTGCAGCGGGCTATCGTAAAACATGCCATAACCGCGCCGGTACCAGGCATAGAGACGCCAGTGCGCATTGTGTTTACATTGCATGACGACCCCAACCAGCAAGATCCAAGCGAAGTAGGATTTGGCATTCATAAAAAACTGGCCGGCCGCTACATGTTGGATGCTATCGCCGCTGCACGTCGGTAATAGCAAAGCGGCGCAATGATCTTTGTTGTTACTCGGGCGAGGAGTTTTATGCCGACGGCTTCTCTATTGCATCGTTTTGAATAAACATATTATCCCTCTAGGCTGCTTTAAATGTATGGGCCTTTATGCTTTGTCGGACGTGTTACGCACCTTACGGCCGACCGACCGGGATTCTAGTATATAGATAATCGGTAGTAATGGGGCGCCTAGTACCATGCCATACACATATCTAAAATCCCCGGCCAGGCCGACAATAATGATGAACAGCGGGTTGGCGAGTAATAGAAGGCAATAGCTTATGGTTGCTTTCATCCGTTTCTTTATGGCTACGCCCAAATAGATAAGCGTGGCAAGCGCATATGGTATGGCGCTCCAAAAAATAAAGTTAGTGGCGTCGTTGTTCGCCGTCCACATAAGCAGAGCCTTCAGCCGTACTTTGACACCGTCCAACTTGGAGGCTTCATGCACTACCGGCAGGTCGCTGCGCTGTGTAATAGCGGTGTCGAATTTCATAAAGCCGGCTTCTGATGCGAATACGCCGGTCGCAATGCATAATTTGTCATTTACTATCGCCTTCGGATTTTTTAAGGCAGCCGTAATAACCGCGCGTTTCCAGGCGGCTTCTGTTTTTGGATTGGTACTTACTTCGTCTTCGTATTCTAAAGGGCGATATTCGGAAAAAGCCATAGCCGTACTATGGGTGGTGTAGCAGTTGTAACTGTCCTTCCACACGGAAGCCGGCATAAACGATTCAAAAATATCACGCTCCTGCTGGCTCAGGCGCGGGTGCTCCTGGTGATATATTGCCGCTACTGTTTTCATGCGCAGCCATTCGTTAACCAGCGGCGCGGGCCGGACACGCAGCAAGTGCCCCATACCGGTATGCACCGTAACAAATACGACAATCCCCAGTGCAGAGGCCAGCAGGCTGGTTTTCCAAAGTTTTTTGTGCGCAAGGGTGATAAGCAAAAAAGGCAGTACTAGGTAAATAATGCCGTTATGCCGGAACAAGGCTGCCAGCGCCACAGTAAGCGCCAGTAGTATAAATGGGTACTTTTTGCCTGCCAACTTTGCGTTCAAGATAATCGCAAACGTCAGGAGCGCTGCTACAAGCAGAGCGATAGAGTAGATAATATCCTTCCAGATAGTAACAGCGTAAATTCCAAACACGGGCCATACTAAAAAGAAGATGGCGATAGGCAGAACGATTTTTTTAGGGATTTTTTTATGCAGTGCGTAGCCTAAGATAAAACTGATGCATGCCGAGAATGCAACAACTTGCAGCAAACTTGCCCATGCCGGAGTTTCCCTGAGCCACAAAAGGGAGTTCAAAAGTACGATTGTCGAAGTAAAAGGATGCGCATCGCTATAGCTGCGGCTAAGCGCCTGCCGCCATTGGTCGAGCGAGTCGGGAGTCATAACGCCGGGGTAAAACGCCAGCCACCATACCAAATATGTGGCCATAAAAACGCCGAACAATACAACGAACGACCTATTGCTTACATAAAACCTCTGCAGCCAACCGGCTGCGTCCTGAGTACCCCTCTTAATACTTACTGGTAGCATGTTGGGTTTAGTATAGCAGCCCGGCCGAGGGAACTTTAGAATAACTGAGCGCAGGCCATACTATCTCGCTGAACGAAGGCATGTCTAACCTTGGGCGGCTGTCTCGGTCGTTTCTGGTATGGCTTTGGCGTTGCGAGGAGTATTAAGCCCTTCGCTGCGTGGTTTTTATGTTCAAAGGCCAGGCCTTGGAATGGCTGTTGAGTATTTAACTGTTTGTTGGGCGGGGCTACCGTACAATTCGGGCAATCCTGTAATATGGTGAGTATATATGGCGTTCTGGGATAAAATTAGCAGCCGCGGCAATGTGGAAGACCGAAGGGGTATGAGCCCGATCGCGCTGGGCGGCGGCGGGTTAGGACTGGCTGGTGTTGCTATTGTGCTTCTTTTTAATATTTTGGGCGGCGGGGTCGACCCAAACGCGCTGAACGGTATCCTGAATCAATTACAGCAAACCCAAGGGGCGCAGCAGCAAAGAAATGCCGACGAGTTCAAAGGCGCGGACAGTTACGAAACGTTTGCCTCCACAGTGCTCGGGTCGAATAATGATCTGTGGCGGGATATTTTTAAGCAGAGCGGTAAAACCTATGCCGAACCCAAATTGGTTTTATTCCGCGGGGCAACACAATCGGGCTGCGGCCTGGCAACCGCCCAGGTCGGGCCACACTATTGTCCCGCTGATAATACGATATATCTGGACGAAACGTTTTTTGACGAACTGAAAAACCGGTTCGGCGCGCAAGGCGGCGATGTGGCCGAGGCGTATGTTATTGCTCACGAGGTTGCACACCATGTACAAAATGAATTAGGGATTATGGACGAAGTGCATAGTGCCCAGCAGTCAGGATCGGACGAAGCCAATGCGTTGTCGATACGGCTTGAACTGCAAGCCGATTGCTTTGCCGGGGTATGGGCATATTCGGTCTCGCACTTGGGCGTGTTCCAGCCCGGTGAAATTAACGAAGCAATCGATGCCGCTTCGGCTGTAGGCGATGACCGCATTCAAGAAAAAGTACAGGGTCAAGTCAGTCCGGAAACCTGGACGCATGGCTCCTCAAAGCAACGGGTCGATGCCTTTAATAAAGGATTCACGACCGGTAAACCCGCTAGCTGCAGCTCCTAAATCGGGATACGCTAAGAGTTTGTTCTTTTATTTATATAGACATGCTATTATATGTGCGATGTGGTGACCGAGAATAGGTGGTAGCTTGCAAGGCTATCTACGGTAGGTTTATGTCTACCCCGCATCTCCATTTGTATATCTATGACTCCCGAAGCGTATATTCATTCTAAATTGGAAAGCCTGGGCAAACCGCTTGGACTGGAAAAACCAGCCAACGACGAGCAGCTTGCCGAGGTTATCTTTAAGCTGATTATGTCCAAAAAGTTCAGGAAATACAGCGTTAACCCGGAATATATCGAGCACATTAAGTCGGCTATACGGACGAGTATTAAGAACCAAGAGCCTATAAATGTTACCTTTGTATTCGGCGGCTATAAATTGTGGAGATTGAACGAAGCTCCAGAAGTTGATTGGGCTGAGCTTTTTTCGATACTGTATTATGCTAATTGGGCAAGGCCTATTTGTGAAGTATATAAACCTGGCTTATGGTTTGATTTTTTCTC
This sequence comes from Saccharimonadales bacterium (SeqCode), assembly GCA_035248005.1. Lineage (GTDB taxonomy): Bacteria > Patescibacteriota > Saccharimonadia > Saccharimonadales > UBA4665 > PMNU01. Next base: position 143,550 of record DATFHU010000004.1, read on the forward strand.
TGACGATGTAATTATACCTAGGCTTAACAATATTTCTGACAATGACACGCGCCTGTACCGGCAAAGCTTTGCTAAACTTCTTAAGTACGTGCGGCCGTACTTACCTGCGAACTTGCGGATGACCTTTAATAGGGTGCGTGATCAATACGAAAGCCAGACTGCTTTTGAGGCCGACCTTGCAGACCAGATCAAAAGTTTGAAACAAAATTTGCCAAATGGATTACCGGAATTGACTGATGAATTGTTTGCGACACTAGAGCTGAACGTCAAGCTTACGTCCAGTCAACAGACGGATCCTTTATGGGGCGAAAAGGTGCAATTAGTGCACGATGGCTATGCTCAGGTCACGAAAAGGCGTCCCTATTATCGTACGCCAGATAAAATAATGGCCGTTACCAAATCAATACCTAACTCGCTTGCCGTAGGAACAACCAAAGATTCGGTTATGAAGTTTTGGATTGGCAGCGGTGTTTTACGGAGACATGGCGAAGAGTATCGGCAGCTCATTTGCTCGCCCCGCCAACTTGAAAATCTGTCTTTCACATGGCATGCCCTTAAAGTGTCGGGCTTAGAAGGTAAAAACTTCAGCCAGGTACGAGTGTGTGAATAAGCAGACTACTTCGATTTAGATGGTTTCTGACCGCGGCGGCGTAAGAATTTTGGCGTCAGTTTGCTAGCAAGGGCTGTTAGTAGCAATATTACGCCTAAAATGGCGGCTACAAGGTAACTACGGCTAAGGCTGCCGCCAATTTCCTGAGCGATACTGGACGGCAGTGCGGCCAGCGGCGCGTTGCCATCCGAAGGCGGATGTAATAGCAACAGTCCCGCCAACGCGCCGAGCGGACTAACTGCCAAAAGCAGGGCCGCCGGACTAACCGCCCGGCCCCAGCCAGCGCTAAAGTAAATGACCGCTGCCATAAGCAGTAGCGCCAAGATGGCGGTGACAATAAAGGCGCGCTGCACTGCTTGGTGGGTAGTTTTGGTAAGTACGCCAAGCAGTGCAGCATCCTTGGCAAACTTTTCCTGTTCGGCTGGATCGTTAGTAAACTGGGCGGCAGCGCCTTTTAGCCCTTTGTCGTAGATCGGCCCGGTAATTTTACTGAATATTGCTAAGCGTAGTTCACGCGGACTTAGGGTTGCTACTTCTTGCTTGGAGACGGTCAGCCATGGGAATTGTTCGATCGGAGCGACCATTTCTCCGGGTGTAGCTGCTGCTTTTTGCCGGAATTCGGCTACGCTTTTTTCATCGTCCAAACCATCCTTGCTGAATAAGCTTGCTACAATGGTTGCCGATAGTGTCACGGCCCGGTCACGCTCGGTCAAGGAGTTCAGATTATATAGCAGTAGCGCGGCGCCCAACACAAAGAACAGAAGAATACCGCATATCCATTTCAAATCGACATGCCAATACGGCCTGACTGGCTTTGCCGGCGGATGTAGAATCATGCTTATGATTATATCATTTATGATCCCGCACGGGCATTGCAGTTAGCGGTCCTACTCCATCTTGGACCGCGCGCGTCATGCAGATCCCACTTACTATGACCCAGCAAATGTTCAGAAAAGCGTAGTATAGTAGATGGGTTAAGAGGGTATATACATGGACCAACAATCTGAAACAAGAAGTAAGAATACTGCAGTGCTCGGTATTGTCGCGATCGCCGTATTGGTTATTTTGGTCGCGGGTGTTATGACTTTGAGAAGCAAAGACAATACCGCCCAGAGTTCGCAAACCAACAGCACTGGAACGTCACAACAGGCCGGGTCTGAAGCAGCTGAAAGCACGGGGGTCAGTACTGATAACTCCGACGTTGCCGGTGCTTCGGCCGGCTACAAAAGCGGCACATATTCCGCAACTGGCAGCTACGAATCGCCCGGCGGGACTGAACGGGTTGCCATAAAGCTTACTTTGGAAGGGGGTATTATTTCCGATATTGCCGTGACGCCGCAGGCTGCTTCGCCAACCTCCAAACAATACCAAGGCGAATTCGTGAGCGGGTACAAAGGATTGGTAGAAGGGAAGGATATCGACGAAATAAAGCTTTCAAAAGTTTCGGGCTCGTCCCTAACGTCACGTGGCTTCAATGACGCGCTCGACCAAATCAAAAACCAAGCGCAAAGTTAGCCTGACGTTCGAGGCTATCGGCACGCAATGGGCTATCGACCTTACTGCTACGCCTGAGCAAGCTGCCGGATTATTAGAACGTCTGCTGGTCAGGATTGACGAGTTTGATAAAGCTTATTCACGGTTCCGTGCCGATTCGCTTGTGTCTTCCATGAGCCAGACTGCGGGCCGGTACGCTTTGCCGGAAGATGCGCAGCCGCTCATGGCGCTGTATTGGCGCATGTACCAAGCAACTGAAGGGGCGGTGACACCTTTAATCGGCCAAGTACTTTCAGATGCTGGATACGATGCTAAGTATAGCTTTGCACCCGGCCCCATGCGTGCGCCTTCTGCCTGGGAGGAGGCAATGGAGGTGCGAGGCCGGACAGTATACCTCAAGCAGCCGGCACTGCTGGATTTTGGCGCAGCCGGTAAAGGTTATTTGGTTGATATTGTCGCTTCGCTTATTGAAGTGCAAGGCATACGAAGTTATTGTGTCGATGCAGGCGGTGACATACGCTACCGCAGCGCAAACGGCAAGTATATGCGCATCGGGCTGGAGCATCCCGATAATCCGCGGCAGGTGATTGGCGTCGCCAGCCTTAGTAGTGGCCGCAGCTTGTGCGGTTCGGCTGGCAACCGGCGCAAATGGGCTGAGTATCACCATATTATGCATCCGCACACTCTTCGTTCGCCGACAACCATTAAAGCGGTATGGGTGGCTGCCGGCACGGCGCTATTGGCCGATGGTATGGCTACTTGCCTGTTTTTTGTGCCGCCAGAGCAGCTTTTTAATCATGGATTGCGGTTTGCATACGTTATATTGTATGAGGATGGTACGGTGCTAGCTTCGCGGGATTTTCCAGGCGAATTATTTACCGCAACCAAGTAATATGTAGAGTATGAAGCTGATCGATGATTTCTTAAACCGCATAACCATGTATAAGCTTATGCTGTACGGGTTGGGGGCTTTGGCCGCAGTAGCCGTACTGTTTGGATTGACGGGGACGCTGCAGCTAGATGGCTTTGGGCTGCTAATGAGTGCCTCGATACTGCTGCTGGTTTGTTATGGCGCTAACTATGTGCTTGCAAAAATGTACGGCGCAACGATCAATGTCGAATCGTCGCTTATTACCGCGCTTATTTTATTCTGTATTTTTTCGCCGCCCAAAAGTGTATCGCAAGCGGCAATACTCGCGTTAACCGGTGTTATTGCTATGGCGTCGAAATACGTCCTTGCCATACGTAAACGGCATATATTTAATCCTGCGGCAATAGCGGCTGTGGCGGTGGGGGCTTTGGGCCTGACATATGCGAGCTGGTGGATTGCCAACGATGTAATGCTGCCATTTGTCTTGTTGCTCGGCGTTCTTATTGTGCGCAAAATACGCCGGGCATATATGTTCGTCGCTTTTTTTCTGATCGCTGCCGCAGCGGTTGTCTTGACTCGCTTGGGTGATGGCTATGCGTTTACGACGTTGGTAACGGATACGGTTGTTACCTGGCCGCTGCTATTTTTGGGTACGGTCATGTTGACCGAACCGCTTACGACGCCGCCAACCAGAAAGCTGCAAATTGTGTATGCACTTATGGTGGGGTTGCTTGTAGGCTTGGGTTCGCGGCTGCATATTGGCAGTGTATACATGACGCCGGAACTTGCGTTGGTGCTTGGCAATGTATTCGCATATAGTACGCTCCTTAAGAAACGGTTGTCGCTTCGTTTTACCGCCGAGCAGGAGATAGGCCAAGATATTTATGAATTTAGGTTTATGCCTGACTCCCCGTTTACCTATAAGCCTGGCCAGTATGCGGATGTAACGCTGCCGGTCGCTAAGCCGGACGTCCATGGCAATCGCCGGACATTTACTATAGCGTCTTCGCCTACCGAAAAAGAAGTATTATTCGGTATTAAGTTTAGTAATCCGCCCAGCAGCTTCAAGGCTGCGCTCGGACGGCTGCGCCCTGGCTCTTACCTATATGGCAGCCAAGTTGCGGGTGACTTTACGCTGCCTGGCGACCCAAAAGTCAAAGTGGTGTTTATTGCCGGTGGCATTGGCATAACGCCCTTCCGCAGCATGCTTAAATACCTTATAGATACAAAAGAGACGCGCGATATCATACTATTCCACCAAATAATGGAGCCGACTCAAATGGTATACAAAAATGTGCTGGGAGAGGCGGAAGGCATTGGCCTAAAGCTTGTGTACGTGTTAACTAAAGACAAAAAAGACGTGCCAGCTGATTGGCGAGGCGAGGTGGGATTTATTGCCAAGGAGATGCTTGTCCGCCAAGTGCCTGATTATACTGAACGGACGTTTTATGTATCCGGTCCGCCGGCTATGGTAAAAAACTATACCGCCTTGCTGCGTTCGATGGGCATACAACGCTCCCGCATTGTTATTGATTACTTTTCCGGCTATTAGAGACAATGTTTCTGCTAAAGATTATTTTATTGTATAGTAATAAGTACAACTAAACGGAGGCACGCTTTCACTGGCGGCTAGGGTGGGCATATGTCCGCCTAGTGAAGTGAGTATGGAGGCCGAAAGGTACGACAAGTGGCTCGCAACCCGAGACCAACACCGCCAATTTCTATTTGGCGAAGACCTTACGGTGCCATACAGGGAAAAACCTCCGTCCTTTTCTTTAGCATCTTTGGCGCTTGTCACCAACTTGCAAGGCAGCCCCGGCCGGAAACGCAGAGCGTATGAGGCCGAAGCAAGAGTAAGAATAACAAGCGGCGTCATAGCAATAGTAAAAGATCATGAACATGAAGCGCGCAAACCAAACGGTAGCGCGCTTTTTTCTATACCCGACCCAGACGAGTTAAGCCGAGTGGCAGGAGTTGCGGCAAGGGTTGTTTTGACATGGGATCGGGCATGCTGGTTGGACGGGCGAGAGTCGCCATTTGCTGAGTTGCCGAAAGAGAGCGTTTGGCCGGACGAATTTGAACGCGCAGACGTACAACTGGTGGTAGAAACGGCGTCGGCGGTTTGCGAAGTGCTGCAGGCAGGCTACCGCTACTATGGCAAGGCGGATACGTTGGCCAACCTTGTGGCCAAACGCGGCCCGGAATACGCCAAGGCCTGGGTTCGCGGCGACATAATCCGGGCGCATTGTGAACAATGGGGCTACGACGCCGAACTCTGGTTGCGCGCAGTGCCACCAGTTGGCCGGGCGGCCATTTTACTTAGTTATCCGAGAGATCCGCTTGACAGGGTAAGAAAGATTGTTAATCCTCCTGATGCGATAAGGGTCGCCCAGTCCGAAGCCTATGCAAGGTGGTTGGAAGCTCGCAAAGTGTACCGGGATTATCTCTTTAAGCTGCCAGAGGAAGTACTGATTCCTTCATACAAAACAAGGGAGTCGCTCGCGACGCTGGCGAACAAGACTGAACTGAGTGGCATAGTTTCGCCGTATGAGTTAGAGGCAAGGGCCACTATAGCCACAAACACTCTTACTATACTGGAGCGCCACAACGAACTGGCACGTGACCCGGAAGCAGACAGAGCGATCTTGGGCATTGTTCGTCAGGCCGATGTAGCCTCGGTTGCGGGCTTAACAGCACACATCATTTGGCTATGGCGCCGCACCAGTATGCGTCAGATACGTACCCGCGGGCTGCCTTTTGCTGAACTGGCGAGGTCGGTTATCAATGAACCTGATTTTGCAGACCCGGAAGTGCAACTGACCATAGAAACCGCGTCTGCCGTGTGCGAAGTAATACAGGCTGGCTACCCCTATGGTGGGCGCGGAGCTTATAGAAGCCTGCTAGCTTCTTTTATTGCCAAACGCGGCCCGGAATACGCCAAGGCCTGGATGCGCGGCGATGTTATCCGTGAATACTGTGCCGAGCGCGGACTGCACGCCGGCTATTGGCTCAGCCTATTGCCGCCGGGTAGAATGGCAGACATAGCGGTGCTCTACTCGAATGATCCGATAGCGAGAATGCGGCATGTGGTATACCATTTTGTCAAGACGTTTCCCATTGCGAACCTGGTAAAAATAACCGGCTGGAACCAGGAGCGAGTGCGGGAAGTTCTCCCGATGAGCGCTCTTGGCGATATAGCGGTGTCCGAAAACGACCCGGTAGCGGCAATAAAAGGTATTGTCAGGAAATATGAAACGGTTGTGACAGTCGATAATTTATCAAAGGAGCTAGCGCTTAAACCCGAAAAAACGAGGCAGTATTTCCCGAAATGGGCTCGTATTAAACTAGCCAGACGGTATGCCGATCCTCTGGGCGCTGCCCGCAACATTGCGGCTTTGTGCGAAGAGCTGACCAGCCAGTACCACATACCTGCTCGCATGGCAGCCTATTTTGCCCATAATCATCCTAATGGGGCACATGCACGCATGCAGCAAGCCATGCTTGAGCAAGACCGGCCGCCGCGCGGCGTTGGCAAAACGCTGTGGACGAGCATAGTGGCAAGATATCCTAACCCTGCCGATAAGCGGCGGACACGCGACATTTTGGCGTACCGATTGTGGCAGGAGGCGCTTAAGCCTGGACAAATTGAGACGCCCGATAGGGGCGAGCAAGCACCGCGTAACCGAACTCCGCCTACTACCCAGGCAATTCCGATTGACCCTGGCGAAACGCTGCCAGGCGCGTTCCCTAGCGATCTGCTGCTCTACATTGCCAGAAGGGCTGGCGTTACACCTGAGCAGCTGGATACCCTTTTATCTCATTTTGCCGCTGAAGGGGAAGAACCGGATATCGGCGAATTACAGCAAGCCCTTGAAAAGTTGCGTCAGGCTGCAGCCGAAGAATAGATGCACAAGTAGATTAAATAGCGTTTTTGGGCGGTTCTTCAAATGTCTCGGTTCCAATCCGGTTCACGCTGTCGTGCCGGCCGCTGCCAGGTGACGAATTAAATGCGTCGGCGATCTCCCTTTTGGCGTAGCCTTCAAAATCTCCATTCTTAGTTGGATCGTAGCGGTGGGCGGCGAATACCAAAGCCAAGTTTGCTTTACCTAGCCGTCCGGCGCGCGTCTCTACGGACCGGCCTCGTCTGACAGCGGCTTCTATGGCGAGGTGTAAGTGGCGGACTATCAATACTTTTCGAGCATGCTCGGCGGCAGTTCCGCCTTGCGCAATATCGTTATATAACTGTTGTTTCTCTTCTTTAGTAAGTGGCGGACTGGCAGCAACTTTTTCGAATGCTCTAAAAGTAGGGGAGTCAGGATCACCCAAAAATAGAGGGCCCTCCCATCTTAAGTCAATCGCGTGTAATGCGGCTTCTTGTTCCGCCTCTCGCTGCTTGGTATATGCATTAATGCATGCTTCCGGGTCGTTTATTGGATAGTTGCGTAAGTATGTTTTTACCACAGGATCGCCTATGGAGTGCAAGATGAGCCCTTGTAAGGCTTGTATGGGCCAGTTTTTATAACGGTCGTGCGCCTGGCTTATTAGCCCATCAGGGCTGCGTATGACAGAACGGCGTTCAAGATATGCGGCTACCGCCTTTTCTACGCGAAGCCCCAGTAGGGCTCGGATAGTTGCGAGGGGAACGTCCGAGGGTTCGTGCGGCAGCATTGTCCGGGCGGCGATTTGCGCAAGGATGCGTATCATCCCCGGAGGCTGTGCTAATAGCTCAGGCTGTTCCTCGACAGTGTCGTTAGCAATGGTTTTATAGTCGTCCCAACCAAACGTTCTGGCGGCAGCGTACATTGCGTACATTTTTATTTGTACTGCCTTTGAGCCATATGTTTGGGCGCCAGCGAAACCATTCACCACCCGAGCGCTGTCAAGACCGAATGCCTCGAAGTTGTCCAAACGTTCTAGGTGCTCCTTCGCTGAATAAGTAACTAGCTCGGGGCGGGACTTAAGCAGTGCGGCGATATCAATACCTCTCGCATACAGTGTCCGCTGGGCTACTATTATGGCATCTGGTGGCCAAAGGGAGGTATGTTGTGCCTGCGCAAGGGCGTTTGACACAACTGGCAGTACATGAAAAAAAGCTTTCCGTGCGTTTATTACTGCCGTGCGTTCTTGCTCTCTGCTAACCTCCCAGGCTTCGAGGCGCTTACTGCCTACCTCGATGTCTCTATTCCGTGCTGTTAGCCAGGCTTCTTTATCCGCAATGGGCCACCTGCAACCCAAAGCTTCCATCCAGCCGCAGTCTGCGGCGGTAATTGGCTCTATCTCCAAAGATTCCGGCCCACCCTCCGGGCTCGGTTTCCTTTCTGCCATGTACAATTAATTATCACATTAATTTTGTACTTCGTAAATACGCGTCGGCCGGCGGGTATGCTTTGATGCACTGTAGTAAGTTTTGTAAGTTAGTCTCATTTTGCAACCGAGCGGCAATTATTAATCCTAGCCCCTCATATCTGTGAGCGGCTACAATACTGGATGGTGTGGAGGACGGTCAAGGTAAGTCATGCTGCGGCTGCCTGCCTTTGTACTCGGCGCCGTTTCAATAAGTATCTGCTCAATAGTGTACGAGCATTCCTGCGGTACTGAGCGCAGCACTCCAAGCGCTCTTGTCCATGTAGATACCAGCCGTACAGCTCCCTCGAGTAGTCGTCAATGGCTACGAACAGATATTCCCGCTTGCTTTCAACCCGAGTGCCTTCGCCGTTTACAAACCATACATACTTTGTTTATGCTTTAAGGAATGAACGATGAATCGGCAGGCGCAACCCATGCCCCTAGCCAGCAGCTTATAGACCGGGTGGTGTATTTGGGGCAGCTTGCTTCTGACTCCAGAGCTATTGACCCAATGATGGACACGGTGCGCATGATTACCGCTCGTTGGCAACCCGCCCAGCCCTTGGCCGACGCAGACAAAGCAGCGTTGGAAAAATTAGAGATAGATCTTAAGGATTACCTTCTTAATCGCGATCCTTTACGCTATTTTACCGAAGAAACACTTGCCGAGCGTTTGCGTACCCAGCAAACCGGCGAAACTGGTGCGGATGAGCGGAATCTTGCTACTATTCTGCTGTTGTCGGTAGGCGCTGCTATCCTGTCGCTTATTATGCCGTTTTTCACTTTATCCTTCCGGGCGGTCCTGGCCGTATATATTTTCTTAATGGCCTTAGGTATTGGAACGGCCTGGCTATACCTGTCGGCACTGCATAATTTCAAAAGAGAATTACGCTGGGCATTCGTATGCATGTGCCTGGGGATAATACTTATTAATATATGCATTGCTCAGTATATTATTGTGCAAATAATGGAGCTTGGCGGACATCCTTTGTTTAAATTCGGCGGGCTTATATGGATAGTCACAAGCGGTTTCGTGTGGATATATGCTGGCCTCTATGTATACGCAGGTATGCTCAAATTGGACACTCGCTTCAAGTCGCTTAGGGCAGTATACCTGGGCGTGGCAGCGGTCACTGCGTTTTTAGTGCTAGTGCCTCATCCGGCTGCGGTTGTCGAGGAAGGTTATTTGGACGTGTCGTTGGTAAGTGTTGGTTTGGCCGGGATATTCGGTGTTTTTGGCGCTGGCCTGCTGCGCCGCATCATGCAAAATGTGACAGTGCTGTATGCTAAATCCACACGCTTGCTGTACTACTACTTATCGCTCGCTGCTATGGCTGCTGTAGCGGTTGTAGGGGTGCTGTTGGTAGTTGGCGAGCTGCAAGGCCCGAGACTCGCGCTTGTTATGGCTCTGACGGTCTTTGTGCCGCAAACGGTACTTTTAATCGCCGGCTATTCATTTAAGAAGGAAACCGGAAGATAAGCTAAGCTGCGCCGCGTATTGCCGGTCCGTTAGAGACTTGCAGGCCTTTCCAAAGCCATGCCGTACTAAGCAAGACGGTTATGGCAAGGTAGGACTACAAAAATAGCCTTGCCACGAAAGGTGCCAGGCTATGGATGCAAGATCAGAAAGAGTGGTGACTAATCTTTGCTTGATGGAGTGTTGCAGGTGGCGGCCAAGGTGTCAATACCATACAGGCCAAGGCCTTTCGTGTATTGTGTTTGGCGATACATAGTCTTGGTATAGTTATTTCTACATTTTTTGGCTTTTCTTGCGCGACAGATACAAAGCACCGGTCGCTATAAGCAGGAAGGCGCAGATTGCCGCCATAATATATATTCCCAGGCTGCTAGAGACGGCCGCGTCGCCCACGGCAGCAAAGAAAATGGTAGGCGGGATACCGCCCAGCAGAGTAATAACAAAGTATTGTTTAAAGGAGATGCGCGCGAGGCCGGCAGCATAGCTAACAAAGTCATAGAGCGACGAAAGCAGCAGGCGCGCCCCAAGTAAGGCTCGCCAGCCGCCAACGCGGTCGGTAGTTTCTTCGACCTGACGAATGGCTTTTTTACCGGCAAAAGCGGCAATACCTTTCCGGCCAAGTGTCCGGGCAATCCAATAGTTAAGGCTGCCGCCCAGGGTATCGCCCGCTAGACTAAGCGCCATACCCTCCCACACGCCAAATAATACCCCTGATGCCAATTTGACCGGCGTACCGCTTAAAGGGGCAATAACGTAGGTTGACGCCTTTAGCAACACGTAAGCAAGGGGTGCCCATGGACCAGCGCTTTCAATAATTGTTCTGAATCGTTCTACCCCGCCAAATAATTCAACTATCAATAGGCTGGCCAAAGTAAGTCCGGCAGCGATTGCCAAAAGGGGCAGCAGCCGCATAAAGAGAGCCACGTCCAGCGGCGGGGTACTATCAGGCGTTTTCGCCCGCTCCGAAGCTGGCGGATTATTACTTCCCATATGGGTATTACAAAGGAGTTGATGGTAAGGTGTCAATACCCTGGCTGATGCATGCCATATTTTTAACCATTTCGGAGACTGTCCTTGGGGTAATAGGGATTAGCCGCCATAGTCAGTTTAGGACACAACAGGGACGTTACGCCATTTGCGGTTGGTGGCGGCGAATAGCGGTGCTAAAACCAGCCCTCCCACGAAGCCGCCTACATGGGCCATGAAGGCAACACCTCCGGCCGTAGCCGGGTTGCCGAGCGCTGCAACGCCGCTAAATAGCTGCAATACGAACCAAAAGCCGACAAATACGACCGCCGGCAAGTCCACGCGCAAAAGAATAATAAAGATGAATAAAAAGCCTTTTACAACGCCGCGCGGATGCAGGGCCAAATAGCCTGCCAGCACTCCGGCAATCGCGCCGCTCGCACCCAAAGCTGGTATGAACGAATGAGGTTCGAACGCTACATGCGTCAAGCTGGCTGCAATGCCGCATAGCAGATAAAACAGTATGTAGCGGCCGTGCCCTAAGCGGTCTTCGACATTGTCCCCAAATGGCAGCAAATATAACATGTTACCGGCAATGTGCAGTAGCCCGCTATGCAAAAACATGGCGGTAATAAGACTGAGTTCGAGTGGTGTTCCATCGGTAATGTCGGCCGGTACAACCGCGAACATGTCGATAAACCGCTGCAGGCCTATCTCGCCCCATGCAAAAATAAGGTATAGCTGCAGCAAAAATACAGCTACGTTGGCTCCGAGCAGCAAATATGTAACATACGGAAAACGCTGCCTACGAGTTGCTTCACGGGCGCCATAAGGAATGAAAAACATGCGTTAATCCATAGTCTGCCTATGCATATGGCAGCGAGCCGAGCGATGAATAGCGTTCGTTTAAGCCGTTTAATGTTGCCATGTCGTCATCGCTGATCTCAAAGTCAAATACATCGATATTTTCTTTGAGGTGTTCGGGTTTGTTTGCCTTGGGCAAGGGGACGGTACCAAGTTGCAAGTTCCAACGAATGAGTAGTTGGGCAGAGGTTTTATTGTATCTAGATGCCATCTCCTGTATGGTTTGATCGTCAAGTTGCTTGGTACGGGTGAGCGGGCTGTAAGCTTGGATGATGATATTGTTCTTCCGGCAATATTCCAGCATGTCTTCGCTATGGCCAAACGGGCTCCACTCTATCTGATTTACCGCCGGCACTTCATTCGAGTCGCCAATAAGGGTTTGTATTTGTTCGATAGAGTAATTACTGACGCCAATGTCTTTGGTAAGTCCTTCTTTTTTGGCGCGGATCAGGCCCTCCCACAGTTCTTCGCCGGCACCGGTTTTCGGAGGGCGGTGTATTAACATAAGATCGGCGTAATCCAGCTGCAGTTCGGCAAGGTTTTTACGTGCGGCTTCGTAGGCGTCGTCGGTTTCCTCGACTTTGGTAACCAAGTAAAAGCTGTCGCGCGCCGCGCCGCTCTGCCTGATTCCTTCGCCTATGCCCGGTTGCGTTCCGTAATCTCCGGAGGTGTCTATCATGCGGTAGCCAAGCTCTAAGGCTGTGGCGACTATTGAGGCAGTGTCGTGGGTTAACTGCCATGTACCCAGGCCTATACACGGCATTGCATTGCCGGTATGCAGGGTAATGGTAGACTGTAAATTCATCCCTTACTCCTTTTACCTGATTTTATTATCATCATTTAAGCGGCGAGGCACAGTAAAGAACCTCACAATTTAGAAGCACGGTTTGTACATTACGCTTCGCGTATTATTGGTACGAGCCGTATCCTCGAATCTGCCAAAGCTGCGATTGTTCGGCGATGAAAGGCAGCGGAGCAGCTTCTACGCTCTAAAATAGGGCATCCGAAAATAAAGGCCCGGGTGTATACAAATCTGCGGTTGCCGCGCTCAGCAAGACGCGCCTCGACCGCGTCCTCCAATTCTGCAATGGCCCGGTTGCCGGTACTCTGCAGTTTTCCCGAAAGCCGGGCCGTGGTTATGGTTGCAGCATATAATTACCAATAATTTTTGCAACATGGTGCCTTAACATCTGGATTCGGTTAAGGGGTCATGCTGCGGTACGAGCCTGATGCCGCATCTGGCTTGCTCTTGCGCGTTGCTTTACAAAGCGAATGGCAGGCCTTGGGAAACCGTTGAAGTTCGACGCGTAAGCAGTGGTATAAGCGCCGGCTGTGTATATAAAGACCCGATCACCTACAGTAAGATCTGCGGACAAGCCGTTATTGTTGTATAGTATAGTATCCATGCTGTCACAGGTAGCAGCCGCTATATTGCTTATCATACGTTCGGCAGATTGCCGGGAGTCTGCTACAGGATAGTCCAGAGTATTACCAGTTTCGAGCGCTTCGAACATAGTAAAGCCGCCCAAATCCAAATGCACCCATTTTTTGCCGCCCCGCTCGATAACGCCGATAACCGTTGTCATCATTACGCCGGCATCGCTTACTAATCCTCGGCCTGGTTCAATAGCCAGCTTGCGCGGCATATATGGCAGTTCAGAGGCGAGGCTGCTATGTATAACTTTGGCAATGTCTTGGAGGGTAGGTAATCCGTATTTGTGAGTTGCGGGAAATCCGCCGCCCATATCGAGCATGCGTATGGTTGTGCCGCCCAGTTTACGCATAAGCTCCCCGCTATTGCGGATCGCATGCCGCCAGATTTCCGCATTTTCTACCTGCGAGCCCACATGAAAGGTTATGCCGTATGCATGGAGTCCTAGTTGGCCGGCTTGGCGCATAAGCTGTTCGGCTTTTTCTATGTCTACGCCAAATTTACCCTCGCTATGTACTTTGCTGTTTGTGGGGTGGGTTGCCAGCCGTATGTATACACTGGACCCTGGCGCATTCTGAGCGATTTTTTCTAGTTCCTGGTCGCTGTCAAAGGCAAACCGGTATAAGCCCGCGGCAGCCGCGCGCCGTATATGGTCCGGCAGCTTTACCGGATTGCTGAATAATACGGTGGCAGGATCGACGCCTATGCTCATAAGCCGCCTCAGTTCGGCCATAGAAGCTATTTCGAACCCGCAGCCCTCGCCATGCAGATAACGCAGCACCGTTTTATCCGGATTGGCTTTCATGGCATAGTGCACATCAACGCCGGGTAGTACTTCTTTGAATGTGTGATGGCTCGTGCCAACAGCTCCGAGATCCATATACAAAACTGGAGTAGCGTACGTCAAAGCGCTGAGCTTGGCAGGTGAAAGATTCGGGTTTGGCGGCATGGCCGTAAAAAGAGGCAGCTTTGTTCCTTCGAGTCCGGCAAATGCGACCGAGCGCTTTGTGAGGCTGTTACCCCAAAATAATCCATATAGCACTTTGCGGTGTATAGAAGCGTCGATTTCCCATTTTTCCATGTCACCGATGGCGACTGTGCTTGTATTTGAATTGGGGATACGACTCATAACGGTCCGGTGGTCTATGCCGGCGAACTCTCCCCATGCTTTTCGGCCGCGCTTTCGGAGCGGCTCGAACACGGGATCTACATCCATAACACCTATGACGTATTTTCCGCCTTTGGCTTTAACAATCTTTAGGATTGCACTGTACATTGCCGTTAGTACTCTGTCGTCTGCTTTCTCGCCATGCTGACGGAACGATTCGACTATGCCGGCGCGAGCGCAGTCGTATACTCTGTCGTTGGTAAGAAGATCGTCCGGCACGGCGCTGCCATCGGGCATGGTTGTCGCCGTAATGGTCGCCGCGATATCTTTGCCCCATTCGGCGCCGATAGCCAGCAGGCTATGCGGCGGGTGGCCGGGCGTCGGGCCGATAAGCCGTGTGGCCGCTATTGGTTCAGATGGTACGTCAAGCTTTGGATAGTGGCGAACTGCCACAATCCTGATATCTTCGTCTTTATAGGGGGCGAGTTCAGCGCGGGTTGCTTCTGGATCGTCACCGTCTTTATCGGCAAACAAATAGTCAAGCAGTCTATCCGCGCCAGCGCGCCGGAGCTCGCTGGCCAAATCATTTTGCTGAGGATAGATTACGAAAACTTCGATTTCAGTAGTAGGGTTTTCGGGCGCAACAGCCCGCTGAAACGCATCTAAGGTTACTAAATTATGGAGCGCCTGCGCTGTTTTATCTTTAAGCGCATCGTGCTCTTCGGGAGTGATAAAAGCGCGGGGAACAGGTTGTTCGGTAGTTGCAATACAAAAAGCGGCGGCCTCCGGGCCACCCAAGCTCATGCTCCTCTCAGGAGAGGAGGTCATGCCCTCCCGGTTTTTTAGCTACAGGTATAGATGAAGCATTGGAAAGACGCACCTGCAAGAAAGAAGAGGTAGGGTAAGACAGAGTATCATGTGCATACCACATATATACATAATAGCAAGTTATGTAAAGTAGCGCGTAATACCAGGGCTTTTATAGAAGGATTCTTGGATTTACCGGCACGTTCAGAAGACGGACTTTATTGCTATCATATAGATAATGAAGTCAACATTTTCTTTTTGGAGCTTGCTGCTGCGTAGCTTTTCTCCCTCCGTCCTTAGCATTGCAGGCAGTATATTGGTATCCGTACTTTTTATAAGCGCGCAGACTATGTTTTTAAGCAAGGATTCGGGCCTATTTTTACCTACTCTTTTTGGCGCGGCAAGCCAGGAGTGGGTAGGGTATTACACCGGCATACTTGCCGGACCCCTTAAGAACAGCTTAGTACATACTGCTTTTGTTGGGGTGCTGTGGGGAATACTAGGCTTTGTTGTGTATTCCGCGATCGACTTCGTGGTTACGACTCTGCAAGAAATACGGCAAGGCGAAAAAGAGATCCAAATGTCTGCCGAAAATCAGATTGTACGCCACCCATTGCGCCGGACGTTGCTTATCCGATTGGCTTGGCGTTTAGCATTAGGCCTGCTGGCCGCTACGCTCACCCTTGCTTTGCAACCTGTTATTGCTACTCTTTTTGTGCGCGTCGAGTTAGTGATACATGCCCCTACTTTGGCAGAAGCAGTCGGGCAAGGCGGTATAGTGTTAGCCGTCTTGTTGATTATATTGCACCTGTATATTGTTTTACTGCGGCTGTTCGTATTTCGTACCCGTGTGTTTGGCGAAATCATCCGCTAACATTACAATGAGTAATTAATGGACCCGAATAAACCACCCCTAAAAGTCGTAATCGTCGAAGACAACGCCAGTTTGGCAGACATATATAAAATCAGATTGGAGCTCATCGGATATCAATGTTTTGTAGCTTACGAGGGCCAGGCGGCGCTAGCTCTTATAGAAAAGGAAGTGCCCGATCTGGTATTGCTGGACCTTATGGTGCCAAAAATCGCAGGTGATCAAATACTGGCAACGATGCGGGCGAGCGAATGGGGTAAAAATATTAAAGTATTCATTGTCTCAAACCTTAACGAGGCCGATGCTCCGGCTGGCTTGCGCGAACAAGGTATCGAGGGCTATGCCGTAAAAGCCAACCTGACCAACGACCAACTCGACCGGTTCGTCGACCAGATACTAAAGCCTGAAAATCAAGAAGACGATGTACTTTTAGAAACAAAAGGCTCCGAAAATTTTCCTACCTCTCAGCTCTAAGTCCATAATAGTGGTAGGGCTGCTTGCGTTCTATCTTCAATCTTATAGCATAACAACCAGAATTACGTTATTTAAGATCCTATACCCCTAGTCGGTGCGGTAGATTAGCCGAATAACTAACCTGCAGATTTTGAGCTCCTCGTTCTCGCTTTGAGTCTAGCTATTGTTATGCTTGCTATTTAATATTGATAATTTTTGCAACGCTTGGAGTGTCTTGGTCGTTCAGGGCAAACAGCAGGTAATTGCCTGGCAAGGCTATGCCGTTATCGGGAATGGCCAGCGTGTAGGTTGTGCCGTTGGTTGTCGTGGGTGTTAACGGGACACGTCGTTGATCGTTATTGACCGAGTGAGTAACAGCCGACATGCGTACCAGTGCGAACCTTGGTGTTGGTGAGTTTGTGGTTACCATAATCGTCGATCCGTGCGTTGCGTTTGCGGGAGCGCTGGATATACTAGGACGGGTCCGGAGCGAACCATCGGCGTTTAACAGGTAAGGGGGTGTAAATATCTGACCGTTCAAATGGTTTACCTCACAACTGCCGCACAAACCGCCGCCTCCTGAAAATACGCGTCCGTCTGCCAGCAATAAGGCGACGCTGTGGTAGGTACGAGGCACGGTTTCTGGCGCCATGATAGTAAACTGGCCGGTAGCCGGATCCCATAGCTCAGGGCTAAAGGCGGCGCCAGTATCTGTGAAGCCCTGAGGGTGTTGTTGGCCCCCAAGAGCTAGTACCTTACCGTCGGGCAGTACGACGCTATTATTGAACGAGCGTGCGTAAAATAAATCTCCTACTCGGGTGGTGTTGACAGGCTGCGTAGGGCCGTCGCTGATATCAATAACATCAGCCCGCCGGTGTGCCTGGACGTTAACGACCGGACCGTGATCTTGGTAAGCGGTGGCGCCTCCAAGTGTCAAAATTTTGCCGATGTCGAACATAACGGCGTTGCCGTTCATAGCATCAGAACTGTCACTACGATTGCCTGCACTAGTTATGCTGCCGGTCCCGTTCGTATCAATCCAGTTCATTTGTTTGCTGGGTCCGGCATGGAAGGCCATGCCGTCTGCGACGCCAAAGAGCCAAGCATGGTTGTCTGAGCGGTAAATACCGGCAGGGTCGGCAGTCAGTATTTTATCTGCTGTTACGCCGGGCAGCTTGGTCCATGAGCCGGTAGTGCCGCTAGGCGTAAATAGCTCGCCGTCCTTGCCGCCGGCGCTGTCGTTCCAAGAGCCGCCGAGCGTTAGAACTTTGCCGTTAGATAAGAGCGTATCGCCTTGATAAGCGCGGGCGATATTAAGTAAAGGTCCTTTGGTCCAAGTGTTATTGTAAGGGTTATAAATGGTGGTGGCACGGTCGCTGCTGCCGCCGTCTATAAGCACTCGGCCATCTGCCAGTATTGCCAGCCCGGTACAAAACATGTGGTGCTGGGTGTTAATATTGGAAGGTAAGCTCACTTGGCCGGTGGTAAGGTCAAGAATCGCCACGCGGGTCGTTACCGGAAAGGGGTAAGCACCGGTATCGGTATTGGCAGAAAAGGTAAGAAGTTTATTGTTGGGTAGTAGCACGGCAGATGTAGGCACGAGCGGAAAGCCGATCGGCGCGTCCCACTTGCCGCCTACTCCAGGTGCCGGGGTTGAACCAAGTATATTAATTTCGGCAGCCGCCGACCACGGTCCTCGATTACCGGCTTCGGATGTAGCTGTCAGCTTTACGAACCGGGCGGAAACACGCGTAAAAGCAACGATCTTTTCGTCGGTATTGTCGGCCCAGGTGCCTGACACTACTGGTGCGCTCCAGCTGGTACCGTCTGTGCTGACCGAAATAGAGTAGTTACCAATATTACCGTTTTTCGAACCATCGGCCCGGGGCAGGTATGACAATCCGGCTATACTTTCGACTTTTGCCATGTCAATAACAATACTGTGCGGTAATGGCAGGGGAGTACCTTCGAACTGCGAATGCCAAAGTGTGGTGACGTTGCCATCAAGGACATGACTGGGCGGGTAGTTCGCTCCTTGATCGGTGGCCGTAGCTGTCCATCCATTTCGCGGGAGCGCCGGCGGTGCTACCACCCCCGACAATATATTAATTTCGGCAGCCGCCGACCACGGTCCTCGATTACCGGCTTCGGTGTGCGCGGTAAGACGAACGTAACGAGCATTAACGGGTACAAAGACAGCTTCCTTTACTGTTTTATCGTCGCTCCAGGTGCCGGAAGTTACCGGCGTACTCCAGGTGATATTGTCGGGGCTGACAGTAATGGAATAACGTCCAATGTTTCCATTCGATGAGGTGTCTTGTCGCGGCCGGTAGGTTAAACCTGAAATGCCTTTGACGGCACGCATATCGATGGTAATAGTGTGCGGCAACGGCCGGGTAACCCGTGAGTGCCACATGGTACCGTTATTGCCATCAAGGACATAGCGGGCCGGATAGTTTGCTTCTTGACTGCTGGCTGTGGCTATCCAGCCGCTCCGTGGGAGCGGGGAGGCAGACTTTGTAAATGATGCGGCAGTAGTCCGCGCCGTCATATGCATATGCTGGCTGTGGGCTGCATGACGGTGAGAGTTGTGTACCTGCACAACCACACACGCAACGCCGACTATAAGGATGGAGTTAAGTAGTAGTAATGTTGCTTTGTGATTCCGGGCGAAACGGCCCATTAGTTTACCTATTTTGAGAGTATAGTTGTAAATGTTCATAATTAATTACAATAGTAACATACGCAGTAGAACGTGGTTATGTTTGCAATATAACAATATGGCACCACTAAAACTGAAGCGTAAGCCCACCCCACAACCGGATCAGGCCTTGGTTAGGAGGTCTGTCTAAACTTAACCTGTTAGCTGCAAGCTGTCCATTATCAAGGCTAATGTAAGCATCCGGCTCAACCTTGGGGGGTGACGAAGGTTAGCTCTCTGGGGTCTGCTGTGCCTATGACGCTGTATTGCTGGTATGTATGGGCGGGTCCGTAGCGCGGGCAAGGGGCGGCGGTCCATACCGGCCTAAGCAAACATGCTCATCTCGTGCCTAGAGCCTCTAGCAATAAATCCCGCGTGTGCCCGCTATTAGCGAATACACACCCATGCTTACCCTCGACGAGCGGTAGAGTACCGCCATCGACACCACAAGCTACAGCACCAGCGCCTCCCGCAAGCGCTTTTGCCGCAGCATAGTCATGTGGTTGAGCACTATCAGAGAGCATACCCACTACCGTTTCATTTGTTGGTATGAGAGCCGGGTCAAAATCATGTAGCAAATTTGTGTCAGCGACGCACGCAGCCTTAAAGACAATTCCGTCCAGGCCAATGACCGTAAAGCCCATTTTGCGTAGCCGTTCTTTGTATGGATGCTCATTTGCCGAAGCCAGCACTACTCCTCGGCGTAAATCAGGATTTATTTCCAACCGCTCTTCTGGCCCGTTTCTGCGCATGACTCTAAATGAACCTATTGCTTCCTCGGCCCAATACAAACGTGGCGCACATAGCACGGGCAGATTGATCACACCACGAACAATGCGACCATTCACCGCGCTTCCGAGCGAAAAAGCGCCAATCGACTGCCGCAAGTGTCGAAGCAGTAACCTGCTATTTTTAAAGTCATCTGTGCCATCAATAGGGTCAAGATATTCGGCATTTAACGCCCCGTACTCTGCTGTTCGGCCCTCCTCCTCGCTCACCACGTTTCGACCCCTGGCCTTAAGAAAGGCTACAACTTCGTCACTAACCTTCAGATCCGTTTCAAGGGCAATCGTCCCATTCGGTTTAACCACTTCTCCTAAAGGGCCTTCTCGCCAGTAATCGGTGTACATGACATCGCCCATGTCCCATGCTAGGCCGACATTTGTTTGCACTTCTGGTGACCTGGGAATATTCATGCACGCTCCTTTTTGCGATATGCTGCCACACGTTCCCTTGTTGCGCATTTTGGCGAGCAGTAATTGCGCCCGCCGCCTTTGCCAAGATCAATAAACGGTCGCTTGCATGTAGGCGAGGCGCATAAACCGCCTGGGTTGCGCTGTTTTTCGGCTAGTAATATTGCTAAGGCTAGTGCCGAAGACGCCGCAAACCACTCGGCCCAAGGCGCATGGTCATTGCTGTCTATGTGCATATGCCAAGACGAATTACCGTGATTGCTTAATCGTGGCGCGTGAGCATATTCGGCCAAAATTGCATTGAGTTGGCGTACGGCTTCAGCCGCAGTTTTGGCGATAAACACTGAATATAACTTTCCCGATGTTATTTTCAAATCATCCAGGTCGGCGTAGGTGACTTTTGGGCTTTTCTCGCCGTACGATTCTAGCACTTGGTGGATTCGGTCAACAAGCTCTTTAGAGTTAAGCCGATCTTTGTTTTGCAGCACAAATATTATGTCTGCCGCACGTTTAGCGGCATGTATTGCCGATCCCATGGACAAGGGGTTGTTGACGAAATTCATAGCTAGAATATATCATACGTAACATGAAAATAAAACAAAGGCGTTACATGCTAACGCACTACCTGTTCGGTGCTTTACCGGCTCGGCTTGGTGACGAAATGTCGGGCCAGGCCATTCTATTGCTTGGCATTGCCGCAGGATCGGCTGCGTTAGGCTCAATGTTGCTAGCTGGACTGACATTTTCGGCTGCCGTTGGCGGACCATTACTTGGCACGATTCTTGACCGCGCTAAGCATCCGGGCCAAGTGTTGGCTTTGTCGTTAGGGCTGTACGCGGTCGGTATTGCGCTTATCGCTTGGTCGCTTGGACACATTCCAGTACGGTTGTCTCTTGGCCTGGCATTATTGGCTGGATTCTTTATGCCCTCTATCTCCGGCGGCTGGTCGTCTAGACTTGCATCGTTTATTGCCAAGGAGCAGATGACGCGGGCGAGTGCGATTGACGCTACCACATTTAACATAGCCGGACTTGCCGGGCCAGCGCTAGCCGGATTGGTCGCTGGGTGGCTTGGCGCACATTGGGCGGTGGCGGTGCTTGTCGGGTTGCTAGTTGCGGCGCTACCCATGGCTTGGACGCTGCCTAAACGCCAGGTTCAAATCAAAAAGCACGAGACAACGTTTTTTCAAGATGTCTCAGCAGGTCTAAAAGTTATTGTCACAAATAAGCCATTGTTTAGCATCACCTTATTGTCGGTTATCTCTTATATGGGTATCGGTATGCTATGGGTGATTTGTCCATTGATCGGGTTAGAGCATACTGGCAATGCAGGCTTTGGCGGGGTAATGATGTCTGTTCTTTCCGTTGGCGCATTAGCGGCAACTGCCGCCTACGCCAAGTGGCCGACCAAATATGTTCCAGATACAGTTGCGTTCGTGACGACAGTTATATTAGCGATCGCTATGTTGCTACTGGCGTTTGCGGGCAACATTTTTATAGTTTTGGCCGCTATGCTTGTGGCTGGAATTGCTGATGGCCCGCAGCTTGCCGCTGTGTTTGCTGTACGGCACCGCGAAGCTCCGGAACAATCTAAGAGCCAGGTGTTTACGACCGGCGCGAGTTTAAAGATTACGGCGGCAGCTATTGGAGCTGCACTGGCGGGTTATTTGGCCGACAGTTCACTTATTCTTGTACTATTGATAGCCTGCGGAATTCAAATTTTGGCCGCGACATCCTATATATTTTTTAGCACAAAACAATAAAAAAGCAGTCTTAGATCTCCTCTTTAACGTAAACATAATGAAACATTTTGATAGAGTTGTAGCTAGTAACTATCCCTCTGACACCACACTATGATCATAAAATATGCACAGTAAAGAGCTACATGCACAATTTTTCAGCCCCAGTGACCTTGAACAGGAAGAAGTTTTATGAAGCATGGTGTGCACGAGGGGGCAGATCACAAAATGGACACAGGGGCCATAATGCTTGATGGCCTTGCCTACAGTATATCGGGCGCACTAGCTAGCACGCCACTCGCACACCTGATTAGTGGTGATATGGCGGCCAAGTAGCCTGGCGGTAATTTTGCCTTGCGTTTCGTGTCTGAACTTTGTGCGGCATTAAGCATAGATCAGCGTCAGAGCTCATCACAACAATAGGGCCGCCTGTAGTGGTGAGGGCTTCTTCCAGTATGTCGCCCGTAAGAAAGCCTGCTTGTCTGTAGTTAGTTATTTAGCGTAACTTCGCCTGCTCTGGCTTTCATGCCGGAGAGCGGCAGGCTGAACCAGAATGTCGACCCTTTGCCTTCTTCGCTTTCGAACCAGATTTTACCGCCAGAGGTTTCAATAATAGCTTTAACCAGGTACATTCCTAAGCCGGTGCCGTCGGTGACAACCTGGGCAACGTTAGCAGCACGGAAGAATTTTTGGAACATCTTAGATTGTTCGTCCTTGGGTATGCCGTAGCCGGTGTCGCTGACTTGCGAAATAACCTGATTATCTTTACGGGAAATAATAACCGATATATCACCACCCTCAGGAGTGTATTTTATAGCGTTTGTTAAAAGGTTCAGATACACCTGTCCGATCATATGCGGGTCGATATTAATAAGCGGCAGGTCTTTGTGTACGCTAATGGCTAAGCTTTGTTTTTTCTCTTCGGTTTTGCCTTTTAGGTCGTTAATAATGCCTGAAACCAGTTGTTGCAGATCGGTCGGTTTGGGGTCGATGATAATACGCCCTGATTCCATGCGCGAAATATTAAGCAACGAATTTACCAATTCGATCATACGCTGCGTAGAATCCGCGATATTGTGGGCGAACTCCTCTTGCTCTGGGCTAAGCTTGCCTGCATCGCCGGTAATCAGCATCTCACTAAACCACTTAATAGCCGACAATGGCGTACGCAATTGATGTGACGCAAGCGAAATAAATTCAGTCTTCATACGATCAACTTCTTTTTCTTTGGTGATGTCGCGGACAATGGCGATGGCGCCGATAATCTGGCTGACGCTATCATTGGCAGCCTTTTGGATAACAGGGGTTACTGTTATGTCCACAAATATTTTTTTGCCGTCGTTTTTTATGAAAGAGAAGGTCTGGGTAGTTTTCTGACCTTGGTGTAAAGCTTGGGCGATAGAGAAGTCATTATCCTGAGTGGGGTTGCCTTGTTCGTCGCCTAAACGCAATAGACCCAAAAGATGCCTGCCGATAGACGTGCCGTGCCCTAGTTCGAACATGTCCTCTACAATGCCGTTCATTAAAAGTATAACGCCGGCCGTGTCCGTCACAATAAGCCCTTCGCCCATGCCAGCGAATATTGCCTCGTCTTTGGCCTTGGCGCGCAGTAGTTCATCGACATTTTGCTTGAGTTGGTCGGTGCGTTCCTGTACCTTTTTCTCTAGATCTTGGTTGGCCTTAGCTAGCTCCTCTGATAACAAGTGGAGCTTGTTGGTGCGTTCCTGCAGGCTCGTTATGAGTTTGGCATTGACTATCATTGCAGACATTTGGTTGGCTAGGGCCGAAAACCACAGGCTGTCTTGTTCGCTCAGCAGCAAGTTTTCCCGGTAAGAAATTTCCTGCTCCTTCGAATAGCCGGCTATCAGAAAGCCGGTAATTTCATCGCCTTCGCGGAGCGGGGCGCTCAAAAAGGTTAAGAGGTCAATAGTATCAAGCAGTGTTGGCTCAAACCGGGCGCGCTGTTCGGGCGTATCGACATACTCTCCTTTGTTGGCGGTTTTGATCACCTCGAACATATTATCAAGGGCGCTAGCGGGCAATGCCGTTAACTCTTGCTGCTTTGCTTCAGGGTAGCCGCACGACGTTGCCACAGACAAAACGCCATTTGTCCGCAATACGAGAAAACTTTTCTCGAAGCTCATTTCCACCACGAGCGCCCGCGTTGCGTACCGCAAGCCTTCGTCCATTACCTGATTGGTAATTAAAAACTGGCTTATTTGCTGCAAGGACAAATTACGGGCAATAATATGTTCTAGGCGTAATTTGGTGGCAGACAGCTCTTTTTCCTGTTCAAGCAATAGCTTGACTTGCTTGTACAGATCGTCTTTGCCGTTAGGCGGAAGGGTAGTATCGCTCATTGGGAGTTATTAGCTAAAGATGGCAAATGTAATGTGAATCCAGTTTGAAACTTAAACTCACTGCGGTCTATGCAGAGTACGGCTTTGTCAAAGACGTAAAAGCTAAGCAACGGTGTCAGGGGCAGAAAGCCACCCGATTGGTTCTGGCGTCTTTGCCGTTCTTGTTCCAGCGGTGTATCCGTCTGGTTTTTCATTCTGCCGGCACCCCTTCATTCCCCTTATGTATGTTCATATTTATAACAAACCCTGATTCGTGCTGCAAATGAAAGAATCGTCCGCTTCCAAAATGCTAAAGATTGCTATTATAATGTAAGGGCATTTTATATAAACAAGGAGTGGGCATGTCACATCATTTAGACTCGCCGTTGGCGCAAAAAGATCCACGCTTAGATATAAGCGATGTGTATCTTTTTAGAGGTAGTTCGGGAACCGTTTTTGTTATGAATGTGAACCCCAGGTCCGGGGCAGACGGGTTTCATCACGAGGCGATGTATGAATTTAAAGTTGATAAATCCGGTAACGCAGTTGAGGACTTGACGTTTCGGGTTACGTTTAGCGAAAGGAAGGACGACAAGCAGGCGGTTACGGTACGGCAGCTTACCGGGCATGAGGCTGCTGACCGAATGGCGGAGGGAACGGTTATTGCTGAGGGCTCGACCGACGAAACCATACAGGGGCAAGAAGGCGTCAAGGTATTCGCCGGAAGCGCAGGTGAGCCTTTTTATATTGAGGGCAGGGTTGTAACTGCGGTCAAAAAGGCGGTAGCCGAAGGCAGTGCGCTTGATCTAGGCGACTTTGACCCTAGTACGGCAGCAAATCTATTTGGCAATAGTAATGTAAGCGCCATTGTGCTTGAAGTGCCAAATGACCAGCTAGGAAAGACCATTCACTTTTGGGGTACCGTAGTGCTGGCAACCGACGCCGGAGGCTGGCGGCAGGTGCAGCGAGCGGCAACCCCTCTTATGAATACACT
>DATFHU010000005.1:0-26104 GCA_035248005.1 Saccharimonadales bacterium (SeqCode)
CCCAGTTCCCGTGCCGTCTGTCTGACATGTCCGTTGTTCTTGCGCAACGTTACGACAATCTGTTTTGGATCTACCCGCATGCCCACCCTCCCGTACTTAGCGTACGGGAGGGTGGGCAATATGTTGTGTTACAGTACGCCCGGCTTGACGAACAGTAAAAACTAAAGTACACTTGACATGTTGGAGCCTACTGTAATAGTAGGCTTTTTACATGGGGTCAAAGGAGACATAAGTGGCAGCAGAGGAACCAGCCAAACCGAAACGCCGGATAGTCAAGAAAGTTGAAACTATTCGCGAACAAGCCGAAAAAACCGCAAACACGAGCAAAAAGCCCAAAAAAGACGGTGTATTACGGCTAGTCTTTCGCTATATAGCGGTGCCGTTCCGGTTTACCGGCCGCGGACTTGCCAAAGTTGGCCGCCTCAAACCATTTCGTTTTATCGGCAGAATACTGGTACCGGCTTATTTTCGTAACAGTTGGAAAGAGCTGCGCCAGGTAACTTGGCCCACTCGGAAAGAGACATTACAACTAACATTTGCCGTTATTGTGTTCTCCATTATTTTCGGCGGCATTATTGCCATTGTCGACTATGGACTAGATAAAGTATTTAGAGAGGTACTATTAAAGTAATATGAGTGCTAAACGCTACGACGCAACCAAGCAGTGGTATGCAATTCACACATACAGCGGCTACGAAGAAAAAGTAGCCGAATCTATCCGGCAGCGTGCGGATTCTTTGGACATGAAAGACAAAATCTTTCAGGTATTAGTGCCCAAAGAAAAAATGATCGAAATCAAAAACGGCAAACGCCGCGTGGTTGAAAAACGAATCTTCCAGGGCTACGTGCTGGTACAAATGAAAATGAGCGAAGACGCCTGGTATATTGTGCGCAACACTCCCAGCGTTACCGGCTTTGTAGGCTCGGGTTCCGAACCAACCCCTGTAAGCGAAGAAGAAATCGAAAAAATCCAAAAACGCATGGGCCTTGAACAACCCAAGCACAAAATCGACTACCGCATCGGCGAAGTCGTCAGCATTACCGACGGCCCATTCAAAGGCTTTGACGGTACTATTAACGAGATCGACCCTGCCAAGGGCAAGTTAAAAGTGCTGGTCAACATGTTCGGACGCGAAACACCGGTCGAACTGGACAGCCTGCAAGTCAAGCGCGTATAGAAGGCATATACCTAACTTTGAACGCGCCCTGCAGGTCTATACCAAAAATTTTGCCGAATACAGCAAGGCAAAAGCCTCTCAGTGTCCGGCCGGTAAACCAACTCCCTCTGCGCCACAGATTCTTAAACCTTTGACGCTAAGACGAAACTAACTTTTGTAAAACTTTAGCATTTTTGCCATTTGTCTTATAGTAATAGGCAGTATGTCCCAATCAAAAATATTCGCTATAGCCATAGTGATAATAGTTTTTGTTTGCAGCCTTTTGTCTTTGGCAATACCAATGCCCGAAGAGCCGTCCCGCGATACCTTTAGCTTTTACTTCAATATTTGTCAAGCGGTCGCTATAGCCATACTGCATGTGGGCGCAGCGATCCTTTTTTTACAAGGATTAAAGGATTTTACGAGGCAGACCAAAGTCGCATACAGCATTTTTTGTTTTGGACTGGCTTGTTATGGCTTAGCCCAGCTCCAACTGCCGATACTAATAGTTTTGGACGCCTTTGACAGCTTTTGGGTACGGTCGGGCCTAATTGTCCTTCCTTATTTAGTGCCGGTTACCGCCTTATTTATAGGTATGAAAACGTTCGCCAAGTTATTTAAAGTAAAAACTGTTTTTGCTTCGTTCTGGATAGTGTTTCTGGTTGCTGTTGTAGCTGCAGTAGTTTCTACATTTTTGCCACATGCGCACGTGGCCACTACCGAACAAGAATTCGACGCGATGGTGGGCCTTAACGTCTGGGGAGGATTTTTCATACTAGCGGCAGCGATTACTACCCTTAAAGTCAAGCGCGCCGCAGGCGCAACCTACAGTAGTTTTTTGGCCTGGATGTTCATAGCATTCGTCCTTGTAATCTTACAAAGTTGGAGCTATTTAGTACCTCTGCTCGTGTCAGGCGAGGAGAGCTGGATGCTAACGAGCGGCGCCACACTGACCCCTTATGTGCTAGTGGGAATATGTTGGGTGCGTGCAGCTTACGCCTTTAATACCCTGGGCGCCCAAGAAGAGGCTATAGCTCGTGCTACGGCATTCACCTTTTTTGGTAAACCCAAAATATTAAAACAGAATACCCACACCTCGGCACTCGACATTATAACCTACGCAGCCCAGCTCGCTTCTAATCAGGACGCTATAGATAATTCACTAGATAAACTACGAGAAGTCACCGCCTCGCTTGAACCAGGACAAAAACCGACCCTCGAGCAGGTTAAAATTTTAAGAGGCGCGTACTTAGAGATCGAACGTTATCTGACCACTGAGGAGCCGGTGCGCCGGTTCACCCAAGACGCGTTGCGCAAAAATATAAAAGAAAAACTGAGCCTTGCCGATTTAAGCCCTCTCAATATCGAACCTGCGCGGCAGGCACCTCCAACGCCAAGCGCCGCACCCGTGTACACGCACAGGTAGACAAACAGGGCTGGCTGTTGTAAAATTACATCTGTTACGCACTTCTTATAAGGAAGGAGAGCGGGGAGGTGCTTCTATCATACCGCTCGAAAGGAGAACTATTTATATGGCAAAAGCCGTAAAAGCAAATTTAAAAATGAAAATCCCGGCGGGCCGGGCCAGTGCCGCGCCGCCAGTCGGCAGCAGCCTTGGGCAGCACGGTGTTAACATGATGGATTTTATTAATCCGTTCAACGACCAAACCAAGGATATGCAGGGCCAAACCGTTACCGTACATATTACTGTTTACGAAGACCGTACCATGAACTGGCGCGTTGTCGCCATGCCTACCGATGACCGTATCCGGGCCGCATTGAGTATCCAGAAGGGCTCCGGCCGTCCTAACAGCGAAAAAATTGCTAAAAAGCTGACCGACGCAATGCTTACCAAGATTGCCGAAGAAAAAGCCATAGACATGAACACCGATGACATAGCAGCCGTTAAGAAAATGGTTGCCGGCACCGCCCGCTCCATGGGTGTTGAGGTCGAAGGTTAGCAATGACTCAGCATACTGGAAGAGCCCCAGAGCACTATAATACTGGCACTCCTGACGACACCCCGCCCACGTACGAACAGTTTTTGGCTGTCTATAATGAGCTGGGGACGCGGGCAGTTCAGGCATGGGGCGATGCTGCTAGCAACCCGGTTCCCCTCTCTAGAGCAGAATACCAGCTACGAACCCTTGCCGGCAGGTTTCCTAATTTATATAACAAAGCAGCACTCATCGACCAGTAAATTAATTGTGGGAGAGCTAACGCTCACTAGCACCACAAAGGAGAATCATTATGGCAAAAGAAGCCAAGACTAAGAAAACTGAAGAAGTAGAAGTAGCTGAGACTCCAATTGTCGAAGCAGTTACTGTCGAAGAGCCAGCTCAGAAGCCACAAGAAGAAAAGGCTACCGCTAAGGCTGGCAAGCGCAGCGAAAAGGCGCTAAAAGAAGCCGAGGAGAAGCAGGCAAAGGAGGAGCGCAAAGCACACCGCTCCGAAGAAGCCGAAGCCGAAAGCAAGCCCAAGCAAGTCGCCAAGCCCACCCGTCCGCGCCTGGAGCGCCAGGGCAAAAACTTCCGCAAGGCCGCAGAGCTTGTCGAAAAAGGCAAAGCCTACAGCCTAAAAGAAGGCGTAGAACTAGCAACCAAAACCAGCCCGGTCAAGTTTGACGCCAGCGTGGAATTGCACGTCAACTTAGGCGTAGACCCGCGCCATGCCGACCAAAACATCCGCGACAACTTGGTCCTGCCAGCAGGTACCGGCAAAACCGTCCGCGTGGCTGTTTTTGACGACGAAAAGGTAGAAAACGCCGATTTGTCAGGCGTCGAGGCAATCCTGAAACAGCTGGAAAAAGGCGATATTAATTTTGACATCCTAATCGCAACGCCTGCCCAAATGCCAAAGCTGGGCAAGTACGCCCGCGTACTTGGTCCGCGCGGCCTGATGCCCAACCCCAAAAGCGGCACGGTAACTACTGACGTTACTAAAGCCGTTGCTGAAGCCAAAGCCGGCCGGGTCGAATACCGTGTGGACAGCACCGGTATTGTGCACGTCGCCATTGGCAAGGTAAGCTTTGGGGCTAAAAAGCTCGAAGACAACGCCCGGGCCGTACTGGCCAGCATTAAAGGCAACAAGCCCGCCAGCGTAAAAGGCAACTACGTTAAAGCCATCCACCTGACTACCACCATGGGCCCAGGCATCACTATCGATACCAGCGAACTGTAAAAACAGTCCGTCACGCTAAAAGCCCTGTCTAAACCACAGGGCTTTTTGCTACCATAGGCAAATGCAAACTGCCGTACTCGAACCACGCCTGGGCGTCATGCAACCACCGCCGGATAGCTGGTTGACTATCGACCACCGCTTTCCATACCCAACAAAGTCCGGCACAGAAAGCCACCTTGATCTATTTGAACGATTTACCAATAGCACGCATGGCATCCACCAGAGCAACCAACCCCTACGCTTTAGCACCGACTTTGGCTACGATAAAGTGCAAATGCTAAAGGACCTGGGCAAAGACGTTCACCCGCTCGACCACATGTGGGACCACTACCTTCTGACCAACCAATTGCTGCGTGCCGAGTATATAAAATGCGACTTGCTAGGAACCAAGCCAGGCAGTCACGTACCCAGCGGCCGCGAACTGGTTGCCGCACGTCTGACCCCTTGCTGCATGACGTTGGCGAAAACACCCACCTGGAGATACTTGCCAGCGTAGGTGCTACTATCGGTGACATCCCATTTGGCCGTAAAACACCCAAGCACATGGCTATCGAAGCAAAGATACGAGCCCACTTATTTAACATGTACTATTCCGATTTGCCCGACTGGCTGTTGGCCCGTTGCGAACAACTTATAAGACACGACGATAACTCGCCAACTCATGATGTCCTGACTATCGCCCATGACGCCGGCGCCTTCCGCACTGCCATACGCGCTGGCAAGCTAGCCCTATCGGCCCAAGGCGAGCGGTCAAACAAACGATTCATTGCACTCTCAGCTCTGGCTACCAGCGTCTCGGTCCGCGCCTACGAAGCGCTCGAACCTTGGGCTAACACATACGACTTTGCCGATACGCTTCTTTACTCAACCAACGAAACCTTTACCAATATTCACCGCCAATTACCAAGCATCGCCTAGCCTAGAAACACTTCTTGGCATCGAACCGCTAAAGAAGGTTGTAATTTTAATGCTTATGCTTGCGAAATGGTTTTGACAAGCCGTACAATACATATAATTCTGGAGGGAAGAGTAAGACCGTGAGTGTGTACAGCAACACGCAGATAATGCAGGCAATTGATACAGGGCATATTGTCTGCGTGCCGTTTAACCCTGAGTATGTCAGCCAGGCCAGCCTGGACATTACCCTCGGTCACTACTATTTCCGCACCGAACGTACCGGCGACCGCACAGTATATAACCCCTTCGACGCACGCGACGTAGCACGCTATTTTGGCCATCACAAACAAGCCGTGCCACACTTGCAGTGGTGCTACGAAAATGGAATGCAGCCCATGCAAGGTATTCCGCTGGACCACCCGGTCATTCCGCTCCGGCCGGGCGAACGCATTCTGGCGCATACCCACGAATTTTTTGGTATTATCCCGCCTGGTGCATGCGAACTCAAAAGCCGCTCCAGCTGGGGCCGCAACGGTATTGCGGTCTGTTTTGATGCCGGGTGGATCGACCCAGGATATATTAACCGCTTGACGCTTGAGGTTTATAACCTTAACCAGCACGAAACCGTGCTGCTGCCCGTGGGCGAACGCATCGGCCAGATTGTATTCCACGATACCGGATCGGTGGAGGGCAACTACGGAGCCGGCCGCGGCGAAGGCTTTAGCGGTAAGTATCAAAAGGGTACTAACCTGGAAGAACTGATTACCAATTGGACGCCCGACCTAATGCTTCCCAAAGCATACTTGGATAAACGAAATGTACCGGAGCCAATCCCGGGTTTAAAAGCACTATAAAACCGGGAGGAGCAGGCATGCAGCGAAAAGGCACATTCATTGTCATAGAGGGGACAGACGGCTCCGGCAAAGGCACACAGTTTAAACTGCTGAGCGAGCGGCTACAGACAGCCGGGTACCAGGTGGAGATGTTTGACTTCCCGCAATACGACAACCCTTCCAGTTTTTTTGTCCGCCAGTACTTAAACGGCCAATACGGCAGTGCCGACGAAGTAGGGCCGTACACCGGCTCGCTATTTTACGCACTCGACCGCTACGAAGCCGCGCCCCACATTCGAAAAGCACTAGAAGAAGGCAAGGTTGTGCTCGCCAATCGCTTTACCGGCTCGAACATGGGACATCAGGGTACCAAATTCGCAAGCGCCGAAGAACGGCGCGGCTACTTTATTTGGCTGGACAACTTAGAATTCGAAATGCTGCACATCCCTCGGCCGGATGTCAGCTTTGTCCTAAGGGTACCAGCCAAAATAGCCCAAGGGCTGATTGATCAAAAGGAACAACGCAGCTATACGGATAAGAAACGCGACCTGCACGAAGCTGACTTGTCCCATTTGCAGCGCGCCGTAGCCGTATATGACGATCTGACACAGCTCTTTCCTAAAGACTTCCAACGCATCGACTGCGTGCGCGGTGGCAAACTATTAGACGTCGAAACCGTTCAGGCTATGCTGTGGGAAAAGGTCAGCCCGCTGCTGCCCCCGCCGCCCCAGCTGGAAATGCCCATGCCCAATACGCCAACCACGGCACAGCCTGCAACAGCCGCCACTGTAACCGCACCTGCCTCGGTTAGTGAAAACCCGTTCGTGCGTAAAAACAAATCAGGGCAATGGGAGATTACCGACGCAGGCAAACAATTCCTGGCCGAATGCGTAACCGACATCGAAGGCGACGTCTACGCCTTTACCGATAAATTAAGTGCGGTTACTATTGCCGCGGCCATGGCCCGCTTGAGCCGGCGAGGCGATGACATGCGCATTACCATTTTGGACGAATTCGCCGCCAGCGCTGGCAAAGACGAAAAACTATTGCAGCGGGTCATTACCGCCTACGGCGACGATTCGGTACAGCAGTTGGTCGGCCAGCACGTGGTGTTCGAGGGCGCCAGCAACTTACTGACCAAAAAGCTGGAGTGGGGCCGCCTGGCAGCCTACCTGGAACAGTCCACCCGCTATATTTATTTCGACCAAAAAGACGCGTCCGGCAATTACAAATACTACACGCCAGACTACCTGGACCCGGCCGTCAGAACCCAGTACCGCGCACACATGGACCGTATCTTCGAACTGTATTCGGCAATGGTCCATACATTGACCAGCCATATTGCCGAAACGTCGGAGACACCCAAAGAAGAACGAGACGCCGCATGGAGAGGCGCGGTCCGCGCTCAGGCCTGCGATGCCATGCGTCCGGTACTGCCGGTCGCCACCAAATCGACTGTCGGACTTTACGCATCCGGCCAAGCCCTTGAGAGCCTGATTATGCACCTCTTGAGCGATGAACTGCCCGAAGCGCGCCAAACCGGTGAAAAACTATTAAAAGAAGCGCGCAAAGTCGTCCCTACCTTTTTAGAGCGCGCCGACAAGCCTGAGCGCGGTGGCGCAGCCATCGCCTACCATGCCAACACTTATCAGGCGGTCAGAGACGTTGCCGAACAATATTTACCGCCCAATCATGGTTCCGAAACTACCCCGGTGCAGCTGGTAGATGTCTGGCCGCGGAACGAAATGGACGTCGTGGCCGACATGCTGTACGAGCACAGCAGCCTGCCGCTTAAGGAATTACAGCAGCAAGTGCAAGCTTGGCCCTATGGCCGTAAATTGGATGTGTTTGAGGCCTACATTGGCGAACGCCTTAACCGGCGGCACCGGCCGGGCCGGGCCCTGGAAAAAATCCACTATAGCTGGGACCTGGTGTGTGACTATGGCATCTTCCGTGACCTGCAACGCCACCGTATGGTTGACGACCTGGAGTGGCAGGCACTTACGCCGCGCTACGGCTACGACGTACCAAAACTAGTCGAAGAAGCAGGGCTAGAGGATGAGTTCGAGACATGCTTTGGGCTGAGTCTGGAACTATATAGCTTGCTGCAGCAAACCGGCTATCATCTCGAAGCCCAATACGCCACGCTGCTCGGCCACCGTATGCGCTGGAAAGTAACTTACAATGCCCGCGAGGCTTTCCACTTGCACGAACTGCGCACCAGCCCGCAGGGCCACCCCGGCTACCGCAAGTTAGTGCAGCAAATGCACGAAAAACTGTGCGAAGTCCACCCACTGCTCGGCGAAGCCATGAAATTCGTCAACCAGGGCGAAAATCCCGAACTTTCACGCTTAGCTGCCGAACGCTACACCCAATACAAGCTACAACAACTTAGCCAGTAATCCATTGACGAACAGCCATACAAACGTATACGCTGGCTATATATGCGATTAACTGCTCAAAAACGTTACAGCCTCTTTCTCCTCGGTCTACCAGGGCTGTGCTTCAGTACAGTTGAAGCTTGAGCGCGAAAAGCGTCCCGCACAGTCCCAACAATCAGGCTTCAACCGAAGTCTGATTGTTTTTTAGGAGAATGCAATGAAAACTTTTGTCGCGGTTGTAGGCAGGTAAGCTATGCATCCCCATGCTGTAAGCCCGGAATTACTTGCCGCCATGTCTCATTTGGCAGAAGATCGCTTTGCCATGAGCCAGACGGGCGTAACTCCCGGCCAGGAAAGCATTGAACATCTTGCCGCGCATGCCATTGATGTATATGTGCATAGCCAGGGGTGCCTCCCGCGCCGCCGCCCGCCGCGCGACATATTGTGGCGCCTAGCGATCCTGGCCCGCCAGCAGGCAGAACGGGAGGAGAAGCTGTAGATGGCAATCGACAATCCGCCAGAGACACGTCAGATAAAAGGTATGGGAACGGCGCAACACATAATTTGGCAAAGCTATACAACGACGGTATTATCAGAAAATAATACTTAAAATAAAAGGACTCTCAGAAGATGTCAGAAGAACCGCATGATGACCGCCATAAATTCGAACAGCACCCCGACATACGAGGATTAGGAGGTCCAGCTGTTGGTCAATTTTCCGAAGTAGCTGAAACATTTAACGAAAGAACGGCCGCAGTCGCTGAATTGCTCGTAGAGTCACCTTGTCTAGTAAAACTCGACGATATTCCTGTGGGCGGCATACTCCATGTAACGTCTGACGGCCCAGATGGTCAACGTCAAGAAACGGAATTCGTGCGTACAAGCAGCGACAGGCATGGACTAAGTTGGGCGGTCCGCACACCTACGCCAAACGGCGATTTTTTGGAAGAGCCTGCAGCGCTTAACGGTTCACGGCTTGGTAGCGCAAAGCTACTATATCAAGGTGAAGTAAGGCAAGGCACCAACCTTGCCTATACAATAATGCACAGAATGCGAGGAAAGTCAGGTGCTGATTTTCCAGTAGGCGAGGGCATCATGAACTGGTCCTCTCTAACGCCTGTAGACAAAGTAAACCCTAAGATAGCAGAGGAAAATGTAAGGATAGGTATAATGGAGCGTCTTCCGGATGGCAGTTTGCAATGGGTAGTCCCTGCGTCTACTGACGAAATAACGACCGGTCTAGTAACAGATGCCAGAGTAGTTATGCCTGAAGCTCAAGAATTACAATGACAGACTAAGCCTATATACTACACAGAGCACCCTTATTGCCTGCGAGGTCGGTTATTTTTGGCTCAATTAACTACTCCAAGGATATGTGGCGTTTACTTTTACATAAAGTATGTAAAAACTCATCCCAACGATTAACTTGACTGCACCGGACTAGACGTTATATACTTTGCGGCAATGATAAAGATGTGTGCAATTATTACCATCATTATTCTCGGCTCGAAGGAGCGCGGTATAGTGACGGCTTAAAACACCACATAAGATAAGCACACCAACCCGGGTTCCTTCCAAAGGAACCCGGGTTTTTATATAACAAAGGAGAAACATATGCATACACACGAAACATGGACAACTTGGACCGACCCGCCGCTAGAGGAATTGCGTGACAAATACCAAACCGAAGGACTAACTCTAAGCACGCCCGGCGAAATAG
This sequence comes from Saccharimonadales bacterium (SeqCode), assembly GCA_035248005.1. GTDB lineage: Bacteria > Patescibacteriota > Saccharimonadia > Saccharimonadales > UBA4665 > PMNU01. Next base: position 10,169 of record DATFHU010000005.1, read on the forward strand.
CAGCCCTGGACCAGGCCAATCCAGCAGATCTGCAACAACTAGCAGCCGAATCCGGCGCGCTATTACAAGAAGTATTCCAAGGCAACTATCCGCTTACCGCCAGCTACGCAATGCAAGTGGCCGAAGGAGTGCGCGAAGGTACGACCAACCTCTTTACCTTGCGTGGCGAATCAGGCCTTACCGTAGCTACGGCTGCGATTGTACACCATGCAAATGATACTACCGGCAACAAGCGACTGGCAGAGTTAGGCCGCGCCTGTAAATCGCCCTTTGTCACGGTATCAGCAAAACCGTTCTTGCGCAGCCGCGTTACATGGGCAGAACAACATCTGCCAGAAGTAGACTTTTTATACTCGTCGGTCCGCTCAGCGGGCAGTACCCGCGTTGACATGCAAAACGGGCGAAACGTGCAAGGCGTGTGGTGGGGAAATCCAAACGGCATTATCACGGCAGGCGGCGGCTGGGACTATACAGTAGGCGACACCGAGCCGTTTACCTGTTTTGTCCGGCCCATGCATCCCACGCAGTGGACCAAAGAAGTTACTAGTACCGTACTGTTCGTACCCAGCGTAACAGATGCTAGAGTGCTCCAAACATTCATTGGCGAAGCAACAAAAGGGCAAGTGGTACCTGGGACGGAAATTACCAGCCGCGGTAAAACACCTGACATACCGCTCAAAAAAATAGCCGGGCCAAGCGGCGTAGCGCACGACCGGTACGTTGTAACGGCACAGGCCCCGCACCAGCCCAACGTCGAATTGTCAGAAGTAAACGAAGCGCTGCGCGAGGGCGTCAGTCAAAAGCTTGTTGTCGAAGCAGATGTTGCAACCACGCCTGCAGGCGCTCTTATTATGGCTGAGTTGCAACGCCAAGGTTGGACGACCACGGGCTGGGAACCATCCGAACAGTTCGGCATCTGCCCGGTACTAAGGCGCATCAATCCTACGCGGCTTGGCAGCCTGGTGATGCCCGGACATCTGGATCGTTTTTATAAAAATAATGGCCTTGCCGGAACGCAACAACAATTAGACACATTGTATACGCGTATGCTAATCACGGCGGCATCACAACCAGGAGCCCGGCTGCGGTAACAACTATGACACACTACATAACCCCCAGTCTGTATACGCTTCTTAGCATCCCATCCACAGCCGACAATCCGAATGCCCTGGCACTTGCCGTGTCTGAGTTAAAAAAGAATGTCAAACGCCACCCTGGCGTCACTATTGAAGAATTTAATGTCCAGGGCAAACCGAGTTTTTTGGCCTACTTCGGCTCGAAACGTCCCAAACGATTTACAGTGCTTTTGAATGGCCATGTCGACGTCGTGCCAGCCACAGCCGATCAGTTTGTGCCAAAGGTTAAAAAAGGCCGGTTGTACGCACGCGGCGCGCTTGATATGAAAGCCGCCAGCTACATCATGACCGAAGTCTTTTGCGAAGTCGCACCTAAGCTTACTCAACCGGTCGGGCTACAGATAGTGAGCGACGAAGAAGTCGGCGGCATACATGGCACGGCCGCCCAGCTGTCTGCGGGCGTATACGCCGATTTGGCGGTATTTGGCGAATGTACACCGTCAGCCGGCATTTGTACTGAGTCGCGCGGCATCTGCTGGGTACGCCTGACGTTTACCGGCAAAGCCGCCCATGGCGCCTACCCTTGGCGCGGCGATAACGCAGTCGTGCAAGCCAGCAACTGCATTCAAAATGTCCTGAAGCACTACCCGGTACCTGACAGCGAGGCATGGACTACCACGGCCAATATCGCTACCATTCAAACACCAAACAAAACCGCCAATAAAGTGCCCGGGCAGGCAACCATGGAAGTAGACATCCGCTTTGTCCCCGAAGACCGGACATTCACAAGCCGGGCGCGGGTACAAGCCCTATTTCGACGTCTGGCTCCAGGAGCCGAGGTGGAGATTCTTATGTTGGAGCCTGGCACCTATGCCGATCCGTCAGACCCGCTTATTACAAAACTGGCCACAGCTGTTAGCAACGCCTATGCCCGGCCGGCAACTTTTATACGCAAATACGGCGGCTTCGATGGGCGCTACTACCACGCCAAAGGCATGCCAGCACTTTCGCTCGGTTTGCAGGGCGAGGGATTGCATAGCGCCGAAGAGTACGCCGAGCTGGAATCGCTTAATCGGTACTGGGAGGCGTTGCGGCTCTTTTTGTACAGGAGTAATCACCCTTGACGAACAACATACAACCACGTATACTTCGTCCATCATGAATACGTGTATGTTTACTCTTGTCATTATTGGCTCTAAGGAGCTCGGTTAGGCGCGGCCACTATAGCAAAAACGCACTTACCGAGCTCCCAGGGCTCGGTTTTTTTATAACAAGCAATTATGACCACCCTAGAAATCATTGCCACTATTAAACGGCTTGTCGCCCTTCCCTCGACAGCTAATAACCATGCTGCCTTGCGCGAGGCGGCAACGGTAGTGGCAGATATCATACAAAAAACCAAGGGCATAACTATAGAATGGTTTGAGCAAAACGGCAAGCCCAGTTTTATTGCGTACCGTGGCAAAATGCGTCCGACCCATTTTGATATATTACTAAACGGCCATGTTGACGTTGTACCGGGCAAGCCTGAGCAATTTATACCAACCGTAAAAAATGGCAGGCTGTATGGCCGCGGCGCACTGGACATGAAGGGCACTACCACGGTGCTGGCAGACGTATTTTGCGAAATGGCCAATAGAGTGCCGTATGTGCTTGGGCTGCAGGTTGTAACAGACGAAGAAGTCGGCGGCTACGACGGGGTCGCTTACCAAATTACTCAAGGGATATGGCCCCGTTTAGCCATAATGGGCGAATACACGAACGACTTTGGCGTCATTTATAACCGGGCGCGCGGCCTTTGTTGGGTAGAACTCGCATTCAAAGGCAAAGCCGCCCATAGCGGTCATTTGTGGCATGGCAGCAATGCCGTTATAAAAGCCAGCGACTTTGCAAGAGGTGTATTGCAGCACTACCCTACGCCTACCAAAGAAACCTGGACGACCACCGCTTCGGTAGCCGGCTTAACCACCGGCAATGACGCCTATAACCGCGTACCTGACGATGCGGTCTTAAAGATCGACTTCCGCTTTGTCCCCGAGGACAAAAATTTTACCGATAAAGCAGCACTGCTTAGGTTCTTTAAAAGTATTGACCCGGATGTAGAGGTCCTACAAATGCCCGCTTTTGAACCACCGGTACAGCTAGACAAAAAGGATAAACGGCTAACCACACTGCAATCTGCTTTTGCCGAAGCTATCCAGCAGCCGGTGCGTGTGCTCAGCCGCCCAGGCGCAACCGACGGACGTCACTTTGCCTTGACAAATAGCGATGTTATAGAATTCGGCTTGTTCGGCCGCGGCCAGCACAGCGACCACGAGTATGTAGAGCTTAGCTCTATAGAATCGTATAAAGCAACGCTCCAAACATTTTTAACGAACGTAACACCCCACATAATAAAGGGCGTCAACCATGAACAAGCAAACACAGCTAAAGAACCTTCTAAGCACGCTAGTAGCATTCCCGACCGTAAGCGGGGACTTCCTAGCAAGTAGTGAAGCACTCGCTTTTATAGATACTTTCCTTACCGAACGCGGTATGCATGTCCGCCGCTTTAAGAGCGAGGGCTTTCCGTCGTTGGTAGCAACCACCCGGCCCGACAGCAAGCAGCCAACTGTTATGCTTACCGCGCATATCGATGTCGTGCCAGGCGAGAAAAGCCAATTTAAGCTTACGGAAAAGAACGATCGGTATTACGCTCGCGGTGTTATGGACATGAAATTTTCCGTAGCATGCTATTTGGATTTGGTCGACCGGTTACAGGACGAGCTCGAACAGTACGACTTTGGTATCATGATTACCGCAGACGAAGAAGTCGGCGGTCGCAATGGCGTCGGTTATTTGTTATCCCACCAGGGTTACCGCACCAAGGTTGCTATTGCGCCGGACGGCGGGGACAACTGGCGCCTCGAGGAATTCGCCAAAGGCGTCCAATGGGTTAAGCTCGAAGCCCAGGGTATTGCCGGCCATGCCTCCAAGCCATGGCAAGGAAAAAACGCTATTCATATGCTGCTTGCCACGCTGAGCGATATACAGCAGCTCTTGCCGCCAGACTCCAAGCGGGAGGACACACTATTATCGGTCGGCACCATAGAAGGAGGCCTTGCTCCAAACCAGCTCGCTCCGTATGCTACGGCAATCCTGGACATCCGGCACGGCACCATGGACGATTATCAACATATATACCCGAAAATCCGTAAAGTCTGTCGTAAACATGATGTCAAAGCTACTTTGCTCGTAAGCGATCCTCCCTGTATTAATGACCCGCTTAACCCCTTTATCGAAAAATTCAGAAGGCTCATAACCGACGCCATTGGCGAAGAGCCCGGTTCCTGGTACGGCTATGCCGCATCTGACGGCCGCTACTTTAGCCAACTTAATATTCCGTGCGTTATCGTCCACCCGCCCGCCGGCGGCTGGCACAGCAAGGAGGAGTGGATCTCTATAGACGGCCTTGAACAATTCAACCGCATCTTATACCAATATGTGCAAGAAGCGGCATATGCAGTACCCACACCCTGGCACACACCTGCCAAAATAAAAGCCTGAAAAAATAACGTAAATGGTATAATGCGAATCACTATGTTAAAACAAACCGAAGCCGAACAACTGCTTAGTGTACTTGTTGGTATGCCAACTCTCAGCAGTGATGTTGTTGCCAACGACATTGCCCTGGAATATATCGAGCATTATCTGGTGGAGCGGGGCATGTTTATTAAGCGCTTTCAGTTTGATGGCCACAGCGCCCTTGTGGCCTCAACCAGGCGCAACAACGACAAAAAGCCGGCCGTACTGCTCGCCGCTCACGTTGACGTTATGACCGGCAGCGAACAGGTCTTTACTATGCGCCAAGAAGACGGCAAACTAAAAGGTCGTGGCGTTTACGATATGAAATTCGCTATTGCCGGCTATATGCAGCTGGTCGATGATTTAAAAGGCAATTTGAGCGACTACGACTTTGCCATTATGGTTACCACCGACGAAGAGCTCGGCGCAACAAGCGCGCTGAACGGCACCGGCAACCTGGTAAAAGCCGGCTATCTCCCGAAGGTGTGTATTTTACCTGATTCGGCAGCCCCGGGCTGGAACATCGAAAAACTATGCAAAGGACATTGGCGATTCGATCTTATTGCCAATGGCCGCACCGCGCACAGTTCGCGGCCATGGGAGGGCGATAGCGCATCATTCAAACTAGTCCAGGCATTACACGACATCAAAGCAGAGTTTAAAGACCATGGCCCCACAACCGATACACTCAATATCGGCATAATCCATGGCGGCGAAACCTACAACCAAATTCCTTCGCTTATGACCGCCGCAGTTGAAATTCGCTTTCTACACAGGGAATCTTATGACAAACATATCCGGATGGTGAAAGGCATTTGCCAACTGCACGATGTTAGCTACAAAGACTACTCAGCTAAAATGCCCATAAAAACAGACCTCGACCACCCGTTGGTAAAAAGCTTCATGGATAGCATCGAAGCCGTAACAGGCATCCGCCCGGAAGGCAGTATATCCTACGGGGGCACTGACGCATCGTACTTTGTGGAGCACGGCATACCCTGTATTGTTTCGTGCCCCGAAGGCGGCGGACACCACAGCGAGAACGAATGGATCACCCGCGAAAGCTTTTTACACTACGTCCCCATCCTGCGCCACTACATCGAAAAGACTGCCCGCATTAAAAGCTAAGCCCCCAGAGCCTAAAAATTACCCTACACGCCGCTCACACTGCAAAAAAATGGTGGCCAGCTATTAATCCAAGATTCCAGAATTAACTATGGCAATCCTTAATTTTTGATAACACGTAAGATTCAAATCCTATCTCCCCAGGTTCAAGAAGATCGATCTGTGCCGCAAGTATGGCGTCAGCTACCCGACGGTTACCAAGGTTCTGGAGCGGGCCAGGCATGGTGACTTCCAGCCCAGAAAAAGCGTCAACCGGCGCTACCGGACCGTTGAGTACGGTTTACGCCGTCTAGCCCGTGTACAGGCCCGCATTGAAGCCAAACTCAAAGCGCAGGCCAGGCGCTACAACAAGCACTATCCAGGCGAGCTGTTCCACATGGATACGAAATGTTTGCCCGTGCTGAAACACGAGAGCAGGCTGTACGACAAACAATACCTGTTCGTGGCCATTGACGACTACTCCAGAGAGCTGTACACCGGCATCTACCCCGACAAGAGCAGCGACAGCGCCACCCAGTTCCTAAAGGATGTTATCCGTGAATGCCCCTACACCATTGAGAAGCTCCTAACCGACAACGGCAGCGAGTACAAGGGCTGGGTCAAGTACCACAAGTTCATGCAGTCCTGTTTTGCCACCGGCATTAAGCAGATCTTTACGCAACCAGCCCATCCGCATCCGCAGACCAATGGCAAAGCCGAACGGGTCATCCGGACGCTCATGGAGCAGTGGTATGCCAACGAGTACTTCACCAGCCAATATGCCCGGAAACGCTCGCTCGTGCGCTTCGTGAACTATTACAACTGCGTGAAGCCGCACAAGGGCATTGACAACCAGACGCCACTTGAGAAACTGTGTTTGTACTTTTACCCGGAGGAGCACCCAGAGCTCAAGGTTCCAGTTAGGCCGAGAAGAGCGAAATATGGCTCGTTACCCGGCATGGAAGATGTACTCGGGCTGGACGCATCCGATGCTTGAAAAGTTAAACAACGCGGGGATTTCTAACACATATACTAGCTACTATGACCTCTACCGAACCCGGCCACTACTCGCTTACAAAAAAGCAGCGCACCATACTCAACCTGCTATATCGTTTCCGCTTCGCTACCTCAGACCTGCTAAGTAAAACTACCGGCATCAGCAAGAAAACCATCAACAAACGCTTACAGCTTATGATGAAACGGGAATATATCGGACGAAGATTTGAGCCAGAATATCATTTGCTACGTAAACATGCAGCCTATTATTTATTGCCAGAAGGCCAAAAAGCACTTAGGAAAATATCGACCACTAAATATAATCCAGCCGCTCTACGCAATACTAATAAAGACCCGGACGCTAAAGAGCCATTCGTTAATCACTGGCTGACAGTATTTAGAGCTCATTGCGTGCTTAAAGAGTTATACGGTGATAGTCTGCAATTTTTTACTAAAAGCCAGCTTGCTGGGTCTAAAATACTTCCGAAGAAGCTGCCCGACGCCTACGTTCAGCTCGAAGCCGAAGACGATCAAAAGCGCTTCCTCTTTGATGTGTTTCATGAAGACCAACCGTTTTTCTTAGCCACCCGGCGCGTTATGCAATACATCGACTACGCAGAAAATGGTGATTGGCCCAGCAAATACGAGTTTCCGCCGGTTCTATTAGTTTGCGATAGTACCTCGTTACAAAGACGGCTACTCAAAAAGATGCGGCATGCAATCGGAAATGCGGATAACGATGAGCTAAGGTTCTTTATCACAACTACAGACGAGCTTAAGGACGATGCTTGGCAAAATATGGCCGATCCCGAAGAAACCCTATCGCTAAGCTCAATGTAACTTAAACACGCAATTAAGCCCGGCAGTCACCTAAGCAACTCCGGGCTTCGCGCGCCTAATACTCGCTCGCGAGCATAATGGTCATGACCCTCTTACAATCGTCGTCCAGCGGGTGCCGGCCGTACTTCAGCTCTTGGTCGTAATAGTCTATCTTCCAAAACACCTTTTCGCCGTACCAGTGAACCGTACCGAAGTCATGCTCACCGTATGGGTCGTTATCTTCCGTAAACTCGCTAAACCTGCGTATCTCGTCAAGCAACAAATGTAAATTCTCTAGCACCTGTACGCCCTGTGTTACCACAATTCCAAAACCACTGCGACGAAACTCATCATTTATCTTGGCGATCTCAACCGCGTTTTCTGTCTGCATAGCAAACCTCCTCGTAAAGTTACTTTGAACCTTCGAGCGTTCGACCTCCCGCTCTGTCGAACGGGCAAGGGCTGGACGGAGCGCGTCAAGGTGGAGCTCCCAACTGGAAGACCGACCTTGAGGCGATCCGGTAAGCCCTTATACTGGCCAGACAGTGGGAGGGCTAACCTTACATAATGAGCTTTATTATGTTGTCCCTGTTAAACTAAAAGGTATGGATACAAGCATTTTCGGCAAATCCCTTAAAGACGTTACTTTCGCTGACGTGGTGAGCTTTTGTGACCAGCAAATTGCCGAAGGATTGAACCTGGATTATAAGCGCGATCTAAGTTCGCTGCCTAAGATAGTGAAGGCGCTCGTATCGTTCGCCAACACAAACGGGGGCTGGCTCGTTATTGGCGTGGACGACGAAGACGATAAGCCAAAACTGCCGGTTACGGGAATGGATTTTGAGGACAACTTTGTTCAAAAGGTAAACAACTCTATCATCAGCACGGTTAGCCCGATTGTTTTACCCTTCTACCAAGTCTGCACCTCTGACGATGGCAAGAAGGCCTTCTTAATTACTTATATGCCGCAAAGCGTCTCTACTCCGCATTGGATGAACTACGGAGGTAAAAACATTCTGTTTACCCGCGTTGCAGATCGTGCAAGGGGCGAAGATTGGGAAAAATACGCTTCGGGAGATGAGTGGGAGATGCTCCGTGACAGGCGCCAGGCTAGTGTTAGCCTGAGGGATGAGCTGGCAGACTTGTTGCAGGATATCTTTGAAGCAAGAGCGGATTATCAGGATGACGAGGACGAAAAGGCCGAAGCAGCAAGTAAGCCAATGAGCGAAATGATGCGATATGCCGTAGCGCCACCAACACCATATTTTACTGGGAGGCACTTCGAGGGCACGCAAATCATTACACTTCTACCTGAGTTCCCCCAGGAACCCGTTACTGATACGGCTACCGTACAGCATGCGATTCTCTACGAACCCATCAGTAACGGTCTTAATGATTACCGTTACCAAACCCCTGACACTCGCGGTGGGGACGACGCCCCTATCTATCAATATGGAGCGTCCACGCACTACAAGGACGAGCACTCGGAACATCATTATTTCTTCGGCTCTGATATTTATGGCAACATCATGAACGTAGACCCTATAGAAAAGCGTCGTAAGCCCGAAGACGGTGAAGAACACACCTTTGTAGAAATCAGTAACATAATTACCTGTATAGATGGCGTACTTAGGTTTGCCCAAAAACATTATTCCAAAATTGGCGTCGTGGGTAACTTACTCTTAAGGGTTGAGTTTGAAGGTGAGAAAAATTGCGTGCTTTTTAAAACAAGCGCTCCCGACTTTCCCTGGGATGTTCATCATCCACCTAAGAACATAACCGGCAGATATCTCGTAAGAAAAAAGATTGATACAAATATCCTTGATGATGCAAAAGCACGCAACCGAGTCATCTTTGAGATCGTGAAAGAGATTTTGCACTCGTTTAACCATGCCTACTTCAAGGAGGATGATCTAACCACGCTTATTGGTCACGCGAGTAAAACCGTGACCTAGAACCATAGGTCTTTTTACCGTAACTTTCATTTGTACTCAAATGGAAGTTGGCCTGTTTGCCGTAGGCAAATAGGCTTGAGCCCAACAGATAAGGTACTGTTAGAGCATGACAACCGTCCTTATCACTGGCGGGACTTACGGCATAGTAGGCCTAATGAAAACACGCCTCGACGTTATTGCCGTCAGGGTCTAACACATAGGCTGCATAGTACGTTGGGCTGTAGTGGGGTCGTGGGCCTGGTGCGCCATTATCTTTGCCGCCTGCAGCTAAGGCAGCTTTATAAAAAGCATCTACCAATTTCTGGTCGTTTACCTTAAAACAAAAGTGTACTGCGTGGCTGACTGGATTACTTTCGTTTGGCTTGGCTATTTCAAAAAGCGGATCATCGTTAGCGCTCCAAGCACAGTAGCCATCATCAGAATCTGGCAGCAGCTTCATACCAATCGCACCTAGAGCTTGGTCATAAAACGCTTTAGACTTTGTAAAGTCGGCTACTCTGAGTTTGATATGGTCGATCATATAGGTTTCCTTGTCGGCTTTTTAAGCTGCTCGCTGAATAAGTTCTTCGTTTGTCATAAGGTTATTTTAACAGTTTCTGCCGTCCTATCTGTATAATTGAGAAATGAACACCAATCCCGCCGCCAAAACCATCCTCTGCTACGGCGACTCCAATACTTGGGGCCAGAAACCAGATAAATCAGGCCGCTATCCGGCAAACGTGCGCTGGACCGGATTGCTGCAGGATGCTTTGGACAAAGACTATTACGTTATCGAGGAAGGACTCGGTAGCCGCACAACCGACTTAGAATATGCTCGCAAACCTGGCCGTAATGGTAAAACATATCTTGAGCCTTGCCTTGACAGCCATTTGCCGATTGAAGTCGTTATACTCATGCTTGGTACTAACGACCTAAAAATTGAATTCAACCGAAGCGTACAGGACATTGCCGGTGCTGTTGCAGGGCTCATACAAATCATTAAGGATAAAACAGCAGCGTACCAAGTCAACAAGGCCGCCCAAATTATCCTGGTAAGCCCGATTTTGATTGATGATACGGCACCCAATTTTGCCAAGTTATATACGCCGGACTACTACGATCACAAGTCTGCCTTGAAGTCACAGCAGCTTGCGTCTGCGCTGCAAAAGGTCTCAAGCGATGCTGGTTGCCTATTTGTCGATGCCGCTCAAGTGGCGCACGCCGGTGACGACGGCATACATTTTAGCCAGGAAGCGCACACAGCGCTGGGAAGGAAGCTTGTTACATTGCTATGACAACCACCCATAACCCCAACTCTGTTCCCGTGCTTAATATTATTGGCCCGGTGGGTATCGGAAAAACTTCCGTAGCCTTCGCCATATCCGATATTTTGCAGTCCGACCACGATGAAGTATTGCCCCATGCCCTGATTGATCTAGACGATGTGCGCCGCGAATGGCCAGCGCCGGAGGGTGATCGGTTTAACATGACGCTTGGGTTTAAGAATCTGGCAGCAGTGTGGAGGAATTATCAAGAGGCCGGGGCGAAATGCCTCATTATTCCGAGTGTGATGGAGTCGCCTGATGATTTCGATAAAATCCGTGTTGCCGTACCTGGCGCGGATATATTTGTAGTACGTTTGGTTGCTCCGCTTCACGTCAACCATGAACGTATACGTGGCCGCGAAAAAAGTGAGGGCGGTCTTACGTGGCATTTGGAACGTTCAACGCAGCTTGCTAGAGAGCTCGAAGAGAAAAAGCTGGAGCACATCACCATAGATACTGAAGGGCGACAGCCAGACGAGATAGCGCGGGAGATAGTGAAGCACTGGGGAGTGCTAAATCGGCATGAAAGATAGTCAACCTCGTTGCCCCTGGGCCGAAACCAACGACCTTTTGCGCGCCTACCACGACACCGAATGGGGCGTACCCGTCCACGATGACCGTTTGCTATTTGAGATGCTTAACCTGGAAGGCGCGCAAGCCGGCCTGAGCTGGCTAACTATTCTGTCCCGGCGCGAGAATTACCGCAAAGCCTTCGATGACTTCGAGCCAGCCAAGATCGCCCGCTACAACGAAACAAAGCGTGCTGCCTTGTTGCAAGATACTGGCATCATCCGCAACCGCCTCAAGGTCAATGCTTTCATTGAAAATGCCAAAGCCACCCTTGCCATGCAACAAAAGCACGGCAGTTTGGACGCACACCTGTGGAGCTACATTGGCGACCAAAAACTCACCCAAGCCACACACGACCAAGCCACCGAAATCAGCAAACGTATGAGCAAAGGCCTCAAAAAAGACGGCTTCCGTTTTGTTGGCCCCACTACCTGCTATGCCTTTATGCAGGCTGTGGGTATGATGAATGACCATGTGCCGGAGTGTTTTCGATATGCTGAACTCAATAGCGAAAACGATTAAGACCTAACTATGAGCAAACTTCATCTCAAACCAAACCCCACCCTCCATGATATCCAACAATACGTGGCTGATTTAGAAAAAGAGCGCGGCTTTGATAAAAACACCGTACTGGAGAAATACCTGCTCCTGTCAGAAGAAATCGGTGAATTAGCTAAATGCATCCGTAAATCAGCCAGTTCGATGCGCGTTGATAGTGCCAAGCAGTACAATTTCGATACCGCCGGAGAGTTCGGCGACATTATTATTCTGCTGTGTGCACTGGCTAACCGCTTAGAGGTTGACCTTGAACAAGCTTTCAGAGACAAAGAAGAAACAAACAAGAAGCGGACGTGGGCATGACATGATACAACGACTCAACCTGAAACTGCTCGCATACGCTAAATAAGGGGGCAGCACTAAACTAACCCCTTATTTAGACAAACTCCACATTCGCCCTACAACCTGCAGTGTAAAGGCAAACGCATAAGGCTCTCACAGCCCATTGCCAATATAGCACACAGTAAACTCGCCAGAGTATAATGCTTATGAATGGAAAAGAAACTGCGTCGCGGCACAAAAAGGCTCCTTAGAAAGTGGCGATTATGGCCGTATAAAAATACGCTACTGCTTGTATTAAGCCTTATCCTATTCTTCCACTTGATCAAAACGCCTGTTGTGGATGATGTTATTCGGCAAATCGGTACACTTGGCTATATTGGTGCATTTATTACTGGCATATTCTTCGTATCTACCTTCACTGTAGCTCCGGCCGCCGTAATCCTGTTCCATTTCGCTGACAATTTGCATCCGGTAGAAGTAGCATTATTGGCGGGCCTTGGGGCTATGATTGGCGACTACATAATCTTTAGGTTTATGCGTGACAAAGTATTTGATGAACTGCGCCCGCTATTCCTCAAACTGCGGAAGCCCAAAGTTAAAATTCTTTTCAGAAGTCCTTACTTTGCCTGGGTGCTGCCGGTAGCTGGTGCGTTCATTATTGCGGAACTGGAAAAGCAGGTAAAAAAGCTGGTCAAAGAAGTAAGCGACAAGCCCTTTATTCGCAGAGAATGGCCAGCGGAAATTAGTAAGCAGCTCTTCTGAGGCTTAATATTAAGTAGATTTTAGGGTAAGCTCCCCGCGTCGAAACGCGGGGAGACCAGTACCTAAAAACGAGGGTAGTTTTTGAGCCAGCCGAGTGCTGCTTCCGTGGCGGCAATGACTTCAGCTTTCGTAGCCGAGTCAAAAGCCGCGAGAACAGACCACACCTGCTGAAGTTCACTTGAATCGCAAACATTGGCTACGTCTTGGCGGGAGCGCGGGTAGACACCCGTGTCCGCATAATGCCGCGCCGCCAAGAACATAAAGAGTCGTTTCAACTCCGGGTAGAGCTTGTCCTTGAGATGATCTTCGGACCAGAAATTGCTATTGAGCAGGCGGTTGGCAAGCTTACGCTCCATTCCAGCCAAGCCCTTCTGGACAATGCTAGCCGCAAAATCACGGGGTGGTAGCTCTTTTTGAGCTACCAGATCGGGACCGAATAATGTCTGACCCCGGAACTTCATCGACAAATCCTGCTCGCTCGTCGTTGTTAGGAATATATCCTGAGCAATGATGAGGAATAGATATGTGTCGTTAAAACCCAAATCCGAGAGCGTGGTCTGAACCAGAGCAGTTGAAGCTGCATCTGGCTGGCTGATTACAATCGCGATGTCGCGGTCGCTGCGGCCTTCGACCCAGGAATCGCCAGCCGTAGTGGAGCCGGCTTCGCACAAGGCAAGATAGCCTGGCACGGCTTGGCGAAGACGCTCGTGAAGCTTACGCAACTTAGTGTTGCGAAGCTGCTTATCGGTTAATGACATAACTGAAACCTCCTTGTTAAATAGGTAATTCCAGTCACCTAGTTGCTGCTGGCTTGAGTGTTACAAGTTGTCGGGTCTTTGTAGGCACTATGTAAGCTGCCTCACGAAAGACTGTTGGTAAATGCCGCGCAACTAGGCGTTTGGAGATATCTATTTACATTTGCAAGGAGTCTTGTGAAGAGAGGGGGCCGAGATGATTCTCGTACAGTGGGTTAATATTAGCACTTATGCTTAAGTTTGTCAACAGTTTTCCATGGACTAGCTATTTAACACCAATAACGAGCCTGAATCCGTAACTTTCATTTGTACTCAAATGAAAGTTACCTATTTGCCAACGGCAGATAGGTTTGTCTTCATGCGCTAAGGATTGTTGCGACACGACGTTTTAATACTTCGTACCGCATCCGTGTTTCTTCATCATCCAGACGCTTTTCCCGCAAACTAGAATAACCGTTTAAGTTGACCGGGTGTATTTGCATAATCACCCGTACTTTGTATTGCGAGCGAGTGGTATCAAACAGCGTGCCGTCATCCAAAAGGTTGCAGTAGTGATTTTCGCTGATTCCTTCACCGCGAACAGCAAAACGAATCAAATTACCGCCATAGTAATCTTGGACAACTAGCGACGAAGTTACACACTGCCCTCGCGCCGGATTATCAGGCGGCCAATCGTCACCCCAGCAGCTTGTTTCGGCACTCCAAGCTTTGCTTAAAGCAGCAGTAAGTTGGCTAAATGTAGGGGTCAATCTAGGCGTCCTCCTTCATAAACCCACCCGACTGATGCGACCATAATTTAGCATACAGCCCTTTACGCTTGAGGAGTTGCATATGCGTACCTTGCTCCACTATCCGCCCATCATCGAGTACCACAATCCTATCCATTTTTTGAATTGTACTGAGGCGATGAGCGACAACAATTGCTGTGCGGTTTTCCATGAGCTTCCAGAGAGCGTCTTGAATCAACACTTCACTCTCACTATCGAGCGCGCTGGTCGCTTCGTCTAGGATTAAGATTGGCGCATCTTTCAGGAGGGCGCGAGCAATCGCTACCCGCTGACGTTGACCGCCGGACAGCTTGACGCCCCGTTCACCTACAATCGTGTCGTAGCCATTTTTGAGTTTGCTAATAAACTCATCGGCGTGCGCCATGCTTGCCGCCCGTCTGATGGTTCGTAAACTAGCGTCCGGTTTGCCATAGGCTATATTCTCGCGGATGCTACGGTGAAACAATAATGGCTCCTGTGGTACATACGAAATTGCCTGACGTAAACTTTCTTGGGTAACGACGGCAATATTCTGCCCGTCAATGGTGATCTCACCTTCGTTTATGTCTTCAAAGCGCAGCAGCAGACGGGTAAAGGTAGATTTGCCGCCGCCGCTCGGCCCGACCAGTCCTACCTTTTCGCCAGGCGCAATCGTGAGATTGAGACCGGAAAACACCGCCTCTTTGTTGTTGGCGTCAGCGTAAGCAAACGTAACGTCCGAAAATGCCACGCCACCGCCTTTAACTACCAACTTCTTTGCGCCGCGCATATCTTGAATCTCTGGCGTTTCCTGAATGATTTTTGTCATAGGCGAGGCTTGTAATAACGCTTCTTCGATGTTGCGGATGAACATATTCACTTCAAAGAGGCGGATACTCAGGGTGACAGTGAAGCTAAAGGCAAAGATACCTACGCCGAGCAACGCGGGATTGCTCTGCACCAAGCGAATAATGGTAAAGATAAGGAGCGCCTGGAGCATCGCTAAAATAATCAGGCGGGTATTGCCGGTTACTGACATTTCGCGCCAGTCCTTAATACGGATGTCCGTCAATATCTCGCTCAATCGTTTGTGCTCTTTGAGTTCGTAATTTTCTCTGCTGAATGTCTTAGCGGTTTGAATGTTGGTAACGGTGTCAGCCACATGTGAAGTGAGCGCCTTAGATGCTTGCAGCCGTGCTTGGCGGCGGGGAGCCATACGGCGGCTATCGCGGACACCCAAGCCCACAATAATGGCCGTCATGAGGGTAATAAACAGCCCTAGCATCCACGATTCGGTGTAAATAATGGCCGAACCAACAACCAGGGTTATACCCAGCGGCATCAAAGCAGTGGCAATAGAGTTGTGTAGATTGGCGTAAGCGGTGGGGTAATCAATGGCATCCGACACCAGCTTGCCACCGATGTTATTGTTATGGAAGCCGACA
>DATFHU010000006.1:0-96418 GCA_035248005.1 Saccharimonadales bacterium (SeqCode)
CAATTGGCTACTTTGTAAGTACTGTCGGCGCCAACGAGAAAACAATTCAAGCCTACATCGAAAACCAAGGCCGTGAAGATAGCGGGCAAGCGAAGCTTGAGTTATGAGAAGCTACGGGCGGGAGCTTGTAGAGGATCACTTGAAGTGACAGTGCTGTACAGAGAATGGCCACTTGTTTGCTGCTAAAATGAAAATTATGTATTACCCTCCAAAGGCACCCGAAATGCCGCCCCATAATCCCGCATGGCCATTGGCTTTCTCGGTACCAAAAAGACAATGGCAAGAACAGTGAAGTATTATGGATTTACAGTATATGGCGAGGGATACCAAACAGGCCTGCTCGTCGGTGAGTATCTTACTGCCAAAATGCCCGAAATTCGCGCTGTTAGTACTTTCCGTGAATGGATGGGCCTATACCTTGGCTGTTTTACGTTGCGCGATGCAGCAAGGGATATTGCCGAGGACGCCGCCGATGGTCTTATCCGTTTCCGGCCGACCTTGCCAGCCAAAATACATCTAGCCGTAACAACTCAGGCCGCAAAGCGGGCGCTCAGGCGTACCGATCAAGGGAGAACCGCTCTTGCTGCTATGAATAGCATTAAAAAACAGCTTCGACTGCCAGTCATCAGATAGTTTTTCGCCGGCGCGGGTTATTTTTTTACCTAAGGCCTGGAGTGTTAAAGTTATCTCATGGCAGTTAAAATAACTTATTTTGTGCACGGGACTACAAACTGATAACGAGCAAGATTTAGCGACTGGTTGGCTGCCGGGCGAGCTTTCAGAAGCAGGCAAAACACAAGCCCAAAAGCTTGGCGAACAGGCCGCCGATAAAAAATTCGATGTCGTATTTTGCTCGGACCTGCAGCGAGCAATCGATTCAGCCGAACTTGGCTTCGGAGGCAACTATAACATTATTCAAGACGGGCGTTTAAGAGAATGCAATTACGGCGATATGAACGGCAAGCCTGCAGCTAGCTTTAAAGATAACATGAAGGAGCATATTGATAGACCTTTTCCGAATGGTGAAAGTTATAAAGATGTGCAGCGCCGATTGGCTAGTTTTGTCGAGTATTTAAGGTGGAACTGCCAAGGTAAGCATGTTGCGATTGTCGCGCATCAAGGCCCGCAACTTGCGCTGGACGTTCTATTACGGGGGCAAAAATTGGCGGCAAGCCATCGACGAAGACTGGCGTAAAACTAAATCGTGGCAACCGGGTTGGGAGTATGCGATTGATTAGTCCATTGAAATTTCTAGCAGATGTAAATATATAGGTCGTATGAGAAAAGTAATGAGCCGTCTTAATTAGATCCAGGCCGGCTACCTTATGTTAAGTATTTTGCTATCATGAAAATATGGTGAGCGTACCCAAATTTAAGCAACATCTTTTAGAAGAGGGGGTTTTAGACCCCGAAGGCGTACACCACGAATGTGCCTATGGTGCGCATGGCAGAAAATTGGATTTTGACCGCATTCCTACGAAAGCTCCTCTTTTTAGAGAATGGGTTGATGTGAACGCAGCGGCTATACGGCAAAGACATCCTAAGCTGCCGCAGGCAGTATTGGGTGTTGCGGACGGCGCGAACCGCTTGTCGCGGCATGTTGCCCATGAACTTGGCGTTGTGGCGTTGTTCACCCATAAAGTGTCTGCACGGGAAGTTGAGCTGACCACTACGTCTCGCAGCCGTTTGCTCAGGCTGCAGGAGGGGCTTGTTGTAGTTTTGAAGGATGTTTGCACAACTGGCGGCACGGCATACACGGCTGTCCGCAGTTTGCGCGAAGCGGTTGCCCGCGAGGTAGCGGCAGAGGGACAGTTTACCTGGAACCGGCAAGGTGAATTGCGAGCATTTGCCGATGCCGGCATACCATATACAGCGATAATCGACGAATCGTTACCAACATACACGCCTGAGCAATGCCAAACTCAGGGTTATTGCGCGCAAGGTTGGCAACTCATCGTCCACGCCGGTTAGCCTGGATAATCCGTTAACCGTAACCGACAGCGGTTTGCCCCCGGAAGTTGTACAATTGGCCTATGCCAACTATTGCAACATTTGCCGAAGCGCGCGCAGCCCTGCATCGCTATTGGCCCTCCAATGCGGCGCGGCATACGCATAGCCTGGAGCGTATGAGGCGGCTGATGGAGTATTTGGGAAATCCGCAAGATACGCTAAAGGTGATTCACGTGGCGGGTACGTCGGGCAAGACATCCACGGCTTATTACGCCGCGGCGCTTTTGCAGGCGGCCGGCAAAACAACCGGCTTGACCGTATCGCCCCACGTTGATGAAATAAACGAGCGCATACAGATCGGCTTGGTGCCTTTGGGGGAAAAGGCCTTCTGCAAAGCTTTAAGCGAATTTTTACCCATTATATTCGCTAGCGGTATTACTCCGACCTATTTCGAGCTCATGGTGGCCATGGCGTATTGGCAGTTTGCGCGCCATCACGTGGAATACGCAGTGGTGGAAGTCGGTATGGGCGGTTTGCTGGACAGTACCAATGTGATCGCTCGTAAAGATAAAGTATGTGTGATTACTGATATCGGCTACGACCACACTGCAGTCTTAGGCAAAACGCTCAAACAAATTGCGGCTCAAAAAGCCGGCATCGTGCAACTGCACAACAGTGTATTCTGTTACCGGCAAGGCAAGGAAGTTATGGATTGCGTGCAGCAGGTTGTGCAGCAAAAGCAGGCAGATTTGCACATCGTAGAACCGGCTCCGTTCCATCCGGCAGCCCAGGTGCTGCCGTTATTTCAGCAGCGCAATTTCGGCCTGGCTTTAGAAGCGGTGCGTTTTACGCTAGAGCGCGACGGCTATGGCGCGCTGCCGGGCAAAGCAATCAAAGAAGCGGCCCAAGTGGTAGTACCGGCGCGCATGGAGCTGCACAAGATAGGTAATAAAACGCTCGTTGTCGACGTTGCTCATAACCCGCAAAAAATACACACATTGTGTAAAAGTATGCATGCCTTGTTTGCGGGCCAGCCGGTTGCCGTGCTGGCTGGTTTTTTAGATAGAGATGTAGAGGAAAAGATACGGGGAATAACATGCCTGGCCAGTCACCTTATTATTACGGGTTTCGAAAAAGGGGAAGGACCGTATGTATCGGCCGGTCCGGAGCGGGTGGCTGCTTTGTGCCGGGCACAGGGAGTTTGGGATGTTGCCGTGGTACCTGACCCGTATACCGCGTACCGAGCGTTGCTTGGCCGTCCCGAGCCGGTTTTGTTGGTAGTCGGCTCGTTTTATCTTTTAAACCATCTGCGGCCAATAATCAAAAAGGCTTGAATACTGCAAATATGCTGGAAAAATGCCGCTTCGCCAGGCGGCTTTACCGGCTCTTCAGCCAGTTCGCAAGATAGGGCTCTACTATGCCTATGTTACCCGCGTGGTAACTGACAACATCTAAAAGCAAGGAGCGAATATGAATCTAAAAAAACCTTTATTAATAGCCGGTGCTGCCACCGCGGTTGGTTTGGCGGGTATTGTCGGCATGGGCGTGGCTTCGGCTGCGACCGATTCGGCAAGCGGAATACCAACGCTAGCCGAAAAAATCGCTACAAAGTTTAACCTTAATAAAGATGAAGTGCAGGCAGTCTTTGACGAAGAAAAAGTTGCACGGCATGCCGAGATGCAAAAGCATATGGAAGAGCGGCTGTCGCAAGCTGTTACCGATGGCAAACTCACTGCTGAACAGAAGGACAAAATCCTGGCTAAGTTACAAGAGTTGCACGCCAACAGAGAGTCTGAGCGTGCATCTATGCAAGATATGACGGCCGAAGAACGTAAGAAGCACATGCAAAGTAAGCATGCCGAACTAAGACAATGGGCAGAGGATAACGGGATTAACGAAAAATATCTTCCCATCGTAAAAATGCGCCATCATCATGGGCCGATGAGCAAAGAAATGTTCATCCACAAAAGCACCGAACCTACCTATGAGCAGTAGGAGGTAGTGTTGTTATATAAAAGGGCGCTTAACACAGCGTCCTTTTATATAAAGCACTGACATATCTGGAATAACCGGCCGGCATAAGGTTATACTAGGGATAGTAAATAGTATGACGTCCAAACACTTGCATCTGTCCGAGCGAATGCAGGAGCTTAACCTGCAAGGTTTGTTTGAGCAGGCACCGGCGCTGATTGCTATTTTGTCAGGACGCGACGGGGTGGTCGAACTTTTTAATCCGCAGTTCAAGAAACTGTGGGGCAACCGGCCGGTTTTAGGCAAGGCTATGCGTCAGGCGTTTCCGGAACTGGAAGGCCAGGGGTGGTTCGACTATGTCGAAGAGGTGTTTAAGACTGGTAAGCCGATTAGGGGGTTTGCCGTGCCAGCCTCTTTCGACCGCGACAACAATGGCCGGATGGTGGAGTCGTTTTTTGATTTCGTGCACCAGCCGTATAGGAATGAAAAGGGCGTTGTTGTGGGAGTTATGGTATTTGGCGTCGAAGTAACTGATCAGGTTCAGGCTCGTGAGCGCGCACTTGAAAGTGAACAACGGTACCAGGCATTTATTCATAATAGCCAGGAAGGCATATGGCGGTTCGAGGTGGAGGAACCGATTCCTATAAAGCTCAAACTGGCGCAGCAAATCGATCTTATGTATGAGCGGGCTTATTTGGCTGAAGCAAACGATGCTATGGCGGCTATGTATGGCGCCGAATCGGCGGCGTCGCTTATGGGTATGCGCCTGCCGGAGTTGCTTGTGCGTGACGATCCGCTCAACACAGCGTATTTAAAGGCGTTTATACAGTCTGGCTATAGCCTTTCGGGCGTAGATTCGCACGAGCTCGATACGCACGGCAATAAAAAAGTATTTAGAAATAGCCTGGTCGGCGTTATAGAAGATGGAAAACTTATACGAGCCTGGGGAACGCAGCAGGATATAACCACGCAGTACAGAGCTGAAACCGCGTTGCGTAGGAGCGAGGAAAATTTGGCACTAGCGCTTAAAGCGTCGCAAATGGGCATGTGGGAATGGAATATTGCAACCAACGAACTAGTATGGTCTGACGAACTGAAGGCCTTGTTCGGGCTAAAACCAGCATACAACATTACATACGAAAAATACCTTCGGCTATTGCATCCGGCCGAACGGAGTCTGACTCGCAAAGTTATCCAGGACGCCATGAAAACCGGCAAAGAGTATCGCGTTGAACACCGGGTTGTCTGGCCCGACGGAACCGTGCACTGGTTATTGGGGCAGGGAAAGGCTCTGCTGGAAAACGGCAAAGCAGTCCGTATGATCGGCACCAGTATGAATATCGACGACCGCAAGAATGCCGAAATAGAACTATATGAGAGCGAACAGCGTTTCCGTAGTATGGCCGACAGTGCATCGGTGCTTATGTGGCTTTCGGATACCGAGAAGCGGCGCACCTATTTTAATAAGTCATGGCTCGATTATACCGGCCGCACCCTAGAGCAGGAACTTGGCAATGGCTGGGCACAGTCTGTGCATCCCGAGGACGCAAGCCGCTGTTTAAAGGTATATATTGCGTCATTCGATGAGCATAAGCCCTTTAATATGGAATACCGGCTGAGGCGCTACGACGGCACGTACCGCTGGATTCTAGACAACGGATTGCCCCGTTTTTCACCCGAAGGCGAATTTTTAGGCTATATCGGTTCGTGCGTTGATATAGAAGACATAAAGCGTGCCGAAGAACTCAAAGCTATGAACGCTGTACTCGAAAGCCAGCATGCGCAATTGGTGGCGCTGAACAATTCCAAAGACGAGTTTATATCCTTGGCATCGCATCAACTTCGTACGCCGGCGACTGGCGTAAAGCAGTACATCGGCATGCTGCTCGAAGGCTATGCGGGCAGAATAACCAGGCAACAGCGCGCCTTTTTAGAGGTGGCATACGACAGTAATGAGCGGCAGCTGCATATTATTGATGACCTCTTAAAGGTGGCGCATGTTGATGCGGGCCAGGTAGTGCTTGAAAAACGGGAGGTCGACCTCATTACTTTGATAAGCGACGTTATCGCCGAGCAGTCTTCCTCATTCCAACTGCGCCAGCAAGCCGTTTCGTTTAATCGCCCCAAGTCAAAAATACTTGTCCGGGTTGATCCAACGCGTATGCGTATGGTGCTGGAGAACCTTATAGATAACGCTAGCAAATACACTCCTGCAGGCAAGCGTATAGCCATAAGTATTGCAAGCCGCGCAAATGACGTTCAGATAACCGTGGAAGACCAGGGCGTGGGTATATCCCAAAAAGATGTCGCCAAATTATTCAAAAAATTCTCGCGGATTGACAACGAACTTTCGACGCTGGTGGGCGGTACGGGCCTAGGGCTGTATTGGGCAAAAAAGGTCGTCGACTTGCATGGTGGCACCATAAGCGTTACGTCACGTTTGCGCAGCGGCTCGGTGTTTACGATCAAACTGCCTAAAAGTTCTAGAGAGGCGTAATTTATAGTACGGCGTTCCGGTTTAGAGGGGGTTATACTGAAAGACCACAAAAAGGTGTAGTCATGATGAAATTATTTCCCCTAAAAAAGACGTGGGACATGCCATCGGAAGCAGGCAAAGTAGTCGTTAAGATTTTTTGGCTGACAAGTATCATAGTAAGTATTTTATTAACCTTGCTGCTTAACCTGCTATTTTAGGCGCCGTAACTTTTTGGTATCAGAGGCTTTAAGTATAGCTATGCGCTGTCACCCAGAGCCATGTCACCCACTTGGTTAACGTAACCGGCTTCGAGAGCACGCTTGCACAATTGTATGTACTTGCTGTAACGATTTTGAATAGGCAAGGGCAGGCCGGCTATGTACTGACGTACATGATCTAAAAAGAGATTTGAGACAATATCTGCCTGTTTTTTATCGGTATGAGCCTGGGCGAACGTTTGCAACAGCAACCTTACCTGCGAGGGGTCGCGTACATGTGCTTGCTTAAAAAACGCTTGCAACAGGGAAGGGTGGGGTTGGTTGAACAAATTAAGGCTAAAGCCTCCCCACTTTGGTTCTTCTCCGGCATCAATCTGGCGATCGCCAAGATCGTCAAGCACGCGTATCAGTGTATTGCAAACCTGCAATAGATCAATCATTATCGGTTCGGCATAGACTTCCCGAAGGGTTGGCAATTCCGGGTAGTGACGGCGGTATACCGCATATAAAGGTGTCGTAGCGCTTGGCAAGGCAGCGGTTATAGTCATGATTTTAGCAAGCTCTGCGGCGTTATTGCTCAAAAAGGCGGACTTATCCTTTGCTTGGGTGTACTGCATACTCAAGGCATGAATGCGCGCTTCGTTAAACATCAGCTCATCACGACTGGCTCTGAATAAGAAGGCTTGATCTTCGGGCAGGGCGAGTTCGCGAACCTTATGTTCGATATGCCTTAGGCCCGCTAGCCGTGCTTGCACCAGATCGGCAAGCTCGCGTGGGATAGATACTTTTTTGTTACATAGCAGCATAATAGCTAAAGGCATTGCCAGATCACCTCGGTCTGTCGTCTGATTTCCCCAGCCTGTCATAGCAATAAGGACGGCCAATTTGCTCAAACCCGATACATCGTTAATCTCCCCGCCGCTCAGCGCCGGGCAAAAACCTACTGTCTTTGCGGCCATTTGCCGGACAATCTCATAAATCTCCTGTTCGTTTAATTCAGGCATGCCCTCGGATATATGTCTGCTTACTTCCTTGGAAAAGGTGTCTAAAATGGCTTTCATTTGCCTAACAACTGCGTCAGACTTTTGCAAGGACGAGGCATCAAAAGAATCGCCAAATACCGGACTTTTCCATACTTCGCTAAGGAGGTGTTGGAGCATTTTTGACTGCACGGTGTTTATAATTCCTATAGGCTTTGATTACAGCCGGCACATATACAGGGTCAATCCTGATGGGCCTTACGGTCACGGTTCTATATTAACGTGTACCGTGCAGATGTGCTACAAATAGAGGAGTAACATAACGAGCATACAGGTGGATAAAAAGCATGGCTAATGACAAACAGTATAGCATCGAAGTTATAGCAGACCGGATTAAATTACGGCTGTGGGGACCAATCAACGTCACCGATCTCAAAGAATCGACAACAGCGATTGTTGAGATTGCTCAAGAGCACGGCATTACTAAATTCCTCGACGATATCCGCGACCTTGACGTGTCCAGCGTAACCATTGGTCTGCAAACCGAGGCAATAGGCCTACTCTGGAAATTGCGTAACTTTAAGAAGATAGCCATTTTGTATGGCGACAGCGAAATCGGCAGGCTTGTACATGTCACTCTCGAAACAGTTCCCTTTAGTTCTAAGTGCAGAGCTTTCGATAATGAAACCGAAGCTATTGCTTGGCTCGACGAGGAATAAGCTTAAGCTCCCGCCCTCCATGGATGCGGGCTGGTCACCTGCTCTGCAATGCGTCCAGACAAACACCCAAAGCTACCAGTACACGCCAATCGCATTTTTCTAGCAGAGCTTTGCTGGCATCCAGGCGATAGTGATCGCGAAAAAGGGTGACTTTCGTATAGTTTCCGAGCGCCGACTTATCGGCCGGGTCAATAAAATCAAAATGATATTTTAGTATAAAAGGTAGTTCACCAATAAATGGCACAAAGCCCCATACTCGGCGCAAGAGTGCTGTAGGAAGGTTGCGTTCCTGAGCAATCGCGCACGGTGTTTCCTGTTGTGGGCTGTAGATATGCCATGTACTTCTTACGAGCGAGGCGGAGAATTCTTTTTTAAGCCTTCCTAGTGCGTTATCTTGGTCGTCATATACCTCGTACGTGGCAGCTATCTCAATAACGTGAGGTGTCTTGAGCTGAAATAGTACTTCCTGCTTTGTTTCGTCTTTGTAAAATATAATATTTTCCCGTAGGGCAAGCCGCTTTTGATGCGCAAAGGCAAGTAGTTGCCCGGCGTGCCCGTCTGCAGACTCGAAAATACGGTATTGGTTGGCAAATGCAGTAATCTTTTGCTGTATTAAAAAGCTGGTCATGATATATCTATTTTACAGGTAAGAGTCAATTACGTGCGAAATACTGCTTGTTTTTTTGGAAGCGTAAGCTTTACAATAAAGCTCGTTGTGAAAAAGAAGATCCTGCTGTCTGTCCTTGCCTGTGCAGTTTTCCTGAGCCCCCTGCTGATTGCTTTTGAATCTACAAATCCGCCGGTCGGCGCTATTGCTGGCGATTTTTTGGTAGATGCCGATGGCGGTGCATCCTATACAGTACCTATTACCGTTCCGCCCGGTACTGCCGGGAAAAATCCTTCTGTCGCGCTTGCTTATAACAAATCGACTGGCAATACACTGGCCGGGATTGGTTTTTCGGTAACCGGGCTTTCAGTCGTTCATCGTTGCGGCCAGTCGATCGCTTTAGACGGAGCCAAAGGTGGCGTGCAGTATGACAGTAACGATCGCTTTTGTTTAGACGGCCAGCGTTTGCTTGCGGTAAACGGAACGTACGGCGCCGATGGCACCGAATACCGCACCGAGCGCGAAACATTTAACCGCGTTTTTTCCTATGGCACGCAAGGTGCGGGGCCGCAATCGTTTAAGGTAACCACCAAAGATGGTGGTGTTGTCGAATATGGTGCTACAAATGACGCGCGTATAGAAGCTAGTGGCAAAGCCACGGTGCGGCTATGGGCGGTGAGTAAAGTTCAGGACATAATGGGCAATTATTACAGCGTTACATATACCGAAGATAATGCGGATGGCGATTACCGCCCTGACAGGATAGACTATACCGGCAATAGCAGCACCGGCCTTACGCCCTATAACTCTATCCGGTTTGCGTATGGTACGCGCCCGGATATTCCGGCGCGCTACGAGGGCGGTTCGGTACAAAAGGTCATACGGCGTTTGGTTAAGATCGAAACGTACACCGATAACACAATAGTCCGAACTTATAACCTAAGTTACGACAATAACGGCACGTCCGGCGCTTCCCGCCTGATTAGTTTGCAGGAATGCGGCAGCGACGGTGGATGCCTGCCGGTGACCGCATTTGGCTATCAGCAAGGAAGCAGCGGCTTTACTGCTGATCCGGATGCAGGGTCATATGTTTCGGGTATGACCTGGAAAGCCGGCGGAAATTATTGGGGGGATGTTAATGGTGACGGCCGCGGGGATTTTGTCTACCTACAGGACGGCACTTCGAACTGGCGGGTTATGTTAAGCAATGGCACGTCGCTCGGCACTGATACCATTTGGGGTACTAATGCTCACGGCCTTAAATGGGACACTGGTGACTTTCCACGCTTGGTAGACATTAATGCCGACGGTAAAGACGACATAATATATCACCAGGCTGGTACGGGTACGACGTGGCGAGTTTTGCTAAGTACCGGCACCTCATTTGCTGCTGACAGCGTATGGGGCACGACAACCCACGGTATTTCCAGCTATGGTGGCAGTCACCAGTTCTTTTTAGTTGATGTAAATGGCGATAGTAAAACCGACCTCGTTTACTTGGAGGATAATACCGCAACCTGGCGTGCCGCTTTAAGTTCGCCGAATGGAAATACGCTTGGACCGGATGTAGTACTTGGAACTCAGACTTATGGAACCGTATCTGCCGGCGGCTACCATGCGCATTATTGGGCCGACGCTAACGGTGATGGCAAGTCCGATCTGGTGTATCAACAAGATGGCACCTCGACTTGGCGGGTTATGTTAAGCAATGGCACGTCGCTTGGCGCTGATACCGCTTGGGGCGGTAATACACAAAGCCTTAAATGGGATAACGGCGATGGGCCGCGTGTGCTCGATGTTAATGCCGATGGCAAAGCGGACATTGTATACTATCAGGCCGGAACTGGCACGACCTGGCGAGTACTGCACAGTACCGGCAACTCCTTTGCAACCGATAGCGTATGGGGCACAACAACTAACGGTATTTCCAGCTACGGCGGCGGCCACCAGTTCTTTTTGGTAGACGCCGATGGCGATAGCAAGCCGGATCTCACCTACTTGGAGGATAATACCGCAACCTGGCGTGCCGCTTTAAGTTCAAAAGGGGATGGAAATAATTTGGGACCAGATGCAATACTTGGTACACAAAGTCACGGCACGGTTTCCGGCGGCGGCCATCATGCCCATTACTGGACTGACTTTGACGGCAACGGCAAGTCTGACCTGGCATATTTAAGAGACGGAACCACGACCTTTAAAATTGGCCGCTCGCCATCGCCTGTACCTAATCTTCTTACAACTGTCTCTAATGGTCTGGGCGCGACTATTGATCTTACATACAAACCTTTGACAGATTCCACTGTATATACCAAAGGCTCAGATGCGGTGTATCCATACCAGGACGTCCAAAATGCCACGCACGTTGTTAGTCGCGTTATGCAGAGCGATGGGCTGGGTGAGCAATATGCCATTAATTATCAATACACCGGAGCTAAAATGCATCTTACCGGACCTGGCTGGGTAGGCTTCCGTATAGTTAAAAACACCGACGAGCGTAACGGTCTGGTTGCTACTACCGAATACAACCAAGATTACCAAGCCGGATTGCATGGTACGCCAACCGTTGCAGAGAACAAGCTCAATAATGTGGTTGTAAAGCGCCATACTACCTTCTGGACCGGTATCGATATGGGCAATGGGCGTAAATTTATGCGTCCTGATGGCACGCAGGAGGAGCATTTCGAAGCCGACGGCACGGCGGTCAGCTGCGCTAAGGTGGACAACGCTTACACCTCATTCGATGCCACCGGCAACTACGGCAACTACGGTTTGCCCAGTACCGTTGTTTCTAAGACTGCCATAAACTGTGGATTCGCGGACGCGCTTATTAAGACAACGACCAATACCTACACGCACGACACGGCTCAGAATATTTTAGGTAAATTAACGCGCGCGCAGGTGATGCATCAGGCGCCTGGCCAGCCGACTATTACTCATACTACTAGCTCAACATATACCCCTCAAGGGTTGACGGCTACCGAAACCACCGAGCCTGACTCGGCAACACTGTGGTCGAAGACTAGTTATACCTACGATAGTTTTGGTAATCGTACGCATGTAACTAACAGCGGTCCTGACATTACAAATCGCACTAGCACTAGCACCTATGACAGCCGCGGCCGATTCGAGGTGGGCGCAACAAATGCGGCAGGGCACGTGACTGTCACGGCCGCCGACCCCAAATGGGGGAGTCCGCTTACACAAACTGATGCCAACGGTCTTATTACTTCGTTTGAATATGACGGGTTTGGTCGTAAAACCAAGGAAACACGACCGGATAATTCTAAGGTTACGACCGTGCTTGCCATTTGTAATAGCAGTAACCCCTGCCCTGGCCTGGGCAATGGCGTAGCGCCCAGTTACATGGTTACTACAGAAGCAACGGGCAAGGCTCCTACCAAAGAGTACTACGACATGCTGGACCGAGGGGTACGTGCCGAAGGCCAAAGTCTACATGGCGCGGCTGTATACGAAGATACATGGTTTGACAGTTTGGGGCGGGTGCAAAGAAAATCGAAGCAGTACTTCGCCAGCCAATCGCCCGTTTGGATAGTGCACGCTTACGACAGCTTGAACCGCGTTGTCTCGGTTACCGAACCGGGCGGCAAAGTCACTGCAACTACATACGCTGGCTCGTCTACCATCGAAACAACCAGTGGTACGGGCGTTCAAACCCGTTCGCGTACAACAGTTAAGAATGCAATCGGGCATCCCGTAAGTATCACCGATTCGTTATATCCCGACAAAAGCACTGCCTACACCTATGATGCTGTAGGCAATCTTATAAAAGTTACTGACCCTGCCGGTAATCAGACTGCCCTAGCCTACGATGTTCGGGGTAAAAAGACGCAAATGTCCGACCCAGACATGGGTACGTGGCACTACGCCTACAACAGTCTGGGCGAACTGGTTTCGCAAACCGATTCCAAAAACCAAACCCAGACCGCCAGCTATGATGCTCTGGGCCGTATTAAGACGCGTACAACTGCCGAAGGAATAAGCACCTGGGCCTACGATACAGCAGATAAAGGAATTGGCAAACCGGCAAGTACCAGCAGCTCGAGCGGCTATGCCGAGACCTATACATACGACGCGTATGGCCGTCCCGATACTACAACCGCGGCGCTTGACGGACAGAATTATACTACCACTACGGCCTACGATAGCGCTGGCCGCGTTAATACACTGACATACCCTACGGGCTTTGCTGTTAAAAATGTGTATAATGCCAACGGCCAGCTGAGCGAAATCCGCAACAACCAAACAAACGCTTTGTACTGGCAAGCAAACGAAGCTGACGCTCGTGGTCGGCTAGTGCGTGAGACTTTTGGTAATGGGCTTGTTACGCAAAAAACTTACGATCCGGCCAAAGGCACGCTTAGTAGTATAGCTACCACTGGTATTAGCGGCTCGGTACAAAACTTGGAGTATACCTTTGACGTGCTAGGTAACCTGCTTTCCCGGACGGACCACACTCAGGCTATAACAGAGAGTTTCCAATATGACACGCTTAACCGCCTGACCGCTGTTAGCGGCCCAAGTAACAAAAACTTCCAATACAACGAAATAGGCAATATTACCTACAAAAGCGATGTTGGCAGCTATACCTATCCGGCAAGTGGCATCGGCAGCATCAGACCGCACGCTGTTACGCAAGTCGCTGGCGTACTGCAAAATAATTATACCTACGATGCCAATGGCAATATGACAAGCGGCGGCGGTCGGACGATTACCTATACCAGCTTTAATAAGCCTAGCCAGATTACCGTGGGTGGCGCTACCTCGATCCTGACTTACGACGCAAACTTTAACCGGGTTAAAAAAGTCACGCCATCTTCAACAACGGTGTATATCGGTAAACTATACGAGCGGGTCACTATCGGCACGCTGGTAGAGCACAAACACTTCATTAATGGGGTGGCTGTCTACACCAGCCGCAGTAACGGAACAAATGATGTCCGCTACTTACTAAAGGACCACCTCGGCTCAACAGAAGCCGTAACCGACGAAAACGGCAATGTGTTGCAAAAGCTGAGCTATGACGCACATGGTAAAAGGAGAAGTAGTAATTGGACTGACGCCACGGGCACGCTTAGTGCACAAACCACCAAGGGCTATACCGGCCACGAAATGGATGACGAATCCGGCTTGGTTAATATGAATGCGCGTGAATACGACTCGGTTCTCGGACGCTTTCTGCAGCCGGATATTCTGGTTGAATCGTCTTTTGGTCAGGGACTTAACCGGTATACCTATGCCAATAACAACCCGCTGTCTTATACCGACCCCACCGGCAATAAATCTTTAAAGAAGCTCATTAGAACAGTGGTCAGCGTTGTTGTTACCGTGTACTGTCCTGTTTGCGGAGCAGTGCTTAACGCGGCTTTTGTAAAAGCGGACGGCGGCACCTGGAGCCAGGCGTTCAAGGCCGGAGTGGTTTCGTACGCAACTTCGTACGCGAACAGTTATATAGGCGACCAGTATATGACGGGTAAGTTTTTTGGGGAAGCTGGCAGTGTGGGTGCGATAGCGGTAAAGGGTGCGGCTCAAGGTGTTGTGGGTGGCGCTTCGGCGGAACTGATGGGCGGCAGCTTTAGTCAGGGCTTTAAGTATGCATTTGGAACCTCGGTATTAAAATCGTCCCTAGATGCAACACTCAAAGACCCCAAAGCTGCTTCCAGCTTAAAAGGAGCTTCCAAAGGAGCGGTGTATAAACCGGACCCTGCAAAAATGAACGACCCGGCATACGTTAAAGCAGCCGAGATTTGCGCCAATAGCGATGTTTGCTATTGGGATGCGGCAAACGTGGGAAATGCCGAGCCGGCGTTAACTGCCGACAAGATTGGACAACCCACTGTAGGGAACGGAGCGTTTGGAAGCGAGGGCAGCGCGGCTATGCAATTCCTGGCTAAGTACGTTCCCGGTATGCAAGCTCTTGCGAATTTGCACGATACGCATATGGGCGTACTTCAGCGAGCCATGGACGGCGGCGTAACATTTAACTTTATAAATACAGCGACAATACCTGTTTACGCCTACGCTCAATACCAGGCGTTCGATTTTAAAAGCGCCAGCTATCGCCAAGACCTAATGGCAAAACGATAATCCTACTGGTGTTAGGTCTAACCTGCCAGAACTTGGTCACTTTTAATTATCGGTCGTTTTTCGTTGCAATTTAAGAACGGGCATGTTTGGGCAGGTACTGCGGAGACTGTTCTTTTAAGAGCGCGTTTAGCGTGGGCATCAGCTCATCTTCCGGCGTGGTGTGCGGTGCGACGCGCTGCGGGCGCTTTGGAGGCAAACCTTTTGCTTTGCGTTCTATAAGTTCGTGTATGTAGTCCGCCTGCTCGTTGCGATAATCTTCTATATAAAAAGGCGTGCTATATCGCCGCATAAGCTTGACTGCTACATCCACCTGGTTCGGTGCGGGTTGGGGAAGAGTAGGTGTCTTAATATCTGCTCGGGGTACTAACTCGGCGCCAAAGCGCAACTGTTGCAACATTAAGACTCCGCCGTATGTCATGATAATGCCGATGTGCTCTTTTTCGTAAAAAGTAAATATTGTTATAGCAATCTTCTTTGCTTTTACAAATGCATCACGTAACAAGGTATATGCCAGTTCGCCGCCTTTACCTGGCACCATATAGTATGGTTTATCATAGTACATTGGGTCGATTGCTTGGGGGTCGCTAAATTGTTTGACGGTTATGTTTTTGGCAGTGGCTAACGCGCCCTTTATGTCAGAAGCGGTAACCTCCACGTACACACCTTTGTGTTCGACGACACGCACAATATCTTTAAATGGTATTTCTTTGTCTTCTTTTTGGCATTTGTAGGGCCTGACTACCGGCGACCTATCTTTGGCATGTAACTGTATAAAATTAGGCGCAATCGAACGCACGGCAGTGTACATGCGACAAATTTCCTAAGCTAAAATAGCCACTCCACGATGCTCTCATAAAACTCTCGGCTAACAGCTCTATCATGACCGAGGCATGCGTAAAGTGCTATAAGAAAATTTGCATACGCCACTGCCGGGCTCGTTTGCACGATTGTATCTATTATCGTGAGTTCGCGTTTCTATATCTAGGTTTGCCTCAAAATTCGGTATCTAATAATCAATAAAGGTCATAAAAGGGATATGGTAACTAGAACTTTTGCGAAGGGACGTCGCAAGGATATCCGGGGGTAGGCGAACCGTTCTTTGGGCCAAGTAAATTCATGAGGGTAGTCTTGTGGGGTTCTGTAAAGACGCTGAACGGACAGACCGATAAGGCTTCGCCGCTTTTTGGCGCTTCTTTAGCAACGCCTACTGCAAAGTCAAAGTCTTTTGCCCCGGGCACGCCGGCCGTCGAACCCAGCTTTTCGCCGGCTTTGACCTTAATGGCGGTTTTGGGTTGCACGCGTTCTTGTATGTCAGTGCCGCCGTTGGCGTAATCTCCGCTGGGCAAGTCGCCCGCAGGATAGACAGCCTTTATATCGGCCCGAGGGTCGGAAATGTGGTTAAATCGGTACACTGTTCCACAATCTACCTGGAAAAATAGATCGTAGTCGTTCCCTTTTTCTCCGCCTACCTCGAATACTTTATGGCGGATTTTGTACAGCACGCCGTCGGCAGGCGCATAAATGTCGACTTTGCCTGACTTTACCCAAGGGTAGACAAAACGGACATCATTTGTCTCTTTGCCTAACGTTACAAGCCGTATGTTACTAACGTCAAATGGCAGTTCCTTGAACGCTCCTTTGGCGTCCGCTAGAGCGGGTTCCGGCTTGCACGTTGTCGTCTCGGGAGGCAGGGTTTGAAGTGTTGCCTCATTGCTTGCTCTTTTTTCATTCTGTAGGTTTATGCAAGTGTCGTTAACCTGGCCTGGGTCGCTTCCTTCTTCGGTGTGGTGATCTATGCAGTCTTCGAATGTGGTATATTGCCAGTTTTTTGACGTATTATTCTGCTTCTTGGCGTTCCACACCGTATAGCCTGCAAATCCGATGCCAACGACAACAATCAGCGCTACGATAACTACACCAAGGTGCGCAAACCCGTCTTGACGCCGATACATACATAAATCATATGGTATTTGCCGGCAGCATACAATAAGCTCAAGCGTTATTTCTTGCATCTACGGGTTAAACCTGTGACAGATAACGCATGTGCTGAAAAGATCATCGTAACTAAAAGTAAGGCCTGGTAGTATGGTAAGTATGAGGAAGTTAGTAATTTTAACGTTTGTGTCGCTCGACGGCGTTATGCAGGCTCCGGGCGGCAAGGGCGAGGACCCTTCAGGCGGCTTTGACCTTGAAGGCTGGACCGTGCCATACTTCGACGAAGCGTTAGGCAATGAAATGGGAAGGCAAATGGGTCGACCTTTCGATCTGCTGCTCGGCAGAAAAACATATGATATATTCGCCTCTTACTGGCCGCGTCAAACCGGCGAGGAAGGAACAGGGATTAACAACGCCACCAAATATGTGGTTAGCAATGGAACGGTCAATACAGACTGGAAAGAGACTATCCAAATAAAAGGTGACGTAGTTACGGAAATAAAGGAGCTGAAGCAACAGAACGGTCCAGTGCTGCAGGTACACGGCAGCAGCAAGCTTATTCAAACCCTACTGGCTCAGGATCTAGCCGATGAGTTGTGGTTAAAGATATTCCCTGTGACGCTCGGTAAAGGCAAACGATTATTTGGCGAAGGAACCATACCCGCCGCTTTTAAGCTTATAGAATCAAAAGTGTCACCAAGTGGCGTAATCATTGCTTCTTACAAGCGAGACGGTGACGTTAAGCTTGGCTCTTTTTAGAGCTGGCCACACCTACTATAAGCGTTAGCGCAACCAAAGCTTATGCGGGCGTAATTTCTGTATTTTTTTCTTTGGAAATTCCAAGCTGTTTCCTACGGAGCATTAACATGGCTACAAATAACCCGTTCATAACAACGAGGGAGGCAGGGTAGAGTACTGTGACAATTGTGTAGTTGGTAAGCGCGGCAATAGCAATGACGAATTTTATAGCTGAAAGGGCGAAGGTAATGGCCGTTTCTTCTTGTGGTTTATAAAAGGCCTTGCGAAATGTGGGCGCAAATCCCAATGCGTCAATGATGGTAATAAGAATGACCGCCGTAAACGGAGAATTCGTAATCGTCCAAAGCCCCATGGACAAAAAAGCGCCGACAAGGCACAGCCAATCTGAACGGGTAATATTTTTTTCTCCTCGCGTAATCGCTGCCATAAAGATGAAAAGAGCAATCAGAGCAGTAAATCCGGTTACCCATGCGCCAGCCCCGGCATTGTCGTTTACCTGGGCTACAAACGCAATGGCAGTGAGTAAAAACCAAACCAGCCAGCTGAATGCGTGGGGTTTTGTCTTTCCGGCAAATATATCACGGAAATAGGGGATGTAACTATATAGAGCAAGGAGGGTGGCTGCGATTCCCAGCAACGGCTTCATGTTTATTGCTCCTCGTCAGGAGGGGCAATACCTCGCCGGCGTAGTTCTTCTTCGGATTCAAACTCTAGATAGTTCTGGGTAAGTTCCTCGCCTGCATGGATATCTTGAGCGGCAATCAGGTGCGCTTCGTCATGGTCCGCGTCTTGAGTGACAGAAGGGTGGTATGAATGATTAATGAACTTTGAAACATCAAAGTCAACATGCCACATTTGGGTTTGACCGTCAAAAAATCCCCACCAGAGTATTTCATCCTTTTCTCTTTGATCTAACGAATCGAATTGTTCCTGGGTGATGTTAAGGTCAAGCAAGGAGCTTGCAGTGTACACTACTTGCCCCTTTTTTATTGGTTCGCCGGCAAAGAGGCCAATGCCATGCAGATTGGAAACTTTCAGCCTGTATTTTATGTGAATCATGTGGCTAGTATATCAAAACACTTCGCCTAGCCCTTCTTAGTTACGACATTTGTCGCCTCCCATCAAGCAAGACGGACTGCTCGCCTTGGCTGAAGCCGTTTTATGTATGGGTCAGTCTATGGCTGGCCGCCGATAAACTGCCGCGGGTCTGCCGCCTGGCCGTCTACTCGGATTTCGAAATGCAGGTGCGTGCCGGTAGAAGCACCGGTTGACCCTTCGAAGCCGAGGGTGGTATCTATAGTAACCTCCTGTTCTACCTGCACGGATATAGAAGCAAGGTGGGCGTATACCGATGTCACTCCATTTCCGTGGTCTACAATTATGTGATTGCCAAGTCCGCGATTTGAGTATATCGTGTCTACGACTCGCCCTGGCCTGAAGGGTTTGATGGGGGTGACACCCGAGGGTTGTCCGTCGCTAATGTCTATGCCGGTGTGGGTGTGTTGGAAAGGCCAGTGCGCTACGCCGAAGTGTGTAGTGATTTCGCCGTGCATCGGCCACGCCGGGCCCGAACTGCCTTGGGGTGTTGCCTGCTGCGTCTCTTTTGCAGGAGGCAGAGCGGTAAGAGCCGCATGCAAGGCGGGAGAATCAGGGTCGATTATAGGTATTTCCTCGTGGTCGGACGGCCTTATGACGGCGCGCACGACAGAGGTATTGGAAGCAGAGGTTAAGATATCGCCAGGAATACCAAGAATAAATGTAATGCCACCGCCAATGGCGTGGCCCACCGATACGATCCCTTTGCCCGCAGTGCGGACGACAGTAATTACGCCAGCCTGTGTACTGCGAGCGATAGACCTGCCACTTTGGGCAACAACCGACGCGGCTGCGTGCATACCGCTGCTAATTGCATACTCAGCCGAATTCATGGTGCCCCCCAGCTTATACACTGCCTCGGCAATACTTCCGGCAATGACGTTTGGGTTGTCGGATACGTTCAGGGCTAGGGCAGAAGAATCCTTATCCTTGGCCTGCACGCTATTTTTTTCTGTAGTAGACAGTAAAAACGATATCAGAAAGAGGTTGACGATAATTAGTATGCCGGCAAGCATAAACCGCAATTTGTATAAAAGTGTATATAGTTGAAAAGTCATACAACCTCACACCAAAACCACACAGGATTTGAAAACATTAATTATACACTAAACTTGCAGATAACGCTTGCATAAGCAACAACAGCCGCATCGGTTATACCTAAACTGCTCTTGATGAAGCGTTGTGCGTAGAGGGCCATTACGGCCGTTATTGCAATAAATCCAGTCCGCAGGCTAAGGGCCCGAAGCACTGCCCCGTATCACTCTTAAATCTGAATAATCGTAAGGTACAAAGGAGTCTACCGTCTTATGCCATGTTTCCGATGAAAGGTTTTTCTGAAGGCCGGGTATTGTTATCCAAACTTCTGTGCCGTGTTTTATGAACCGAACATCGTACGAATAATATCCTTCTTTACTAGTACTGTGTGTGGTTAATTGGTAGCTTTGTCCCTTGGGGCTTGTAAGAGTTTGGCAGACGGTATGTGAACAGGAGTTGGTTATTGCACCGTCACCTTTCCATTGTGCTATCCACGAATTAGGGTGATTAAGGTAAACATTTATATGTTTTTTGAACGATGGCAATAATCCCTTGTCCCGCAAGGTATAAAAGTTGCCATCTGTAGTTTTTAGTTGTGCGGGCAGTGTAGTTGGTTTAAGAGCTTGGAAGTCGGGAGTTTGACCATAACCAGTCCACACAAGATAGTATAGGGCTGCGATTATAAGCAAGACTGCTCCAGTAATAGCGACTCGTTTTAAGTTATTCATCAATTTAATCCTATCAAATAAAAGGACTCTCAAGAATTTTTATGGCGCTTGTGCCTGGAGAGCAGGTGTGGGTGACGGTAGAAGACAGAGGTTATTTAGACGTAGTATCGTGATTTTGGTTGCAAGGGTTTTTAAGCGGACTGCTTAAAGTACTTTTTGTTGATACTAGAAGCTATTGCAGCAGAACCAAGCAGCCCAATAGCTGCTAAGACTAAGCTGGTGGTAATGCCGTACCCAGAGAAGTATTTAAACGAGATTGTAATAACGGTTAATACCAGGAAGAACGAAGCATTACCTAGCAAGTGCTTGTTCTGAGAAATAATACTAAGGTAAAAAATTCCAAACACGCCTGCAATTAGGATGCCCAACCATAACACGCCGTAGTTGCCAAAACTTGATACATACATAGATAGCAGTGCCACAAATGCTGAAAAAGAATCGAATGAGCTACGGATTTTCTGCCTATCAGGGTTAATTTTAGCAACGACTCGAGCAGCGTACACCAGCAGTCCTGCAGAGAGGATGAATATCACAGACCATACATCCACTGAAACTTCGGTACCTTGTAAAAATCCGAAAAGTAATGCCGGAAAAGATGCTACGCATAGCAATATGCCCATAAGAAGCGTTAAGTCCCTCTTGATTAACCTATCGAAGCCAAGATGCACTCCGCCAATAACTGCTAGCATAACTGCGCCAGGGATAAAATTAACTTCTTCGAAGCCACCGATAATTTCGTTCGTAATTATGTAGCCTCCTGCCACGACTGACAACGATCCAGTCAATAGCAGGGAATTTATCAAGCCTTTTCTAACGTCGTTCTGTAAGGGTTTTTTGATTAGATAATAAGCTAAAGACCATAGGCCCACGCCAACCCCTGCGCTTAAAAGAATATGTACCAGTGCATTGCCGTCATGCCACGACTGGACAATTACGGACATTATTGCCGAAAACAGTACAATCCCGGCAATGTAGAACATAACGTCAACTGCCGATAATTTGTCCGGCTTATTACCTTGCCCTGCTGTATGGGCAATGGCAGGTTCTGGCTGGTTTTGTTGATAGGCGACAAAGGGTTCGATATCGGCTTCCGTAATTACGCCGGCACGTAGACCTTCTTGTATGTCTCCTAAAATTTCCTGCTTACTTTTCATTTATTGACCCATCCTAAAAACGTAACCTCGTGTGTATGGTATGAACCGTTGTTTGTGAGCGCTACCTTTTTCTTTTTTGCCCCGTTTTTTAAGTACCAGCTTTCATCATAGTTGTCCCAAAACAGAAAACCACTGCCCGAGCTTCCTTTGTCTAACGTGTAGCCATCCGGTGATTTCGAAGAAGTATTAAGCGTATATCGCCTAGCTTCTTCCAGTGTCAGGCTTTTTGTTGCCTCGTTTGCGGAGTCATAGTACCGAAGACTTGCTGTGCGATCATAGTAGTCCTGGTCCGGGGCATTAGAAACGCCCCATGTGACATAGCCGTTAGTATCAACCGAATAACTGTCTCTGCATCGGTAGTCGTCGCAAACCGAGTAGATAAAGTCGTACTTTGGATTTGCCAAAAAACGTGGAACATAAATAACAAGCGCGGCAAAAACTGCTATTGCTGCCGGTATTGCAAAAAGTAAAAACAAGTCCTTAAAATAGCTATTACTTTTTGTTTTTTTGACACTATTGTCTGCCATGTATATATCTCTGGAAGAATTGTAGCATAGAAAACAGCCAAAATTGTTCATTGCGGAGCAACAATAACGTCGCAATCTTCGGGTTTGAAAGGTGTGCTTGTCTTCCTCTAGAGTTGATACCTGATTTGTAGGGCTAATCGTTTGCTGTTTAGATGTGAAGGCTAGGGTCAAAAACATCTAAAAATTTTTCGACATTCGGGAATAAGCTTTCATGGCGGGCTTCTTCGGCACTAAAATAGCGAAGCTCTTGGCATTCATCCGAAGGCTTGAAGTCCAGGTCTTTTAGTTTGATTTCGTAAATGACGTTAGCAATGAACGTGTCGCTGTTATGACGGCGGGTGGTAACAAAATACTTGGGTGATGAAGATACATAGGTGACTTCGAGTCCGGTTTCTTCGTTGATTTCGCGCTTTAGGCAAGCAATAGGGTCTTCGCCATGATCGAGCCCTCCACCAAGAAGCTCCCATTTATCGTTATCTTCTTTGGTCAACAAAAATCTGCCGGTTTCATCAATAACAAGGCCTTTCACGCTGACCCGGTAATAACAAGCGTTATTCATCGAGCTAAGTGTAGCAAAAACTCTGGGAATCCACGAATTAAACCCTTAACAGAGTAATAAAATGTGGATTGAGTCAGAAGGATCGCTCATCCTTGCGGACGAGGCTTTTATTTTGGAGGGGCATAGTTGATGCGTTGCAACTGAAATTACCCTGTCGCACTCATCTATTTTTTTGCCCGAACGAGGCTGCCGCTATTGTTGTTCGCGCCAGCGAAGATGGGCTTGCAGTAGCTGGCTGGCATGGTCTTCGCTCGTTGCCGGCTGCCGTAAGGGTATGTCGTACACGAACAGCGTTGCACTTATTCGGCCCTCACTGTCTTTAGCGTATGAAAAACCAAGAGTATACCTATCGGTAGCGGTACGGCGCTTACCCAGTGTATATTTTGCGGTGCGTGTGTGATAAAGTACCAGGCAGCCTGCATAGTGGTACTGTGGCGCAATAAGTTCGTCCCAACCCTGCAGTTTTAGCGATCTTGACCATTCCTCTGTGCCGGTGCCAAGTAATTTGAAACCGGTGTTGCGTGACGTAATTGTGTCCGGATCACTAAAGACCATGTTGACAAGCTGGTCCATAGTTTGCATAGGTTCTGATTCAGGGGTAGCCTCTGACATAAAAACTAGGGTCTGACTCTATTCCTATAATGCATAAATCATATCATTTTATTGTGAAACTTCAAGTTACCTACAGGCCTGGCCTCTAACAGATAAGGAAAATGTGAATTGGGTTAGGAAGGATAGCCTAATTGTATAGGCTACCGGTCCGTACATGCCCTCGTTATAGCTTCACGCCGAATCGCCTTTATTATAGCCCTTACGGGTATATCGCTCGCTTACAGCTAAAGCCTACCGCTCGGCCAAGCGCAGAAAACGTAACTGTCCACTGGACAATTACGTCCGTCGACATTATGAATATCGACGGTTCGAGTCCTTTAACCTTGCCATACAAAAAGCCCTACCTTGCAGTAGGACTATTTGTATGGAGGGCCATCATACATACTAGCGCATCTCAACTACAAGCCTCGGCGATGCATAGTCAGCCAGAGGTGATCTTACGTCTTGGCTTTTCTGAACCCCAGGATAAAAGAGCCGATGACGACCACCTCGTTTATAAATAACATAGCGTAATAGGTTGCAGAGCTGTCTGTTGAATCGGCAAATAGTCTTTGATCGATAAGAAATTTATTAAAGCTCGGCATAGACATAAGCGTACATAAAGTAAAACTGTTATTGCTGTAAGCGCCGCTTATAAAAGGTTCGTCCCATATCAGACAATTCATATCAGGGCCTGCTGGCCCTCCCTCGCTAGTTATATATAGCCTGCTGCTGTAAACATATTGTGCCGAAAGAAGTACAGCAGCTAAGGAGAAGATAATGGGCACTACGACCCCCCTAAGCTGGGGTTTCTTCTTTACGATAGATATGACTAACACGACAATGCTGGCTGTGGCCAAGTAGAACCACTGCCAACCAAATAGAATACTCCAGACATTTGTACTTTCCTCACCGACGATCAGGTGATAGAAGAGCAGCCCGCTTATAAGGACGGCTGTCAAAAAAGTCAATAATATAATCGCCCACATCAAGTGGGCCTTAGAACGTTTCATAACCTTGAGTATACCAAACAAAAAGACTCCTCCAATGAGAAGTCTCTCAAGTGCTTATGCTTGGAGGGTCATCGCAGAACTTATTAGGGCTGAGCTTATAAAAAGCCGAGCTTTTGTAGTGTCAATTTAGTGTTTGGACCGATTTGTGCGTTTTCCAGTTCATCGGCTACATACCATTGAGCATCACCAAAGTCATCATTGAATCTTAGGCTCACTGCGCTTGCTTCCTCATGGAGCCTGACTGTAAAGTCATAAAACTCCATTTTCATAAGGACGACTTCATTTGCATCTTTGAGCGTTTTCTTACTTTCGCCAGTTGCAACATTGTCTAGTCGCGTGATGGTGGCGCCAGTGATATCTATGCCTGTTTCTTCAAATATTTCACGCATAACTGCCTGAAGCTTGCTTTCGCCTGCTTCAATTCCACCGCCTGGGATAACGAGCATCCCCTGATATGTACCGCCTTTTTGTTATGACCGAGTAGTACTTTTCCGTCACTCGAAAAAATAAAGGCACCTACGATCTTGCGGCTTGCTGTTCTCATTTAGTAATGATAGCAAACAAAAAGACCTCAGATGAACTGCGGTCTTCATAACGCTTATGCTTGGAGGGTCACCGTGTGCACTATCGCAGCCGAAGTCCAGCAGGGGTAAAGCATGTCTATTTCCTTATTAAGCTAAACTCTCACTTTACATATCGAAAAAGATTGTGGTAAGGGGGGTATCTTAATCATGCGTTAAAACGGGCCTCCGCCTTCCGCGCCAGATACTCCGCTTCCACGATAATCGTCGCAATAGCCAAACGCCCAGCC
Source organism: Saccharimonadales bacterium (SeqCode) (assembly GCA_035248005.1). Classification (GTDB taxonomy): domain Bacteria; phylum Patescibacteriota; class Saccharimonadia; order Saccharimonadales; family UBA4665; genus PMNU01. The sequence continues at coordinate 25,234 of DATFHU010000006.1, forward strand.
TCGGTCCTTAGCCCCTCTTCATTGGGCACATTGGGTGTCAGCGCACGCAGCAAGGCGTTCCCTAGTCCTACCGAACCATCCCCTCGGATTATGTAATCGAAAGCAAAGTAGTTATCTTCGCCATAGCGTGCCGCAAAAGCATTGCGGATGAGAGTGTGGGCTGCTGCAAATGCCGGTAATCTACCGAATGCCTGTTCGGGCGGCAGCAAATGCAGTTCGGTAGCGAACAGCTTGCCGATGTCACCCCGCGGATTATCTGCATCACCCTTCGGGTTGGTCAGCCTTAACTCAATAGCCGGAGTCGCCCCCGCCAGACTAAAGACACGGATAGCGTGGAGGTAGCCTGCCTTGGAGTTATCCGTTTCAATGCCGAGTTGAGCCATTAAATCAGTGGCCACCAACAGCGGTTCGGGCTGCTGTAAAACCGCGCCGCCAGCGAATGTTATCTCTGCAAGCTTTGCTTCAAGATCACGACCAGTAACAAGATGTGCGCGAGTGCCGGGGTGTTTGTTGATGTCGCTAATATCGGAAATGGTATCTGGTTTAAGGAATACCGCTTGCTCGGCAGCCCAGTCGCGCGCATGCAGTTCGGTAATAGTTTCTATGCCGTAAGATTCAAGGCCCATTCCTTGCAGGGCATGCCAAACATCCATGCGAGTTCTTAACGCGTAACGGGCTGAGTTGTAGCCGTCGCCATTGCGGTAAGCTGCCGGATCACCGCTCGGCCAGGTAATATCACGTAGACGCCAAGCGTAGCTACCGCACTCAAGAATACCGTTTACGGGCTCGGTGGCTCTGTATGGTGTGTATTTCTTGATTCGACCCGCAGGGCCGTCGGGCTGTCCGGACTCTTCGTAGGTAGCTGGGTCTTGCGCGTCGACAAAGAGAGTGTCTACACTCAACCTGGCTAGAATTATGGGCAGCTCGGTCTGGCGGGTTCTAACTTGCTCCAGTCCATCTGGCATTAGATGAGCAGGTAACGGTGTGCGGCCTTCAATAACTGCGGCGGGTTGGGTTAGTCTTCCTGACATATAGTCATCATAGCAAACGAGACTAGAACTTTTTAACAGATACAAAAAACACCTCCAAAACAGGGAGGTGAAATCAGAACCTAAATTACATCTGTTAAAAATCCTTGGAGGGCCAGGAGGGACTCGAACCCTCGACATTCTGCTTAAGAGGCAGACGCTCTAACCAGCTGAGCTACTGGCCCGTTTATATAAAACTAGGTGGTGAGTTAAAGTACTATTTGGCTATTAGTATGAAGTTTTTGCCGCCGAGAACAAAGCGTTTTGCATAAAACAAGATAAGCTTTATGTGCACCAGCTATACCACTAAAAATTTTTTAAGAACCATGCTATTCTAGCAAAATACCTCTGTTTTTGCAAATCAGGCGTGCTGTTTGATAAGCCGTTTTGTATGCTTCGCTGGCGTGGTACAATCAACTTCTATTATACTCTTAGAAATAGTTATGGCAGAATTACAAGAACCCTTGGTGTTGGATTATGACTTGGAAGTAGGAGCACATACTCAGTGGTTGTTCAATAGGCTTGACGTTGTGCGTAATGTGCAAAGCGATTACTTTTACGGCTTAGCGGCCCGAGCAGGGGGCTTGGCGCGCGAACTTGGTGGACCTTGTGCGGTAGACGCCGTTGCCAATCAAGGGGTAATATATATAGAAAGCGGCCTATATCACTTCCGGCCTTCTAGCCGCCCGCAGGCAGCGAGAGTGCTGGGCGTACAGGGCATGGCATACTTGAAATCTGCGCTTACGCACCGGCCTGGCAGTGTCCTTGGTGGCGAGGGTTTAGACAAGGCAAGACGTACGTTAGAAGCGGCCCGGCGGCTTGTTGCTCCGTTTGTAGTGAGCGAGCCTGGGTACCAGTTAAGTACTGTAAAGCGGCGAGAAGCAGAGGACACAAACGGCAATCCTGTACGGCGCCACATGACCGTAGGGCGCCATCAGCGCCACGAACTTATTAAAGGGTCCTTTGCACATGCCTTGAGCAGTTTGGGCCGGATCGCGTTAGCCGAAGGTAACGAAGCTGGTATTGCGCGGCTTGGTGAAGCACATGATGTGTATCTGGCAAGCAGCGACAAAGTAGGCCAGACGCGCAATATTATGTATATGCTGATGAATGAGCGTGCTCGGGACAGCCGCGTTGGGCAATTAGGATATAATGGCCTTCGATTAACTTGGGCGTTGACGGCTGCGGCCGTCAGAGGCCAATTCCATGCATGGAAAGTAGCCGCCAGAATGGCGCCCCATGTATTGACCCAAAGCAGGGCACAGCGCGCCCGCACCGACTGGCGGGCTGTGTAATCTGTTATAATGCCCCTGATGAAACTGCTGAATGGCAAAGAGCTAGCCGATTATATTAAAGAACGCCAAGCACACGAGGTCCGGGCGCTTAAGCAGGCGTGGCACGTACAGCCAAAGTTGGCTATTATACTTACTATTGACCATCCCGTCATTAGTGTTTACGTGCGTATGAAAAAAAAGTATGGTGCTGACCTTTTGATTGACGTTGATATTCATACTGTAGAACAAGATGACACCCCAGCACTTATAGACCGACTAAATAAAGATGATACCGTTCACGGTATCATTGTGCAGCTCCCGCTTGAACGTCCAGAAGAAACCGACTCACTGGTTAATCTGGTCACTCCCGAAAAAGATGTAGACGCTTTGGGACGAGACGCGCAGTTCGATCCAGCAACGCCCATGGCTATCCTTTGGCTGCTCGCCGGGTATAATATTGAGCTCGCCGGAAAGAAAGTACTGCTGATTGGCCGCGGCAAATTGGTAGGTACGCCACTGGAGAGAATGCTAAAAGGCTCCGGCATAGATGTTTGGAGCGTTGACCGCGAAACCAAAGACCTAAAAGCCGAAACCCTGAAAGCAGATGTTATTATTACTGCCACTGGCAGTCCGGCTATTTTATACTCCAATATGATAAAGCAAGGTGCTGTAGTGGTAGACGCCGGCGTTGCAGGCGAAGAGGGCAAAACAGTCGGCGACCTTGCATCAGAAGTATATGAGCGCGATGACCTAACCCTTACTCCGGCCAAAGGCGGTGTCGGTCCCCTGACTGTATGCGCCCTCTTCGAAAACGTCATCCGCGCCGCCCGCCGCACAGTAAAGCAATAGCTTCTTTGTCTTGGCTTGAAAGTGTATTATAAAAGCGTATATGATAATGCCTCTAGAAAGTGGTACTATTGCCGGGGCTATGACTTTGGATCTCATTGACCGAACCGATAGGTTGGGCGAACAGGAAGTATTGCCCCATTTGGCCATTATAGAAGGCATTGGACACACTAGTCTTTCCGGAGAAGTAAACGCCTACGTGCAAGGGAAGCAGAAGGTGGCTATGGGGGTAGGTGTAGAAACCGGCCATGTACGAGTGCCTACGGTGGAATTAGAGGAATGGATTGCAATGATGAACGACCAGCCATATACTGACGCCATCATTGTTGAGGAGCCCTTGCCTGGTTGTAGTCGGGCGGAAACGGCAGTAATACTAGGTATGCTGGATGATAACAAGGCCGTTGACAACCAAGGCCCGAACAGGTTGTGGGGTATGGGCGCGACATCAGAAGCTACGGTAACGCTTCTTGATTGGCATGGACATACCGGCGAAGGCCGGCATGTTTTAATTGTCGGCGACGGCAAGGTGGGCGGGCCACTGGCTAACGTATATAACAGCCCCGAACGCAAGGTTAAGGATTTATCAGTCGTAAACATACATAACAGAGAAAAACTACCCGCTCTGGCGCTCGCAGCTGACATGGTAATTGTAGCCACGGGTTCGCCTAATACGCTAACGCCCGATATGGTGCGTAAAGAGCACGTTATCGTCGGCGTGGGCGCACGGGACATACATCCAGATGTCCGCGCGCTAACCCATACTCCTTTCTGGGTCACCCCCGCCAAAGGCGGTGTCGGTCCCTTAACGATCCGCACGTTGCTTGGCAGGGTTGTCGACCTAGCGGAAGGCAAACCGCCCCGTCATCCTTTCGCTACCCAGCTCGCCGAATCCATGCAGTAGTGTACACCTGTTATTATAAGTGGAGTATGGCAATAATAGGCGTTTTTGATTCGGGTATTGGCGGGCTTTCGGTTGCCAAGGCCATAGAACAGGCTCTGCCAGATGATACAGTGGTGTGGCGTAGTGACCACAAACATATACCCTATGGCGATAAATTACCCCAAGAGGTGTTAGGTTTTGTTATGCCCATTTTTGAGGACATGATTGCCGAGGGCTGCGACGTTATTGTCGCAGCCTGTAATACCGTTACAACAACCCTTATTGGCGAACTGCGCGCGTGTTTTCCTGATACCCCTTTGATCGGCATTGAGCCAATGGTCAAACCCGCTGCCCTGCATACCAAAAACGGTGTTATTGCGGTATGTGCCACGCCCGCAACACTAGCCAGCAAACGGTACGCTTGGCTTAAAGAGACATATGCTCAAGGAGTTACGGTGTTAGAGCCGGATTGCAGCCAGTGGGCATACATGATCGAACATAACCGCGTGAACGAACAACAATTACAGCGGCAAATAGATGACCTTTGCAATAAAAGAGCCGATGTTATTGTGCTGGGCTGCACGCATTACCACTGGATCGAAGAGGTAATTCAAAAGCTTGCCAAAAAACGGGCGGTTGTTATCCAGCCCGAGCAGCCCGTTATTAAACGTCTTTTGTTTGTGCTTGGCCGATCCTAAAGCGCTTGCACCGCAGCTTTAAATTGGATGCCCCGATCCTTGTAGTTCTTAAACATATCAAAACTGGCGCATGCTGTAGAAAGCAACACTACATCGCCTTTTTTGGCAAGCGAATGGGCGGTGGCGACAATTTCCAGCATGGTTTGTCCGCCTGGCGTAATGGCCATAAAGCCGGCTTCATGCAAGGCGGTGGTGATTTTGGCTGCCATATCACCAATAACTACCACGGCCCGTACATTGCTTTTGGCAACGGTCGCGGCAAGTTTGTCATAACTGGAGCCTTTATCCGAGCCGCCCAAAATAATTACTTTCGGCTTATGAAAGGCAGCAATAGCTACTTGGGCGGTTTCCGGTGTGGTGCCAAACGAGTCGTCATAGTATTTAACGCCATCTACTTCGCGCACGAATTCAAGGCGGTGCTCCAGGCCATTAAAGGTAGTCAGCACGGTGCGGATAGCGCCCGGGACTTGCATGACTTGCCAAACCGCAGTCGCGGCAGCACAGGCATTTTGCCAATTGTGCTTGCCAAGCAGCTTTAGTTCGTTTGTTTTACAAAGCACAGTTTGGTCAATCATGATTTGGTTATTGTGTATATATGCACCCGGCTCGTCATAGTAAGCGATTTTGTCGCCCGGGCTGGCACTGGCAATGCGATGTGATACGTCATCGTCGGCAAAGTAAATAGCTACATCTTTGTCGGTTTGATGCGCAAAAAGCTGCGATTTGGCGCGTATGTAGTCGTTCATGTCCGTATGCCAATCCATATGCTCCTGGGCTATCATCAGACATACGGCAATATGCGGGCTGTGTTTTACGTCGAACAACTGGAAGCTGGAAAGCTCCAGCACGACCCAGCTGTCAGCTGTTAATTCAGGCAGAAAGTCGAGGGGGGAAATACCGTAGTTGCCACCCAAAAAAGCCTGTTTGCCAGCCGCTTCCAGCATTTTGGCAATCAGCATAGACGTGGTACCTTTACCCTTGGTACCGGTAACGCCAATAATATTCCGGGTTGGGCTGACTTTAATAAATTCGTCTACTACGGTGGTAATTTTGGCTTCTATACCAGGGTTTTTAGCCGTAATTAGGCTGGGCGGCACACCCGCGGTGCGCATAATAACATCAAACCCTCCTAGATCTTCCAGATGGTGGTCGCCGAACCGCGCGTTAACGCCTTTTGGTAGCTGTACATTATTGCTGCGTTTACAGACCGTTATCTCCGCTCCTTTATCTTGCCAATAGTGTAGCGCGCTGCGCCCCTCTATGCCGTAGCCAATAATCGCGACTTTCATAGTTCTACTATACCTGGCTGCACTCCGGTACCTCAACTATTCGTGTTTTTCGGCAAGTTTGGCTTTTACTAGTTCGGCTACTTGGCGCGGGGTCATGGCGGCTTTTAAAATAATGGCGTCCACGCCTAGCTGTTTTATGCTCGGTGGGATTTCTTGCTCACCGCGGTTGGTAAGAATGATCACCTTCGTGTGTTTGCCCCACTCGGTTTTACGCAAACGCGCCAGCATTTCTTCGCCGCTCATAACCGGCATCATCAGGTCAAGCAAAACGATGTCCGGACGCATTTCTTCGGCTAGCTCCAAGCCTAATTGGCCATTTTCTGCCGTTTCGACCGTGTAGCCCTCGGCCTCGAATTTAATGCGATACATCTGCGAGATGGCTGCATCATCTTCGATAATCGCTACTTTGATAGAACTCATGGCTACTCTCTTTCTCTATTTAGTGTACCACCCTTGGCTATGGTTATGTTGTCTCGCTACATTGCTTTTTTGCCAAGCACATCGTCAATAATATGTATTACCTGGGCTGGTGTGTGATGCGCTTTTACCACGTACCGGTCGACATGTAAAAAACGAAGCGCCGGGGGCGCTTCATCTTTGCTGATGTTGGTGAGCACTACAACGCGGACGTCGCTGCCCCACCGCGTTGCACGCAGGTGGGCCAGCATTTCGGACCCACCCATGACTGGCATAAGTAAATCGAGCAGCACAATATCCGGCCGCAGCCGCTCAATAACTTCCAGTCCTTCCACTCCATTGCAGGCAGTCGCCACCTCAAACCCCTCACGCTGTAGTTTAAGTTTGTACATAAACTGCAGATCGGTATCATCCTCGACCACGACTACTTTACGAATTGACGGCATAGATAAAATATAAAAATTATTTGTTTCAGTTGTAGTTTTATATGTTAGCTACAGTAGTAGCATATAATACCTATCTCCTGCAATATATGCAGAGGAGTTTTTAAGCATAAGTTATTGACTTTTTTGCTGTTTAATAGTATTATTTGATTGTATCTTTTAAGATTGTTTTTACTTAGATTAAAACGACGCCCTTCCTTGTAAAAGGCTGGCGTCGTTTTTGTATCTATATAAGGATAAGGAGCGACCATAGCATGACCGACGCACTGGGCACAGAACGGCTAAATCTGCCCCCAAATGGGCATACTGAAGCATTACAAGCATCTGTTTTACAGGAGTTGGAGCGGGAATATGCCCAAGAAGGGCGTCGGCAAGCGATGGTAGGAACTGGCATGGTGGCCGGAGCTGTAGGGGCATCGTTGGCTATTTGGGAGCTTTCGCGTCAAGGTGCGGGCCGTATAACCGCAAGCCTGCCATTTAACGAAAACATACAGCAAATAGTAAACGGTGTGGATGACGCCTTGGCTCCTGCAGGAGCTGTCGTATTACCTACGGCTATAGCTATTGTGGGGGGAGTAAAGTTGGCGGGCGCATGGAATTCTCGCGCACGTTTTATAGATCGCTATTCGTCACGTGAACCCAATGACGAAGGCGCAGGTCTGCGCGGCCGAGTGGCCAATTTTCTAAGACGAATTCCAGTGGTGGCAACCGCCGGTGTGGCACTTGGCGCATTTACTGCTGGCATCGGCACTGAAGTGAGCGAGGGACCGCAGCGACCCATCGGCGAGCTGAACAAACTCGTCCCAGGTCATAGCATGGTTGTTCAATATAAAGATGTTATGCCTATGGTGCAGAGCAATGTAAATCATCATTTGGTGGAACGTGTGCGCTCCAAAGCCGCTGAGCGTGGTGTTCGGACTCATATATTTGACTTCAATCTCGGTGCATATGAGTACAAGGGCCATGGACGGACCGACCTTATAGCCGGGATCGAAACAGATAGCTCCTCGCCAATTCACTGGACATTGGAACAAGGATGTACAGACATACCAATTATTATGGATACTTCCAGTGGTATTAAGGTTAATTCTCGATTCAGTATGAATGGGGTTTCCGTGCAGGCAGTCGGCGAAATGAACGACGGATCGGCGATAAACCGTATTGGCGGAATTATGGACGTACACGCTCTACAGTCCTGTCTAGAGCAACAGTCAGACGGTCAAGGCGCTGTTCATGCCGTTGTATTAGAGACCGACACGACAACAACACAAGAAATTGTGCACGAGGCCAATCAAGGCATTAATGCCCCGCAGGCCGTTATAACTAAAGAGCAGTACCGGGAAAATAACCGGAAGTTTTGGGAGGCGAACGTACAGCCGATTACCAACGTTTTGTCTTTGGCGTCTGGGGCGGTCGCACTGATTGCTATGAGTGGAACAATGCTGTCTCGTTTGTTGCGTAACCGCCGGGAACTTGCGGCCAAAATGGCGGCTGGCTTTTCGACTACGCAGCTGCGGGCAACCGAATTAGTGAGGAGTGCAAAGGATGGTATTGCGGCTGCACTGCTAGGTACGGCTATAGCAACCGGAATAACGCCGGCGGCTAATACGCTGGAATCCGGCTTTAAGGCCGGCATTGGCCTTCGTGAGGCATGTATAGCCTTCGCATTAGGTATTGGGGGGACGGTTATCGGCGGCGCGGGCCGGTTATTACGGCTGAGGAAAACAATTAACCCAAGCGAGAATACAAGAGTATAGCCATGGGAGAATACATAGCATTACTAGGTAATGTGCATGTCGCCGCCAAAGATGGTGCGCAAATTTTAGGGGGCATTTCGCTACAGGTATATCGAGGCGACCGCGTTCTGGTTACGGGGCCTAGCGGCTCGGGCAAATCGACCGTTCTACGTACGTTATTTGGCGTAGAAACGCTTCGGAGCGGGGAAGTCCGTCTACTTGAAAAAGACATTCACTCTTTTGCCTCATCCCAAAGAACAAAACTCATTGCCGAGCATGTAGGCGTAGGTTTTCAGGCGCCCAATTTAGATCCCGGCTTTAACGTCTGGCAAAACATAGTCAGTTTATATGAAGGAATAAGGAGGGGTAGGCCGCCTCTAGATCGTTTGGCGGCTTTAGCGGTCGCTTTTGGTCTGCAAAATAAACTAAAGAGGCCTGTAGCGCAACTTTCTGGTGGCGAAAAGCAACGTACAGCTCTTGCACGCTTATTGCTGCCTCAACCAGACCTGTTATTGCTGGACGAGCCGACCAGCATGATCGACTCCGGTGTTGCCGGCAAGGCGGCGGTGTATGATGTATTAGATAACATGGCCGGTCCGGATGCTGCCTTGGTTATTGTGAGCCATGACCGCGAAGCCGAGCGTATTGCAACCCGGCGCATAGTAATGGCTGACGGACTTGCGGCAGAAGTAATGCCAGGTCAGACAGGTCAAGAGTTTCCGGCACACATACAGGGGTACGCTGCCTAACTAACTCTGTAATTTGTGTTGACATTTTTACACGTTATGCGTATAATATAAACAGTAAGTCTGCAAAGGCTTGCAACTTAGAAGACTAAATAGGCAGCAGCCATTTTCTAAAATGGCGCTGCCTATTTTTTGTACCGCGGACTGTACTGAATTAGTGGCTACGCACAAATGCTATGCGGACACATATGACACAGTTAATTATGCCGGCAACATATTACGAAAGACATCCGGACGATCCGGAGCGATTCCAACTGCCCGAAATTGTTCGTACTTATAGCGTAAGTCCTTCCCAGTTTGGCATTGGCGCAGACCTTGCTCCTAATTCCATTACTGCCTACGAAGTAAGTGACCCGTATCTAGAGCAGATTCCGGAGGGCAGACTTGATGAAATACGCGCCCAAGAAACACTAGCTAATAGTTATGCGCGTTTGCGTCGTGTACGTGGGTTGTGGGACCGCAATCCTGGTACTGCTTATCAAGATAGTAATGGTGATGTTCGGCAGAAAAGCAGACTCGAATGGGGTGATCCGGAGAGTCGTAATCGTTTCTTTGGAGACGGCGCTGATGGCCTGGGTGATGAAGCGCTTCGAGCATGGCTCACACTTGTACCGAGTGCTGCAGCACTAGCTTACTTGAGTGACCCTTTTAATACGACCGCTATTCGAAACAGGCGTGGGAATTCTTACGCGGCGACCGAGGCGACTTGCGAGTGGTTGGCGGCCTGTACCGATGCTGCCGATATTCGTGGCCGCGCAGCAGGATTGGCAGAAGAGGTGCGCGAGTACGTTACGTGGCGTACCTTTCAGTATCCCGGTGAGCCTCTTACTATGATGAGTGTGGCTTGTGGCACGGCATTGCCGACGATGCAAGCAGTTATGCGCGCGAACGCGCCGAATGCGACTCTGCTATTGGTAGATAAAGATAAGCGTTCAATGAGTTTGACGAGTCAGCTTGCGCAAGAGATTGGCTTTTCAGGCACGCTTCAGTCAAAGAATCACGATATTTTCGATCGTGACGTTATGCGTAAGCTCCGTCAAGAGTTGACTAATGACGCAGACCGTCGTCCTCATCTTGTGGATGCTATGGGTATTTTCGAATATACCGGTGAAGAGTTACGCCCGCCTGGCGATACGAGCGATTCGCTTTTGTACGATCCTGCCGGTTTCTTACGCGCCTGCTACGACTTAGTGCGTCCCGGCGGTCGCCTTATATTCGGCCAAATGCGTGACGACCGGCCTAATGCCGACTTCACTATGGGTGTGGTCTGCTGGCCCTATGTATGTATGCGCAATCCTAAACGACTGATGGAGATTATCCAAAAAGCCGGTATTAACCCGCGGTGGGTAAATTTATCTTTAACACCGCATGGGGTCTATACTATCGCTTCGATCGATAAGCCTGCCAGGGGCTTGCCGGAACAAGCGCCGTTCGCGGAACACGATGCCCACTCTCCAGCTCCGGATCGCCGTTCGCCCGTACCTGCCGCCCTTCAGATGGCGCGTCGTGCCCTAAGGGTTGCCCTAAGCGTGTAGGCGGCTCGATCACACTCTCTATTATTTTGATACAATAAGCGTAATCGTGTTATTTATTATTGGATTACTCTTATCGGTCGGGCTGCTTAATACTGTTGTCGCACTAGCGGTATTAAGCCGTAACGTTCGCCGTCCGCTCAATATATGGTTTTTTGCACTTGCCGCCTCCTGCGCAGCCTGGGTATTCGGTATCGCAGCGTTTTTGGGCGTAGAATCTTGGAGCGCAGCCTATAAATGGGCGCAGTTTTTTTATATAGCACCTCTATTTACCGTAGCTTCTTCGGTAGTTTTCGCACAAGCCTTCCCTTCCGGGGGCAAAACAAATACCAAGGGCTCCTATGCAGCTGTGGGCGGAGCTGTCGCATTAGCTGCCTGCATTATAGCTTCTCCTCAACTCCTGCTGACTGAGTTGGCATATCAACCTTGGGGTAAGGAAATCGTACTCGGCAAGCCCTTCTATTTGTTGTACTCGGCGTACTTGATCGGTATGTTTGCTTTGACTGTGCGGTTAATTTACCGTAAGGCGCAGACCGAAAAAGGGCTGTACCGGTCGCAGGCGCTTATTTTTTTGAACGGCTTCCTTGTTTCATGCATCTTAGGGGTATTTTTTAACCTGATCCTACCATGGTTTGGCAATTATCAACTTGTGTGGCTCGGCCCCCTTGCTTCCAGCTTTTACCTGGTGGCGACTGCTTACGGCATAGTGCGTCACCGGTTGTTTGACGTGCGCATTGTGGCGGCACGCGCAGTGGGTTATGTCCTCTCGTTGCTTGCCCTGGGTGCGATTTATGGTGTTATGGCTTTTGTAGTCTTAGGGTCTTTATTGGGCGGGAGCGGTGCTAGTACATCGGAGCGGGCCATATCGGCGGCGCTAGCAGTGTCGTTGGCGCTTATTTTTCATCCTATTAAACGTTTTTTCGATCGTATTACGAACCGCCTCTTTTATAGGGATGCATATAATGCACAGGCGTTCATTGACAACTTAAATCACGTACTGGTATCTACTTTGGAACTAGATAAATTGCTTAAAGATGTGGCGCAATTAGTACAGGATACTTTGAAAGCGGAAAGCTGCTTTTTCGTTATCTCACCTACCTCTAGGGGTCAAAAGGTAATCGGTGTCGGCGGTAAGGACCTTGTCCCGCAACTTTTTTCCTTACTCCGCACCGTAGAGGGACATAAAGAGGTGAAGAATATAACAGTGGTTGACTATTTGGATCCATCTATGCGGCGCCAACAGATGGCGCTGCAAAGCGCTGATATAAGTATTGTGGGCTATATTCGTTCTGGGAGTGGCGAAAATGGTATACTGGGCTACTTTATGCTCGGTCCTAAAAAGAGCGGGAATCCCTATAGTCGTCAAGATATAAAAATGTGCGAGGTAGTGGTAAACGAGCTGATTATTGCCATTCAAAATGCTATGCGTTTCCGTGAAATAGAGAACTTCACCCTTACCTTACAGCAAAGAATCGACGAAGCCACGCGCAAACTCAGGCGCACGAATGATAAGCTGCGTAAACTGGACGAGACCAAAGACGACTTTATTAGCATGGCCAGCCATCAGCTGCGCACGCCGCTTACCTCTGTTAAGGGATATGTCAGTATGGTGCTTGACGGTGACGCTGGCAAAATTACCGGTTTGCAGCGCAAATTGCTAACCCAGTCGTTTATAAGCTCTCAGCGCATGGTATACCTTATTTCCGACCTTTTGAATGTATCGCGGCTTAGAACGGGCAAATTTATTATAGAGCCAGTGCCTACGAACCTTGCCAAAGTAGTGGAAGAAGAGGTAGAACAGTTGGTCGAGACCGCCAAAGGCCGCAATTTGGAACTGGTGTACCATAAGCCCGAACACTTCCCGGTACTTATGATGGACGAGACCAAAATGCGCCAGGTTATCATGAACTTTATAGATAACGCCGTGCATTATACGCCAAGCGGCGGACATATTGAGGTCGGCTTGGTTGAAAAGCCGCTCAGCATTGAATTTACGGTAGTAGATGATGGTATCGGCGTGCCGAAGCACGAGCAACACCACTTGTTTACCAAATTTTTCCGTGCCCACAACGCCAAGCGCGCCCGGCCGGATGGTACGGGCTTGGGGCTATTTATGGCCAAGAAGGTAATAATCGCCCAAGGCGGCGCTACCATTTTTAGAAGTCAAGAAAATAGGGGGAGCACCTTTGGATTTACGTTCGCCAAAGCACCTCTGTTACCAGGGACAGTTAAAGCACCTCCCACCCCACCGATTATCCCTACTAAATCATCTTGATTTTATGGCTCGTCTATGTTATGATTTTATCATGCAAACAGAAGTTGTACACCAACAAGATCCTATCATTACCCCTTATGGTGTTACTGACGTTGACCGCGAATTCTCTGCCCTTACCAGTCCGTTAGGTTCTCCTGAGTCTCCAGCTCCTGGGCTGGAAGACCCAATGGCCGGCTTCATGGAAAGTCAGTTGGCTTTTGCTGACCTGTCGCTTGACCAGACAGATGTAACGGGCCAGGTAACTGGTACACGCGAAATTACTGCGCAACAGATGAACTCCCTTATGACTCCCCAGTTTGCTTTTGAGTCGTTAGTAGCTGCGCACGCTGCAATGAGGGCTCAGTATGACGCTCAATATCGCCACGATCTTCAGATGAATATCCTAGACGAAGAGGACAGGGGCAAGAACAAAAACAAGAAGCCGGCCGTAAGCATTAAATAGATAGATACTATATGACAAAGAGCCCAGAAATCTGGGTTCTTTTTTATTGCCCGTTCAGCATATATTTGCTAAGATGGCAAAAACAAAACACTTCAGAGAGACGGGTTATTGACAAATATTCGCTGTTATGTTAATATAGCAGTTGAAACACGAGGAGGTGGTTCACATGAAGTTTATTACTACTATTATGAAGCGCGTAGATCGTATTACATCCAAGCAATTTATTGTTGCCGGTGTATTTTCGCTCGCGCTTGCCAGTTCTATTGGTCTTGGTTTAACGACCAAGCAGCACATTGGTGCCGCAATCGTACGCGATGGCAGCCGCAACTCTATTGACTACGTTGATATGAACGGTGGTCCTGGCGCGGCTAACTGTAACGAGATGATCCAAGATATCCGTGACAACCGGCCGAGCGACCTGCAGGCTATCTACCGCCATTTTGGTTTGAGTAGTGCCGACTACAGTCGTTTTGCCAAAGATTGTGAGCAAGGTACTTTATTCCTCGATGGCCGTATTGAAGTAAAGGGTCACACTGTTATGACCAACGCCTGGACTATGGGCCGCCACACATTTGCCGGCCAGCGTGAGTCTATTAAAGTTCCTGGTAGCAGCACTACCTACTACCACAGCGCGCCTGCGGGTTCGTTCGCGGATGGCGTTAAATCGCTACCGGTTATGGTTATGTTCAACGAGAACGGTGTTGTAGAGGCCGCCATCCTGAACGCCTGTGGTAATCCCGTTACTCGCGGCAATAAGGTAACGCCGAGCGCCGTCTGTACCGCGCTTAAGTCAGCCCAGCCAGACAAGGTTAAAAAGCCAAACACTTACACCTTTACCGCCACTGCTTCTTTTAACGGCAACGCAACCTTTAGTCGCGTGGTATACCACTTTAGCGACGACAACACCAGTGTCACTAAGACCAGTCTGACAGCTCCTGTAGAGCACACTTTCAAGAAGTCGGGTAAGGTTACGGTAAAAGTGTATGCCAAGGTTCCTGGCGGCAAAGAAATCGAAGCCCGCGTTGTAAACTGTGAAAAGCAAATTACCTTTACTCCTCCGTTCTACCTATGTACTGCTTTGGTTGCTTCTGCCTTGGACGACCAAAAGCGCAAGTTCCGCTTTACCGTTAAGGTAAGTATGGACGCTACCACTACCCTTAAACACGCTGACTTTACGTTAGATGGTACCAACACCACAACCGGCGTGACCACTAAGGACGCAAGCGGTAACATCTACAAAGACTACGCATTTACCGATGAAAAGACCCACAAGGTTGTTGCCACTGTTCACTTTAACACTTCGCAGGGTGTGCAAAGCAAAACCTGCCAGGCTAGCGTAACACCTGCCAAGCTGCCTAAGTGTGAAGTACCTGGCTTTGAGCACCTGCCTCCGAACGACGAACGTTGTGGTTACTGCTTGCCGGGTATTCCAAAGGGTGATGTACGCTGCACCCCTCCGCCTCCGGCACCCCCAGAAACCCCACCCGTAATGCCTGAAACTGGCGCTGCCGGTGCAGTAGGTTTGTTCACTGGCGTATCTGCCCTAGGGTTCTTTGGTCACAAGGTGTTTGTAAAGCGCCGTGCCCGCAAGAGCGAAAACGCCGTTTTATAAGAGTCTGTGGATAAGCGGCTAGCAATACCTAGTAAATTGTGCTACAGTAGCCATTAACGAGCATTGACTGATCGCTCTACAAGAACTCTTGAGTAATCCCCTGGCCTCCGAGCCAGGGGATTTATTTTTCGTCCCTGTTATGTTAAAATAATCAAGTTCCAACAAAACCAAAATTTCAAACTATGTTTGGAATTTTGAGAAGAAGCATGGCAGGTTGCTAAACAAAGCCGGCCAAGCAAACTTGTTTTGTCGGACTGTCTTGTTGGCAAGTAAACCGATGCTGGCAAGGCCCCATCGTCTAATGGTTAGGACACCGGGTTTTCATCCCGGCAACCGGGGTTCGAATCCCCGTGGGGTCACCAATTAATAATTTATATTTTGTCGAACTCTCGCCTGATGTAAAAAGCTCCTGGTCTATCCCGGAGCTTTTGTCTTAACATCATTACGATCTGGTGATGAGTTTGACCCCCCTTGGGGTACAATAATTATATGAAGATCAAGAGGCCATTCAGTTGTGGGCTTGGTCCCGCGTTCGATCTGGTGGGCGGTCGCTGGAAAGCCATAATTCTATGGGAGCTAAGCCAGCAGGAACTTCGCTTTAGCGAACTCAGGGAACGGGCCGAAGGCATTACCGAAAAAATGCTACTGCAACAATTACGTGAGATGGAGCGGCATGGATTAATCGAGCGACACGACTATAACGAAAAGCCCTTGCGTGTTGGCTACCGCCTGACCAATGAAGGGCGCATCGTCAATGAATTACTAATCCCGCTTGCCGAATGGGGCAAAGAGTATGCCTACAGAATAGACATTACTGGCAATTACGTGCATGCCGACTAGTTATTTTTAAATATTTCGATCATATTGCCGTCAACATCGGTTGCCAGGAAAAATTTGCCATTGAGGGAATCCATCGGGATTACTTCTGACACAATTTTACCTCCTGCAGCTTCGATTTTCCGGCCCGCAGCCTCCAAACTATCGACCTCGACCAGCACAACTGGGTGTTTTATGCCGGTAGCCCTTTTAATAATACAGCCGTTTACGCGTCCGCGCTCCTTGGCCACATAGTCGTCATTACTTGGGGAATTGAGGGCAATCTTAAAATCGTAATCTGGGTTCTTTTCTCTAATATCAGGCAGCATGTCCCATCCGAAGGCCTGATTGTAAAATGCAGCGGCCTTTTCTACGTCGTCGCTTGGGATGCTAAACCATGTTACTGGATTCATACTTGCTCTCCTGTACTATTAATTCAGACTGTATTCTCATTGTAGATAAGTTTTGACAGTGGTCACAGTACTGTAAGGCTCCGTAGCGTTCATGTAACATATGTTATTACTCCGTCGATATTGACTATGCCCAAAGCCTTTACCTTACGCTCAAGTTCTTCTAAACCTCAAACAAGGTTTCGACCTGACTCGCTCTGTGATTCACCATTTCGTACCACAAATATTTTTTCGAACTCCGGCATAATTCGGAGTTTTTATGTTGCTCCTTAGGTAGATTGGTCTACTTGACTCGTAATGAGCTAATAGTTATACTAGTAGATACTATGAGTAATTACACAGCAACTATTATCAAGACAGGAAATTCGTATGCGCTTCGCGTTCCTAAGTCGTATGTGGAGAACGCTAAGTTAGAATTAGGCCAAAAGGTACAGATTGGCGCACCTGTGGCGCTCCCAAAAGATTACGACCCTGAGGCTGTCAAAAAGGCAGTAAGAAACCTTCAGGCCGTAGGTGCGTTCCGTTCAATCAAAGACCCTGTAGCCTGGCAACGCGAAATACGCAAAGACCGCCCTCTGCCTGGAAGAAGCTAGGATAAATCATGTTGTGTTTTGACACGAACGTTATCATTTACCTTGGTAATCAGATGCTTGACGAAAGTATTATCGGCAAAGAACCTATTTGTTATGCCTCGGCTAGTCTCATAGAGGCGCTTGGTTACCCCGACATCTTAGCAGCAGAAGAGCAGCGTATTAAAGAGCTCTTCGATACGATGATCGAGATACCTCTTAATGCATCTATAATCCAGGCAGCAGTGCGGCTGAGGCAGCTTAAAAGAATGAGTCTGGGTGATGCTATTGTTGCAGCAACAGCATTGGAAAATGACTGTGTGCTCTGGACGGCAAATATTGAGGATTTTGCACATATTGACGGATTACGTCTGTATAACCCTCTAAAGACCTAATCACTCTCTAGTGCCTTCAACTGTAGCTCAATATATTCCAACTCACCGAAGAAGGTTTCGGCCTGTTTCGCTGTTAGGTTCACCATTGCAATTATTACATTACCAACAGATGGGAAAGTTTCAGATTTTATTTTCTGGAACTTTTTGTTTTGACCTCTACCCCTGTTATTTCGGGGTTCGATCTCCCGTAGGCAGCCAACAATAGTTTGTCGAACACCTTGACCACGGTAAAATTGTTCTATGCATATACTCATAACCGGTGGCAGCAAGGGCATTGGCCTTGAGGCGACTAAACTCGGGATGGCAATAAACTTTGTAGGCTAGGCGTAGCTTTGACTTACCCTACAATTAATTAGCACAATTGCTCGCCATACGTTCATATGGGCAGCTCCAGACTACCCTACCCGTACAACTGACTGCGTGTACCGAGCGTATCAAAAATCGCTTCGTTTTCTTTTTGTAAATATAGTGCTCGGATATCGCCTGTAACATCAATGCTACGATATTCTTTATATTTTCCTTTGAGCTGATGATTACGCAAAAGGGGATGGAGGGGATTATTACTAAAAATGGTGAGCCGTTCCAATAGTTTCTTGCGAGCTTCCGGGTCTAATTTTTTTGCCTGTTTGACGAAGTTTTTCGAATACGAGATTGTCATTACAGCTCTTTAGCTAGGAAATCGAGTGCTTTTTTGTTGGATTCAAATGAATGGTAGTCGCCAGCTTCTATCTCTTTTCTAGAGGCTGTTAGCTGTTTGGCTGTCCTATCGTTTGGCACTTCAGGAACATCAAAAACAACACTTTGCTCGGCCGTAAAACGCCGTAGTTCATTGTTAAGAATTGCGCTGATGCTAATACCCAACTTATCGGCAGTTTCTTGCGCCAACTTTTTGAGTTTAGGATCAGTTTTGAGGTTTATGACTGCATAGTTACTCATACCAAAAGTATATACCTTTGGTATAGTAGTTGTCAATAATCGTAAGCAACATAAATCATATTGCCATTAATTTCAACGACACCCAAAGCCTTAAGTTTAGGATCGATATCTAAAGCATCAAGCAAGGTTTCGACCCGACTCGTCCTATAGTTAAACATTGCAATTATTGCATCATTACAGATTAAGAAGAGTTCCATGATTTATTTTGGACTTTTTGTTTAATTCTTATCTATTATTTGAGTTCGATTCCCGGGAGGGTGATAGCGCATGCCTATAGGGTTTCCATTACTATGAAATTATGATTGAGTTAGTATCAAATAGTTATTATGATGATTAATCATGGCTAAACTTATTCTTATTCGTCATGGCCGCTCACGTGGCAATGCTAATAAAGGAATTATCCAAGGCAGTGGTCCTGACCCTGCCAATACCTTAGACGATCTTGGTGAGCGTCAAGCGCACCGGCTTGGTCAAACTTTTGCGGATCGGGAGATATCTCCTGCGGTCGTCTGGTCGTCTCCGCTGGCGCGCGCCCGGCAAACCTGTGATACTGCACTGGAAGTAATGGGTTGTAAACTACCCGTAACTGAAGACGATCGGTTGCGCGAAATGTGTAAGGGTCTGGCGGGTTTACCGGGCGGCATGGAGGGGCGGCCTCGTGGCGACGTTGAAACGCCGCAGTACTGGCTAGAGTACAAAAAGCAGGGATGGCAATTCCGTCATGGCTCACTACAAAGCGGAGGTGAAACTGCTGAAGAAGTCGGCATCCGCACTCTGTCCGCCATGAACGATATTGCCGATCACGTGGGCAGTAACGCAACCGCGTTAGTTTTTACTCATGGTCAAGCCATACGTTTCGGCATAGGTGCAGCGTTGGATTGGCCGGATATACAACAGGTAAATACTGAGTATATGTTGGGAAACTGTGAAGGTATTGTTATGGGCCGCGGTACCCGCAATCTGTCGTGGCATGTTGCCAGCCGCATTGCGTGCGCAGGCAGCCTAAACGAAACTATTATACCAGGCAGCACTGACCGGCATTAATTTTCCAACATTCTTACAATATTTTCCAGCCGTTTAACCGCTGTATAGCTTGTCAACTCGTTCACTCATTTGCAAACTAGGCCACATACAAAGTGTCCATAATTCCAGGAATTTATTTGCGAAATTATATACTGGCTAGCAACCGATGCGCCAAAACAAATTATTGGCCCCATAATAGATATTATGGGGGAGCCTACCTTCATTCTCGGACAAGTGGTGATGCAATTTTGCTGCTCCATATGTGGTGTAAAATTTTTGTATGAGCTATGAAAATTTAACACCTCTTACTCAAGAGGAAATAGAGCGTATAGGGGTAAAGGAGTCCGAGCCTGGCTATCCGCCCCTGTCGAATAGACTGATTGTTCCTCGTGACCAATGGGATCAAATGGTAGCGGAGAATAGTATAATTATTCCGGATGATCCGGCTTATCACATCACTGATCATCCTAATCGTCGTAATGTTGCAGAAGATCAGCGGGATGATATCGCTACCGTTGGTCGGCCTATGTCTGCAGGGCTGGTAGCCTACTGGAAATCACTCGGTCTGCATGTAGATACTGCGGGCCGGCCGCTGCATCCGCGTGCAGCTGAGGTCTTGCCAGTGACAGGCATGTATACCGGCCCGGGCTGGAGTTATAGGTATGGCCCACAACGAATCGGCAATCTAGGCTTGCGTCGCACACGAAACAGTAGGGTGGAGTATGCGGTTGTTGCCGTACAGCGCAGAACTGTGATGTGGGGTTTGCCTGGCGGTTATGCCGAAATGGGCGAAACTCCAAGGCAAGCTGCTTTTCGGGAGGGCAGTGAGGAAGCAGGTGTTGACTTGCGCAAACAGGAACTTCAACGTCTTGTCGGACGGCTGGTGTTAAGAGACGTGCTTGCAAGGTTAAAGTGTTCTCCTAAAGACACATTACATGCTTGGCTGGAGGAGTGGTTTACAATCGTGCATAGCCCGGAAAACCCAGCCCTGGAAGGAGTTGAACTGAGGAACGGCGACACGGAAGTGCTTGAGATGGGCTGGATGGAGGCTGCGGAGATTGTAAGCCGTAAAGATTTTCTTGGCACTCACAAGAGAGTAGTCAGAGCACATGAGGGCATGGGCCAATGAGTGAATTTCAGCTTGGGAATGAACCGGTACAAAGTGTCATCATATGGCGTCATACACTTTTTAATAGATAAGCAGGCTTAACCGGGGAGGCGGCAAAAGAAGTGGTGAAAAGAGGTTTGAAACGTGATGATTATGACCCATGGCCTTTATTGGCGGAAGGTGTACAGCAGGCGGAATTGCTGCGCCGGGAGGTAGGACAGTTTGCCATTGATGCTTGCCTCTGCTCGCCCACTTTGCGCACCAGACAGACGGCGGATATTGTGCTTGGCGAGAGACAGATCGAGGTTGAGTATATGGAAGAGCTGCGGGAACGTGACCGGGGAATATTTGCATATATGCCTGATGAATGGTCGGATAATCATCCCCTGTATAGAATCGGCAAGGAGTCGTTTCGGAAATGGCACCCCGGAGGTGAGGGCATGCAACCCCGAGCCGAAACAATTGAAGAAGTCATAGCTCGTATTGATTCTGCAGTGCTACGTCGGGCCGATGCCCTTGCGCCCGGAGGTTGTGTTGCCATTAGTACGCATGGCGAAACTATGGCAGCATTTCGTGGTGTACGGCGACTGGGTGCACGTGATGATGCCCGCTACGCCATGCCTGTTATTCCAAATCATAAAGATATTAAACCCCACAAAAAGGCGAGTTGGATTGGACAGGTACAGATTGATATATATGAGCGGCGAGCAGATGGCCCTGAGATGACGCATTTCAGAACACTCGGCTACCATAAAGGCGAGCGCTTTGGCACTGACTGGATAGAAATTGTGAGAGACTAATTTTCTGCCAGTGCTATTGCTCGGACGATATATTCAATTCTCGCAAGCCTTTGTTCATTTGTTCTAGACCCGCCCATAAGGTGTTCCAATTCAGACTCCACAGGGTCACCAAGTTGAAACCATATATTTTATCTTATCGAACTCTCGACAGAGACGAAGAAATAGCTTCAAGTACTTGGAATTATTTCTTTAGCTCACTATTACACCTTTAGCAAGTTTTGATTCTCTTAGGGTTGTACAGCGCAATACCCTGAATAGCTATCTGTTATATTGATGTTCGATTCCACCGGAGGCTGTCGTTTATCTTTCTGGCGTATGATTCTAAAGGTATACACTACAATAAAGACATGAAGATAACTGTTCTAGGCTCCGGCGCGTGGGAAGGAATACCCGCTCCCTTCTGTCATTGTGGAGTATGTGTTGAAGCCACTAAGAACCCGCATTCAATAAATAGCCGGACGCGACCTCAGTTGCTTGTGGAGAATGAAGAACAAAATTTTTTAGTAGAAGCCAGCCCTGATATTAGAATACAATCAGCCAGGTTTTCATTACCGCCAATACGAGACTTCATAATAAGTCATTGGCATTTTGACCATATGTATGGCTTACATGAACTTTTTGCATATAGCAAATATAAGGCTCATGGTTTGAATTTTTATTGCTCGAGAGATACCAAAAAAGTGCTCGATGACG
The DNA here is from genome assembly GCA_035248005.1 of Saccharimonadales bacterium (SeqCode). Taxonomy (GTDB): domain Bacteria; phylum Patescibacteriota; class Saccharimonadia; order Saccharimonadales; family UBA4665; genus PMNU01. The sequence continues at coordinate 47,202 of DATFHU010000006.1, forward strand.
AAGAATTTAACTATGTCCCAGCCGAAGTTATTGAGGTAAAGGCATTCAAACCATTTGAACTGGCAGGAATTAAGGTCACACCCTTGCCGACATATCATATGCGTGATAGAGACGACCAAGTGGGCGAGGACCAGCTTGCGAATACCTTTGGCTACCTGCTCGAGCATGATGGAAAGCGTGTGGCATATCTGGCGGATTATTACCGAGTTCCGCAGGCGGTTAAGGCACTACTGCGTGGAATAGATGCTGTGATATGCGATGGTACCTACCTACTAACTGACGATTATAAAAGTTACAAGCCAAACCATATGCACGGTAAAGAAGGCATGGAACTTGCCGAAAATTTAGGGGCAAGGCAGGTATATTACCATAGTGTGTCGCACCTCACCGGCAAAGATCACGATGCGCTTCAAGCGGCACTTCCGGCCGGTCATTCACTTACATACGATGGCATGAAGTTGGAATTCTAAGATAATTGGATCGCCGTAGGTTCACCATAAGAGATTATTGCCCATATCTGGAGCAACAAACAGGGCGCAAAAACTTCCCCTTACAACATCCCGACAGCAATGCCTTGTGGCTCTGCCAATGTGGACTTAGCCCAATGTTGACACGGTGGTATAACAAAAGTTATACTTTAATCATGAAGACAGCAATCTCTATACCAGACAATACATTCCAGTCAGCTGAGAAGCTCGCCAAGCGTCTGGGCAAATCTCGTAGTCAGTTGTATACCCAGGCCCTAAATAGTTATTTAGAGCAGAACGGTGAGAAGGGTGTGCAAGAATTGCTTGATAAAGTGTACGCTACCGAAGAATCTCAACTGCCCCCCTCGATGAGGCGATTACAGTCCAAGGTTGTTAGTAAGGAACAATGGTAGGCCGTGGTCAGATTTGGTGGGTGGATTTGTCTGAGCCACTGGGTTCTGAGCCGGGCTATACTAGGCCGGTCGTTATTGTGCAAGCAGATGTCTTTAACCGGAGCCGGATAAGCACGGTTATGGCGATTGTCATCACCTCCAATGTTCGCCTTGCCGAGGCCCCTGGAAACGTTCTATTGCTTGCTGATAAAACCGGGCTTAAGAAAGATTCCGTGGCGAACGTTTCTCAGACCGTAACTATTGATAAACGGGCATTGCGCGAACAAGTTGGAGAACTCGACAACGAAACTATGCGGTTAATTGATGAGGGCATGCGTTTGGCGCTTGGTCTTTAGGGCGCTATATAATTTTGGGTCAAGTTCCTCTAAAGCTTCAGCAAGGTTTCGACCTGACTCGCCCTGTGGTTCACCAAAAGAGAAGATGATATGATTTATATCCTCTTCTCTTTTGTAGGGCCATAGGGCCGGGTATACTCTTCTCGGCAGTGGAAAGCGGCGTATACTGAGTGGGAGGTAAGGGAATGTGCAGTGTCTATTATCAGTCAGTACGTGTTGCTCGATGGTCCCTGGCATAATGCGCATTGTGCAGTGGCGGCATAGGTTTTTAAGCTGGCAGTTGACGGCTATCTTACAGTTAGTTTCAGCAAGACTACTCAATCCGTTATTGAAAATCCTCCATTTTGCACTTGTTGTATAGATAACAGAGACAGAGGAGCGATGAGCAGTTGCCACGCTGCGGCTTGTAATTAATGCAAGGTTCTGATATCGTTAGCGACAACTAACGGAGTAAGAGGATATGTCCGAGTTTCGTGCTGATGTTACTGTTGTGGGCGGAGGCATCGCCGGGCTATGGTCTGCGAAAGAGCTGATCGATCAAGGGCTTACGGTTGATGTTGTCGAACGTACCGAGAGCCTTGCGAATGGCCCCACTACCAGAAACGAGGGCTGGCTGCATGCGGGCACATACCACTCGGTGGCCGTGTATGACGAAGAGGGCGCCAGGCAGGTAACTGAACGTACTGTATATGGTCATGACGCTATCCTTGGCTTCGTACCTGAAAGTGTCGAACACAGCCCAAGCTTCGCGATCTTCGCCGAGGAGGACCTAGTGCAAATTGCGCTTCGAAAATGGGATCAATTTAATATTCCGCACCAGGAGGTATCAAAAGGCAAGTTTGCAGCCGATGGGCTGGACACTGATAGGATAAAAGGGGCGTTTGCGGTCCGCGACCGCAGTGTAAACTCACGTGTAATCGTTGGCAGGCTGGCAGACTATATACTGGATAATGGCGGCCGAATATTCACGGGCGCAGCTCTTACCCCTACAGGCGGCACAACCGCAGACGTTGAGATTGACGGGGAGCGGCACAAATTCTCGTCCGACGCATTTTTGGTAACGGCAGGTGTTGGTACGAAAAAAGTCTTTGAGGAGATCACCGACACGCCATTCCCGATGCGTTACTTTAAGTCGCACTTATCTGTCGTGCCACGTATCAGCCAGGATAACATTTTCTACATGGACCCGCTCGAAGCCGGTTTGATGAGCCACGGCGGAGCTACCATCGTGGGCATTAACCGTGAAGCAGTAGAGGTTGAAACGCCTGAATACGGGGTATTGTTTGATAAGGTACGGCTCGTGCATGACGCCCTTCATCGTATGATGCCTGAGGTGGGTCGGTCGGCGCTTGCAAACGCTCTTGATGTCGCTTGTGTGAAAGCGGACGTAGCTGATGATGTTTCCAGACGGCGATCCGTTGATACAACGCAAGTCCTACAGGACTTAAACATTAAAGTATTTGAGCCGGTAGAGGGCTGGGTCTGTGCCATTCCTGGCAAAATGACCGAAGCACCGGCACTCGCGCGTGTGGCGGCCAACCGGATTATGAGCAGAGAATTTAGTGATTCGGAGCATGACGGTGGTACTAACCACGGGCACGCCCGGCCGCAAGTGACTTTACGACCAGCCGACCGCTGGCTGACAAGGCAGCCGTAGGCGTACTCACCCTATTATGTTATAGTGGCGCTTATTAATGGCTACGGGAGAAAACATGGACGACTATCTAAAGAAAACACGGCAAATCAAAGGGTTCTTGGACGCAAATGAAGCTGTTGCAACTTTAGGGGCCGACAATGCCGTTCTTGACCCGTACTCGGTACTCATCAGCAAAGAGGTTAAAGTCGGCAAAGGTAATGTTTTTTACCCAAACGTCATCATTGAAGTTCAGGGCGGCGGTACAATAGCTATTGGTGACAACAACGTGTTCTATCCCGGCACCTACCTCCTAAGTTCCGCAGGTTCCATAACTGTAGGTAATGACAATGAGTTCGGCACTAATGGTTGTACTATCAAGGCTAATATGCCGGACGCACAAATTACCATTGGCGACAATGGCCGCTACTGTGACGGCGCCAATATTATGGGTAAGACTAGCCTCGGCAGCGGCAGTCAGGTACTCGGTGCCATTACCGTACAGGGTTGCATATTGGCCGCTGGTGGCACATTTCAGACGCCTGATCCTGACAAACGGGCGGCTGTCCTGAAGGGTTTTGGCCTAGCGCGGGGCATTACTCTCGAAAAAGGCCAGGTTGTTAACGGTTCGGGCAATTTTGCCGACCGACCGGTAGAATGGCAACATGACTATCACCCAAAGGTTAAGGCATAAGGATGGTGGAACTTGGCTGTGGCCTTATTGCTATCGGGCGGCAATGGGGTACAACACCTGAAGTGCCGAGCGAAGCAGGTGCCATCACCTTCTTGCAAGGGGCATATGATGCTGGTGTGCGGTTCTTCGATACTGCACCGTCCTACGGTTTGAGCGAGGAGCGATTAGGTATTTTCTTGCGTTCATTGACACCTGAACAGCGCAGGGGGGTCCGCGTTGCTACAAAGTTCGGGGAACACTGGGACTCCCAGGAACGGACAGTATACGCTGACCACTCGCTAGATGCGCTCAAGCGTAGTTTCGATCAAAGCCGCAGCCGCTTGGGCGAGATCGTTATCCTACAGCTACACAAGACAACGCCTGCGCTGCTCAAAAGTCCAGTGATCGCTGAAGCTTTTAATTATGCACTGGCGAACGGTGCTAAACAGATCGGAGTAAGCGTAAGCGACTCGGTTTCTGCCGAGATTGCACTGACAGATGACCGTTTTAGTGTCGTACAGCTGCCATACAACCCTGCAAGCCCGCAATTTCATGATGCAGTTGCTTCCGCCTGTGAACATGGTAAAGAGCTGCTGATTAACCGACCGTTGCAAATGGGCAATATTACCGCCGCAACGCAAGACAGCGAATCGAAACAGGCTGCCGTAGTGTCGGCGTTCCGCTTTATATTGCAAGAGGAGTTTGACGGGGTTATATTGACCGGCACCGCAAATCTCGGACACCTACAGGAGAACATGGCGGCATTTACTGCCGCTCAGCAGTAAATTTGGCATGAAAACAATCGTCAACGAAGACATCAACAGGCACGTCAATGGCTATATGGTTAACACCGTGCCGAGTTTGGCAAACCGCCAAAAAGTAGCCGACTTTCAAGCCAAACTCGCAGACCAATTTGGTAAGAGCCTGTGGTTGACACCGTCAGGTACGCTGCATATCACTCTCATGGACTGGATTGCGCCGCTGGTGGACTACGGAGAAGCTAAAGACAAGTTATTCAAAAAATACTTTGCCGAATACGATGAAGCCCTCACTGATCTCACCGCACATGAGAAGCCTATTACCGTGCATTTCGATATGGTAAAGGCAACACCCGGCGCTATCATTCTGACCGGAGAAGATGATGGAAGCTTTCAACGTATTCGCGATGGCTTTCTTGGCAAGGCCGCGCTCCTGCCAGGCACCAAGCAGCCGCCAACCATTATTCACTCGAGTCTTGCCCGCTATACTGCCGAGCAGGACTTGGGACCGATTGCCGAATTTGTGGCCAATAATAACATTGTGTCATTCGACCACACCGTAACGCATTTCCGGCTCGTCCAGGAACACATAGCACCGCAGCTTAATTATACCCTTATTAAGGAGTACTCACTTGGGGGATAGGAAACATATGAAAGTACTTGTTACCCGTGGTGCAGGTTATATAGGGGCACATACGGTCGTTGAGCTATGTACGCGTGGATATGAGGTTGTCATTTTGATAATCTCTTTAACAGTACCTCCGAAGTCATTGCGCGGGTGCAAAGTATAATCGGCTTCAAACTGCCGTACTACGAGGATGATGTACGGGATAAGGCGTTGCTTGTCCGCTTAAGTACTGGCAAAGGCGTGTCGGTACTTGAGATGATTCATGCGTTCGAGAAAGCAGCGGGCAAAGTATACCATATGAGATTGTCGGCCGACGCTCAAGTGATCTACCAAGCTATTACGCAGATGCCCCTGAAAGGCTCAAACTGAACTTGGGCTGCACGCTGAAAAAGCCATTGAAGATGCTTGCGCCGACAGTTGGCGCTGGCAGTCATGTAATCCGGATAGATATCCATTGCGATAGACGCTCTTGTAGTATAATGGCATGGCTACACTCATTGACAAAACAGCACTGGCAAGATTACGACAACGAGATGCAGCAAGTTAGGAGTATACATTGCGTAAAGACAAACAGATTCTGATTGCTGGCGGAGCTGGCTTTATTGGCTCTCATTTATGTGAAGCATATCTTGCGGAGGGCGCTCATGTGACATGCATAGACAATACCTCTACCGGGAGAAAACAGAACATCCGTCAGTTTATTAAGGAGCCTAACTTCTCTTTTCATCAAGTTGATATCTGCGAATCCTTGCCTGCAGAAGTTACGAAGCAGAAGTACGATTTCATCCTGAACTTGGCTTCTCCGGCGAGTCCGCCAAAGTATCAGGAACTAGCCATTGAGACACTTCTTGTAGGCGCGATTGGAACAAAAAATTTACTAGATCTAGCCAGAAGGGATAACGCTCGATTTTTCCACGCGTCTACCAGTGAAGTATACGGTGATCCGACCGTTCATCCTCAGCTTGAATCCTACTATGGCAACGTGAATTCCTATGGCCCGCGTGCCATGTATGATGAGGCGAAGCGCTTTAGTGAAGCATTGATCTATGTTTACAGAAACAAGTATGGGCTTTCGACTGGTACCGCCCGCATTTTCAATACATATGGTCCCGGAATGGATCCTGAAGATGGCCGTGTTGTTTCAAACTTCATAACCCAGGCGCTTGCAGGCAAGCCACTGACAATTTATGGTGATGGTAGTCAGACACGAAGCTTTTGCTACGTTGATGACCTCGTCAAAGGAATCATGAAGTTGGCTGCATCGGACGAAGAGGGGCCAATCAACCTGGGGAATCCGAGTGAGTTCACTGTGTTAGAGTTAGCCGACCAGATTATCGAGTTAGCTGGAACGCAATCGAAACTAGAGCATCACCCCCTTCCTGTTAATGACCCGACACAAAGACAACCAAATATTTCTAAGGCGAAGGCTAAACTGGCATGGGAGCCACGAGTATCCCTTCATGACGGTTTAGGCAAGACTATTACGTATTTTAGAGAAACTCTGGGTATCTCTAGTTATTGAGTGACTTGAGTTGCGCCCATCGTTCTAGATAATGCTAGTTCGAAAACTCACTCTAAGATCAGAGGCACCTTCAAAGCTGCCATTATGAGTTTTTAAACATTCGCAAATATCTAAGCCCTAGAGCCATTTCTGTTCTACATGCCCAGTGCTTTCAGCTGTGCCTCAATATATTCCAACTCACCGAAGAGAGGTTCGACCTGTTTCGTCGTTAGGCTCACCAGTACGAAAATTATTCTACAGGATATCTCTGTTATTTTGGTATTCGACCCGCCATAATCGAATCGCATACAAAGTTTCACTAAGGAATATTAAACGGGTTGTGAATTTTATAAAGCCAGGTATTTTATGAGTTTTTGAGTAAAGCGATGCATGTTGGGGTCGAAAATAACTGGGCTCGATTCTAGTACTTCTTGAAATGAGAACCACGCTACATTACTAAACTCGCGACGGTCAAAGTTTAGGTGGTCATGAAGCTGCCCTCTTAGCAGGTACCAAAGGCTGACATCGGTATGGCCTGCGGTTAGGCCGACTGTTTGGGTAACCGTAACAAAAAACGGCTTGTCATTGCTGCGCAGAAAGACTGCTTTTTGGCCCAACTCTTCCTGAGCTTCGCGCACAACGGTACCTCTGGGGTCTTCGCCAAGTTCGACATGCCCGCCAGACGGGAGCCATAACTGTGCTTTTATATGATCGGCCAAGAGCAGACTTTTATGGTCTGGATCAATCAGCACGAAGTACGATACTAAATGTTTGGGTGGTTTATCTGGGCTTTCAATTCTATAGATATTCAGGCCGCTTTCTATCCAGGCAAGCGTATCAGCAATATGTTCGCGCTCGACATCGTCATAAGGTTCGATATGTTGCACAAGGCGATACACATTCGATTCGGCTGCCCGTAACTCCATACGCTAATATCTCCGTTTATTACGAGTGTAGGTTTCCGGGACACTAAAGCAAGAGCATTATTAACAACAGTCGATGTTCTCCTCTGCTAATTTGCCATTAGTTTTTATTTCGCCTTGCATTTTTCGTAGGCTCGCCTATTCTCTTAACTCGCAGTTAAGTCGTTGATGTTATCTAATATACGAAAGCTGCGCCCATGCACGCATTTCTTTGGTGATTTGCCCGCGTTGTCTATATAATTAAGCATAAGCTAAGACTTATGCGGGGTGGTATGCAACAAGTGTTGGAGAGGTTCAAGTATGGTGCTATTATTGTGGCATTTATATGTTCTATAGTGGCGGTTTCGATGCCGCCGTTACCAGCTTATGCGGCTGGCGAAACAATTACAGCCCCTGCCAGTGCGGGTGTTACGTATGCGGCTGCAACGCCGCTGAGCGTGCAAATAGCGGGCACGGGCAATGTTGCAGTATCAATCCGCTTGTATGTAACGCATGGTACGTTGGCTATTACTAATACCGGCGGCCTGACGCTCCCGAACGGTACCTCGGGTAGTCCGCTATATATAAGCGGTAATCGTAACGATGTGAACACCGCGCTTGCCACCCTTACCATGACTAGTACCACAATCGGCAATGACGAACTGGAGATGTCTTTGACAGCACCGGGCGAGATTTATTTCCCGGATACCGGGCACATGTACGAGGTAGTTTCGAGTACCGGCACCTGGACTGCCGCCAATACTGCAGCAAGCGGCCTGAGCAAATATGGCGCAACCGGCTACCTGGCTACCATGACGTCAGACGAAGAAAATACGTTTGTCGCCGACCGCTTAACTACTGCCGGATGGATGGGGGCCAGCGATAGCGCCATTGAAGGCGATTGGAAATGGGTTAACGGACCAGAGAGTGGTACGTCGTTTTGGTCTGGCACGTCTACCGGCTCACCCGTGGGCGGACAGTACGAAAATTGGGGCAGCGGCGAGCCAAACAACGCGGGCAACGAAGATTGCGCCCAGTTTTTAAGCGGTGGCAGTGGTGAGTGGAATGACCTGCCTTGTACGGTCACTACCTTGCCCGCATATGTGGTAGAGTACGGCGCACCTGGCGCATTACCCGCTGTCGAAAGTGACACCATGGCTATTACAGTAGCTGGCGCCACGCGCCACCTTACTACTTGTGCCGACTTGCAAGTCATCGACGACATAGCAAACTCCATGTTCGACACGTTTATTCTGGATAACGATATCGATTGCAGCGGCATTAGCAACTTTGCACCGCTTGGCTCGGGCGGCACGGCCTGGAATGATTTTATGGGTACGTTTGACGGCAATGGGCATACTATTAGCAACCTTACCGTCAATAATCCCAATAACGATGCCGGTTTATTCCAGCGCCTGGATGGCGCCATCGTTAAGGACCTGACGCTGCACTCCGGGTCGGTAACGGCCGCAGTCAGCCGCGCTGGAGCGGTAGCAGGTGATGCCGAGGGATCATTTGCACTTCAAAATATTACAAGTGACGTATATGTTACAGCCAATAGTATGGCGGGCGGTTTAGTTGGCAGGGCATTCTTTAACCAGGGAATGGATTCGACCATAACCAACGTACATGTATCCGGCGATATTTCGACCACGAGTAATGGCGGCGGCCTAATCGGCCAATTAGCCTTATATGATTCATCCGAGCTAACAGTAACTATCGCCTCGTCTACCGGGACGGTCGAATCAACGGCGCGTGCTGGCGGTTTGTTTGGGCATGTATATATTGAAGAAGATGTTGGCGACACCGGGCTTACCGTCCGGGACGTATATAGCTCAGCAACGGTAGAAGCCGTCAATGCAGCGGGCGGTATTGCTGGCTTGGCTGAGCCGTTCGTAAGCGGTGGCGTGGGCAATGCGTATATAAAACTGGAGCGAGTGTATACGAGCGGGTCTATTACGGCCACTACGGCATATGCCGGCGGTTTGTTCGCGTACCTAAATACCCTTGATAGCGCGGGCGAGATAGTGACTATTAACGATTCTTTTGTCGCGGGTGCCATTACGAGTCCGAGTGATGACTATGCCTTGTTTTATTCGAGCGGGGTGAGCGCGCCGGGCGTCGTCAACAGTAACGACGTATACGTAGATCGTACTCGTACTAGCCAAAACACTAACTCCAACGTGACGCTGACCGGTGTAACCGGAGTAAATGTCATGAACGCCCAACCCAACTATTTTTTTAATACGACAACCAGCGAACCGCTTGATGAGTGGAACTTTAGCAGCGGTACAGTGTGGTATAAGCATCTGCAAACATTCCCAACCTTTGTGGCAATAACCGATGAAGACGCTGACGGCGCACCCAGCAGCTCAGAAGACGCCGGTCCGAATGGCGGCGACGGTAATAACGACGGCATTTTAGACAGCGTCCAAAGCAATGTGGTGTCGTTTGTAAGCGGTCTTTCTAGCAAACCGGTAGCCATCGAGGCATCAAGCGGCTGCAGTTTTAGCAGCATGGCAATGCGCAGCGAAAGCCAATTTGCTGCAAAAGATGGTGGCTATGACTACCCGCAGGGCTTTGTAAAGTTCACGGCAGGTTGCGGCACGCCGGGCTTTACCGCTAACATCAAACTATTCTTTTATGACGTCAATAAGGGTGGTCTTGACTTAGTCCGTAAGTACAATAGCGTGCGTGATGCCTACTTTGTTTTACCCGGCTCGACTGTCAGCGGACAAACTATCGGCGGCCGTACTGTTACGATTGCCACCTACCACGTAACCGACGGTAGCGAACTAGACGAAGACGCAGCGGCAAATGGTACGATCCTTGACCCCGCCGGCTTGGCCCAAAACGTGGTAGGCGTACCAAACACTGGCCTTGGCGGTAGTGTACGATAAATACGTGCCCACAACTCTTAAGCCAGTGGCGCTGTACGGGATAATGCTGTTGCTTATAGCAGGAGCAGCTATTTGGCTATGGCGGCCTTCGCCTCTGCCAATAGCCAAGACGCCGCCGGTTGTTACTCATTCTGCTGATAGGCCTAGCGAGACAAAGCCCGATCCGGCTACGCAACAGTGGCGCGGTACGGCTACTCAGCCCAAATACATCAGCCTGCCCAGCATTCAAGCGGAAGGTTTTTTACAGTGGGTGGGTGTTGACCAGCACAAAACTATTGCCGTACCCAGCAATATCCATATGGCCGGCTGGTATGTAGATAGCCGTTCTCCCGGCGAAAGGGGTTTAAGTATCATTGACGGACATGTAGATGGGCGCACTGAGGGGGGTATTTTTAAAGATTTGGCAAAGCTTCGTCCGCAGGATCGGTTTAGTATTACCTTTGGAGACGATTCCGAAAAGACCTTTGTAGTCCGCAAAGTACACCGCAAGCCGGCCGCAGAAGCGGCTGTCGTTCTATTCTCGCAGGATCCGGCAATTACTGCGCAACTAAACCTTATTACCTGCGGCGGCCGGTTCGACCGGAAGACAGGCGTTTATGAAGAACGGATAATTGTTGTTGCTTCGCGGTTATAGCAGTTTTTAGCGAGTTTGTATTAAAAGCTCGCTAAAGCTATCGTCAAACTGCCTAAAACAGCAAGTCGTTGCCAAGGCGTGTCCGGAAAAGGTAGAGCCGTATAAGTACTAACGCCACATGCGCGCAAAAAGACCATATAAGTATTGCTCCCCCAATTTGGAGAATAATGTGCATAGTAGGTTCGCTTACAAACAGCTGGTAATCTACCGCGAGCAGTTTTTTAAACAGAGGTTGTGCCAGGACAAGCAAGGCAATAAAAATCATAGCGATCACCATCCGCCACAGCATACGGAGCAGGACTCCTTGGCGCATAGGATGAGTAATAACTGCCTGTTCGACAACCCGTATGTTATGTTCGCTATCGCGAACGTCACGAACCAGCTCCACGATATATTCAAGAAGACTAAAGACTGCGAACCCTAGCAGACCCCACATAACAATAAGCACTATACGGCTCATTGTCTGGTTATGAAGGAATGCCTCGATAGGCTGTACAATCTGGTTGGTATAGGCAGCCGCCCATTCTCCATCTAGTAGGCTTGGCAAAAAGGTGCCAAAGTCTAAGCTCAGTGAAAGAATGTGCAGGCCTGTAATACTGCATCCGAATATAAAGCAGTACACTATGCTGCTGCTGGATGGTTCCAGGCTGCGCAGTAGAAGGCGCCAGGTTGAGTACGTTGTATGTGCAGGCATTGCTATTAGTATAGCGCGGTATTATTTGAAAAAAGCCAACCCAGCGTGCTTTAATAATACTTAAGCAATATAAACTAAATATAGGAAACCAAAAATGGACAAGCAAACCGAGGTTGTTGTGAGCGAACACAGCGGGCAAACGTCGAAAGGACGTTTTAGCAGATTATTTACCCGCCGTTCCGCTCTTATTAGCACCTTTGTATTATTTTTTGCCGCTATCGGCAGCACTACTGTATGGTGGGCAAGCGCCGCTACCACTACTTATAGTTTATGGAGCCAAAAGGCTGTGCCTAAAACTATAACTGTTTCTACGGATCGTAGTACGGAACTGGGCATGAAGTTCAAAGCGCGGGTTGCCGGGCAAGTAACCGGTATTGCTTTTTACAAAGGCCCGCAAAATACGGGCACTCATGTCGGGACGTTGTGGGATATTCGAGGTAATAAACTAGCTACGGTAACGTTTAGGAATGAAACCAAGTATGGCTGGCAAACAGCCACCTTTACGAAGCCGGTAGATGTAGCCGCTAATGTGCCGTACGTTATCAGCTACAGCGCGCCGAATGGGCATTATTCTCGAAACACAAATTATTTTAAACAGTCATTTACTAATAACAATTTAAGTGGCTTGCGGGATGACGGTCCGAACGGCGCCAATGGCGTATATGGCCGGAAAGGCCGGTTCCCTCGGGCTGATGGCAATGGCAGTAACTACTGGGTTGACATATTGTTTACGAGCAAGCGGGTAGCACCAAAGCCTGCGCCTGCGCCTCCTACGGGGCTAACGGCTACTCAAAGCGGCAGCTCGGTTATTGTATCCTGGATACCGGCTTCTAGTGAAAACCGGATTGCCAGTTATAAGCTCTTCCGCAACGGCAATCAGGTCGCGACAGTAGGCGGTTCGGCAACAACTTGGACGGACAAGAACGTTAATGCCGGCCAACAATATACCTACTATGCTCAATCGGTTGACGATACTGGCACTATATCAGCAAATTCGGTGCCGGTAAGTATTACCCTCAGCTCCGTACCTACGCCGACCCCAACTTGCCCGCCAGGATACACCGGTACGCCGCCAAACTGTACGCCACCTCCTCCACCGCCGAGTCCCACCCCTACTCCTACCCCCACTCCTTCTCCTTCGGCTATATGGAAACCGACTTCCGCAGCTCCTATATCTTGGTATTGGCAACTGCAGGGTACTATTAGTACGTCACCGCTCAAGGCTAGCGTATATGACATTGACGGCTTTGATAACACTGCTGCAACCGTGAAAGCATTACAAGGTAATGGGGCTCGAGTAATCTGTTACCTCAGTCTTGGCACCTACGAAGATTTCCGGCCGGATAAAGACCAATTCCCCAAGGCTGCTATCGGCGCTTCTGTAGATGGCTGGCCGGGCGAAAACTGGTTGGATGTTACCAATCCAACGGTCAAAACGATCATGAAGGCACGTATGCAGATGTGCAAAGACAAGGGTTTCGATGCTATTGAACCGGATAATATCGATAGTTATCAGAACAAGCCAGGATTCCCCACGACTGCTGCACAGCAAGCTGCGTATAATCAATGGATCGCGGAAACAGCCCATAGCCTTGGGTTGTCAATCGGCCTTAAGAATGACCTGGATCAGGTTCCACAACTTGTATCGTACTTCGACTGGGCGCTCAATGAAGAATGCAATCAATATGATGAATGCGAAACCTTAGAGCCATTTGTAAAAGCTAACAAGGCCGTATTTAATGCAGAGTACAAAGGGGGAACTACCTTCTGTAATGCAGATAATGCTAAGCGCATTAATGGCGCGCTCTTTGACCTAGACCTTACCGGCAAGTACACTCCCTGTAAGAGCATGTCAAGCACTACCTGGTAGTAGTGATACAATGAGCGCATGGAATCTTTTAAAACCATGCCGGGACAGCTAACACCCGATGAAGTTGATGCTTCGCTTTTGGTTGTGCAGGATGCTTTTAGGGCGGTTAGACCGCTCATAGTGGAGCGGGCAGGGAAAGCCCGGTTTGTAAACAAGCACGACGGCTCGCCGCTTACGGATGATGATGTAGCCGTTGAAAAGAGAGTTATAGCAGCGCTTAGGAGCCATTCGCCTGGGGTGCCGGTTTTTGGGGAAGAGTCTGGGTATGACGAAAATGTAACGGGCACTTTCTGGCTTATTGATCCTATTGACGGTACCAAGAGTTTTGTTGAGAATGTACCGGCCTATACAAGTATGGCAGTGCTTATACAGGGCGGCGAGGCGGTTGCGAGTGTTATTTATAACCAATCCCGAGGCGATATGTATGTCGCCCAAAAGGGTAGGGGGGCGTACAAAAACGAGGTTCGTCTGGACTTGCGCACAAAGCCGCTGCCGAAGGTGGCATACTGCAAGGAGCAGTTTATTGGGGTGCTGAATCGTTTATTGGAGTCAAAAGGGGTGGTGTGCGAATCCGGGCCCGCAGGTGGTGGGTATGGATTTACTATGGTGGCTGGCGGCCGCGCGGCCGCGCGGTTTAATTTGCTAGGCCGTGGGCATATACACGACTATGCGCCGGGCGCCCTGCTGGTGCGCGAAGCGGGCGGAATTATACTGCCGGTTCAGGACGGGGCGTACACCTACAAAACGCGAAGCTTTATTGCTTGTCATCCTGATTTGGAAGCAACCCTACGCCCGCACGTGCAAAAACTCCGTGCCTTGGAATTAGAGTTGGCTGGAAAAAGTAGCCGTATTACCTTTTCCACAGCTCCTTGAGTGCCTTTATAACAGATGCTACCGATGCAGAGATATCGTCTTCGCCGTGTACGACTATAGTATTAAACCCTTTATCGGCAAAGCTGGCGTAGTCGTTTATAAAGCGGACGAACGCCCCCTCCGGAACGCTGTGACCGCCTTGCTTTTCCCGTTTGGCAATCCGGGCTTTGGCAGTGTCGTGGCTGATTTCGACTTCTACGACAAGGAGGGGCAGGTGGGTGTCATGTTCTAGTGCATACGTCTGCAGGTAGGCGACTGTGCGGTTAAAACCGCCCAGGTTGGTAAAAGCCTGATTCCAGATAATGATTTTATTGGAGGTGATTGCCGTGTGCGCCTTTGTTCTTAAAAACCGGTGAGGATGGAATTTTTTTTCAACGCCTTCTGAAGTCAAGTCTTTGGAAAGATCGGTGTACTCTTTGCTTAAGTAGTCTATTGTGTCGGGGTCAAGTGTAAGCACCCTCTCTTTGCCGAGTGCTTTTTGCAGTGCGGACGCTAGGTAAGATTTACCGCTGCCAGGTAGGCCTCGAATCAAAATAAGAGTTGGATGGCTGACGTTTTGCAAGTTACTTATTGTTGGGTCTGTCTTGGCTGTTGTGCCCATAGGCATTATCGTAGTATATTTTTGGGCGAAAAACTACAGCGCGTCTTTTACGCACGCTCGGTGTGGTAAAGTTAATGTAGATATTTGGCCTTAACAAAGGCAAAGGAACTACTACATGCTCACGCTTGGACAGGTTACGCAAGAATTAACAGTAATTTTTACGTTGAGTTTTCTAACCTTCTGCATAGCTATGCTGCTTACACCGATTTACACATCCTTTGCCTACAGGTATAAGTTTTGGAAGCAGCGGCGTACGCATTCGACTACAGGCGAGGCACTTGAAGTTATTAAAAAACTGAGTACACGTAAGCGCAATGTACCCACTATGGCGGGTTTGATTGTCGTGGTGGCTGTTACTGTTGTAACAGTATTATTTAACCTTGATCGCCAACAGACCTGGTTGCCTTTGGCTGCCCTGTTTGGGGGAGGGGTCGTCGGGCTGCTTGACGATATAATTAACGTTAGGGGCAGAGGTGGCGGCGTAGCGGGCTTGCGCGCTCCAATAAAGTTCGCCATGATTACAGCGGTTGCTGCGATTGGAGCTTGGTTCTTCTATTTTAAACTCGATTATACTACGCTGCATGTTCCGTTTGCAGGAGATGTGGCGCTTGGTTGGCTGCTGATTCCGTTGTTTATTTTGGTGGTTGTTAGTACCAGCAACGCCGTTAATATTAGTGACGGATTGGATGGATTGGCAGGCGGTCTTTTGATGAGCGCTTATGGCGCATTCGGCGTTATTGCGGCCTTGCAGGGCAACTTTGGTATTGCTGCGTTTTGCATGACGATCGTTGGTGCGCTACTTGCCTATGTTTGGTTTAATATTGCCCCGGCGCGCTTTTTTATGGGGGACGTGGGTTCATTTGCATTGGGAACCGGCTTGGGTGTGGTGGCAATGTTGACTGATACGCTGCTTTTACTGCCGCTTATTGGTCTGCTGTTTGTTGCAGAAGCCGGCTCAAGTTTAGTGCAGATACTCTCTAAAAAGCTGTTTCACCGCAAAATTTTTATCGCAGCACCAATGCACCACCATTTTGAAGCCATAGGTTGGCCCAAAACCAAGGTAACGATGCGCTTTTGGATTATTGGCCAAGTGTGTGCGGCATTGGGTGTTATCTTGGCACTTATAGGCGGCTATATTTATTGACTCAAAGCATCCACCGTTCAAAAGCAACAGATTCGGTTGAGCTGCAAGGGCGGCTCAATAATGAAGCCAGTGAAACCCCTGCTCTGTATGTCCATGGCATGTCCGGCAATGGCTACGAAAACTATTTTCTGGACAATTTAAGAGAGATGTATGCTCAACAGGACATCTCCTTTTTACTGTTGATACGCGGGCGGGCGGTATTGTTAGCTCATTTTGGCAAGGCGGCCAAGGTAGCAAGCTTGGCTGCAGTTATTTCGAGATTTTTTGAAGAAAAGTTGCCCACGATATCCAAGAGCGTCATGCAATACCTTAAGTCGCTTGATAAGAGGGTGATTACCGACATGGTTGGTTGGGCTAACACTGATCCGCAGCACGAGCAATACTTGGCCAAGGCAAAGCAGCTGCTTGCAGAGGGCAAGAGCGAGGAGCTGGTGGGCGCGCAGTGCTAAATGATCTGATTGCCTGAATAAGTTTCCCCTTGTTATCATTAAGGTATGAAGCAAAAGCTGGGTGGTCTTCTGCTCAAAATCCGGCAAAACCGGAAACTGGCGATCATTTTAATTGGCGTGGCGGGGGTGGTGGTTATTGGGATAGTCTATGGTCTATTACTGGCAAGACCGCCCTCTTCTGCTAACGTCCAGACACAGAAGGGCACGGCTACGCAGCCCACGCAAGCTGCAAACAAAAAGCAAGCATTTAGGCAAAGCCGCGGGCCGGCCAATGCAGGACCTTGCTCTGACGGACCGCTGTTTAACCACCTCCCTATGGCTTTAGCCGATTTTCGCTCCTTCAGGCCTTTGGGCTTCGTAACTCAGCCGACGCACATTTTTGGTGCCAAGCACTCAAGCTTTACGATTAATTTGCCGCACGAGTCTAAAAAAGGATTAAAGGTAGTGTTTCCATCAGACGCCTTGGTAACGGCAATTATTAGTACTGAAAGCAAGCGCAGCGCGGGATACCAGATGACTTTTTATCCATGCAGTGATTTTAAATCGTACTTTTTCCACCTGGGCACTATTTCTGAAAGGTTGCAGCGGGAAATTAAGGGTGGCAAAGCCACTTGTCAAAATGTTGGTACCGGCGAAAATCTTATCAAAAAATGTCAGGTCGATATAGAAGTAAAAGTAGAGTCGGGCGAGCTGGCAGGTACAAATGATGGCTTCGCCGGTGTTGATTTTGGAGCGGTCGATTACCGACTGCCGCCCGCCCAGTATGCTAACCTGAAACGCTACGACGGCGACTACCCACACTACACATCCCCCATTCTATACTTTACGCCGACACTGAAGTCGCAATTAGAGAGTAAGTTGCGCAGCATTGACGGCGCAGTGCTACGCACGGCTGAACCCAAAGTAGGTACCCTGTTGCAAGATATAAAGGGAACGGCTCAAGGAAATTGGTTTATTGGTGATAAATCGTTTAATAATAGCCAAGACTTTAGCCCGTTCCTGGCTTTGTTGCACGATTATATTGATCCATTGCAGCCTCTTTTTTCTATGGGGACTTCGGTGAAGGGCCTGAATATGGGGCTATACGGCTTTAAGCCGAGAGGCAGCGGTGTAATAAATCGTGATTTCAAAGATATTAAGCCTGACGGTTCTACCTACTGCTTCGATTCTTTTTTGACCGGTAAAACAGTTGGCGGCCTTAACCTTTCCGCAGTCAGTGGTGCCATTATTATGGCCATGCCAGACGAATCAAAGCTCAAGGTTGAAAAAATTGGTCAAGCCGGCAGCAGTTGCGTTAATACTACTTTGGCCTTCAGCTCGGCTGCTACTATATTTGACAGGTAACATTTTTTAAATATTTTTATATATGCAAAAGTTTTTGACAACGATTTACAATGCCGCGATATTTGCTTGAACGCGCGCATCCATAAGGACGAGCGGCCTTGTATCATGCTCCAGTTGCGAATGGTCGTATGTTGGTATAGCGGCAGCACAGTGTGATACGAGTCAAATAGCTTTGTGAGGCTGTGCTTATAAGCCGGCAGCAGCAGAAAACATCCGGTCCGGCACTAACCGTATCGATACCTGCTTGCAAGGCTTTGGATAACTACCATAATCGGAATATGGCAAAACAATTAACGTGTTTTGAACGGCCTAAAGTACATTAAAAACTTATGCTTTGCAGCTGCCCATGGTTTAATGAAACTATGCAGGATAAAAAATTGTTTAGGGTGAGTGCGCAAGATGGGTATATTTTATCAAGGTTATGGGGGGATGCAGGCTCCGAAGAGTTCGAGGAATCTGCAGATGAAGTCCTTGCCCTGCGGAAGCAGAAGCATATTGATAGGCTGTTGTGCGATATCAGGGAACTGAATCCGGTGGAAGAAGGTATTAAAGAACAAGCACGGTCAATAGGCACGTTATGGAAAATGCGTGATTTTAAGAAGATTGCTTTTTTGTTGGAGCCGCATTTAACAGAGTCAATGGCAGCTGCTTTGGCCGTCTCCCATTTGACTAATCGATGCCAAGTCTTTGAAGATGAAGCCGAAGCGGCTGCGTGGCTCAAGACCGACGAGTAGGGCGACTTGCCTAAGTGCTATTTTCGGCGATAATTCGTCCGCTGCGCCCTGGCGATTGCCTGCTCGCGGCGGCTTGTAAGGCCAAGGACATACGATCTACCGAACCACAATGCGAAGACCAGGAACACGATAACCATCACTACGACGTAGTCAGTAGCATTGAAGCGTACATGATTAAGGGCGGCAATCGGCAACGGATTTTTAACGCTTATCAGCTTGGTAGAGACTTCGCCATTTTCGGAGATGGTTAGCGTATGAGTACCGTTGGGTAGATTGATGGTTTCGATGACGTTATTGGGCAGTAGTTTTTGGTTTATCCATACTTGAATAGAGCTGCCGTTTATGGTCGGGCTGACAATAACTAAACTGCCAACGTTGATGGGATACTGAGGGGCGGAGAAGGTGTTGGCGTTAACGACAGTCGTTCTGTTGGTGGGTGGTGGCGCAGCTTGTTCGTTGGGCTTGTCAGTACTTAAGTTGTCTATAAGGATGACAACGGTTTTGGACTGGCCCATGTTGTCGGTGGGGTCCCAGGCTCTGAGCACTACGGAGTGTTTACCCTCTTTGTATTTGCGCGTATCGATTTTAAATTCGTAAGGCGCGGATTCGTCGGTTGAGACATATTTATCATCTATGCGCAGGGTAACGGCTTTTACTTTTACATTATCAGAGGCATTGCCTTTTACGGTTATGACGCCTGCCTGTCTTGATCCTTCAGTTGGTGAAGATAAAGTGATGGTTGGCGGCACTGTGTCTTTGCTTGGCGTTGGAGTAGGGGTTGGAGTAGGCAGGGGCTGGGGTGTGCCTAGGCCTTCGCCAACGATGCGGCGGTGGTTTGCAAAGGCGTTGTAGGCGTTTTGCATGCTGCTGCTGGTACCGTTTCCGTCATAGCCGACACGGTAGTTTTCGCCGTCTGCCGCACCTTTGTGCCGGGCATCGAAAATCATGTAGGCCTTTAGGCGGGGAAAGGTGTTTTTTTCGAGTGCTTCTTTGGCTTGAGTGAAGTAACTGACGCCCTGGGCGGCTGAAGGGTCTTTAATGCCCCACTCGACAATTCCCCATGGTTTGGACAGGTAATTTTGGTTAGCATTGCTGGTACGCGTCAGCAGGTCGTAAAATCGGCCAACTTCGGTTACGAACTTATCGTTGCCTACCCCGTAACCATTAAACATTACCCAGTCCACAAGGTCGTTGCCAGGGTAAAGGTCGTCGACCATACAGTCCCAGCGCTCATAATTCATGTAATCCATGACCCACACCACATTCGTCGCGCCGGCAGCCTTAAAGCGATTCTGAACATTGCGCCACATTGCGCGGTATTCGGTGGGTGTGCCGGCCGAGCCGCGGTAGGTGCTGCAACCCGATGCGCCTCCGGCAACATCGTTTTCCGGCTCGTGGTGAAGTGTCATAAAGATCTTTTTAGAACCGAGCGCCTTGACGCTGCGGGCCATTTTGTCGATGTTGGCATTGGCTGTGCCGTTGCTGCCATCGCCATCGCGCCATTTCTGTACCGGTTTCCAGTTAGCAAACAGGTAGGTGCCGTCCCGTTTGGCAAAGAAGGCATCGGTTTCGTTAAGGTCGTTATCCCCAACCGGATGATAGGTGTGGGCGATATCGAGCTTGCGGCCGATCCGCTGTTCGTGGTACAGCAGTTGGCTTTTAGTGTTGTCGGCCGCTGCGGGGTAATTATTAACTGCCGCACCTAACCATGGACGGCAAGAATTAACCAATGTGCTCGAAACGCCACACCCTTCGGCGCTCCCGGTTTGAGGCGGTGAACTGACAAGCACAATCGTACCCCAAGCCAAACCGATAACAAATAACGCCATGCCGCCGACATGATGCCATCTAAGACGTTTAGTCCAGGATTGTTTATGTGCCGTCTTTTTATGTGCGCTACTGCGCGTTACCTTCGAGCTTCTCGAAGAAACTGGTTTTTTTGTTTTGGCTTTCACAATGCTTCCTAAAGGTTTTTTATTTTTAGTTTAAATATTCTATAGCTTAGAATACGCTCTCATATTGCAAATGTCTACAATATGGCATGTCTGTGTAAAAAACATATGGTTGCTATGTTAGCCTGGCAATATAAGTCAGGACGCTCACATCGGACTACTTGGCCACTTACGGAATGGCTGTGCATGGTACAATACGAACAAGAATTAGAGGGAAATGCGTGACCAATAGCCACAAAAGCGTTTTGATTGTTGAGGACGAAAAGCCGCTTGCCGGTGCGCTGAAACTCAAGCTGGAGCACGAGGGCTTTTTGGTAACACTTGCTGTCACGGGACAGGAGTGCGTGGACTTGTGTAGTACCCGGCATTTCGATGTAATTTTACTCGACCTTATTATGCCTGCCATGGACGGATTTCAGGTACTGGAGTGGTTGCAAGAGCAGCCCAATCCGCCAACAGTGTTTGTTATTTCCAACCTTAGCCAGCCCGAAGATGAAGAGCGGGTACGCAAACTAGGCGCGCAAAAGTTTTTCGTTAAGTCCGATACTCCTTTGACTAAGATTGTTGACGAGGTTCAGAAAGTATAGGCCGGCCGAGGTGGGTATGTATCCGAGCATAGACGAAATCAAAAAGATACTGCTGCAAGAAAATTATATTTCCGAAGCAGACAGCCAGGCTGCCGAAGCTGCTTCGCACGACAGCGCGGGATATGTCGATTATCTTATCCGTGCCGATTTGCTCAGTAAGGCTTTGCTTGGTCAGGCGTTGGCCGAGGGATATCGTTTGCCATTTGCCGATCTTAGTGCACACCCGGTCGGCAAAGAAGAAGTACATAAAATTCCAGAGCGTATCGCCCGTGCGCAGCGCGCGGTATTTATAAAGGCTTCTGATAAAGTAGCAGTCATTGCAACTGGCTCCCCGGAAAGTGCTGATGCTAAGGCATTGCAGCAGCTTTTCCCGCATCTAAAGATAAGCTTTGCTTATACCCTGCCGGAATATATCGAAGCCGCTTTTAATTTGTACGAACAACCGCTTGAAACGCGATTTTCTAAGATTTTGAAGACAAGCCAGCGGGTAGCGCCGGAAGTTGTTGACGAAATTATAAAAGACGCGCTTAACTTCCAGGCTTCGGATATTCATTTCGAGCCTCGCGGCAAGCAAGTAAGCGTCCGTTTCCGAGTGGACGGCGCGCTGCGCGAAGCCGGTAATGTACCCAAGGAGTATTACGACAATATTCTAAATCGCATAAAAGTCGAAAGCGGCATGCGTATCGACGAGCACCTGGCAGCCCAAGATGGCGCCATGCAGCGGGTGGTGGATGGGCGGAACGTCGATTTGCGTGTTTCGCTGGTGCCAACGGTCGAGGGGGAAAAAGTGACGATGCGGGTGCTTGGCTCGTATGTTGCAGGGTTTAGTTTTGCCGATGTCGGCTTGAGCGATCAGCACCGCGAGATGGTCGAGCGCAGTATTATGAAGCCTTTCGGCATGATTTTAACGGTCGGCCCGACCGGTTCCGGCAAGACGACCACGCTCTATTCCCTGCTTAAGATGCTGAACAAATCGGACGTCAATATTACGACCATTGAAGACCCGGTAGAGTACAAAATGAGCGGCACCAACCAAATACAAGTGCGCGAAGCCGGTAATCTGACTTTTGCTAAGGGTTTACGGGCGATTGTTCGCCAAGACCCGGATGTTATTTTGGTGGGAGAAATCCGCGACCAAGAAACAGCCGAGATATCAGTAAACGCCGCCTTGACCGGCCACCTGCTGCTTTCGACGTTCCATGCCAACGACGCCGCAACAGCCATGCCTCGCCTGGTGGATATGGGCATCGAGCCGTTTTTATTGGCTTCTACGCTAGACATTATTATCGCGCAGCGCTTGGTACGCAAAATCTGCAGCCGCTGCCGGTACGGGCTGAGTATTGGCGAAGCCACAGCTCATTTGCCAGTACAGAATTTGAATTGGTGGCACTATTTTAACGAAGGCGACACGGTGTACGCCGGTAAGGGCTGCGACACCTGCAGCGGCAGTGGCTACCACGGCCGGTCGGCTTTGTTCGAGATTGTTGAGGTAACGCCCCAGATGCAGGAGCTTATGCTGCGTTCCCCGTCGACGCGGGAAATCGAACAATTGGCTCGTACACAAGGGTGTCGCCCTATGTTTGAAGATGGTATTGAAAAGGTAAGGCGCGGCGTAACTACGCTTGCCGAGGTGGTGCGCGTAGTGCCGCCCACGCCTGCGGAGAAGTAATGGCAACTAAGGAGCGAAAAAATTGGTTAAGCGGGCTGCGCAAGATCCACTTTACGTACAAAGAACGTGAATATTTTAGCGCGAATTTAGCCATGATGTTACGGTCGGCGGTGCCAATCGGGCAAGCGCTTGATTCGTTGCGTAACACTACCAACAATCAGGCACTTAAAAAAACACTGGCTCAAATGCAAACCGATATCGAAGCCGGCCTTGGTTTGGCTGACGCCTTGCAGCGTTCGGGCCTGGTAAGTCCTCAAACGCTGGTGCTCGTCCGCCTGGGCGAAAAATCCGGGCATCTTATCGATAATTTAGAGTTGGCGGCCCAGCAGGAAGAAAAGCGGCACATGTTTGCGGCCCGGGTACGCTCGGCGCTTATTTATCCTTCGTTCGTATTGGGATTGACTGTGCTTGTGGGACTGGGTGTAGCGTGGTTTTTGTTGCCCCGGCTTGCCGTGACATTTTCGGAATTAAAAGTTGCTTTGCCGTTTATTACCAAAATGATGATCGGTTGCGGAGTGTTCTTAAGAGACTATGGCTACATAGCCGTGCCGCTAGGGTTGTTGGCGCTTGTTGCAAGCGGATATGTATTATTCGTTGCGCCGCGTACCAGGGCAATCGGCATGCGCCTGCTATTCCGCTTGCCTGGCATAGGCCGTCTGATGAGCGAGGTAGAGATTGCACAGTTCGGTTATCTGCTGGGCACACTGCTCAATGCCGGTCTGCCAGTAACGCAGGCAGTTCGATTACTGGCCGGCGCTAGCACGGCCCCCCATTACAAACGTTTTTACACCTATTTGGCAGATTCGATTGGCGACGGGTACAGTTTTAAAGACAGTCTGCACCACTACACGGGCAGCTTGCAGCTTATACCGCCTGCCATACAACAAATGATGATTGCCGGCGAGTCCTCTGGTTCGCTGCCCGAAGTGTTAGCTACTATAGGCCGGACCTACGAGCAAAAGTCGGACATTACCACGCAAAATCTGCAGTCCATTCTTGAGCCTATTCTGCTGGTTATCGTGTGGATCGGCGTCATGTTGGTAGCAGTGGCGGTTATTGTACCGATTTACAGTTTGGTCGGGGGTTTGCGCCAGTAATGAAGCAACGAGGATTTACGCTCCTTGAGGTGTTGTTGTCGGTGACGATAATCACTGTGTTGGTTGGCGCGTCGTTGCCAGTGTACGAATCATTTGTGCGCCGTAATGACCTGGACCTTACCACGCAAAGGGTCGCAGAGGCATTACGCCGGGCTCAAACCTATGCCCGGGCAGCCAAAGGGGATGTTGACTGGAGCGTAGCAGTACAAACTTCGGCTGTTACCTTATTTGAGGGTACGAATTTTGCCGGGCGTGATACCGGCATGGACGAAGTCATCACCCTTCCTGCTACGGTTACACCCGGCGGATTAAGTGAAGTGCGGTTTGCTAAATTCAGTGCCACCCCCAACACAACCGGTACGATTACGTTTAGTAGTACTATTAACGATACGAGGATTATAACAATCAATGCCAAGGGTATGGTCGATTACTAAAACTGCGATCCAGGGCACGCTCCGGCGCGGCGCGTCAGACGCCATTCGCCACGCCGGTTTCTCGGTGGTCGAGGTTATATTGGCCGCCACTGTTTTAGGCTTTTTGGCAACGGCACTTGTTGGCGCATTAGTGTATGGCAGATCATCGACAGCAGGTGCTGGCGACCGGACACGGGCGATTTTTTTGGCAGACGAGGGTTTTGAAGCAACACGCAATATTACTAATGCAGCCTACGCCAACCTTGTAGACGGCACGCGCGGCCTGACGCAAAGCGGCGGCCCGCTCGTATGGGCGTTTTTGGGTACAACCGATACCACGGGCATCTACACGCGCCAAATCACTATTGCCAGCGCCGGTACCGACCGCAAAAGCATTACTAGTACCGTAACCTGGCCGCAAGCCGGCGGCACAACAGGCAGTGCAGTCATAACGAGCCGTTTAACGAACTGGCGGGCGGCAATAGACTTATGGAGTAATGGCATTATAGCTGGCTCTGCGGATGCTACCGGAACCACCGATGCCATTAAAACCGATACCGTCGGTATATACGCCTATACGGTGCGCAATACCACCTCAAGCAATTTTGTCGTTACTGACATTTCTAACCCGGCAGCACCCGTCATTATTCGTACCGTAACTATTGCGGGAACACCTACTAACATTACGGTGAGCGGTAACTACGCGTATGTTACTAATACAAGTGATACTGCCGAACTACAGGTGGTAGACGTTACTAATCCCGTAATAACAGCCCCTTCGGTTGTTCACAGCGTGAACATGACTGGCGCCGGTAATGGCCAAAGCGTGGCCGTGAGCGGTAACTACGCTTTTGTGGCGCGTGCCGCCGACACGACCGCGGGCGCAAATGAATTCACGGTAGTTAACATTTCTAACCCTCTAACCGCCAGTGTGACAGGAGGTTACAATAATAATATATCGATGAATGGCATGACTGTTTTGGGCAATTTTGCGTATGTTCCTACCAGTTCGACCACGCAGGAAATGTTGGTTATTAATATTACTACGCCGACTGCTCCTGCATTAACGATTGCCTATAACGCGCCCACTGCAGTTGCCGCTCAAACTATAAGCGGTTTCGGCAGCACAGTGTTTTTAGCTGCCGGCACCACGCTTCGTTCAATTAATGTAGCCACCCCTTCTGCACCCGTATCGTTAGGCACCTTTACGGCGGCGGGTACAATTAACGACATTGAAATAGATATTACGGATCAGTTCGCATTTTTAGGCACTTCCAGCACAACGGCCGAGTTCCAGGTAGTAAATATCGCAAATCCTGCGTCTATGTCCCTTACAAGGTCGGTTGATGCATCTGGAACTGCCACCACAATAAGCGGGGTGAGTTACAATAGCTCGTATGATATAGTGGTGGGCGCCAGCGCCTCTAATACCCAGGAAATCCTGGTGTTTAGGAGAAATTAGGCGGTATGCGATGTATGCGGCGACATATAGAACGGCAGGCGGGTTACACACTCATCGAGCTGCTTTTGTATGTGTCGATTATTGGCGGCTTGTTGCTGTCGGTAACGTATTTTTTTGGCACGACCGCTGAAACGCGCGTTAAAAATCAAAGTATCAGCGAGGTGAACGACCAAGCCGCAGCCGTAATGGACACGATTACGCAGACGGTTCGTAATGCGGTATCCATTACCTCGCCCGCAGCTGGTGCGAGCGGTGCTTCCTTGACGCTAGTAGTACCTACTGGCAGTCTAAGTCCCACGGTGTTTGACTTAAGCGGCACGACTTTGCGAATAAAGGAGGGGACTGCTCCTACCATTAACCTTACGAATACCAAGGTACAGGTGACCAGTCTGACTTTTAGAAATTTGACCCGCACCGGCACTAACGGCATTGTGCAGATCAGTTTTACCATGAGCCGGGTTAATGCTAATAATCGCAACGAATACGATTTTCAGAAAACATTTACTTCTTCGGCGGAGGTAAGATGGTAAAGCTTCGGTCGGCTGCAAACGGGTACGTGGCTTTTATCGCCGTGCTTATTGTAGGCGCTGCGGCATTGGCTATCTCCTTGGCGGTACTATTAACCGGCGCCGACAGTCAGCGCGCTACCCTGGCCGAACAACAGTCAAAACAGGCCCGGGCATTAGCGGTGGGATGCGCACAGGAAGCTTTGCAGCAAATACACGACAACATTGCGTTTAGCGGCACAAATAATCTGTCGCTCGGCCAAGGAAATTGTACGTACACGGTTGCCGTTACCACTCCTACTACGCGCAGCGTTGCTGTTACCGGCACGGCCGGCACGGCAGTTAGAAAAATACAGGCGAACGTTACTGTCGGCTCAACAACCATAAGCGTTACTTCTTGGCAGGAAGTGTTGTGATGTGTGTTACAATTGCCGTATAAAGCATTAACGCTAACTAAACATAAGCTAATGATAGAATGCATAGCAAAAAGGGTGGACAGATGAAACTACTTAAGGTCATTAAAAGTCAAAAAGGCTTTACATTGCTTGAAGTACTGTTAGTCGTGGCTGTTATCGCGTTGCTTGCAGGCATTGTTATCATAGCTATCAACCCCAACAAAAATCTAGGCGACACGCGTAACTCGCAGCGGTCGTCGGACGTGACCACTATACTCAACGCCGTATATCAGTATTCGCTCGACAACAACGGCGGCGCTCCGCCTACTGGTACAGGCGCTGCCATTTCCGCCACGCCGACCGAGATTTGTAAAACCGGCGCTACCTGCACGGGTCTAATTGACCTTGGAGTGCTGGCCACTAATGGCAAGTATCTGGTATCTTTGCCGCTTGATCCGCAGTGTCCCACTCTTTGCGACGCAAATGGTAATGGTTACGAAATATCAAAAGACACCAATAATCGTTATACCGTGAGCGCGCCCAATGCAGAGCAGGATAAAACTATATCGGCAACACGTTAGTGGCCGCCGGATAACTGCTATCGTTCGCTTGCAGTATGCTACAATGACCTTAGTAAGCATTAACATTATATAGATATGAAGAAGCGGATAGCTTTTATAAAAGAAGAGTTTTTGGATATGTTGCACGTTAAAGGAGCTATCAAGCGCCTGCAGCGTGGGTTTACGCTGCTCGAGGTTTTGCTGGTAGTAGCGGTTATCGCAATTTTAGCAGGCATTGTTATCATAGCTATCAACCCCAACAAAAATCTAGGCGACACGCGTAACTCGCAGCGTCAAACCGATGTAACAACTATTCTGAATGCAGTCTACCAATATAGCTTGGATAATAATGGGGCGTTGCCAAGCGGTATTACCCTGACCGCCACCGAAGTCTGTAGAACAGGCGCTGGTTCATGTGCCGGTCTGGTGGATCTGAGCGTATTAACTGCGGCCGGCAAATACTTAGTGGCAATTCCGGCCGATCCGCAATGCCCCACCGTGTGTAACGCCAATGGCGTGGGGTATGAAATTAGGAGAGACGCTAATAGCCGGTTGATCGTTAATGCGCCGGACGCCGAACAGGGTAAGACTATTTCTGTGAACCGCTAGTATGCCCAAGCCAAAAGATGAGCGGCAGTTTAAGGTGTTTTTGGGCAACCCGTCAATCAAAATCTGTAAAAAAAATTACAGACATATAATACTGCTCGGTTATCATGATGAGCGATATTAACAAAAGGACAAACAAACATGATGGTTCTGTACAATACGCTCATGGGCGTAGCCGCTGGCTTGGCCCTGATTCTGGTACCATTGCTCGGCCGTAAACTCTACCGGCGCGAACGAATAGCGCCCGAAGGCTGGTCGCTCACCTTTGCTGTTCTGGGAATTATCCTAACTTTTTTGGGCGGACTGATGACAGTGACCTGGCCGCTCACGGCAAACCCGCCAATTAATATTATTTTCGCCGAACCCACTTTGGTGCTTGGACTTTTGCTACTTGCAGGGGCATGGTACCTGTGGCGTCAGCGATTAGTGGTTATGGCACTCGCGACCGGCACAAAACATGAGGCGGATGAGGCGCAGACTACTATTGCGCGCGTACTTTCCCCTGTGTCTTGGCTTGTCCTGGCGCTTGGACTCATGCTGTTGGCTTGCACGCTGGCGATTTTACGCTTCGGGTTTGTGGGTGGCGCACCGGCGGAGGAGCCGATTAGCGGCCTGTTGCACGATAAGCCATGGATAGAGAATACATTCTTTGGCGTTATATACGGCCTGAGCGCCCTTGGCGCCCTGACAATGCCTTTCGTAGTACGCCGCCCAGCAAGCAAGCTGGCGTGGCTTATAGGTATTAGCTGGACTGTGGCAGGTGTAGCCTTTTTGTTATTTAGTGCTATGAATTACTACACGCATGTCGGCCTGCTGGTCAACCTGCTGGAAGGCAAGAATTTCGAATTTTAATATCAGCTGCGGATATGGTGCGCTTGTTAGTGCTTGTGCTACAATAAAAATCATGCAAACCGGGCAATCCCCCCGACGGTACTCACCGCTACTTATTATATTTGTATCTCTAGCTCTCGCTCTCATTTCGTTTTTTATACCTGTAGCTCCAGGGGTCAATAGTCCGGCCGAGGCTCACTGGCGGACTGCCGTGGCCATAGTAGTGTCGACGCTGCTGTTTGGGGCGGCGCTCTCTTTCCTAAGGGGGCTTAAAGGTTTTAAGACTAATTTAAGGGTGGCGTATATCCTGTTGGCTGTCGGTATAATTACCATGAGCCTGGCATTTTTTCAGCTGCCTATATTCGGCATATTTAATTTATGGGAAACGGATTGGGTAGACGCCGGTGGAGCTATTTTGCCTTTTGGGTTTGCGACCATACTAGTTTACCTGGGCGCACGTAAGTTTGCTAAAACATTACAAGTGCGCAGCAAGTTAAAATCGTTTTGGCTCGTTTTTGCCGTTACTACCGTCTTTACGGTATTGCTTGGTATAGCTGGAAGCCTGTGGGTACAGTACGAATTGGAGGGTGTCGAAATATATATTGCTGTCACCGGGTGGACGGCAATATATGCCTTGTTTGCAGGTTTTCTGCTACATAAAATTACGAATACCATCGGCGTGTATTACCATAAAGCAATACGGGCGCTTGAGGTAGCTATTTTTGCACTCGGTCTGGGTGCGTTGCATGAGTCGCTTTCTACTTTTTATTTTAACAATGGTCATGCCTACAACGACTGGGGTATATATTTGTGGCCACTCGTAATTACCGGTTTATTGTTTGTTAAGGCAGGTTACGAGTTTCGTTTGCTTGCCTTGCAGGCTGTAGACGATAAAAAAGAAGAACATACTAAAGATGCCACTGACAGGGATCATATCGACAGCATAGTAGCTGTAGCCAGCCTGGCTTCGCGGCCAGAAGAAATAGATGCTATTTTGGATGACTTGCGTATGATGACCGCGCACCTGGGTTCCGGTACAACACTAACCGCAGAAGACAGGCGACGAGCCCTTAGTATATATCATCGGCTAGAGACCTATCTAACCACCAGTGATCCGGTGCGTAATTTTACCAAAGAAGAGGTGCGCAGTCGCGCTACGCCTGCTTTCCGTACCATTATTGACAAACACGATAAACCATTTACCTCTGCGCCTACGCCTACCCACTCTTCGTAGAACTTTAGGGGCGCGTGCAAAAAGACAGGGTCTGTACGCGGGCAAGTGTTTGCTAGGGTGATGTATTAGGTACTAATACGCGGCACGAGCTAGATAGCCACCGGCTTACCGCATAAGAAGGAGCTGCCGCTGACCCGTATCATAGAACTTAATACGACTAGGGCTGGTAACACGGATATGAGCCTTTGTTCCACTGCTACCACTTTATCTTTTTATAGCCGCGATCGCATCGATTTCTATTAAATAGCGTGGGTCGGATAGGCCGGCAACAATAACCGTTGTAATTGCCGTAGGACGTGTACCCCAAATTTTCTGTGAAGCAGCAAGGGCTTCCCGGATGTCTTGATTCTGCACAATGTATATCTGTAATTTTATAACATCGGCCGGGGTAGCATGAGCTGCCTCCAAGGCGGCAATGACGTTTTTTAAAGCTTGCTCTGTCTGAGTGGAAAGGGTGGCGCCGACAATTTCGCCTGCGGCGTCAATAGCATTTTGCCCGCCTACGTAGACCATTCTCCCTGGGTTTTCTACAGTTACGACTTGTGTAAAGGCTGGGTTTTTGTATAGCATATCTGGATTCAAATGTGTAATCTGCATGGTGCCGTGCTCCTCGCACTGGAATTAGTTCGCGGCTACATGGTACTAAATATATGAATGATCAGGCTATAAGATATACCACAGCCGCTTCTGCTTGGTTGGGGATAGATAAGGTTAGTATAAAGTGAGCGTAAGAGGTATAGAGCATATTATGCAAATTGTTTCAGGGGAGTCAGCACCTCCAGCATAATGGCAAGGAGGGGGCGTTTGTAGAAGGCGCTAAGGGATGGCGAGTTCAAGCTAGACTAGGGGTTTGCCCTTCCTTTTGCTCATGCACCAATACTTAAGTTGCAAGCAGGCGCAATTGTCGAGGGGGAAGGGGCTGTATGATCAGCCGTTCCAATTTGGTTGTAAGGTACGACTTTAAAATGCTGTATGCATCCAGGTCAAACCTGCCGGGTAGCGTCTCTATGACCGGCTCGCAGTAAGCATCTTGGCGCACTTTAGCGATAACGCACCAACGGTCGACGATTAGACCTTGGCAGGTTGCGCTGCTGCTTTTGGTTTTTTCTTGTACTAACATAGGGCCTGGGTAGGGCCAGGGATCAACTTGGGAATGAGCAAAGGCGGTGAGCAAGCGGTTATTGTATTGGCCGGGTTGTTCGCGTTCCACGCACGCGCCTTGGCATTTGCCAAGTTGTGATAAAAAGCAGGCGCCCTTGCTTTTTTCAAGGCCTAATAGTTTTGGGCAGAGCTGCCAGTCTTTGGCTATACGATCCAATGACTCCCGGGCTTTACCGCGGTGGGAATATACGGCCAGAATGTTGTCGCTGCCTGGGATGTCAGACGGGTTGGCCTCTTCCAGATGCACCGCAATATAGCCTGCATCGGTATGTACCCGCTTAGCAAGCATGACTTTGCTCACTTTACGCAATTTTTTGTTATAGAGGGGAAGCATTTCTTTGACTAATCTCGATTCGAGTAGCAGTGCCTCTAACTCGCTGTCGGTCTGATGCACCGTGATATTTTTTACGTGCTGAGCGATATTAAATTCTTGGGTATTTTCGTGGTCGCGCGTAAAATGTGACGCGACACGTTTTTTAATGTTAATACTTTTACCGACGTAAATCGGCTGGCCAGCTTCGTCCTCCATAATGTATACGCCGGCTGCTTCAGGCAGGCTTGCTAATGCATCGGCAGGCAGGCCCTTAGGCAAAGAAGGTTTTTTCAATTGGCAGGCAAGTGCCTTGCGCAGTACCTCCGGGTCTACGGTGTGTTCGATGTGCCTAAGGAACTGCCAGAGTGCGTGCGCGTCGTCGTAAGCCCGATGTCGGCTGTCGACTTTTAGATTGTGCCGGGCAATAAGGTCGTGCAATTTATGCGTGCGGTACTGGGGATAGAGTGCGCGGCTTAACCGTACGGTACATAGCTGCCTTGGAGAAAAACTTTTACCGATCCGTCTGAACTCTTGCTTTAAAAATGAGTAATCAAAACGCACGTTGTGGGCGACAAATATAGCGCCGTCCAGTATATCGAATAGTTTGTCGGCAATTGCCAAGAACAATGGCGCATTGCGCAAATCTTTGGGGGTAATGCCGGTGAGGTTGGTAATAAATTGCGGTAACTCAGAGCCTGGGTCGATAAGTTTACGGAATTCGTGCACGATACGTCCTTGCTCCACCCTAATCGCGGCTACTTCTATAACGCGGCCGCGGATGTGGTTTAATCCATTCGTTTCGATATCGACTAGTACCAGTGGCTCCCCGAATACGCTCATCCTTAAATTTATTATACCTTTTCATTGAGAAGTCACGGTATCCGGCCTATACTGGTGTCTATGCATGCAACCAATATAGCACCCAAGGGGCCCCTCGCGTCTTTTAAAAGAACTAAAATTATCGCTACGGTCGGACCGGCAACCTATAGCCCGGATACTGTAAGCCGGCTTATCGCGGCTGGAGCAAACGGTATCCGGCTTAACTTTAGCCACGGTACGCACGAAGAGCACGAACGTGTTATTCCATGGGCGCGTGAAGCCAGCGAAAAGCAGGGCAAGCCAGTTGCAATTATTCAGGATTTGCAGGGTCCCAAGATACGTCTGGGTGATTTTGACGGCATTATACCGGTACAGGCCGGCCAGCACCTTAGCTTCGCGTACCAGGCAGATTATGCGGCCAGCGGCCACATACCTACGCAGTACGATTTAAGTAAAAAGGTAGAGGCAGGCGAACGATTGTACTTATACGATGGGAAGGTGCGCTGCAAAGTCTCATCGGTACGAGCGGGCGTGGTCTATGCCAAGGCCGACAATGAAGGCATTCTGATTAAGCGTAAAGGCATTAACTTGCCGGATACCGACTTTGGTGGCGATATTCTAACCGAAAAAGATATGAAGGATATTGCGTTTGGGGCTAAAAGGGATTTCGACTATGTTGCGCTCAGCTTTGTACAAACGGCCAATGACGTACATAACTTGCGCAAGATTTTACAAGAGCATAACAGCCGGGCCAAGATTATTGTAAAAGTCGAAACCAAAGCAGCAGTGGATAATATTGAAGAAATCATTAAAGCGACTGATGTAGTCATGGTAGCCCGCGGCGATTTGGCAGTTGAAACGCCGGCCGAGAGCGTGCCGGTGGTCCAGCGGCAAATCATCGGCTTGGGCCAAAAGTATGCCAAACCTACCATTGTTGCTACGCAAATGCTGCTTAGCATGATGGACATGCCGGAGCCAACCCGCGCCGAAGTTTCGGACGTTGCCACGGCGGTATTTATCGGCGCCGATTGCGTTATGTTGAGCGACGAGACGGCCATGGGCAAGTATCCGGTAGATGCGGTAAAAACCATGAAGCGCGTGATTTTGTACGCCGAACAACACCCGCCGCTTAAAACTATTTATCCATTTGAGCGCGAACATACCATTGAAAATGCAGTTTCGAGCAGCGTACTTAACCTGGCAAACAATATCGACGCCAAGGCAATCGTGGCCGAAACTAAGTCCGGCGCAACAGCCCGGCAAATCGCTGCCCACCGCGCGAATATAGCATTGCTGGCTGTTACCGACGTCCCGCGGACCGCCCAGCAACTCGTGCTGGTATATGGTGTCATGAGCTATGTCCGTCCGGCCCACAAACAGGCGGCCAACAAATTGACCGACTGGCTGCGCGGCAAAAAACTATTGCAGGCGAAAGACGTGGTAGTCATGGTTTCCGGCCGCTACCCAGGTGTTGTCGGCACCACCGATACCATTAAGGTTCGTGTGCTGGAATAGGATACATGTCTGCAGGCGACTCCTCGTTATCGGCATTGCAAAACGAGCAGCCCACATAGCGCATTTGCCCTCTTCTGCGCAGGCGACGATAGAGCATTACTGTAACTTACAAATTATGGGGCACACACAGCCTATCCATATCATATATCATGCAATGCCGCTTATGGTACACTAGAGTTGAAAGAAGTAAAAAGGCGGCGATGCATGTTTACGAAAAAGACAATTTACGATGTCGATTTGCAAGGCAAGCACATCCTAATGCGCGCCGATTACAATGTGCCAATAAACAAAGACGGCACAATCAGTAACGATTACCGCTTGACTCAGTCTGTTAAAACCATCCAAGCGCTTCTGGAAAAAGATGCGCGGTTAGTTATTTGTTCACATCTCGGCAGGCCTGATGGCAAGCCCGACCCTGCTGCCAGCCTCGCCCCGGTTGCTAAGCGTTTAAGTGAACTGCTAGAACAGGACGTGCAATTTGTGCCGGACTGCATTGGTGAAGAAGTGGAAAAGGCCGCAGCGGCTCTAAGACCCCGGCAGATCTTGCTACTCGAAAATCTACGATTTTATAAGGAAGAAGAAGCGAACGATAACGGGTTTGCTGCCAGCCTCGCCAAATTGGGCGAGCTATTCGTGCAGGACGGCTTTGGGGTAGTGCACCGGGCGCATGCCAGTACGGATGCGATTACCCGGCACTTGCCTAGCGTAGCGGGCTTGCTCCTAGAAAAAGAAGTTAATACCATAACTGAAGTTATGGAAAACCCGGGCAGACCCCTTATGGCCATTGTTGGCGGCGCTAAGATATCAGACAAAATTGATGTGCTTAACCGTTTAATCGGCATAGCCGATTTTATTGCCATTGGCGGCGCTATGGCTAATACGTTCTTAAAGGCAAAGGGAGTGGATATCGCTAAAAGCAAATTCGACCCAGACGACCTGCAAATAGCAGAAGATATTATGGCCAAAGCCGAAGAAAAGTCTAAGCAAGGCCACTTTATTTTCTACCTTCCGCAAGACGGGGTTGTGGCCAAGAGTACAGACAAGCAGGCTGAAACCCGGATAGTAGACTGGGATGCGCATGTGTTTGCCGAAGTCGAAAGCTATCCGAAAAGACCGGCTCGAGATACAAGAGAGGTTACAGACGACGAAATGATTTTAGATATCGGGCCGTTTTCAGGCGCTTTTATTGCTGGCGGCATACAGCTGGCGAACACGGTAATATGGAATGGCACTATGGGCGTGACCGAAACCTCGGCGGTGAGCGGGCCGGTCGGACCATTTGCGCATGGTACCGAACTGATTGTTGATGCCTTGCTGGGCGGTTACGGACATCGCCCATTTAGCTTGGTTGGCGGCGGCGATACTGCCGGCTATATAGAGCAGCGCAAGCTGGCAAAAGCTTTTAATCACGTTTCGACTGGCGGCGGCGCCAGTTTAGAGCTTATGGCCGGACGCATATTGCCCGGCGTCGAAGCTTTACAAAATAAGTAATTAAGGCATTCCTGACCACGTAGGATCATCGCCTCGTACACAGTACCCGGCTTGAGCGCATTGCGCCTCAATTAAACCAGGCGGCGTAAGCGGATCCAGTTGAGTACATGATAGACCCACTAAACAAATAACCCTAGCAGCCTGCGATGTCGGTTCCTCTTGCGAAGGCTGGAATTCAGATGCGGGAGGTTGTTCACCCACCATATATGTTAACTGTACGTCACTAAGCTATGATGTCAATACCTCTTTCCGGTATTTTTGTATTTCTCACAATGCTTATGCTAAGCTAAAAACAAGTGAAGTTATGAGCCGCAAAATATTGTTAGTTGGTAATTGGAAGATGCACCTGAATGTTGCGCAGGCCAGTTTGTTTGTGCATCGTTTGCAGGAACGAACCCGTATTCATCGTAACATCGAAGTTGTTTTGTCGCCCAGCATGGTGGCGTTGCAACCCATGAGTATGCAGATCGACCGGCGTAAGTTCCGCTTGGCCGCTCAAAATGCTTTTTATAAAGACGAAGGGGCGTATACCGGCGAGGTGAGCTTTACTATGTTGCGCGACCTTGTGCACTATGTCATTGTCGGCCACTCGGAACGCCGTATGTATTTTCATGAAGATTTGCCTGTGGTTCGCGACAAGGTTGCGGCAGCCGTGCGTAATGATATTACTCCAATTGTATGTGTTGGCGAGACGCAACACGAACGAAAAGAAGGCATGACAAAACGCGTCCTGCACGATCAAATAACAACGGCATTAAGCAGTCTAACTGCCCGGGAAGTGAGCGAGATAGTCATAGCATATGAACCTGTGTGGGCCATCGGAGCAGGCAATCCGGCAAAGCCGCATGATATTCAGGAAGCGGCGTGGTGGGTGCGCTACAATGTGGCCCATTTGTATGGGGAGCGGGTTGGCAAATCAATACGAGTCTTGTACGGCGCGAGTGTGGAGCCGGAATACGTGGGGGGTATTTTATCGCTTGAGGGTGTGGATGGGTTGCTAGTGGGCGGTGCCAGTATAAATCCGTACAAGTTCGCCGGCATTATCGAAGCCGCCTATCGCACACAGTACAATATAGAAAAAGACGAAGAGTAACTCGCATGAAACAGAAACAACCAAAAACAACAAAAACGTCCAAACAACACGGCGCAAAAGTATTTGATGTACGACGTCCTGGCAAGGCACCGGCAGCACCGACATCGCGGCCGGTAGTTGTCGGCCATAAGCCGGCAGCCCAGCTCGCTCAAACTACCATAAGCGGCATTGGTGCGCGGCCGTTACTAAACGCTAAACAAAAAGTCGCTGTCAAGCCAGCGATGGTTGTGCTGGAGGAAAAGAAACCGGCCTTGCCTGCTATGGTTCCGGAAATGGAGCCATTGATGGATATAGGCGCAATGGCTGTTGAGTCGAGCACGGCTACTTCGTTGCCAGTTACTAAACCTAAAGCTGTTCAGCCGCCAGCGCCGATAAATGTTACTGCTCCGGCAACACCGGGAGTCAAAACGATAGTTAAACCCCTGGTGACTACTCCTGCGGCAGAACCGCCTAAGCCGCCACAAGACAAACTCGCCACAATTGCTGCCGAACCGGATCCCCAACCTTTGCCTGTAGAAACGCCCGCTCCCTTACCCCCGGCTGCCGATCTGCCCGCCGACACCTTACACGAAACAGCCGTTCCCGAACTTGATCTGCACGACATGATAGTTTCCTCGCATTCAGCAGCGAACAAGGCCGGCATGGTACTATTAGGCATTGTTGGTGTGGTTGTATTGGCTGCGGTTATTCTTAATCTGCTGCTTGACGTTGGGATTATCGAAACAAACTCGCTGCCTCATACTAACTTTTTTTAGCGTTACCTGTATTTACTGTCCGATTTTAATCTTTGATATAGTGAGCAGATAGGTTTGATCTTTGGAGCGAGTCCCCTGTAAAAGATCAAAATCGTTTTCGTCAAATTGACTAATAACTTCTACGACATTTTGGTGCTTTGCCCGCCATAACAAAATGCCATCCCCTTTATTAAGCTCAATAATACGCTTCTGGCCCTTGAGCTCAAACTCAATTGCTAACGCTATTTCTAATTTGGCATAGACTTCTCGTGCCCTTTTTTGATCGTCGAATAATTGGTCTAAGGTGTAAAATGACTTATCGATATTTAGCATCTGTAGTACAAGTTCGATAGCTTGATTGCCAGGCGCTGCAAGTTCAAAAAATCGTCGGGCTTTTTGATTATCCAGTTTCTTTGAGTAGAGCAAAAGATCCTGTTTGCCCATACTGTCGTGTATAGTAGTCAGAACATGATTGGGTTCACGGAAGTTAGCAAGGGTGCCGCCTAGGAAAAGAACCAAATTAATGGTCGAACCGGCGTCTGCGCCAAAGGCGTCCGAAACCAATAAGTCATCGAACCGCTCATATGCAATATCACGGACATGCCCCTCGAAGTGCACTGTTCCATCAAACCATTCGTGAATATTCTGCTCTGCTAGATCCAGCAGCTCGCGGCTAATATCAATGCCGATGTAGCGTTTTAGCCGCCCTTTATCCAGGAAATGTTGCAGTACGCCTCTAACCGGCAGGGCATTTCCAACCCCCAGATCAATAATATTAACGCCGGTGCAGCCCTCTAGCAGCTGGTCTAAGTAGTTTAAATTGATGTCGAGCAGGTTAACAGTGTTGGTCAAGGCATTTGACGCATCCTCCTCAAGGAGATGACGCGTGTAGCTGTCCCAGCGCTTTGCTCCGCTATTGAAATAGGTGTACTGAACCGGAATTTCACGATAAATATCCAAACTGGAGATAATATCAATGATTTGTTTGCTAGTATACAGCTCGTAGAACTTTGCGGACGGCCTGACCATTCTAAAGCCTCGGCTATTTTTATATTTTTTGCCCTTTGCTACCAACTCCTCAACGAGGGAGGTATTTTTAACGGTATTTGTTATGTACCATTTTCCTTTTTCTTCTTGGAGCTGCAGATTAATTCTCCCCGCTTGGGCTGCATCGATCCAATTACGGACAGATTTTTCAGAAATATTATAAATTTTAGCCAGCTCAGTATTCTTAAAATATTTCATATCATTTCTTGAGTTTATAGTAACACAAACAAAATTTATATTGACATGTTCCGAATATCAGACGTATCATTAATACAATAGTTCCTTTTAAAGTACTAACTATACATAAAGAGAGGCGTCTCGGAAAGTGGGTGTATAAAAATGAGTGCGTTAATAGGTCGGGCGAGCGATTTTTTTATTCTAGGGCCCAGAGTAGCTCGAGGTAACGGAGTGCTTGAGGCCATACATGCCCTCTACTATCTGCCCGAAAATTACCAATTAGTATTTGCAAGCGGCAATACAGCCGACCAAGCATTCTATAACGAGGTCGTAACATTAGTCGAACAGAATGCGTTGGGCGCCCGCGTACATTTTGCGCAGGGCCAAAAATCACCGCACGTCATCATTGCGCCTAGGCAAATGAAAGCACAGGACAAACGGATGGTTTCGGGTGATAGTCCCGAAGCGTTAGCGAGCGCTATACTGCGTGCTGCCCGCCAGGCATAAATTACAGCAGCCCCGCAGTCACCCGGTTTGTTACAATACCTCTGATGCAAGAGGATCTGCTGACTGGTTTAAACCCGGAACAACGTCGGGCTGTTACAACGACAGAAGGCCCGTTGCTTATTCAGGCCGGTGCCGGCTCTGGCAAGACAAAAACGTTGACACATCGCATTGCGCACATCATCGCCACTAACAAAGCCACGCCATTCAATATTTTGGCAGTCACCTTTACCAACAAGGCAGCGAAAGAAATGCGCGAGCGCGTTGCCCGGCTGCTTGGTGAACGCGCTGATAATCGCGGATTTATGCCTTATATGGGAACATTCCACTCCATTTGCGTCCGGCTGCTTAGACAAGACGGCGAATACGTGGGTATACCGCGCACTTTTGTTATTTTTGACGAGTCCGATCGTCTGGCAGCCGTAAAGCAGGCGGTCAAGCAGCTGCATATCGACGAAAAAAGTTTTCCGGCTAGGGTGATAGCGGGCATCATAAGCAGCGCCAAGAACGAGATGACTACTCCAGAGGAGTATGCCGAGATGGCCGGCTCGTCACCGGCGCAGCGGGCGGCTGCTCAAGTGTATCCCTTGTATCAGAAGGCACTCAAGGAAGCTTTGGCCCTTGACTTCGATGACCTTATTAACCGGGCTGTGCATATGTTGCACACCCAGCCCGAAATCCGCAAGAAATGGCAAAACCAGTTCCGCTACATCATGATCGATGAATACCAGGACACCAACGCAGCCCAGTATAAATTAGTAAAGCTACTGACAAATAAGCACAATAATATTGTAGTAGTTGGAGACGACTGGCAAAGCATATATTCGTGGCGGGGTGCTGATTTCCGGAATATTTTGAATTTCGAGCACGACTACCCGAACTGCACGGTTATTAAACTGGAGCAAAATTATCGCAGCACCAAGCATATTTTGGATGCTGCACATGCTATTATTACCAAAAATATGCAGCGCAGCGAAAAAGAGTTGTGGACTGATGCCGGACATGGTATGCCGGTGCAGATGTTGCAAGTGCATAGTGAGCGGGCAGAGGGCGAAGCAATCGTACGGCGTATCCGCAACGCGGTGGATGCCGGGCTGCGCCGATTTAATCATTTTGCTGTTCTGTACCGCACCAATGCGCAGTCGCGATCGGTTGAGGAAACATTTATGCATTATGGCATTCCGTATCGTATTGTCGGAGGTCAGCGATTTTATGACCGCAAAGAAATTAAAGACCTCATAGCTTACCTGAGGCTTATTTACCAGCCGGAAGACCGGGTCAGCTTTGCTCGTATTGTGAACGTTCCGGCGCGCGGCATCGGTGCTAAGTCGCTGGAGCATTTTTATAGCTGGCAGCAAACCACGGGAAAGACGTTATTTGAGGCTTTGACCGAAGTCGGGACCTGCGGCCTTATAACTGCGAAGGCCAAGAAAGGTTTGAGTGAACTGGCTGATATTGTAAGCGTTCTGCGGGAATTAATAGACACAACACCGCCTGCCGGTATTATTGATAGCTTGATCCGACGTATCGACTATCTGGCGTTTTTGGATGACGGCACCCCGCAGGGTGAGTCCCGCCAGGAAAACGTGAAAGAGCTGATTAGCGTTGCGCAAGAATACCAAGAATTGGGCCTGGCTGGCTTTTTGGAAGAAGTTGCATTGGTGAGTGACGTTGACCAAGCTGACTTCAATGGCAATGCGGTAACGTTAATGACGCTGCATGCCGCCAAGGGTTTAGAATTCCCTGTGGTATGCATGATTGGTATGGAAGAAACAATTTTTCCGCATTCCCGCGCACTGTACGACCAGTTCGAAATGGAGGAGGAGCGGCGGCTGTGCTATGTAGGCATGACGCGCGCCCGCGAAGAGCTATATATGATATACGCTACATCCAGAATGTTATACGGTGGCGTTCAGCACAATCCGCCCAGCCGTTTCTTAAGCGAAATTGACACCCAGTTTCAGCAGGCAGGGCCTGAATACAACGCCGGAATGTCATTCGTTCGGTCTGGGCATGCATCGTTCCGCTCGCCGCCGGCCGACAATGGGGAGCCGCAATACATCCCGGATAGCGAGTATGAGTTACGGCTTCGCGAGGGTGACAAAGTAAGCCACCAAGTTTTTGGCATCGGTACGGTTGTTGAGCTTAACGGCGAAAATGCCACTATCTATTTCAAAGGAAAAGGCACAAAAAGGCTTAATATCGCCTTTGCGCCGCTTCAAAAGCTTTAGCTGGTAATGCCGATTTTTCGGGCGGCAAGGTTGAGCAAAGGGTGTACATTCGGATCAAATACATGTTTCTCTGCATACAATAGTCTCGCTATTGCGAGCGCTTCTAAATTTTCGGCAGGGTCAGGTTCTTCTTTTATCGAGCTTCTTATAGAACCTAGGCGTACCTCAATAGGTATACTGTCTTGGCCTGTCGCGCGAATACTGCCTTCTGCTGAGTATACGGCGCCCTGGCACCATGGATTGGTCTGATGAGGAAGGGGGACGTCGTACGGTGACTGCCAATGTAATTCATAGCCCCAGCTTTGACTGTTCTCTGTCATGGAAAAGCCAAGCATTCTGTAGGCTTCTGTAGCGTCGAGGTACGCCCGTATCACGGCCCAACCTCCTGCTACCTTGATAGGGTTTAAACCTGTGAAATCTTCCCTTCGTAAAAGGTAATGTCCTACTTCTCCTGGCGCAACCATGTATGTTGTCCTTTTAATTAGTGAAAGAGATTATACAATATAATGTTCACTTTACCAAGTATACTCACGGGTAGCAGAGTGGTACAGTTGTAAGAATGAAGCGGGTATTGCAAGGCTTTGGCAGGTTTACGTTTTGGTGCGCGTGGATTGCGTTTTATGTGTATTTAAAGCATAGCGAGCGGACACGGGTTATTGTGACCGATGGGCAAGAAGTGTTAGTTATCAAAAACTGGGTCAGCGACGGCAAATGGAGTTTGCCTGGCGGCGGGCTGCATAAGAATGAGCCGCCCGCGCAGGGTGCGCTGCGCGAACTGCGGGAAGAGACGGGGCTACGGCCTGCTGCTTCCAAGCTGCAGCCTGCTGGGACAGGGATGTACCGTTCATACGGTCATACGTTTTTATTTTATGTATTTGTTGTCCGGATGGAAAAGGCAGAACTGAAAAAACAATGGCACGAAGTAGCCGACATGCAGTGGGCATCCTTGGACGCCCTGCATACCCGTAATGCGGGTCACGATACGTTATTGGCGCTTAGCATGGCACGCGAAAAGGGTTTGCTACAATAATATCTGGCCTTTTATAGAGGGTTTCTAGACTTATGGGTAAAAAGTTGCTCCGTTTTATCAAAAAACATAGCAGTGCCTCGCAAGGCAAGGCGCGTCGTATTACACGCATAGGCAGACATCCCGCCGTTGCCGTTCCGCTGCTAACGATTTCGCTGTTACTACTGCTTACCGTGGTAGGTATTTTGGCGTTTAACGGGGGCGCTCCCAAATTGCGCACCAGTGATTCGCATATCGTTATTATTAACCATGATAAAGTCGAAGAAACGGTGCCAACCCGTGCCAAAACCGTGGACGAACTCTTAGAGCGGCGTGGTATAGCTATCCATGCAGGAGATGTGGTAGAACCAAACCCGGAAACCGAAATAGTCAGCGATAACTTCCGAGTCAACGTGTACCGTGCTGTGCCGGTCACGATTGTCGATGGTATTAAAAAGACATTTGCTTATTCAGCTGCAAAAACACCCCGCAGCATAGTAAAACAGGCGGGTATAGAAGTATATCCAGAAGACAACCTCTTGCTATTGCCAGTAGATAATTTTTTGATAGAAGCATCAATTGGCGAGCGTGTGGTTATTGAGCGCGCTACGCAAGTCAATATCAATATTTATGGTACAGCCGTGCAATTGCGCACGCATTCGCAGACTGTCGAGGAGTTACTGAAAGAGCGCGATATTAAGCTGCAATCCAGTGATGACATTCAGCCCGCCAAAGAAACCCCTGTTACCCACAATATGCAGATCTTCTTGGTACGCAAAGGCACACAAATTGCCACTGAAGAGCATGAAATTCCTATGCCCCAGCAAACAGTGGAGGATGCGAGCTTAAGCTTTGGTTCGGTCGTCACCCGTCAATACGGCAGCCCGGGTAAAAAGCTGGTGACTTTCCAGCTGCAACTGGAGAATGGCAAAGAAATAGGGCGCAAAGTAATCCAGGAAGTAGTAACCGTTAATCCCGTGCCGC
Organism: Saccharimonadales bacterium (SeqCode); assembly: GCA_035248005.1. Lineage (GTDB taxonomy): Bacteria > Patescibacteriota > Saccharimonadia > Saccharimonadales > UBA4665 > PMNU01. The sequence continues at coordinate 90,142 of DATFHU010000006.1, forward strand.
AAATTGTGGCACGGGGCAAGGCGGTGCAGATTCCGGCCGATAAGCAAGCGGCTATGGCCGCGGCAGGCATTAAACCGAGCGACTACCCTTATGTGGACTTTATTATTAGTCACGAATCCGGCTGGTGCCCGACGAAAATGCAGGGTCAGGTCGGTTACTGCCCGCCGTATGCGCCGGAAAATATTCCAAGTCACCTTGGTTATGGCCTAGGACAGGCGACGCCTGGCAGTAAAATGGCGCCATATGGAGCGGACTGGAAAACTAATGCCGTGACGCAGTTAAGGTGGGCAACGGCATACGCCGGCCGGTATGGAGGCTGGCAGGGCGCCTACGAGGCGTGGCGTCGCCATGCCGTCGAGCGTAGCGGCTCGCCCGACAGAAGCGGTTGGTGGTAGATGCACGACAGCCCAAAAACGAAAAAATCCTTAGGACAGCACTGGTTGCGCGACGACGCCAGCTTAGAGGCGATGCTTAAAGCGGCGGATATTCAGTCTGAAGATATGGTACTAGAAATCGGTCCAGGCCCGGGCGCGCTCACCAAAAAGTTGGTTTCGCGGGCGAGACAGGTACTTGCTGTAGAGTTCGATGCCGATCTGGCGCGTGATCTGCCGACACGCGTGCCAGCTGCCAATTTACAGGTAGTGCAAAGCGATATTTTGCGCTTTGACCTATCCCGGCTGCCGCCGGGCTATAAAGTAGCTGCAAACATTCCATATTACCTTACAAGTAATCTGCTGCGTTTGCTGTGCGAGGCGCCTAATCACTTTTCGCAGGCGGCGTTTTTAGTGCAAAAAGAAGTTGCGGAACGGGTTTGCGCCAAACCTGGGCAGATGAGTTTGCTTAGCGTAAGTGTGCAGTTTTATTGCGGAACGCGCTTGGGAAAAGTGGTACCAGCGGCTTTATTTACGCCATCGCCAAAGGTTGATTCGCAAATAGTAATTCTTACTTACCGCCAAAGCCCGTTATTTGCTGGTGTTGATACCAGGCAGTTTTTTCGAATTGTCAAAGCTGGCTTTTCACAGCGGCGCAAGACCCTGCTGAATGCTTTGGGTGCTGGCCTGCATCTTAGCCGGGAGCAGACAATACGGCTGCTGGAAGTAGCTGGTGTGCCGCCGTCCTTACGTGCCCAAAGCCTTGGTCTTGCTGAGTGGCATGACGTGTATAGGGCTTATATGCAAATTGCCTGAATCCTTGCAGATCAAGCGTTGCGATATAGCTACGGCAACTGGTATAATGAATATTATGAGATGCCCAGTTGATGATACTGATTTACTAATGACCGATCGAAACGGTATTGAGGTAGATTATTGCCCCAAATGCCGCGGTGTATGGCTAGACAGAGGTGAACTCGATAAAGTCATTGAACGAAGTAGCGCAAGTAATACGGCTGCGCCCAGCCCGCATTACGGTCGTGAGGAATTCGACGACGAGGATCACCGGCGCGAATATCGTGATCGCGAACACTACGAAGAGCGTCACCGCGACGAGCATCGTGGCCCTGACCCTCGTCACCACAAAAAGAAAGAGTCGTTTTTGGGCGATTTATTTGACTTTTAATTAAAGTAGCACCAAGCACTGTACACTTACGATAAAATAAAAACATAAACGGAGAATAGTATGGAGCGGGAACCAGCGGGCAGTATGGAGGATATGACGCCCACGCCCGATGAGCCGTTAATACGACTGGTCAAAAAGAAGGAGCCCGCTCCGGGCAATAATACAAGCAAGCGCATGTGGCGGGTGCTGCTCATCCTTTTGTTGCTTATTATTTTAAACCTTTTCGGGTGGTGGTGGATACAGACGCAAAAGGCTAAAAAACAAAATGAGCCGGTCGCCAAAACCACTTCTCCCGCCTCCCAGGCGGCGAAAAGCGAAGATGCCCGTGGTGGTACCGGCGATACAGCTACGCCATGTGCCGACAGTTTGGTGTATCACGAAAACAAGAGTTTAGGCCTGGCGTTTTGCTATCCAAAAGCGTGGGGCACGGTAGCGGCTGAAGATGCGAAATTTGCCGCTGCCGATGCGGGAAGTCGTTGGCGTATTGGTTTCTCCGCTAAGGAGGCGGTCCACCTTGGAGCGGTAAGTGCGGATTGGTCGACGAGCGTACCGCGCGACGGTACCTGCGTTGACCCTGCAGTACAAGCATTGCCGCCATTCGCGCCATTCTCGACTACTTGGCAGACAACCGGCACGCCGGTATCGAGCGCAACGCGCGGGATCGAGGTGTTGGCCGACCAGTACTTATTGCAAGAGCGGGTCGATGACCTGCTGACCAACGGCGCGTGTCTGGAAGGCTACCGGATTATCAATGGTACTTATCCGCATGCTGCGGCCACATATTCGGCAGAATTTGGAGGCGCAGTAACAACGCCCGACCAACATGTGACTAACCCGACGGTGCTAATTCCTGCTACTGACCGCAGTGACTTTGGAGCATTTGTAAAATCTGTGCGTAAACTCTAAAAGGTCTGACCCCACCTGTTTTTTGTAAGTATTTATATATTAAGCTATAGGTTTAATTGAACAACACATTTGTGCTTCCTTAGCCAAATATATATTAGGTGGGGTCGATTGTAGGCAGCATATATATGGTGCTGTAAATATATTGCTTGACGTGTTAAGTATTGGTCGCTAGACTGATACTTTTATGCGAGGATAATTATGCGGCCGGTAAATACTATCAGCTACCTTTTACAGCACGTTTCTATGGTGTCGTATAGACAGTCGGACCAAGTGTTGCAGGAACGGTTTGGTATTGGCATGTCGCAGTTTAAAATCCTTATGATGGCGCAATGGTTCCCGAACATGCAGCAGCGGAGTTTGGCCGAGGCGCTTGGCCAAACCGAAGCCAGCGTGAGCCGACAGGTCAAACTATTGCACGAAAAAGGCATGCTGGTAACGCATATCGACCCAAAAGAGCGTCGCCGGCATATTACTATCCCCACGCCCAGGGGTATAAAAATTACGGTGGCAGCCCGGGAAATCCTTGAGGAATATCATGAGCCCATGCTTGCTAACTTTACTGATAAACAGCGGCGTCAACTTGCAGAAATGCTGCAAATCTTGCACGATTACGCATGCGCGCCCGGTAAGTTAGGGGGTTGCGCCCGGCCTTTGGATCTAGCTGACATTTATAATAACCAAAAGGAGCGGGCATGACAAAAGACATAAAAAGTAAAATCGAAAGCCGCTCCCTGCCGGTTGTATTATTGACGGTATTTGTGGATGTACTTGGGGTAGGCATCCTTTTGCCTGTGCTGCCAATGCTTATCTATAGCCTGTTTATACCTGCCGGCTTCAGCCAGAACGAGTCGCTCATTATGCTCGGCTGGCTTACGGCAATTTATCCACTCATGATGTTTTTTTCGACACCCATTTTGGGGCAACTGTCCGACCGCTTTGGTCGCAAAAAGGTGCTGGCGCTTTGTTTACTAGGAACAGCGGTGGGCTATGTTATCTTTGCGCTTGGCATTTTGTTCGAAAATATTCCGCTATTATTCCTTGGCCGGGCTATCGACGGCATTACCGGCGGTAATATTAGTGTAGCCCGGGCTGTCATTGCCGATGTTAGCCCGCCCGAGCACCGGGCGCGCAATTTCGGTATTATGGGTGCGGCCTTTGGTGTGGGTTTTGTAGCTGGGCCGTATTTGGGAGCGCGTTTGGCAAATCCCAATGCTGATTTTTTCGGCCTGTTCAGCACGCCCGGTTGGTTTGACGCAGCCACGCCTTTTTGGTTTGCGGCTATTCTGGCGATCATTAATATGCTCTCGGTACTGGCTGTTTTGCCCGAGACGCACAAGTATATCAACAAGGCTTTAAGGGTTGCGTGGAGCAAGTCGCTGGACAACATTCGGAAGGCTGCTGCCAAACCGGGGCTAAGGGTTATATTTACGGCCGAGTTTTTGTTTTGGGGCGGATTTACTTTTTTCACGACATTCTTCCAAATTTTATTGATTGAGAAACTGGGCTTTAGCGGCAGTAACGTAGGCGACTTCTTTGCGTATGTTGGTATTTGTATTGCCATTGCGCAGGCAGTCATTGTGCCTATTGCCGTTAAGTACTTTAAAAGCCATACGCTCTTAAAAATCGGCTTAATTGGCAACGGTATCGCGTTGTTTTTGCAGCTCTGGCCAGACAATACGCCGGAACTGCTATTGGTCGCACCGCTCATAGCAGTGTTTAATGGTCTGACTATGGCTAATGCGTCGGCGTTGGTAAGCTTGTCTGCCGGCAAAGAAGAGCAGGGCGAGGTGCTTGGTATCGAAGCGAGCGTGCAGTCGCTGGCACAGGCTGTGCCGGCCATTATTAGCGGCTATGTCGCAACCATGGGTGTCAGTATGCCGATTATCGTGGGCGGCTTTACTATACTTGCCGGCGGCATTATCTTTACTATTTTTTACCGCCCTTCCAAAAGTGTGCTTGTCCAAGAAGGCAAAAGTGCCGCACTATTGGCGGCCGATTAGCTTCGGGACTGTGCGGAGACGTGCGCGGGGTAGTATAATGGTTTTTTTATGGGTGGCAAAGCGGAATACATAAAATACCTAGACACGCCAGGACCGCAGCCGTACGAGACTGTTCGCCCGTTACTGGAAGGGCTTGCTGGTTGGATAAATGACGAATACTCTGAGATACCTCGTGCAGAGTGCGGGCTGACTTCGTACAAATCGTCCGATGGCTTGCTACATATAGAGGCACATCCACCGGCCGAATGTTTGTTTAAAGGTCACAATATATACAGATTGGCAGAAGTCTGCCGCAAGGAGATGCGCGGCCGAGGCCAAGGCGGGGTTAGCTTAAGCTTGCGCGTTGGCAGGTTCCTTGCGCGAATGCATGAAAGAAACGGTGATGTATATATGCAGGCGGCATTTACTAACAATCAAATCTGCGACAATGAGGTTCACGAAGCCGGAGGCTTTACTCTACATAGTGACATGAAAGTGTCATGGCTTAGATACATCGAGGACATTGCGCATCTTGAAGCAGGCATTGCCGACCTAAAGGCAATCGCTGCAGGCGAATTGTCTACCGAGGCCGCTTGCCAGAAGCTAATTACCGCACCAGCCGTCGCCGCAGGGAAAACAGGCGTAGAATCATTTGCCAAGTGGGTTATGGGACCGGCTTTCGGGTAGTGGTACAAGCATTTTAGAATATGGTATAGTAAAAAATACGGGGCTGAATTTAAGCTCGACGTTGGACTTTATCGGTTAGATCAGCAGGCCGCTTGTCAGCGTTATAGGCCAACCCAAAGTAATTGCAGCAAAACGCAACGCTTTGATTGCTGAGGTGAAGGCGCTTTTCGCTCCTAAATCCGAAGCTCTCCTCGTAGCTTAATTGACTACGGGAACGCCTAGGACGACGCCAGATAGTTTTGGTGCGTTTCATATTTTCTGGATGCACAAGCATTCCTGTCCATAATGTTTGTAAAGACTAGGACTTTGGGCAATGACGTTTTGGTTGTTTAGCCGTTGTTGCCCGAGACACTTCAAACAACCTACGCCTGTAGGATAGACTAATCAGATAAACTAGCGGACGCGGGGGCGGTACCCGCCAGCTCCTCCAAGAAAGATACCCAACCATGGTTGGGTATCTTTCTTTAATTAAGCTATACAATACTTTTCAAATACCGGGGTGAAACCCTGATAAAATAACTGGGGCGACAGGAAAGGGGTTTTGGTCTAAGCAGTCGGTTAGGAGATAATACAGCTGTAACCGAGGTAGGTATGAGCAGGGTAAAAAAGAAACCGCGGCCAGATATTCAATTTTTGCGCGACTACGCCATTACTAGCGCACGGGACGATGAGTTCCGCCATGCATCTGTTGCTAAAACGCTAGAGCGCATTATTGAACAGGCTTCTACACCTATGACTATTGGGATGTTTGGTAGCTGGGGCGCGGGTAAAAGCGGTATCTCCAGCATGCTAATGGCGTCGCTGCGCAAAAAGAAAAAGATTGCTTGTATTGAGTTTGACGTTTGGAAATACGAAGACGAGGCGTCGCTGCGCCGCCAATTTATTCATTCCTTGCTGCGGCAGTTAACCGAGCAAGGGCTGGCCGGTAAGGCGAATCTGAACGAGCGCTTGGAAGGATCGGTCTCGGAAGAAGTGACAGAGCCCGCAATTGACCGTGCTGCACTGACAAGGCTTGTGCTTTTACTACTTGTTATTATCGCCGCTGCCTTGAGCGGCCACGCGCTGGTTGTAACTGGCGTATCATTGGCGGCTATTATTTCTGTCGTGGGTCTTAATACTATCGTTAAAAGCGGGCTGGAAATCATCAA
>DATFHU010000007.1:0-37098 GCA_035248005.1 Saccharimonadales bacterium (SeqCode)
CCTCTTATGAATACACTATACGATTTCACCGAAATTCATGTCGATGGTGACAATCACGCCGATTACAACGCTACCAATCCAGCTGACGATATGAAGAATTACGGCGAATTCGTTACAAAGAAGACCGAAGCCGTGATTAAAGCTATGGGCACAGCAGATGACCCTGAAATGTACGCCAAGAAATTAACAAAACAGCTGTTTCCCGACACTCTTTGTTACCGGGTAGGATCGGACGCAAACTTTGGCGTCGAAGATAGAAATGGCCGTGGCTTAACCGAGAGCACGCCAGAAGTAATGTTTGAACTAGTATTGCACAAGCACGTACCGATGGGCCTTGATGCTGCGTCCGCAACCGGCGAGCTGCGGGACGATTTTCCCTACCTAAGTTTGCCGGTTAAGCAGTAGGATACTCTTGGTCGCCCTTTTGCATGGTAGTATTACAGTATGGCCACAAAATCAGGTGTAGGGAAAAGTTTGGAACCGGATGCCGCGGAAGCGGGCGCCCAAGCAGCTCGGGCGGCGATGCAGGAAGCTGGTGTTGAAGCTGCTGGTTTAGTTATAGTGGCTGCGACTATAGGGTATGATCAACCGGCTCTCCTGGCCGGTGTCCGCTCGGTAACAAAGGATGCTCCACTGGTAGGCTGTACGGGCGCTGGCGTTATTGGCAGGGAAGGCCCTGATGACTTACTCCGGAGAGTTGAAGTTATAGTCATAGCTTCTGATCAAATTACTTTCACGCCGGTTATATCCAAGGGAATTAACGAAGATTCCGAGGCTGTTGGCAAAGATTTGGCCGGACAACTCAATAAGGTGTGGCCGGTCAACCCACAATTTTTGCTGCTCATATCCGACGGCTTAAAAATTAACCCGGACAGATTGTTCCGTGGCCTAGAATCGACACTGACGTCCAAACTGCCCTTTATCGGTGGTACTGCCGGAGAGACGTCGGCTTTTAGAAATACGTACCAATATTTCAATGACCAGGTGTTGCAAGATGTCGCCATAGCAGTGTTATTTGCCGGCGACTTTACCTATGACGTAGGAGTCAGCCATGGGTCGCGCCCAGTGGGCATTACCAGAGAAGTTACTCAGGCCGAAGGCAATCACATTTACGAGATCGACCACAAGCCGGCTTTTGAGGTTTTTAAGGAATTCTTAGGGCCGGATGTTACCGAGCTGACAAACGCCACAGTGTCTGGAGTTTGCCTGGGCGTTGAAACACCTGCGGAGGACCGTCAGGACTACGAGGATGTCGCCTTACGGATTCCTGTGGCCTTGGACAAAAACGATAATTCCATTTATATTGCCGGCGAATGGCCAACCGGTACCAAGCTGCTCGTTTGCCGTCGTGATCCGGAGTCGATTATTCAGCGCGCTCAGGAAATTGCCAATAATATCAAGGTCCGTAATGGTAATAGGGATCCGATTTTAGTTATGCACTTTGACTGTGCCGGCCGGTCGAAAACATTGATTGGGGAGGAAACGGCCGTTAAGGAAGTAGCCGCCAACCAGGTTTTTAGCAAAAGCGTGCCCTGGTTTGGTTTTTATACATTTGGCGAAATCGCGCCGATACATGGCAAAAACTTTTTTCATAATTGGACTAGCGTCGTTTTAGTGATTTACTAGATCAAAGGGCTTAATTAGTCTAGCCAACTGCAGGGGGTCAGTCTTTCGCTGTATAAGTGTGAGTGGTTAGGCCAACGCTTAATAGTAAGCTTATGTATCGATGGCCGAAAAGGCAAGAATTCGAACTGACTCAAAATATGTCGGTGGTATCGGTATGCCAGAAGCAGGTTTTACATGTTATCTTAAAGTAGCGTGAAATACAGGAGTAGTGCTGCGATATGTCCGAGCAATTGTCCCGCTTAGAGCAAGTTTTTGGGTTTGAAGATACTGCCTTTCGCCGCTATATGGAGTTGAGTAATACGAGGAATGCTTCTCCAAACATGTTTATGGATTTGTCCTCTCAAATGGAGCACGATGTTCACCCCATTGTGCAGTGTGCCGCAGGCTGGGCTGCTGCCGAAGCGGCATTATTGCGTCTTAGGCCTTCCCAATTAACTAAACAAGCATCCCATCCTTTTGGTGCCAGGCAGGAGGCGCTTGCGGCAGCGCAATCTCATTGGTCAGGTGTAGACGATGCTTTTAAAAGAATGAGACTTGCTGCTGTTACACCAGAGCGCGCAGCAGATTTTTGGGGATTTGAGGTTAGGTCTCAGCTGGCTTTGGCGTATCTGCCTTCAATGAAGGTCGTTGCGGGCTGGTTTAGTGGCGAAGATCCTGACCCTAGCGATCTCGAACCAATGCTCAAAAACACAAAAGAAGGGGTCGTAAAGATTGGCAGAGCCGTTATGAAGCCGACAGTTCACGACATAAACTTTAATACAGTAAAAAAGGGCTTGGGCTATGAGATCGCTACAGGCTTGCTTATGCAAAATGTTCGTCCGTTAGGTCATATTATTCTTCCGGCGTCGATCCGTCAGGACAATAATCGAGCCGGACTTTTAAGGAGTGACATCGTAGGGGTGTCGGCAGAGAAATGGCACCCTAAAATGCTCGTGGGAGTTAGTGGACATAAGGATGGTAGAAGGCCGCAAAGCAGCAGACGGCACCGGCTTATGATTTTTGCCCGGCCAGACCTAGCGCTGTATCCTGGGCGCTCTCCTTTGGATACATTGGAGGCTTTTGTAAGTCGGGAAGCGGGCGTATTGCCGGATGCCGATATTGGCAGGCGCCTTGATGATATGTCCCAGGTGCTCGCAGGCCGGCTCGCTGCCGCGACTATCTTGAACTCAAGCTAATGTATAAATCATGGTTTATGGTGCAAGCGACCTAGTCCAAGTAGTTTTATTATCCTCCAGGTTGTTATGGCTTATCGATTAACTAATAGACTCCGTTTTTACATCGGCAACAGAGTCTCTGCCGCTATTTAACAACCTTCCTTCGTCCATGAGCACTCTAAGCCGGAATCTTTAGCGTCAGTCTTCTCTAGTAACTGGGGTACTAATGCCATTCTGCTAACGCCGCTGTTACGGCTGAAGCTAGCCAGTGTTGTGGCAATGGCATCTTCTAGGGGCTTAACCGAGCTGGCAATGTAGTTATTCTCCATAACAGAAAACACTAGGCGTTCGCCGTCGGCCGTCGTCACATAGCCCGACAAAGCGCTTACCGAATCCAGGCTGCCAGTTTTAGCATGTACGTTATTTGCTGCCGGCGTATTGCGCATTCGGGAACGCAGAGTGCCGCCCACTAGCGGATCTGCGTTGCCGGCGATGGGCAGGCTGTTATACCAAGTATTGAACCAGGGTTTAGATTGAACGGCTATGAGTAAGTCGGTCGTTAGCTGCGGTGTCGTGAAGTTCACATTGCTTAGGCCCGAGCCGTCCACAAATTGCAACTTATTGGTATCTACGCCCAGGTTCTGCTCAAGTTGACCTAATTCTATTTCGAGTCCATTCTGCCAGTTGCCTTGCTCGTGCATCTTTTTACCCATAGTCTTCACCAGAATTTCAGCAATCCCATTATTGCTTAACTTTAAGTAGGGAGCGAGGATGCTCGATAGCGGAGCCGATTGGTGAGAAAGCAGCTTTTGTGCGTTGGCCGGTGTGCCCTTGCGCTCTATCCCTTTATCCAGTAACGTGATTCCGTGCCTTGCCAGCGCGTCACGGAAAGTGGTAGCCGCATAGCCGGTCGGGTCGGAAACAGTGGAGATGACACTTTGCATGGGGCTACCTGCTGGAATGTTGCCTTTTACTACAATGGTATTAACGCCTAGTTTGCGCTCGACACTTAGCGTATCTTCCGAACCAGCCGGGCCGGTCGTTGCTTCGTTTTGCAAGGTCACGAAATTAGTACCCGGATTAGTGCCCACTTGAGCCGGCCGGCCTACGACGCCTGGCCGCACTTCGACATTCAAAGCGTTGATGTCATATTTGCTGTTGGCTGCTATTGTAAGAGCAGAAATCTCAGGCTGATAGTAAAACGGGTTGCTATCCCAACCCCAGTTATATCCGAGCTGCCGGTCATCAAAAAAAGTATCGTCAGCGATAAGTTTGCCGGTAATAAGTTTTACGCCTTTGGCAGCTAAGTCTGTGGCGAGCTTATCGTAATCGGCGGCTTGCATAGTGGGATCGCCAGTACCTTTGAGGTACAGATCGCCGGAGAGTATGCCAGCTCGCAGCGCCCCGGTAAAAGCTATACTCGTTTCAAATGTGTGATCTGCGCCTAGCGCCTGCATGGCTGCACTCGAAGAATAGAGCTTGTTATTTGACGCCGGGATTAGCAACGTAGAGGGATTGCGTGAGTATAGCACCTCGCCATCATCGGCCGCGCGTACCAGCACGCTCGCTTGGGCACCATTCAGGCGCGGATCGGCTAGAATGGCATCAATGGTCTGCTTCAAATTGTCCACACCCGCCCCTTGCGAAGCTGAGGCTTGAAAATTCCATATCCCGAGGCCGCTCAATCCTATAACACTTGCCAAAATTATTAATGCGAATCGCTTGATCGAAACCGATATTTGCTTGACCGATGCGTACGTCATAGTTCCCTCCTAGATTAATGTGCAGGTTTTTTCTTAAACCTACTTGTGGTATTACTAATCGTCCTATGGAGCCTGCCGTAGAACTAGTTTTGTGAAACCTCCTTTAAACCTTAGCCCGAATACACAAAATGCAGCCAAGTATATCAATCCTACCGCCCAAGTATAATCAAATAATTGCGGGTAAAAGTGCACCCCCATGAGGCTTATGATAGTCATAAGGGTTAGATAGCAGAATACACCGCAACATCCAAGACCATACGCCCACACGACCTTATTCCACTGTGACATCGGGGAGGCTTTGCGAACTATAAGGAAGGTGAATGGGAGGATCAAAAGAGCCACAATAGGTGTGATGAATTCCACACCCCAATCTGCTATATTTGCACTCAACGCACTCGTACCAATTTGCCTCAGGCTGCCGAACCACACAAGGCTGATAAGGGCAATGCCTGCAATCTTTAGCCCTGCTATTACTACTGAAAGCCGAGGGCCATCAATTAGTGCCTTGTTTTGTTTTTTCACAGTACCTTTTAATTGATTGTTATTCTCTTTGATAATCGTCAAAAGCAGATCTGTAATAAGTCGGGCTCCCAACAGTGCCTTGTTCGTCTTTGTTTGTGCGTCTTTCCAGGCATCCTGCGCTGTAATAAACATTTGTTTTGCATAGGCTTTGCGAAACTCTTTTGGGTAAAGGTTTAAGCCTCTCTTGTATAACTTTAATATGTAGGACGGCTTATTCATGCTTTGCCGCCTTCCTGTACAAGCCGCACTTTTGATACCTTTGCAATATTCGTGTAATAATCCACGTCTGCATTAAGTCGTTGCCACCCTTTTTTAGTGAGTTGGTAGTAACGCCGCCGCTCGTTATTATCAATATTTACTTCCTCGATGGTCTCATTATCAATGAGTTTTTTGAGCGTCGTATACAATGCACCCGGACCAAGGCGGATTTTAGACATTGAGTCCTGTTCTACTTGTTGAATAATCTCGTACCCATGGCGCGGCTTAAGGCTAAGCGCTAACATGATACTGAAGGAGACTTGGGGCAGGAGTTCAATCGTACGTTTCATAACTTCATACTATCAAATACTGATGCATCGTCAAGTGATATAATATTTTGATTTTATGCTCTCGAAGTCTGGGAACCCTATCCTAGCAAAATTCTGATTGCGCTTATACTTGCCTGGGCATCGAGTCCCTAGTAAAAACTTTTAACACGGGTGGAGACGAAAAAGTTGGCATGGAGGAGATAAATAGGTTATTCGATGAAACGACAAATATTCGTGACAGTTAATGGCTAGGCAAGGTAATGCCCGCCTGATTTGCCGCCTCGACCAGCTCGGAATGGAGTTTCAGTATCTTTTCTTCAAGGCTGAGCTTTTGCAGAGTTTCGGTATCTGGAGATTTCTGGATACTAGCGATCATGTCGTATATCTCCTTAATATCGTTTCGGAGGGCTTCAAGTTCTCCGCCGATAGGGTGTAGCTCTTCCTTAACTGTACTGCGAACAATACCGCTTACCTCATCTTTGATGATGTCGCGTATCGCCTGAAGGTCGTCGTTCGTTAAGTTCATAACTACATTTTAACATGATGTACGGTTACTTTATTGTGTCAAAAGACTGCAGGCCCAATCCGTAGGCTTCTCAATGATTTTATGCCTGGGGAGAAAGAACCTATTCCAAACTTTTAGGAATTTCAGTCGTAACCCATACATCGTCTGCTGCACATTGGTACACGGTGCGATCATATTTCTTATTATTTTCATCGGGATTATGACTAATATCCCAACGAACTTTTTTCATCGCTTGCTTACAAACAGGACATTCCATAGCTCTATAATAGCGCTTTCGATGATCAATTGGTAACATGACAAGATGTAATTATGGTCAAACAGGACAAAAAACAAAAACGCCAAACATAAGTTTGACGTATTGCACAAAGTTTGGTTGGGGATAAGTCTCTCAATTGGCGCCCCTTGGCAGCAGATTTTATTCTACTTGCAAGAAGTTAGAAAAGCTTGGCTTCGCTTACAGTAGGGACAGAGTCATCGTGACCAGCCTTTAGATGAGAAAGCTCATATACTTATCCGTTAACATGCTGCGGACCCCGGGCTACAAGTATAGCTCTCGGCGATTCCACCGTACCTCGCTCCCACGCTCCCACAATACCTTGCTCATCCAGTAGTATGGCCGTAGCAACTGCACCAACAAGCCGCTCATTTGCCCAGGCATCCCCCTGATCCAGGGCCAGTACCTCACGGCCGAGACGAGCCGCAACAATCAGCATCGCGTCCTCGTACACATATGGTGTCTCGATTCGCCACGCACCTTCATAGTCCGTCGAATGGCCAATACAACTAAATCTTTTAGTCTCATCATGCCGCCATGCAGCGATAGGTTCGCCATTCTTTAGGAAATACGCACGGCTGAAATCGTAACCATCCTCAGATATATCCGATAGCCACTGCTCGGCCTGGTAGTCGTATTCTATTGTTCCGTTTTTGCGGCCGATTGTAACAGCTAGCGTACCTTGCGTCACATCGTCCAGCCGATTGTCGTGGGCTTCAATAATTATCATACGTTCCCCTCGTCGTATTTCCAGGTTTTTTGATTAGTAAGCGTGACCGAAAGGGCGGTATTAACATACAAATCCTGTAGGCTAAGGTAGAGTTCTGCTAATCCCAATATCGCGCGGTCAAAGTTCTCCATGGTGGCTGCGCCGCGTTCTTCGTATGCGGTAACGGGCACTGGCTGTTGGTTCTCTTGTCCTGTTTCATGGTCGATGATACGCGCAAAGCCTTTGTGCGTATCGATGGTAACTTCACCGGTTTCAAAGCGAATGCCAGCCCACTCAGGATACGTCTTCGCATTCAGTCGCCTGGTTCCGGAAAAGTCGAAGCTTATGCCATCGTCGCGTATTCCCGCCACTCGATAACGGTCGTAACTATCCGTCAGACGAGTGGCATCAAATCCGCTGTGACCAAACAAGAAATTGACTAAATCTATTTCGTGGTTGGCGTGATCGAGCAAAAGACCTCTGTCATGTTTCCAGTTCCGCACTGGCTTATGGTAGGAGAAATCGGTTTTAACTTGCAGTGGTTCGCCCAGAGTATCGCGAAATTCTGACAAATGATTCTTGAGCCACACGTAAGGAAGATCGTAGCGACGCGGATGGCAGCTACTGACTATTAATCCGTTTTGCTCGGCTTCCTTTAAAACATCCGGAAGCGCTTCCAGCTCTGCGGGGCTTACGGCAAGCGGCTTTTCTACGAACACATGTTTGCCTGCTTTGACGGCAGCGCCTAAGTCGTTGAAATGACAATCATCAGGCGTGCCGATCAGCACAGCGCCAATCGTGCTGCGTAAGAGTTCCTCCCGTGTAGTAAATCTTTGTATCGTGTCCGCATTGCCGGCTTCGTCTACGAAACGGTTCATTCTTTCTTCTGACAAATCGTAGACCCCATTCAGCGCAAGCTCGGCTATGTTTTTGTTGGGCACTGCATGTGACTGCAATGCATGTTCTCCGCACCCGATAACTCCGTATTGAATTCTTTCCATAAGCTCACGGTAAAAGATTGGGGCAGCGCTTTGCAAAGTATTATATGAGTATTGGTGGGATAGTATGCTATTATTCTAAATATGAAATACGAATATATAATATTGAACAATTATGTTAGATCAGCTCGATAAGAAAATTCTACAAGTTCTGGAAATAAACGCCCGTCAAAGTAAGGCTAAAATCGCAGAACAGCTGGGTGTATCCAAAACGGTCATCACTTATCGGGTAAATCGTTTGGAAAAGAACGGAATTATCAAAGGCTACAAATATATCTCCAACCAGGCCGCGCTAGGATTGCTGTCGTTCGGGCTACTTATTAAGTTTCAGGGTCTATTTCTTGAAGAACAAGCGCAGATTCTGAACCGAATGCGAATATCCAAAAAATGTAACTGGGTCGCCGCGACAAATGGCAACTGGGACGCGATCGCCGTAGTGATCGACAATGATGTACATTCCTTTAACAAGCGGCTCGATGTATTTTTTGCCCAATACGGTAAATATATTAAGGAATATAACTTTTATATTGATTACGAGGGCTCAGTCTCGGGGCTTAACTATCTCTATGCAGAGCCCTACCCAGAGCCGGCAACATACCAAAACCCGGGAAGTAATATTATTCTCGGCGATCTGGAATCGCTGGTCTACCGAAAACTACAGCGGAACCCCCAGCTGTCATTGCTGTCAATCGCCAAGCAGCTCGATAAGACGTACGACACTATCAAAGGCAAGTACCAGGCTTTAATCACCAAAGGCATTCTTTTGAAAGCGGTACCGGTTATCGGCCATGAATTTTTAGGCTACACGGACACAATTTGCATGTACAACATTGCCCCCAATCCGGAAAGAATTAGCAAGTTGCTCGCTTTCTGTGCGAAGCATCCAAATATCGTGCGGTTTTCGCGTTGTCTCGGCCACATTAACCTTATCCTTAATGTCCATAGCCGGGACGGGAAACATTTGAAAGAGATTATCGGCATGATTAATAAACAGTTTTCGGACATTATTATTTCCTATGATCTTATTCAAACTGTAGATATGTAGGGGTGCCAGGTAAAGACAAATGCCCCACAAAATGGAGCATTTCTACTCTGTTATCAAAATTGGCTAGCGAGGTGGGATTCAAACTCCAAAAATCACCAAAAGCTTATCTGTTTGGGAACTGTTCTCTAAGGCCTCCTCTAAGGCCCCCGTTGGAATATAATCCAAGTATGCGACCTTCTCTGCTTATCCTATCCGGACTACCATTTTCTGGTAAGTCAACCCTAGCCAAATACTTAAGTGAAGCCTTGGGGGTCAAAATACTTTCTTATGATCATGATATATATGCCCTTCACAAAGACGAGGTACTTCCGGGAACATCAAAGGCTCAAGAGTATGAACAAATCGAGGCAATTGCGCGACGAGAGCTGAAACGCCTACTCCAAAATGGCACATCGGTCATATATGACGACTTATGCCTTGAACGGTCAGATCGCCAAATATTGGTAGAGCTTGCTCATGCCTGCCAAGCAAAACCAATTATAGTTTTTATCAATACACCAACCTCTGTCATCCGGCAACGCAGAAAGGCTAATCTACAATTAAAGGGGCGAGATCATATCAGCGAGACCAAACTAATGCATGATAAGTCCCTCCTCCAAGTGCCTGATCCTACTGAAGATGCAATTATATATACGCCAGATCAGTCCTTGGATGAGCTGGTACAAGGAATTCAAGCAAGACTACTTCAAAACAGATAGAGACCATTTGAGCCTATTTCAAACATAAGTGCTATGGCTGGCGAGGCGGGATGCGCACTCCTCGCAATACCGTCACTAAGGATGGGATCGGCTTCGTATAACAAGTGGGTAGTTAGATGTGTGATTGCCGCACAAACGCATTGCTAAAACTATAAAATTTTTCACAGAATAGGTATGGAATAATGCAGATAATGTGCATTCGTTGCCAAGCGTAACGCTCTATATTGTTAAAAAAGAAAGGAAAAACTGTGTCAAAAGTAACTATACTTCTTAAAAACAAACGTAGGATATTCTCCGGATTTGTAGCCGGTCTGGTGGCTCTGTGTGGACTGCTGATAATGCCAGCGAGCGTGCATGCTAGTGTGGCGTCGGGTACCAGCCAGCTCGCGGCAGGTGCCGGCCAAGGTATCATTACCTGGAATGCAAACAACGATTCATTGTCCCTATATAGCGCCCCAGGCACCTTGGCTAGCGGCAAGTGCGGTGATGCGATATTTGACTGGCACCGCGACGATTTTAATCCGCTTACCTCGAACCATCATGACGCGCGTATTGTACGCGTATGCCGGAGCGGAGCTACACATTCTACTTCCATCGGCACTGATACGGGCGGCAGCTTGCAGGGAATGCAAAAGTCAGCTTTCTGTGTTGGGAATGACAACGCAACAACTTCCGGGACATGCAATAATGACTCGCGCGCCGATCAAATCGTGCAAGGCAACGTGAATGTCAGCATTCCTAACAACTGTGTCCGCGCCTGGAAGAAGAACGCAAATGGAACAACCGTGTATTACTCGGGCGGCGCCAGCACAAGCTGCACATCGTAGCCATTGCGTATATCTCGTTAGCCACAGCAAACATACAGAAAAAGGATTGGCGTGAAGAAGATGATCATCGGTTCGCTGGTGGCCATAACAGCCCTGATGGGCATGCTGGCATGGGTTATCCAAGTCCACGGCAACGGTGTCATAAAGGCCAATACTGCCGCGTATGAGCTGCTGTTAGATAAAATCTACGGCACCGCCAGCGACCGCTACCGGGGCGAGAAGCTTTTGCATCACCGCATACAAAACGTCATCAAAAACTGTATGGAGAGCAAGGGGCTGGGTTACGTCCCGCCCCTCTATGCTGGCAGTAGCGCCGGAGTTGTGGCCCCAGGCGACCTAGACGTTGCCACACCACTAAGTGAGAGTTTTGGCATTGCAGAGCGGCATCGCATGCATGCTCAGGGCGTAGAGGCTGATCAAAATTCTGGTGGTAATAAGCCAGGTTTGGAGGCTGCCCGCAGTCAGCAGACAGGCACGATCTATAACGCGGCCGTGGACGAATGTATGGCTAAGGCTATACCGCTTGAAGAGGATTACCACCCGGCCGGTCAGCAAGAGACTATTGACCGACTTCTGACTGAACTACGCAAGGTGCAAGGGAGCGAGGCGGCCAAGCCGCTAATTACCGATTACCAGGATTGTTTGCATAAAGCCGGCTACAAAGCTAATTCTCGGTTTGAATTATATGACCATGTCTTAAAGCAGTTTCCTACGCCGGAGCAGCCATGGTCGCGCATGGCTGCCACCAAACAATGGCGGGAGGCGGCCCGGTCCGAACAAAAGGCTGCCGCTGCCGATAAAGTATGCCGCGCCAAACTTTACCATTGGGCTACCGGACGCCTCCAGCCTGCAGTGGGCCGGCTAAACACCGATCCAGAGGTCGAAACCGTGCGGCGCGGCTGGGACAAAATTGAAGCCGGCTATGCAGCTGCCGGGCTGAACTAGCAGTTCACCCTGGGTAGCCCAAATTCTTCTAACAAGGTAGGTTATTAGATACGTTGCCCCACTGATAATACATGTCCGTTAAAGGCATGATATTATAAAGCGAAATTCAGGGGATTTGTACTTCTATTGGCAGAGGTGGATAGTCAATTCGGTATTGATCAAAATACTAAAATTTGATGTATATAATTAGAGTATCACCCTGACCGGATAGGCCTAAGGTTTCGACCAACCGCCGATGCTGGTCTTTTTGTATTCAACAGACTTTTTGAACTTACTCATGTGAACGATGCACTGGAAAAAAGTTTTAACAGCTGAGAGTACTTATGGTTTGGCGTAAGGATATGGAGTAATTTGCCTTTTGGAGTGGAGCTGGAAAGAAACTATACTTTTCGTAGCTGAGTTGGCTTTTGGTGAAGTAGTTGAACTTGCCTTGCGCGGGGTAGAGAGCTTTGAGCGCTAGGTAGGATTTGAACCTGTGACCTTGTGAGCCGGTATAACGCGCGCTCTACCGGATGACCGTGATATAGTTATATATAATAATTATGTTTATATCCTGTTGGAGCTAGGTTAATGCCGAAAAACAGAAAAAGGAATAGTCCAGGTAGAACAGTAGGGCTTCTCCTTCTGGGGCTGCTAGGCCTTGCGTTGCTTATCAAAGTACTTTTGCAAGGCAATAACGTCGCGCTGTTTAATCCGAAAGGGATGATTGCCCAGGAACAGCTCGGCCTGATGATTCTTGCCGTAGGCATAATGCTTGTGATTGCCATCCCCACACTTTTTCTTCTCTATTTTACAGCCTGGAAATATAGGGAATCGAACGCGCGCGCAAAACGCGACCCCAATGCCGGTCATGGCAGGCTCCTTAATGTGGGCATGTGGCTGGTTCCGGGTATTTTTGCGGTTGTGCTCGCCTTGATTATGTGGCCCGCCACTCATAAGCTTGAACCACAGAAGCAGATCGCCGCTAATACCAAACCGCTCACTATTCAAGTAGTGGCGCTGCGCTGGAAATGGCTGTTTATCTACCCTGAGCAGAAGATTGCGGCCGTCAATTTTGTGCAAGTGCCGACCGACACGCCGGTAGAATTTAAGTTAACGGCCGATGAATCCTCGATGAGTTCGTTTTGGATTCCCAATCTGGGCGGCATGTTGTATGCGATGACCGGGCATGTGAACCAGCTGAATCTTATAGCTGAGACGCCAGGAGATTATCCGGGCAGCTCTGCCGAGATAAACGGGGCCGGCTTTGCCGGAATGAAATTTACTGCCCGGGCCAGCTCAAAGAACGATTTTGACCTGTGGGTGCAAGATATGAAACAGTTCCCAGATTCGCTCGATACGGCGCAATATAACAGGTTGCTAAAGCCCAGCGAAAACAATCCAACCGCATTCTACTCGGCTGTAGACGACAATCTGTATGGTAAAATTCTTATGAAATACATGGGGGCTGGACACGAGCATACACCGGCACCGTATCACGGCGGACACTAATGAAAGAGCTACTTCTAGGCAAATTAGACTGGCACGCACTGCCGCACGAATGGTTTACTGTCGCCGGAGCGGTTGGCTTTATCGCCATGGCACTGGTAGCGGTTATCGTCATCACGCGCATGAAGCGCTGGACATGGCTTTGGACAGAGTGGCTGACCTCGGTTGATCCGAAGAAGATTGGTATTATGTACTTCATTGTGGGCGGATTTATGCTGCTGCGCGGCGGTCTGGATGCGATCATGATTTGGCTGCAGCAAGCTATATCGGTTGACGGCTCGATGGGATATCTCACGGCCGACCATTTCCAGCAGATCTTTACGGCCCACGGCAATATTATGGTGTTCTTTGTAGCTATGGCCCTTATCTTTGGGCTTATTAACTACTTTGTGCCGTTGCAGATCGGCGCACGCGACCTGGCGTCGCCATTTTTAAACACCTTGGGTTTTTGGCTGTATGTGGGCGGTGTCATTATGGTGAACATGTTCTTCTTCTTGGGCGGCGAATATGCCGCGACCGGTTGGCTCGCCATTGCTCCGCTGTCGGGAACCGAATTTAGTCCGGGAGTCGGCGTGGATTACTGGATATGGAGCCTGCAGATATCAGGTATAGGAACGACGCTGGGCGCGATCAACTTTATTATGACGATCCTTAAGATGCGGGCTCCTGGTATGACTCTTTGGAAGATGCCTCTATTTACCTGGGGCTCGCTGTGCAGCATGGTGATGGCGGTCACTGTTTTCCCCCTGCTTACAGCCACGCTCTTTCTCTTGTTTTTTGACCGCTATTTGGGCACGCACTTTTTTACGACCACGGCCGGGGGCGATCCTATGATGTATACCAACCTCATCTGGATGTGGGGGCACCCGGAGGTATACATCCTGGTGCTGCCGGCCTTTGGTGTATTTTCAGAGATAGTATCGACGTTTAGCCGCAAGCGCATCGCCAGTTACATATCCAACG
Source organism: Saccharimonadales bacterium (SeqCode) (assembly GCA_035248005.1). Lineage (GTDB taxonomy): Bacteria > Patescibacteriota > Saccharimonadia > Saccharimonadales > UBA4665 > PMNU01. Next base: position 14,066 of record DATFHU010000007.1, read on the forward strand.
TGTTGGGTATGATTGGTGTTTCGGCGTTTGCGCTTTCGGTGTGGCTGCATCACTTTTTTACTATGGGTGCGGGCGCGAACGTGAATGCGTTCTTTGGAGTTATGACCATGGTTATTGCGATACCGACCAGCGTATTAGTGTTTACGTGGATCGCCACCATGTACAAAGGTAAGATACGGTTTGATACACCGATGTTATGGTTTCTCGGGTTTATCGCCATCTTCACGATTGGCGGCATGGCCGGTGTGGTGCTGGCGGTGCCTCCTGCCGACTTCCAGTTGCACAATAGTCTATTCTTGGTTGCGCATTTTCATTCCAATGTTATAGGCGGCGTGTTGTTTGGTATTTTTGCCGCCATATCGTATTGGTTCCCTAAAATTACGGGTGTCAAGCTCAATGAACGGATTGGACGGTATGCGTTTTGGTGTTGGATTGTTGGCTTCTGTATGTCATTTATACCGATGTATATATTGGGATTTATGGGAGCTACCCGGCGGCTTGACCATTATGACTCTTCTACTGGGTGGCAGCCGTTTTACGTGCTCATGCTGATTGGCGGGCTTATCATCGCGACTGGCGTAGCACTCCAGGTGGTGCAGATTATTGCCAGCTTCATGCAGAAAAAGCGATTGCGTGATACAACCGGCGATCCTTGGGACGGACGGACATTGGAGTGGGCAACCCCATCGCCGCCGCCGCATTACAACTTTACTGTTATCCCGCATGTGACAACCCGCGATGTATTTTGGGAAATGAAGCAGAAGGGCCTGCCTAAACCGGCGTTCCAAGACATTCATATTCCCAAAAATACGGCTGCGGGCATATACATTGCCGCCTTTGCCTTCTTGGCTAGCTTTGCTTTTGTCTGGGAAATTGTTTGGCTTGTCGTCGCATCTATTATTGGTATCATTGTAGTCTTTATTGTCCGCGGCTTTAACGAACATTCCGAGTATATACTCAAGGCCGAGGAAGTTGAGAAACTCGAAGAGGCCAGGAAACGCAAAGCTCCGACGCCTTACACTGCTAAGGATGATGAAGAAGATATGGGACTGATCGAGTTTATAAAGATTGTGGTGAGGTTTTTCTTAGATGTACTACGGAGCAAACGATGGCGCACATGGTAGCGGCAGAGCAAGAGAATCATCATGAGGCTGAAGCCAACGACCGGGTGATGTTCGGCTTCTGGGTCTACCTGATGACAGACCTTTTGATGTTTGCGGTGCTCTTTGCGGTGTATGCGGTGTTGCACGGCAATACACTGGGCGGACCTTCGGGCCGCGAGCTCTTTAGTCTTCCGCTGGCCCTGACCGAAACCCTTCTGCTGCTTACGAGCAGTTTTACGTGCGGGCTTGGGATGATCGCCGCCCGCCGGGGCATCAAGAGTCAGGTGCTCATGTGGTTTGGTATTACGTTTATCTTAGGCCTCGCGTTCCTCAGTATCGAACTCTATGAATTTGCCGAGTTTATTCACGAGGGTCATACCATGAGCACAAACGCCTTCTTCTCTTCGTTCTTTGTACTCGTCGGTACGCATGGGCTGCATATAACTTCCGGGCTGCTTTGGATGGGGGTCACGCTTGCCTTTGTTATGGTACGAGGGCTTAACTCGCACCTGGTACGCAAACTGAGCTTATTAAGCCTGTTTTGGCACTTCCTAGACATTGTTTGGATATTTATTTTTACCGTAGTATATCTAATGGCATTCGTATGACGAGAACCCATAGCAATATCCCTCCCGGCTACAATTTATTCTGGCAAGCATGTTTTGCCGGTTTCCATCGTCACCGTAGCTACGGCTATGCTTTCTCGCGAGAACTAACAAACCATACCCGCCGGAATAACTTACACTTCAGGGAGGGATATTGCTATGGGTTCTAACGCACCGCACGGGACAACCAAATCTTATACCATCGGGTTTGTATTGTCCTTGATATTTACGTGCATCCCGTACTATCTAGTAGTCGAGAAAGTGGTGTCGGGTAACGTACTCCTCGCAACTATCCTTGGTTTTGCAGTGTTGCAGATGATTATCCAGATAGTATTTTTTCTGCACTTGGGGCGGGAGAAAAGCCCTCATTGGCAATTACTGTTTTTCATCTCGACGATTGGCATCATTTTGGTCGTAGTAATGGGCTCGCTGTGGATTATGCACCACCTGCACTACAACATGACCCCAGTGACGCTGGCGGACGTATCGAAGAAGCTTGTCGAAAAAGAGGGCATCTATCAAATAGGAGGCGAGAAGACTGGGGCCTGCCAAGGCGCACATGCTAATCTCAAAGTTGTAATCAAGAACGGCCAGGTAGCTCCCGCTCATACTGCAGCGCGTGTCTGCGACACCCTTACATTCATCAACGAGGACAGCGTGGTGCGTGAAATGACCTTCGGAACGCATCCCCGCCATGGGGCGTATGCCGGGGAGTCTGAACTGACGGTTCGTAAAGGGCGAGGTAAGACGATAACGTTAACCGAGCCGGGTACGTATCAATTCCATGACCATTTGCACGAGGAAACAGCCGGCAGCTTTACCGTAACGCCGTGACGGTGAACTAAGCAGCGATTGTTTGGCGTGAACCCACGATTCTCTTACCTTAGAAAAGAGATGTAGTTACGAGACGGTGCTTGGCGGCTTAATTAGGGAGTATTGTTAGAGGTTAGGAGTTTTGGCCAGTCTTTGGCGGGTGCGGACAATGCCAAATGTTACAAACGCGGTATACAAAAGGCCCATCATACACGCTTGGAGTATATGCGTGCCCGTGGACCACACCAAAAGAGTGCCGCTGGCTAGCGTCAGTCCAAGCAGGGTGTATGACAAGCGCAGGCCGCCCTTATTAGGCGTGACCAGCATATAGCTGGTTTGGAGTATGCTTAGGGTAGCTACAAGTATGTGAAGTATAAGTATCATAGCTTTTAGTATAAGGTTATGGTAAGCATGTGTCTACAGACAACAGTACGGACAGTGCCAGTATAATGATAAGCGAAAACAAAAACATCTTGCGTGCCCAGCGCTTGTCGTCCATGGCTGCAAATCCTTGCAGGCCGCGCCAAAACCACACGCCAGTAAGCAGACACATGACTGCCAAAAATGTATAGCCGGTAATGTTGTATACCGTTAACGCAGTAACTGCCGCAGCAAAAGCAGCTATGTACAGTAAAATCTGGATTTTAGTGCGGCGTATTCCTTGTACGATAGGCAGTACCGGGATACGCGCGGCCGCGTAATCGTCTTGCCGGAACATGGCAATAGCGTAAAAATGCGGCATTTGCCACAGCACCAATACGATAAATACCAGCAGTGCGCCCGCGTCAAATGTGTTGCTGACAGCCGTATATCCGGCTGCAATTGGCGTGGCACCGGAAATGCTGCCTACTAGTGCAGCCAACATGGTATGCCGTTTAGCCCACGTATAAAACACGACGTAATCGATAAACCCAACTATACCGATACACAAGGTGAGTGCATTGGTTCCGGTTGCCAGAATAGCAAAACCGGCTACGCCAAGCACACCCGCATACATTAGCGCCTGCGGCCCGGTAATTTTGCCGCTCACCAGTGCACGCTTTTTGGTACGTGACATTTTAGCGTCAATGCCGCGGTCGATATAGTTATTAAAGACGCAGGCCGAGGCAATCACCAGTACCGTACCGGTTAACACGGCAAGCAATCGCACAAAGTGTACATCGCCATGCGAGGCAAGCAGAAAACCGGCTGCCGCAGTTAACGTATTGCCGTATATAATGCCAGGTTTGGTTAGTCTGTAGTAGGCCTTTAACATAGCCGACCTAGCATTCATTTGAGGGTATGGTCATCATGCACATTGTTCATTTTGCAGCATACCATAATCACTACGCATGGGTATAGAATCCGAATTTTGTGTATTTCGGTTGATGTTGCACCAGACTGGAGATTGGCATTCGCTTAATTTTTATCTGCCGGGCGTGGGATACCCCGTTTTACGCCATAGATTACGACCGGCTTATACTGTTCCGGCTGGCTGCGATCTACTTTGAAAACTTTGTCGGGAAATATAACGTAGTGGGTGGCATCGTTTTTAAAGTCGATATACCAGTTGGTATGGTCTTTTTCCAGGGCATGGCTCAAGTTTTGAGCGACTTGTTCGGCATCTGCGTCTGGCACTTTCGATAGTATGCAGCGCCCATTGCTTGAGCCAGGGTGTTTTATGTTCGGAAGTTACTGGCTCGACGCGTATTGTTGATAACGTGTACGGTCTCCAGCGTGGCCCTGTCGGCCAAGCTTTCTTCGATGATGTCACCTTTGTAGCTCATACATCTTCCTTTATTCCAAGGGTTCTCTTAATATCGGCTATAGTTTCGTCAACTGTATGGCTCGTTGAGTCTATTTTGACGAAATCATTATAGAAGCTGGCGTTCGAGAAGTAGCTGTGATGCTCTTTGACGGCTTCGGCGCCTTGTCGATAACCTTCATGCCGTCCATTGTCTCGTTTGGTAACGGCATCAAGATGAGGGAGAAGTAGGACTTTGTGTGAAAAGGTTATGCACTGCTGTATGCTCTCCCATGCAAGTTCGTTTATGTAGCCATTAATGATGACGTTATACCCGGCCTCGTGAAATTTTTTGGCGAGCATACCGATATTTGTGCCGAGCAGCCGCCATTGCTCCACACCTCCCGGCTCGTTGCCATATATAAATCCATTGACGATCATGTGCTTGACGACGTCGGCATCAATGTTGACGCATTGCTTGACTTGCGTAGCAAGCTTGCTTGCAGTGGTGCTTTTACCAGAGCCAGCCGGACCAGTAATAGCGAGTATAAAAGACTTCATAATCTAATAGTACCTCACAGAAAATAAACAGCCGTTCTATAAAAGAAAAGAGAAGATAAAGTGATCTATAAATTAGCAAGTTCTTTTTCTTTCTTAATTTTTTCTCATCCTGGGAGAACGGCTGTTTATATGCTCCCCATATAGGTAGTACGTATGCTGTACCTAAAGGTTACTGTCGTGTTGTAGGGGACTCAATTTCTTCATAGGCAAGAACTCCCGATCTTTTCGGCGCCCACCTAGACAGGCGCATTTTGCTCAATGTAGTAATAGTCAATACAATCGTTACATTAACGCCTAGGATATAGGCCGTGAACAGCCAGTTGGTAAGCTTCCAGTCGCTGATGGTTAGCAATGTAACCGCCATACTGACTATCGAGATGGCGTAGGCAGTTGCGTGTTCGGTATGCGGCGCCCGATATGACTTTAGGATGGTTGGTATTTCGCTGAATATGTCAGCAAAGATGCATGCAATCAGTGCCATAAGGGGATTTTTACTTATTAGCCATAACAAAATTCCGATAACGGTTAACACAACGCACCATTTATCTGAGCGGCTGAAAGTGGTTACATAGGCTCGCTTGTATATTGCTACGCAGCAGACGGCTATTGGGCTGAGTCCGATTGTTAGCGTTACAAAAGCCTCCGGCCCAGCCCCCTTAATCAACTGAATTATAAAAATAATCAATGCAGTGAGGCTCCAAGAGAGCCAGCTTACAAGGCTTGGCTGCGCCTTGCCCTGCCAGACTGCTCTAAAGTAACTTGCACCAGAAGCCAATCGCAATAAAATCGCAACAACAATAAAACCGGCTGGCAACATCCCACCCCCTTGAGTAAGTTATTTATCTTTGTGACATATTTTTCAGTATTTTAGTATAACGCAACTATCCCATATGGACGCAAAAAATCTCTGACTTTGACTTTGCGGCTAAGAGTTCAGGCCTTTTAATCTAGATAAACTAACCGCCGAGCAAGCGGAAAACACTGCTACTTTTGCAAGATAGCCTTTGCGATTGCTGCTTTTTGGCCAGCTTTGTCCAGTTTAATGACTTTCTGAGCGTCGGCGTGTGCTTTTGTTTTATCCTGGCGGCCTAGGTAAAATAGTGCGCGCTGCAGGTAAGGGTCGGGTTGGTCGGGTGCTAGCGTGACCGCTTTATTATAAGTAGTGAGAGCCTTATCATATTCACCGCTCCGGGTGTACGTGCGGGCCAGTCCATAACAGTATTCTGGATTTTTGGGGTCGAGTGATTGAGCCTTACGATAATCCGTTGCCGCTTCAGCGTATTGCTTCTTGGATTCATAAATCGTACCCCGCGCATTATAGACCTTGGCATTGTCGCTGTCTCGAGCCAGTGCGTTGTTAAATTCTATTAATGCATGGTCGTAGAATCGCTCTCCGCCTAGGAGCATATAAATTTGGCCGCGTATCGCGTAGGCGGCGGCTATGTCCGGCCGCAGCTCAATCGCTTTATCGACGTCATCATCGGCTTTAACTATCAGATCGTAGCCTTGTTGGCTGGTCGATTCTTCTATGTACAATTTGGCACCCTTGGTATAAAGTGCGCCCGCCCGGTTGTGATAGAGTGATCCGTTTGCCGGTTCTAGGCGGATCGCTCTATCGAAGTCGGCAATAGACTTGTCGTACTCTTTTTTTTCAAGGTAGATGGCGCCGCGGTTATTGTAGGCATTAGTGTAACGCGGGTCGAACTTTATTGCCTGGGTATAGTCGGCAATGGCGGCGTCCGATTTATGTTGCAGGTCTTGCACGGTCGCCCGGTTGTAGTAAGCAACGGCATTTTTTGGCTGAAGTTTTAAGGCTCGATCAAATAATTTCATAGAGTTAGTAAAATCTTTTTTATCGGCAAGCACCTGGGCTTTATTGACGAGCGGATCTACATACTTTTTGTCGATCTTTATCGCCTTGTCAAATTCCTCCGCTGCCCGGTCAGACTGCTTTTGCCGCCAAAAGACCACCCCACGGCCGTTATATGGATAGGCATACCGCTTTGCATACGTCTTTGATAATACGATGGCCTTGTCGAAATCGGCCAGGGCGTCATCGTATCGTTTGAGGTTGTCCCGGGCAAATCCACGGTTAGTGTAGGCGTCTAGGTCATTGCCATTTAGACCAATCGCCTTGCTGTAGCGCAAGTCAGCCTCCCGGTATTGTTCGCGTATATATGCAATATCGCCGAGGGCATGGTGGGCATTGGCGGTAATCTGGGTGCTGATTTCGGTGCTGGCGGCCAGTACAATTCCAAAGTCATCTTTAGCCGGATCGAACTTATCTTGAGCGTGATTAGCCAGGCCACGGAAATAACGGATGATATTAGCGGACAGTAGCAGATTTTCATCACCTTGCCGCATAGCGTCATCAAAAGAGTCGGCTGCTGCCGGGTATTGTTTGTTATTAAGTTGTTGGATACCGCTTAGGAAGAGGCCAAGCTGCGCAATGCCGGTGTTACTTTTGTTGACGGCCATACCAAAAGTTAGTGTATCGCCTGGCGTAGTGATAGTGCTGTCAACAGTGCCGGTAACGATACGCTCATCAGTACGTGATAAGGCCACGGCACGATCAACCACAACGTCGTGCGTTAAATGGACGTACGCGACAAGTTCCTGCGGAGTATCGTTATGGTAAAAGCCATATACAACTGCTGCGGCCCGGTTTTGGCGGCCTACTCGCTCGGCTTCCGCGTCATTGGCAACAATCTGTGGTACGAGTTTAACTACAATGTCGTCACGTTGCTGGTCACGGAGCAATTTGTCTAGCCGCTGCGGAATCATGTGGTCCTGCGGATTGCTGCCAGCGAATTGGGCGACCGCAATAACAAACTGTTTGGGATCGTGCAAGCGGTGGTATATATTGACCGCCAGGGCGCCACACATCAAAAGAATGATACTCACGACTATGGCGAGGAATGACTTTTTATTTGTATATAGAGACCGCCTAGCGGTTCTTTTGCGGCGCAGGGCAGTTACGCGCCATAGACCGAACGCGCCTGCTGCAATAAGTAGCCCGGTTGCAATATCTAAACTGGCATAGTAATCGTAGACACCCAGCGTGGCGTATAGCTTGTTAAAGAAATTACCAAAAACGCCGCTTATATTAAGCAGTAAACTGGCGATGATTGTCGCGAGCGTGCCGCTAATAATTGTTTCACGGTTTTGCCGCCAAAAGGTTCGTTGTTTTTGTTTTGTTGTCATGATGATCCGGTTGTTATCAGTATTACAAGTACACGCCTAATTATAGATTACGTCCCTGCATACGTACATTGCGACCTGTAGCTATCTTTATAGTTTTTCACTAGAAGGTTCCCGAGCGTAATAGAAGTCGTGGCACATGTGTTTAGAATATATGTCATCCTACGGCTATAATGGACTCATCATGAGCAATCCTGAAGGCGTTGAACCCAATTCTGACCATTCCTTTTCTCAGGCTGCAGAGCTGGCTTCATTCACCCGCCCAGCCGAGGGTCAAGCTACACCCGAGCATCAATTAGGCCGCACGTTGCGCGAGCGCCATCCCGGTTGGCCAGAAGCAGAGCTTCAATTTTACTTTACTGGGCACGAGACGCCCGAGAACCTCACTGGGCATGACGGTATACCAGAGGACCGCGCTCATCTACCCGAACTTATCAAGGATGCTGATGTTTATTGCTTTGAGTATGCTGGCGATGATAAGAACCGTGAAAACCTTAAAGCTTATTTGCAGGGCGCAGCCGATAAACCACCCACCGAAGACCCCGCCGAAATTGAAGCTTACATTGAAAAAGAGGGGCTTGGCGGTACTTTTGTCGAAGGCCAAGTCCGCGCTCTGTATGGTAGCGGGGTTATCGTTGGACATTTTGATATTCGACCTAGTGACGGCATAACGGGAGAGGAAATTGATGCCGCCTTCACTAACTCACCCGAGCCGGCATCTTTCGAGGAAGCCTTACAAGTGCCTATCGATAAAGCACGCCGCGTTAATGAGCTCCAAGACCGGCGCGATGACATTCAGCTGGGACCGGGCGTATTTCCGCCCGGAGTACCAGTTCAGGCAGGCCGCTTTGAAGAAGAATTGGCGCGCATCTTCAAGGAGCATCCTGAGCTCCGGGACCGTAAACGCGAAAGCGGTGAGACCGTTAGGGTTGTTGCTACCGAGGGGGACATGCACAGTGATCTTTACCACCGCGCACGGGCGGCCGGCGTCAATGTTAAGCGATTATTTCCAGAAAAACACCATACCTATAGCTACTCCAATGAGCTGAGGCGTCGTCTACGCTATAACCAAGAGGTTAGCCAAGATTTTCTTGCCAAGTGCTATGCCGAGTCTGTTACCGAGGAACTCATCATAAAGGCAGGCGATCCTCAACTCAAACCCGTTAGCCCAGAATTTACCACATACGTCCGGAGTGTAGCCCAGCACTTCTCTGTTACTGACGCCGAGGCTCTCTATAACGCCTACAATCGTAGCCAAAGTTATCCGGAAAACTGGCGTGCGGCCTGGTCGGTCGTTGATGATAATCTGACAAAGCATTATGCCAGCCCCTTGTCTTGGACGCAGCAAGGTATTCAGCAAGAGCTGGCCGAGCAACGAAAAGTAGAGGAACGCATGCGTAAGGCTGCGCAAAAAAAATCCGGAGACCGTCGTTCAACAAATTAGCTTTTCCTGTTGCCGACTCTACTTCTATGCCTAAGCGATAACAAACTGCTCTGCCGGTATCTGACCAGAACTTGTTTTTATCGAAGATATCCACTTTTCTTTCTGCAGGTTTAAAAAGACTAAACCTGTGTAGGTTTTGGCTTTTAGATCACTAAGCCCGCCGTATGGCTCCCTTTATGATTTTACAAGAATCCCGGGTATATTCGTCTGTTCATTGGAGCGAGAAACTTGTTGCGCTTGCTTAGCTTGGTATACTTGATAACCGGCAGAACCGATTATTACGAGTACTCCTGCAATTAAAGAAATACGGAAAGGGCTTATCGGTAAACAAAATGGAGCTAATTATCCTAACTTTTTTCGTAAGTCTTTTTGCCAGTATCTTGAGTGGCATATCCGGTGGTGGCGGTTTTATTCTCACGCCCTACTATATTTTCATCGGCCTGTCGCCACAGCAACCGGCAAGGTTGCAGGACTTGGCGTGGCTGGTGGCGCTATTACTGCCTTCAAAGGTAAAGGCCTCGTCGATCGCAAACTCTTGTTGCCGCTTATTGGGACTACTATTGGCTCCTCTTTCCTGGCCGCCTGGCTGATTCTAAAAGTGGATTCCAGCCTTTTCCAGTTGATTATCGGCATTTTGCTGATTGCACTTATTCCCACACTGTTCATTAAAAAGGCGTCGTTACAACCGGGCGCACGCACCGGCAAGTGGATATTCGCAGGCTATGCGGTCTACATTATCGTTTCATTTGTGCAGGCAATGTTTGGTGCGGGGCTGGCCGTATTACTCACGCTCAACCTTATGATGCTGTTTGGCCTAGGAGCGCTCCAGGCGAACGCCACAAAGCGGGTGGCTCAGTCCGTCCAAGCGGTGCTTATGTTCATTCTTTTGTTGTTGCAGGGGCTGGTAGTTATTGGTCACGGCATAGCTACGTTTGCCGGAGCATTTATAGGCAGCCATGTCGGCAGCAAGATCGCTATAAAGCGGGGTGACGGGTTTGTGAAGATCGCCTTGGCAATTACAATGGCTGTTTCGGGTGTAGCACTAATACTTACGAGGGGTTAGCATATGTACGAACCAGGCATCATCTACCAACGCACACTAGAAGAAAATAGAGACATGTTCCTAGCATGGCAGCGCGACGACAAAGCGTTCTTTGCAGCCGGAGCCTGTCACATTCTGGCGCACATGTTTCTATCGCTGCATCATGGCGAAGGTTACGAACTTATTTATATCAAGCCTAAAGGCGACTACCCTGGCAACCATATGTACGCCAGCAATGGCACCTGGGCCTTTGATTTCAATGGCTGGATGCTGGAAGAGGCGCTACTGGAAGGACATGAAGCCGCGTATAAGCAGGCGTATCCTGAGTGGGAATATGATCGTATTGTTATCAAAGAAGGACTACCGGCCTATATTGCGGCCGGTAATCACCATGTGCGACCGCCAGAATACTTTCCTGAGCTGCCCTGGAAGCGGGCGTATGAGTATATCAAGCGGTTCCCGAATGAGCCGCCAACCAGCAAGGAGCCAGAAGCGAAATGAAAGACAACAAACCCAGCTTGAGCGAGCTAGCCACTGCTCTGCATAAAGCGTGGAGCGGCGAAACAAGCAGTTGGGGTGAGGAGTGGCCCCGGATATGGTTGCTAAAAAAGAGAACGCTGTGGCGGCTGAGCCAACTAATATAAGGACGGTTATGTAATACGTGAGATATTTTCTGGAACACCTGGTTTATCTGCTGCTCCAACAGATAAACCAGGTCGCAAAAGCGGGTTATTTTGGGCTTCTTTTCGACAAAGCGCCAACTTATGCGGAAATTGTTTCTGGCTCCACAAGTTTGGCGCCTGGTATAGATATGAATCGGGTGTTTAGCCCGAAAAATGATGATTATAAATCCATGGCTGAGGATAGTGAACCTATTCCAAATTTTTGAAAAATTAGGCTGCAAAGACAACGGATCGAAATTTAAGCAATTTACCAATTACTAGATGAAAAGGTCGCTAAAAACCGTACTTTACCACCAAAACTAGTTCTTCAAGTTTTGTCAGGTTTGCCGGTGTCAGAGACAGTACTACCGGAGTATCCAGAGTAAGGTCTGTTGTTTCCCCTTTGCATAGTTTCCAGGCGTCAATACGCGAGAGGTTGAGATCGCTGCCGTCCACTTTAAGCACAAAGTTAGCCGGGTTGCCGGTAACTTTGGCAAGTACCACGGTATTCTCGATGGTGGCATCCAGCGCCTGCGCCAAGTATGGCAAGCGGTCTTTACTAATTATTGACTCGACGCTGCCTGTGGACTTGAGTAAGTGCCATTCGTTCGGCATCTCGTGTTTTATGTTGATTGCGGTATGCAGGCCTGTTTGGCTCAGTTCTTGCTTGAGTTCGGCCAAGCGGTCTAATAGTGTGGTTTCGGCCAAGCCGCGTAAGCTGGAGCCGCCTTCGCGCGCAGTGAAGTTGATATGCAGCACGAGGTCGGCTATGGTGTCATAGCTGAACTGGGCAAGCTCTTTATTCGGCAATTCTAGCCGCCAACTGCTGACAGCACCGGTGCCCTCAAATGGCAGGTAGCGGTCGTCTTTAAAGTTCAGTTCGAACAGGCCGTTGTCTTGCTGGGCTTCGGATGTGGCAATAGACTGGATGGTGCCAACATTATAGGTAAAGCGTTCGTCGTTGCCCGGGTCTTCGGCATAGCCGGTGCCGGCCAGATTGTCGGGGTTCGTGTTTTTGCGGTACTTGTTGCTTATTAGTGACAATTTGGCGCTCACCGAAGTGTGCGGACCGGCCACGCAAGGCAGGCTGACACTTATACTCTTGATACGGCGGAAGTATTGGCCGGCGTGGTCCATATCAAACAGTGCTTCCGGCACGTCGAAGTCGCAGACGCCAGTAGCGCGCAGACGGGCTAGGGCCAGCGGGTCCAGCGCGGCCAGCGAGATTTGCTTTGTGACTTCGTACTCGCGTTTGTTGCGGTCCAGGTAGCCTGCTTCCATGCGTTTTATGTCATGTATCAGGTGGTCGGCGCATTGCAGGCCTTTTTTCATGCTATCCCAGTAGCCGAAGGCGATGTAGCTGTCGTCGCGTCCCAGTTCGAATTGGTAGGTGCGTTCGGCTTTTTTGGCCGTGTCGTGTGCTAGTTTGTACGAGCTAAAGTAGATTGAGCTGATCTGGCCGATCATCCACTGGTACAACTCTTCGTTAGTGAACTTGGAACGCATGTATTCGTCGGTTTGCTTGGCGTTTTTAATTTGCAGCTCGTGATTCTTTAGTTCGGTTTCGGCTAGCTCTTTACGGATTTCGGCTGCGACGATTTGCTTATTGATAGAGTCGATTTCTTTTTGGCTAGTGCGTTCTTGCAACTTCCAGTCGTCCATGCGGCGGTCGTAGCTGCCCAGAGTAGCTGCGCGGCCGGCCTCGTAGGTGGCAATGGAACTGAAGATGTTTAATACATCGGCAGCCGAGTTCGCGGCTGCAGCCAGGTTTTTGCCGCCCCATTGTAGGGTGACATGCGGGCTACCGCCGAATCCGGATGCGCCGCCAAGCAGGTCGGGGATCATGGCCACCACGCCAGCAAGCGTGCGACTGATTTGGGCGCCAAGCTGCAGATCGTGCGATTCCTCCAATTTATCCAGGTTGAGTTGTTCCTTGGCATTGATTTTTTCGACTTCGGCGTAGAACTTTTGACGCTCTTCGGTTACTTTGCGCGTGCGCTTCAGGACTTCAATTTGTTCGGTGGCTTCGGCAATGCCTAGCTTTTTGATAGCTGTTACGGCATTAAGCACGCTTATCTCTTGTTCGCTGCGCAGTAGGGACAGCTCCTCGGCGTCTTTCTTTTCCAGGGCTTGTAAGAGCGATCCGCCAAGTGAGCGTACTTCGTTGGCCAGGTCGGATGCTTTTTGCGATAGCACGCTAAAGCGGTAGTAAGGCAGCGGCGCATTCAGCCCGGCGATGATTGACGAAAGGTCTAGCCCGGCGGCTGCAGCGCGTACCAGCATGGCCGGATCGATTGGCGGCGCAAACAGTGCCAGCGAGCGTTCGATGCCCTCGATGTTTTGGCAATTGCGGATTTTGAACAGCCGGTCTGCAATCCGATCCCAGTAGGCCAGCATTTGCTCGTTTTGCGGAATGCAGAAATACAGCGTAGAAAGTGTGATGGGCGCGGGCGGCATTTCTGTACCGCCTTCTGGCAGTACTGACAGATCAGGCAAAATATTTTCTAAGTCAATGAGGGCGTTACCTAGTGGGCCCAGCTTGGCCTGGATTTGGTTATAGGTTTCATTTGGCGGCTGTACGACTGGCGGTACAATACGCGGCTTTGGCCCCAGTAATTTGTCGGCCATCACATACATCTGTGTTGCCTGGGCAATCGATTCCATAGTGTCCTGGCGGAACAGATAGTCGCCCCATTCAACCAAGTTGCCGATGTATTTCATAAGGATAGCCTTTTGGTAGGCCACAGTACGGAAGCGTGCTACCACATGCGGCCGGAACGGTTTTTCGCGCCACTGCTGGATGGCAAATTCCAGTTCTTTGATTTCAGGAGTGTTGGGGTCGGCGATTTTGTACAACAGCGTGTCGATGCGCTGGGCAATGTATTCGCTGTCATTGCGCAAAAAGAATGGCTTATTGACCCAGTACTTTTGCGGTACATCGCCAGGCAAAGCGCCTGTGGGGTTAAAAATGTAGTGGAACCAGTCCATGGCTTCTTCGAACTTCTGGTTACGCGTCAATTGCGTGGCGATCATCATCGGCACGTGGAAGAACAGCTCCCAGTTGTAGCTGCTGTAGCTGCCGTCGCTCGCAAAGTCGATGTCCTCGATAGGGTACTTTTGAGGCACGATCGCGCTGGGGTCGTAGTGCGTGCCGAAGTTGAAGTTGGTCTGCTGGAGCTGGACGGGTCGCTTCATGAGCGCCGGAATGCCTTCTTTGTAGAGTACCTTGCGCAAGGCACAAATCAGTGGATGGTACATGTTGCTGAACTTTTCGCCGTAGCGCAAGCCGCCGTAGACCTTCAGTTCGGCTACGATGTCGTGGTAGTCTTCGTCGGCAAGTAATTCTTGAATGACCGACGCCGGACTTTGCCCGCTTTGCAATTTTGCCAGGTACTTTTTGTACAGGGCGATGATGTCTTCTATGAGCTGTAACACGTTTGAGGCGGTACGCTGCACCACGGCGGTTGATTCTTCGGCAGTCAGGTCACCGGCTCCGCCGCGGCCCTCGCGTTTTTCACGTTCGTAAAAGCCGGGTGTGATAACGTAGGCGTGGCTGCTATCTTCCATAAAGTACGGCAGCAGTGTACCGAGCGGAATCTTGAACCGGCCTTCGTGTCCAACGCTTGAAGCGCGGTTGCTGTGGGCGGCATACAAAAAGTATTGCAACAGCAGCGCCACCCAGTCGATAAGTGTCATCTGGTGCGGGTATGTCAGGCGGAAATTGTCTGGCGTTTGGCCTAAGATCTCATAAAAATTGAACGGTGCGAGCGCGGTGCGAGCGGCCAGGTCGGGGGTGGCATCCAGGTTGCGCTCCCAGTAGCGCTGCGTGTTTAGGATAGTGTCTTTGAAGTCCGGGAAAAAGTCCGGGAAATAGCTCTGGCCTTCTTGGGCGAGTTCTGGATAGCCTTTGCAGCCGGCTACGTCGAAGACACCGCGCAGCTCGGTGTAGTCTTGTCCAAGACCTTTGAGTACTAAAATTTGGTCCATTGCTTCAATGTAGATCAAGTTGTAAGCGTATTGCTGCAAGTCCTCGTTAGTGTAATAGCCGGGCGTGCGGATGGCGCTTTGTGATATCCGTTTGGGCTGCCACATGTTGTCGGCGAATTCGCTAACCGCTAGCTGGATCTTTAATTTGCGTTTGGGTTTGTCGCTGGAAACAATGGTGCCAGGCGTACTGTTTGGCACGGTGGACTGCGGGTTAGGGTCTGGTTCTTCGCTAAACACCGGCCACGCCAAAGTAAGACGATTGTTGCGTTCAAAGGCTAGCAAGTGGTCGCCCGTGATTTCGACCTCTACTTTCGACCATGGCGTCCAGGCGCGTTCCTGCTCGAATTTACGGTGGTAGTAGATTGCCGGGTCGCCGCCCTTGCTGCGGGCAAAGACGTGCATGGTTTTGATGTTGGTCTGGTACCAGGTAGCTACGACCTCCAGAAATGCCAGGCCGTCCAGGCGCTCCAAATACGAAGTGAGAGCGCGCTCGGCAGTAAATTCGGTCAGCTCATTTTGCTGTAGTTCGTTCTCTAACTCGGCAAAGATGAAGGACTTGTCGTCGCGCAGTTCGGCTTCGATCCAGTTTTCGGGGTACAAGAAAATTTTGTGGTTGACCTCGCGCACGCGATATAGCTTGAGCCATTTCCACTGCTCCCAGCCGCTGTCGTTTTCGGTGTCGGCCGCAGCTTCGGGCTCCAGACCCATGAGGCATCGCTGTACAAACAACTGAATGGTGCCATGCGCTTGCACGATGCGTGAGCTTGGCATGCAAGCTTCCATCTCGACGTCGATTAGCAAGTAGTCATACAGATCGTTCTCGCTCTTGAACTCGGGGCGAGTAGCTAGTAAGTAGGCTACCAATGCGTCGCGTTTTTGCGGCCGGATGGCATCCATAATTTCTTTGAGGGTCTCCAGCCAGGTGGTTTCGTCATAGCGTGACTTGAGTGACAAGCGTAGCGCGGCCGCATCGGCGGCAACGAGTGTGGGTTTGACGTAGGCCACAATGTTCTGCATAGTACCGGCCAGTTTACGAGCGTATTCAGTTGCTTTAAACATTCGTTCAGGTACGGCAACTTTGCGGTATTGAGTAATGTCGAATGCGGCAAAGAAGTGTGCATCAATCTCGTCCAGGATGGCCTTCTCGTAGCCGGTGAGCAGTGACAGATGCTCCAGAAATTGATTGCGGGTAGCGGTGTTGCCTGGCAATGTCATTTCCAAGACAGACCAGAACGTGATTGGCCGCGTAGCGTCGGTTGGGTTGACTACTGGCGGGAGCTGGCTGGCAAGCTGCAGCAAGCGCGTTAATTCGGCGTATTTTTCGTAAGCAACCTCTGCGTGCCCGCTTTGGTAAGGAATTGCGTCCCATGCAAGCCAGTCTAAATCGGCGCTGTGTGCCAACAGCCAGTCAATGGTTTCGGGGGCGAGGCCGTAGGAGCTAATCAGCGGCAGCAGCTTGTGCAGTAAACGCAGCGATTTGTAGTGCTGCCCAAAGGCGGCTTCGCTAATGGCCGGAGGTACTGGAATGGGATTTAGGGTGTCGATTAAGTTATTATCAAGCAGAATGTCTTGTAATGCGGCCGTGCCGGGAGCGGGTTGTTTGAGTATGGTGCGCGCCAGTACCACGCTGGCAGTGTCTAAGTCGGCTTTAAAGGCGCTGCTTATGTGCGTTTGAAGCGTGGTACGTTTGGCGGCTAAGAACTGATGCCCAGCTAAAGCCTCCATAAGCGCTTGCAACAAGTCTTTGCTCTCCTGCGTAATGTCACCGTTCGGAGCCACGGCAGCTAAGGCGTCAATGGCAGCTTTAATGCCGGTGGTGTCGAACAGGCTGCTAAATAGGTTATCTACCAGTGTTTTTGCTGCGACTGGCGAGGCCCATTCGCGGTGCAGGAATCCGGCCAAGGCTTTAATATCTTTTTCTGCTACCTGTGGGAGCTGGCCAAGCTGCTTGGCCAATGCCTCCATCTGTTCGTTTGCGGTCAGATTGGGGTCGAACGGCGATTTGGTAGCGGCGTATGCCGCTTGGTAGGCTGCCTGCAGCGACTCGAGCTCCTTTTGGATAATCTCGTCCTTTAATTCCAGCGCCGTAATATCTTCCGCCTGGTGGTATAGCATGTAGCGGATGGCAGCCAGTTTGAGCGGCTGCTCTTTGGCGGCGCGCGCATCGCGGGTGAACGTAAGAGCGTCGGCCGGCGAGGTGGTAGGATTAGTGCCGGTCAGGTCGATCAGGATGTCTAGTTCGGCGGCCTTGAGCTTAAGTTTTCGCATCAGCCGCGTCAGTAAGAATAGGTAGCTCAGATTTTCAAACGTCAGTTTGTTGTCGACGAGCTGCATAAACAGCGTTGGCAGTTCACTCTCTTTGACCTGCAAACTAACAGCCAGGCTGGCGGCAACATCGGCTAAAAAGCTGCTGCCGTTGATTTTTTCGGGCAAGAGCGCTTGGTCTATAGTGCCATTCTTGGCTTTGTTAAGAAAAATTTGGTGGTAGAGCGGCTTGTCAGGACGGCCGTCGATGTCTTCATGCGCCAGGTACCCAAAGCCACCTACCAGCTCGTCAACCTTTAGGCCCGTGTCTTTGGCGAGCTGCATCAGCTCGGCAACGATTTGCAGGGTGGTATCACTCAATTGTCCGGCGCCTAAGTTGCTTTGCGAAATTACTTCGTCCAGTGTCTCTAGTTTCCAGCCGGTTTTCTTTTGCAAGCGCAAGAAGCGGTGTATACGGTCCAGGGCTGCGTTGTCTAGGTTGGCGATTTCTTTTTGCGTTAGGTCACAACTGAGGTCGAGATGCTTAATAAACAATTTGTCGGCAGGGTCAATGAATGTGAGTGTCAGCAAGCGCATCAGCTCTTCGTAGCTTAGTCCGGTTTTGTTAAGGAAGGTGCTGACAACCTTTAATTCAGTAGCGGGTGAGCTGGTCGTGTTCCAGTAATCTTGTTGGTTGGCGGCATCCGGCGCGGTGATCAGGGCACGCTCGGCAGCTGTAAGTCCAAGCATTTCGGCGGCGATTACCTCATTTGCTGGCGTTGCGCCAACTTGAAACGTTTGCATCAGCGCGGCGCGGTCGATGTCAAAGCGCTCAAAATAGGCGCGGGCTTCGGTATGGTTGAGGTCGAACGGCAGGCCGAACGCGTAGGCATGGCTGGCCAGCGCAGTATATGCTTCTGTGTTCACGTAATCCGGCGCGGCCGCTAGCTCTTCTGCTGAAGATAGGGTTTGGCGTAGGTGGTAAATCTTATAATTGTTGCCGCCGGCGTGCACAGCTTTAAGCACGGCTTTTTTGTCCCGGATGTAGTGTGGCAGCGTTGCCGACGAGCCGGTTGTCTCGGTGGCGAATATTTGCGCTTTGTCGGTTATAGAAATACCTTTGGCAACCAACGCGGTCAACAAACTAGGAGCAATGTTACCCACCAATGAATCACTGCCGCCGGACAACTTACCACTGTAGGTAATACCAGTGTCAGGCGCAATCAGCTCTTCTAATTGTTCGTTTGCCAAGTCTATGTAGGGCATAGGCGTCATAGCGTTGGCGCACGACAGGTCGATTTCACCTAAGTCCGGGCGACGAGCAAACAACACATCCTGCGCTTTGTTGGTAGTGACATGCGGCGTCACGGTCAGATCGGTCACGCTGCGCTTGTCAACAAATTCCAGTAGTTCCACCAGGTAGGCTGCCGGGCCGTACACCGAACGGCAGTGATCGCAGGCGCAGGTATCGCCGGTCTTGAACAGTGCCTGTAAGTTGGGGAAATCAGTGGTCACGCCCTCGATTTTTTTGCCCAGCTTAAGGGTGTTGAATGCCGGAATCGGCGCTGCTGCTGATATGTCTTGTAATTCACCGGCCACAATCATGGCCGCTGTCGAGGTAGCCTCGGCCTTGGCGTACATGGCGTTTGCCTCTTTTGCGCTCAGGCCAGCCGCCGGCGCGACTTGCTTTAGAAAGTTGGCCTTACCTATGGCCGTGATGTCGTGTGCGGAGGCGACATTTTGCCCTAGTAATGCGTTGGCTTTGCCGTAGTTGGGGGTCAGGCGAAATACGCGCTGTATTTTCTTGAGCTCCTCGCGTGTAGTTTGGTGCTCCTTGGCCGCCAGCTTTTTGTCACTAAAGAATAGGTCAATGTTGCTGGTTTGCAGGTCAAAATCTTCGTGTTTAGTAAGCAGTGTGGTGATTTCTTTTTGGTGTTTCAGTACCGGCTTGGTTTCGCGTTCTAGCTGTGCTACAAAGGCTTGGGTGGGGTAGGCTTTTTCTAACTTACGCGTGAGTGATGAGGCGTGCAGATCGATCAATTTTTTGTCGATGTGTTTGCCGCCAATGGTCACTTTGTCAGCGGATTTGAGTAGCTCAGTCTTCCAGGCGGTTTTGTCCAGCTTGGCCAGCCGCCGGATGTCGGTTGGCTTTGTAATGGCATGGGCTTTGCCAATCTGGTTGATGATGGCCTGGTCGTAGCCCACTAGCTCACCGAGGGCCAATGTTGTTTTTAGGTCGCGCACTTTGCCAACGTTGCCCAGGAACTTGACGTTGGCTACCTTTTTTAGTACGCCGGTAAGATCGTGCTTGTTGGATTTAAACAGTTTGGCAGCCTCGCCGATTTTATCTTGCAGTACAAACTGCGTCACGACATCGGTAAGACGCTGCATACGCTCGTCGGCAACATAGGCTTCGGCGTCAGCCTTAAGACCGGCCAGCGTTTTGAGGTGGCGTTGCACTGCGGCGTCAGCCAACCCGCCAATCATTTTATCTTTAATGGCTTGGGCTATGTCGCGCTGGACTAGTTGGGGATCGGCAAGTGCGGCGTCGTACAGCACTCCTTGCGGGTCGGCGTTGATACCAATGGAGAATTGCAGATGCAATGGTTTGGCCAAATCATTTTTGAGCAGAGTATTTTGGCGTAGTAGGGCGTAGAAGAAGGGCGCTTCAATGTTGGAACGTTGCTCCAAACGTTGCGCCAACACGGCGTGTTCGATTTTTTCAGCCGGGACAGAGGAGGTACGCGCCAGCATGGTTACATCGTGGTGATCGTCGTTCTCTTCAAGTTGGTCTGCGGTCACACCTGCCGCAGCCAATGCGGCTAAAATGTCGGCGTATTCAACAGTTTCCGGCTTAATAGTTTTGGTGATTGTAACGTTTATCTCTTCGATCCGGCCAGCGTTAAAACGTATGTCATCTGGCCCGGCGCTGAATAGTATTGCCTTGCCCGGTGTGGACACCGCGAGGCCGATATGTACGGCAGCGTGCCCTGCCTGCTCTCGTGATGGAACTGGCCGTGTCCAGGCAATGTGGTAAGCGCCCGTACGATCGGTGACCGCTTCACCCAGCAGCTCCTTTTGGCGTACGCCCATGCTGTACGCCTGCACAATAAGGCCGGCTACCGTGCCGCCAGTTTTGCTGGTTATAATCCCTCTAATTATGTTGGCCCTCTCCATGATTTCCCCCTTACTTACTGCTTTTGCATTGATTTGATGTATTCCAGCAAGGCCGCATCAGCTGCCGGATCTGACGGGAACTGGAATTGTTGCAGGTTGCCCAGCAATCGTTCCTGCTCCTTTTGTTGGCTCCATTTGTCGCGCAGGTTGCCCTCTCCGTGGCATATGGCGCAGAACGGATTTCGTCCCTCGGCCACCTTCTGTTCTACCCACCCTTCGGGAACCGGGAAGTGCGAAGCTTCCATGGCCGCCTGGTTCAGTGCTATCCCTGTTCTTACGATAGCGACTTGCGGGATAAGGCTGGCGATATCGAGTGCCACTCCCGCGGCAATCTCGGCGGCGCCCTTGTCTTCTATAACTGCATCGGTTGTGTCGGCAGCGGGGTTGAGTGATTGTCCTGCGGCCTTTGCATCCCCCGTGAATAGCAGGATGCCCCCGGCTACGATTAGTCCGCCTAGCAGTCCTTTGCCTTTTACTTTCGGACCCTTCGGTCCTTTGGGGCCTTTTACTTTCAGACCTTTAACGTCGGCATCTAAGCGAGTGCCCGGCGGGCTGAGGTCTGGCTTGACTTCGCTGCTGACGACTTTACCCTCTACATCTTTTGTAATGGTTTGTTTGCGATTTTTTGACGGGTCAGCTGGGTTGCGTATTTTAACTTCGGTCGTAAATAATTTCTGGAAGTCAAATTTGCCCTTGGCGACCGTGTGGACATTGAACACCTTGCCTCCGCCTGAACCTGTCACAGGAGTACTGAACTTGCTGGTGCCGATCGTTTCGAACTTGGCGCCTTTTTGAAGTGCGGGCAGGTATTCTTTTTGAGCTTTGGTCCAGGGGGAATTGGCCTTGCCTTTCATTTCGACTGGCTCCCATTTGCCGGAGTTAGTTTGTACGAAGAAATCGGCCCGGCCTTCCACCCATTTGCCGTTTACCTCCACACGGAACGGCACTTCTTTTTTAAAGTTGACGCCTTGCTGGGTCAGGAATTCCTCGAACATGCGCGAGGCCTTTTGCTCGTCGGATTCGTTGCCGTTGGTGTCGGTGAGAGTGACGGGATTATTCTGGGCGTAGCGGTAGACATTGAGACCGTCGTCGATACCCGACGGATCGCCACTGAGCCAGCGTCCGAGCCACGGCAAATAGTAGCGAGCTGAGTGGTAGCTTAAACCGGTTTCGTCATCACGCTCCATGCCGGTAAAGCGGTAGCGTTTGGCAGCGGCATGGACGGCTTTGTTAAGTGCTCGGTAGGCGGTGGTACCGAAGGGGTGGTACTCCTCGTAGGATATGACGTTGGCATTGGCGTCGACTTCTAGGTTGACCGAACCAAGGTGGTTGGCAATTTGATACCGAACCAGCCGTTTCTCGGTACCGTCGTCGATGTCATTGCGGGTCTCGATCATAGCAATGCGGCCGGTGGTGTCTACAACTGACAGGCTGTGCCGGTGAAAACCAACGTGCTCACCGCTGTGCTTTTTGTAGAGTTCGTAACTGCCTATGTACACCCGCTCCTCTTTTTTGGCTGGTGTTTCGCCCGCAGCCGCAGCGGCTTCGGTAATTTTGCGCAACCGCTGGCCATCGGCGGCGTACTGGTAGTAAGTGGTTTCAGGGGTACCTGTCGCAGCCTTTTGGCGAATGGAACGCACCAGCTTTTCTTTGAAGTTCCAGCTCAAATCTTCAAGATGAGGCAAATCGGTTATAAATCCGTGCTGTGCGTGGTGCACATATGCATAGGTCTGGCTGCCAACTTTAGTGCCGAGCAGCCGGTTGTTGCCGGCCGCGTAGATGTAATCGCGCATCCAGTTGTTGCCGCTGGCTTGGTGGTCGATTTGCAGAATATTGCCCACTTCATCGTAGTCGTACAGTTCGGTATAGTTGCGGATTGCAGTCGGGTCGCCGATATTCAAGTCGTTAAAGTAGTTGTGGTCGTTCCAGTTATCTTCTGGCCCAAAGTCGAGCGCGGCGTTATTTTCGCGGCCAGTAGCCTTGATCAGCTGATAGAGGGCGTCATATGTGTAGGTGCTTAGGCCGGTGATCATTTGATTGTTAAAGAAAGTGATCGGTACGGCCCGGTCTTTGACGTGGGTGACATTGCCGGTTGCGTCGAAAGTGTAGTGCAAGTCTTGTAGAAGCTGGTTGTTGGCTTTGCGGCTGGTAACTTGGAGCAAGCTGAAGCTCTGTTTATCGTAGCGATAGGTAGTGGTGACGCCATTGCCCAGCACCAGCCGTAGCCGTTTGCCGGTTTCGTTGTAGTCAATGTTTTGGATAATGGTTTCTTGGACCAAGCCCTGGGTAACACTTTTGGTCTCAAGCAGGCTGGCGGCGTTGAAGGTAGTTTGCTCGACCGAGCCATCCGGCATAGTAACTTGTATCGCCCTGCCCAAAGCATCGTATATCGTGGTAGTGGTAAATATTTCCGGCTCTAAATCGACAGCTAAGTTAGCATCGGTCCAGTTGGGTACACCTTTATAACTTGC
>DATFHU010000008.1:0-140809 GCA_035248005.1 Saccharimonadales bacterium (SeqCode)
CGTTGCCGCCTGGCAGCCGCAACCCGTTACTGTTCCAGTCGAAATTGACGAGCCTATCTCCGACGAACCGCTCGACCCCGAATTGTCCCAAGAAGCAGGCGCCGAATAGCAACACCTTTCTATTTGCTTAAGAGGTGATACAATACATCAAATGACAGTGATGCGTATAAATATGAATCTCTGGGTCGGCAGCCGCTAATAAGGCGTTAGCGGGCTGTGTCAGACGACCCTTTCTAGCCGTCCGATCAATTAGTAGGAGATACTGATACTATGCGTATTCTAAACAGAGAGCTAAAAGACTGCATTGGCAAGCAAGTGCTGGTGCAGGGCTGGCTGCACAAAAAACGTTTGCTAGGCGGACTTACTTTTATTAACGTCCGCGATCGCAGCGGGCTGACACAAGTCGTTATTAAAGATAAAAATGAAGTCGAAAAGTTGCGGGGCCTGCAAATCGGCACGGTGCTCGAAGTAACTGGTACGGTCAAGGACGAACCTCGTGCCCCTGGTGGAGTGGAGCTGCACGACGCCGCACTTAACGTATTGGTGCCAGTCGAGCAAGAGCCGCCGGTCGAAATCGACAAGCCCCTAAGCCATAAGCCGGACAACCTGGACACGCTATTCGACAACCGCGTGGTCGGTTTACGCAATCTGCAGGAAGCAAAGATTTTTAAAATTCGCTCCGATCTGACCCGCTACATCCGTGATTTTTTGTACCAGCACGATTTTGTCGAGATCCATACCCCTAAACTGGTGGCTGGTGCGGCTGAAGGTGGCGCCGAAGTCTTTAAGCTTGATTATTTTGGCCGCGAGGCAACGCTGGCGCAAAGTCCGCAGCTGTACAAGCAAATTATGGTGGGTGTGTTCGAGCGCGTGTTCGAAATTGCGCCTGCCTTCCGTGCTGAGCTGTCGGCAACCACCCGTCATGTGTCCGAAGTAACGATGCTGGATATTGAAATGGGGTTTATACAGGACCACAACGACGTCTTGAACATGGTGCAAGATATGGTGCATGCCGTACTGACTCGTGTATATCAAGAACAGGGTGACGCCCTGAAAAGCCTGCATGCCCCGGAGCTGGTGTTAAAGCCGGAATTTCCACGCTATACCATGGCGCAAATCCACGAACTCTACACCAAAGAAACCGGCAAGGATACTACCAAGGAACTTGATCTAACCCCGGACGAAGAAAAGTGGATTTGCGAATATGCCAAAAAACATGACGGGTGCGAAGCCGTTTTTGCTACGAACCTGCCGGTTGAAAAAATGAAGTTTTACCATATGGATGCCGGCGACGGTACTGCCTGCTCGGCCGACCTGTTATTTCGCGGTGTTGAAATATCGACTGCCCCGCAGCGCGAACACCGCCACGAAAACTTGGTCGAGCAAATGAAAAAGGCCGGGGTTAACCCGGACGATCCGGGCTTCGCGCCATACGTGCTTGCCTTTAAGCACGGCCTACCCCCGCACGGCGGCTGCGGTTTTGGTATCGACCGCTTCACCGAAAAAGTCATAGGCCTAAACAACATCAAAGAAGCCATACTATTCCCTCGTGACATTAACCGCCTTGCGCCGTAAGGTTGCGGCACCTGGCCGCGATCAGCGAAAACAATACCTATAACACATTGATGATGTTTTTACAGTAAGAAAAACCTGTATCCGCATGTTTTTGCACAGTATAAGATGAAACGATGGATATAAATTTACCATCACAATATTCGAACGTGTCAACACAAGTAACAGTAAGTCAGCATCAAAGTATCTCGGCAAATGAATCAATGTTATCGCGGGACGATGTAGGCCAGCTTGCAAAAAGCATTATACTGCGCAACCATGTCAAACATTCAATTCGCAAGAACAATTCGCAACAGATCATAACAGGCGTAGAGATTATTGATTTGCAAACCGACCAGACGATTGTTGGTCACCACAAAAATACACCGCACTTTGCGGCTAGCATAAATAAATTACCGGTAGCCTGGCTAGTATTGCAAGATCTGCGCAATGGTATATTGGATTTGGAACAGGTCCTTACTTGGCAAGCTAGTGATGTGCGTGCAGGTTTTGGACAGTTCGACCAGCCTGGTGCTCCCTTGCAGGCCACGGTAGGCGATCTGCTGTATGACATGTTACATCCGTCCGGCAATACTGCGGTGCGAGTATTAGTGAACTACGGCCTGGGCGGTGCTGCCGCTGTCAATGCCCGGCTTGCCACTGTTCCAGATATCCCACATACCCGTCTGCAACCGCTGGATGCCAATCGTTTTTATGTAGGTAATACCACGGCTAAAGAGTCTGTCTGGATACTCGAACAACTAATGGCAACAAACGACAGCTATAAAGTATTTATAAAGAATGCCTTGGCTACCAACCCGTTCAACGACATAAGTGTACGAAGCCAATTGGCGGGCAATGATTACGTCGTGCTTGTAAATAAGGTCGGTTTGCTTGACGATGTAGAAGGCAATAATCGGCACGATGTGGGGATTGTATATAATACTCGCACCTATAAATCTTATGGCTATTCACTAATGACTACCTCTCCCTTTGAGAGCACGACTGCGACGCCGCGCGCCGAAGAGTCTCTCGAAGAAATGGGGCGGTCACTCTTACGCTTCAGCGGAGACAAAAAGGCTCAGAAACTACCCGATGCTCAAACCTACCTACGGCAGCAGAATATCGAACAGGGCCGCGTACTTTACTAGGAATAATCTGTTGTAAGTTGTACTAAACTGCCGGGGTATTATCTAGCGCTTGCCACATGTACCAGCAAGCGATGGATTCATAGGGGTGCCAATTGTTTTCAGCGGCAGTGGCTGTGACTTCCTGGGGCGACGGCAAGCGGTCCAGTCCGTACAATTTTTGTATACCGCTGCGGACGCCTAAATCGCCATGAGCCAAAATGTCGGTGCGGCCCATACAGAATATCAAAAACATGTGAGCCGTCCATTCGCCGATGCCTTTAACGGCTGTCAGTTCTTTTATCACCTTCTCATTGCTTAGGCCGTCGAGGTGATCAAAACGCACTTTGCCGTCCACGACACGTTGGGCAAGGTCACGCACATAGCTGGCTTTGCCGCGGCTTAGGCCTGTTGAACGTAATTCGTCAATATTTTTAGTTAGGATCGCTTCGGGCGAGGGGAATTCTGGGCCTGCAAAGAGTGCACGGAAACGTTTTTCGATAGTGCGGGCCGCTTTAACGCTTAACTGCTGGCTAATGATACTATCCACTAACTCTTGGTAGTAATTGCGATGCGGGCGGATCGTGCATAGTCCGGCGTGCTTAATAATAGGTGTCAGCACTGGGTCGTGTACGCGCAAGTGCTCAGCTGCATCGCGTACTATATTATCGCTAGCGATCATACTCCTATCTATAGCGCATTTTCTGGTAGACTAAAAGCAATAATAAGGGTAACAACATGACAAAGGATATGGACGAGTCTGCAGAAACAGTTGCAGCAGACGAACTATCGTCAAAAGGGATAATGAGCCATGACTCCACACCGGCTTTGCCTAAAAGGTTATGGAGATGGGTTATAACGCACAAAAAAAGTACCATTCCAACCGCTGCCATAGTAGTGATCGCGCTGTTAGCAGCTATACCTTCTACGCGTTATGCTTTGGCAGGTACGGTTGTAAAACAGCAATTTGACGTTGCGGTTGTTGATTCCCAGACTGGGAAACCTGTCACCAGTGCGGAGGTTATGCTAAAAGGTAAAATCGTGCGCACCGATAACCAAGGGCGAGCATTATTGCGGGTGCCGGTAGGGAGCGGTGATCTCGAAATACGCAAGCAGCACTACAAGGGCGCTACAGTAAAAGTGCTAGTGCCAATTGCAAAACCCAAAACTGCGCAGCTTGTTAGTTTGCAAGCTACCGGGCGCCAAGTACCAATTGTAGTAGTCAACAAAATAAGTGGCGAACCGGTCGGCGATGCAGTAGTAAGGGTGGCCGATACCCAAGTAAAAACAGATAAGAAAGGTGAGGCCGTTATGGTGGTGCCTGCAAATAAGACGGAATTATCTGGTACGGTGAGTGCTGCGGGTTATAATAATTCCACGATAACCGTCAAGGTGGCTGTTCAAAAGGACTTATCCAATACATTCGCATTGACGCCAAGCGGCAAAGTGTACTTTTTGTCTAACCAAGGCGGCAAAATTGACGTGGTGAAGACTGACCTTGACGGAAGTAACCGTCAGGTGGTGCTTGCTGGCACAGGCAAAGAAGACCGGTACGGTACTGTGCTCTTAGCGTCTCGAGATTGGAAGTATTTGGCCCTGCTTTCAAAACGGGATGGCGGCGAGCGGCCCAAGTTATTCTTAATCGAAACGGCAACCGACAAACTGACAACTATGGACGAAGGCGAGGCAGAGTTTACGCTATACGGTTGGAGCGGCAACCGGTTTGTGTATGGTGTTCATCGCTCGAAAGTAGAGTTGTGGCAGCCCAAGCGTCAAGCATTGAAAAGCTACGACGCATCTGCCAAGAAAGTAGTTATTCTTGACGAGGTGGGCGGCGAAGGCAGCTCTGCTTCGTATGCATATGATTATATAGGGGCACAGGTATACGTCTTTGACAAAGAAATTGTGTATACAAAGGGCTTCCAAAATGCTTTGTATGGCATTACGGAAAAGAAAGCTACCCTGAACACGGCGCAGGCCGATGGTAGTGGTAAAAAGGTCATTAAAGGGTATGGCCCGCAGGGAGCGGTTTCGGGCTACAATATCGACGTCCGCGCATATGGGTTTAATGAGCTGTATATTCGTTACTATCTTGATAGTAAGAGTAGGTACGATGAGTACGAAGACGGACGGATCAAAGCTGCAGAGATCACGGATTCGGAGTTTTACGACGACAGCTATACAACCCATTTAGTATCGCCCAGCGGTGAAAAAACATTCTGGAATGACCTGCGCGACGGTAAAACTATACTGTTTGTTGGGGACAAAAAGGCGGAAAATGAAAAGCGGATTGTGGAGCTTGATGCCGAATATGCAGCATACGGCTGGTATACCGACAACTATATACTCCTTTCTAAGAAAGGTAGCGAACTTTTGATGTTAGCGGCAACTAGCCCAAAGAATGGATTAAAGCCGGTAAAACTGAGTGATTATTACAAGCCAAGCTACTCATTTAGGGGTTACGGCTATGGATATGGGGGTCTTTAGAAGATATGCCCGATATGGATAGACAAGTCAGGGGCGCTCCGGAGGTTCCGGAGGAGCTTTTAAAGCAGCTCCCGGCAACGCCTGCGGAAAAACCGGTCCCACCGGTCCCGCCGGATGCATCGGCTGCTAGCAAGCCGAAAGACGAGCCAAAGGAAGACTCGATAATCGACGACCCGAAAACCGACGAAGCCGTTGACGACATTGTATCGCGCGAAGGTGACCAGGTGCTGACTGCCGAAGACGCTGCGACCAGGCAAAACCAGGTGGCGGCAAAATCAAAGCGCGGTTTCTGGCGCAGCCTGTTTTACCCTTTGGTATGGTGGCTGCGTAATCCTTGGACACGTTGGCTGACTGTATTGGTAATACTTGGCGGTACCGTAGCTGTTACCGTCATTCCAAAGTATCGGTATTTGGCGCTCAATACCGCTGGTGTGCAGGCAAGCAGTACCATTTCAGTTGTGGATAATATCACCGAACGGCCGCTTAGGAATGTGGCGGTCAGCATTGACGGCTATAAAGCAATTACCGATCGTGAAGGCAAAGCCAAGTTAACGCAGTTAAAACTCGGCCCGCACGAGCTGCGCATACAACACCCCGGATTCGAGGAAATGCAGCGCCGCATAACGATAGGATGGGGAAGTAATCCACTTGGCCCCTTCACGCTGCGCGCGGTCGGATTGCAGTACGAACTGGAGATAAAGGACTTTCTCTCCGGCAAGCCGCTCGAAGGCGTAGAGGCTACGAGTGACCTGGCCGTGGCGCTTTCTGACAAAAACGGCAAAATCATTCTTACCCTAGAAGAAACCGGCCTGACCTCTATAACGGTCAAAATCATTCACCCAGGCTACCGGCCTGAAGAATTAACACTGACGCAGGGTGCCAAAAGCAAGACGCCCGTAGCGCTTGTCCCGGACCGTAAGGCCGTATTTGTAAGCAAGCAAAGCGGTAAATACGACGTATTTAAAATTGATGCCGACGGCAAAAATCGTACTCTGCTACTGGCCGGCAGCGGCAGTGAAAACGGTAATATCGGTTTGGCACTTAGTCCGGATGGACAGCGGGTCGCGTTGGTATCGGCGCGTGACAATGCGCGTGATGCGGATGGCTTCCCTTTACAAACCCTTACCCTTATTAATGTACAGGACGGTTCCATCGTTACCTTGGGGCGGGCAGAGCAGATCCAGCTTATCGCCTGGTTTGGTACGCGGCTGGTGTTTGAGCTGGTTTCGCCGGACGGCGTTACCGGTGCTAAACCGTACGCTGTGGTGTCATATGACTATCCTACGACGAACCGGGCGCAGCTAGTTGCGGCTGCCCGCTTAAACGCGGTACTTGGGGCACAAGGTGCGGTATATTATGCGACAGGCATTGACTCAAACGATGAAACTGTTCGCCCAACGTTTTACAAAATAAGCCCGGATGGCAGTAACCGGCACAAAATTTTTGAAAAGGAAGTATGGTCTTTGCTGTACACCGATTACAAAACCCTGAGTCTGCAAACTGCCAACGACGGATGGCATACCTATACTATGCCGGGCGGTGCAGTTGCTACCATAAACGCGCCAAGCAGTCTTATTAGCCGCGGCTATGTTGATAGCGCCGAGCAGGGGGCAAGCCTTTGGGTCGATACTCGCGCTGCTCCGGTTACGTTGTTTGCCTACGATGTCAGTACCGGCAAAGACACGGCTATACAAGCCAACAACGGTATTGCCTACCCGGTGTATTGGTTGCGCAGTGATGCGATAGTGTACCGGGTGATTACTGCAGAGGAGACTGCCGATTATGTAACGAGCGTAAACGGCGGTATTCCACATAAACTCACCGATGTCATAAATACGTTCGGCTTTTCGCGTTCCCAATAGCGGCCGGTGTGATGGATCCAAAACAAATTGACGCTTTTCAATACACAGTATGGGCGTACTACCGTGCGCATGGCCGTCACGACCTGCCATGGCGGCTGCCCCTGCCGGATGGTTCGTTCGATGTCTACCGGATAGTAGTTTCCGAAATCATGCTGCAACAAACGCAAGTTGTACGGGTAATTCCCAAGTTTAAGGCTTTTACCCGGCATTTTCCAACATTTGCAGAACTGGCTGCGGCGCCCCTTGCCGAAGTGCTGAAAAGTTGGAGCGGACTGGGCTACAACCGCAGGGCTAAGTTTTTGTGGCAGGCGGCCCAAACCGTAACACAACAGTTCGACGGACAACTACCGCAAACGTTAGCTGAACTGGTCCGCTTGCCGGGCATTGGTCCTAACACGGCCGGGGCGATACTGGCCTATGCCTATAACCGGCCAGCGGTATTTATCGAAACTAATATCCGCACGGCATTCATTTATCATTTCTTTACCGAGGTCCAAGGGGTACACGATAAAGACATTGCCGACTTGGTAGCCGTAACTCTGCCCGATAACCCGCGCGAATGGTACTGGGCTTTGATGGATTACGGCTCCTATATCAAACAAACAATCGGTAATATAAGCCGGGCAAGCGCACACCATACTGTTCAGTCAAAGTTTGAAGGATCACGGCGGCAAATCCGTGGACTGGTGTTACGAGAGCTGGGGGCTAAGGATCGAACATTCCAGATGCTAGAAGCGATAATCAGGGATGAAAGACTGCGGGGCGTGTTGGAGGATATGATACATGAAGGATTTATTGAAAAGACGGGCGTTCATTACAAACTGTACGGCACTTAACCCAACCCTCGTCCCTCCATCGCTTCTTCCCGCATACTTTTTCGGGCAAAAGTATGCGGGAAGAAGACAATTGCATGAGTAGAGGTGAGGGTTTAGGGGAAGGTTGGATTGTGCTAAACGTCGTACAGGGGGTACGGTCACGTGATTAATGGTAAAAGTAGTGGTGATTGTGCCAAATTGACGCTACAATAATGCTAACGATTTATGCAACCGCAAGCTCCCACAAACAGACCAGTTATGGATGTATCCGCGCCTCCCAAGGCGACTGCTCCGCCCGTTTCAATTCCTTTGTTGCAAGATGTTCCGAGCATACTGCCGGCAACCGCGCCTCTAGATGTAAAACAAGCACCGGCATCTTTGCCGCCCTTGCCTACGGAGAGTGTGTCTAGGCCCGATCCGAAGTTAACTGCCGCGGCACCTGCCGAGTCTTCTAAGCGTCCGCCTGACTCTACCGGCCCTGGTACGCCCGTGGGTATGGTCGTTATGACTATATTCTTTATGATGGTGTTGGCTGGTCTTGCTGTTATGGTATACATTACGTCGCAGCCCAGGTAGACTACCGTTATGGTAGTCTTAAGTTCGCTCCATGATTCCTACTTAGCGACCCTTTTACATCATGGTCGTGTGGGTGTTATTCCGACTGACACTATTTATGGCTTGGCAGCGCGTGCTGTTGATCGCGCCGCAGTTGCACGTTTGTATCGTTTGAAGTTACGCGAACAAAAACCTGGCACCATTATTGCCGCCAACATAACACAGCTCATTGGTTTGGGTATAGAGGCAAACAGTTTGCATAAAGTAGCGCACCTGTGGCCCAATCCGATAAGCGTTGTGTTGCCGGCTGCAGCTGGCATTGGCTATTTACACCAGGACGTAGGGTCATTGGCCGTCCGTATTCCGGTAGACGAAGAAGTGAGGTTTCTTGTTAAGCAGATTGGTCCACTGCTAACAAGTAGTGCTAATATGCCTAACGAATCGCCGGCGACCACTATTGCCGAGGCACAGGCTTATTTTGGCAGCAAGGTGGATTTTTATGTTGACGGAGGTGGCCGGCACAACCGGCCGCCTTCCACGGTTGTACGCTTTGCAGATGGCCGGTTTGATACCTTGCGTCAGGGCGCAGTTACAATAGACGAAGAAGGGAATATAGTATGACATTCGACGAATATCAACAGCAGGCTCCGGCAACACTCGTTCGCCATCCAGACCCGCTTATGAACAAAACAATCTTGGCAATGGGGGTGGCTGGCGAAGCCGGTGAGGTACTAGAAAAATGGAAAAAGATAGTCGGCTATAAAGAGGGCGTTATTTCGGACGAAGACAGGGCTGAACTCGGTAAAGAATTAGCCGATGTGATATGGTACATCGCGGTACTCGCGCATGAGCTAGGACTTTCGCTGGACGACCTTATGAAGCAGAATCAAGAAAAGTTGTTAAGCCGTAAAAAACGGGGGGTGCAAAAGGGTCAAGGCGATAACCGGTGAGGAGCACGACCAAATAGCCTCAAAGTATTGGTTATTGTCCGTAAGACAATTATCGAAAGGAACGTTACATAAAAATTGACTCCCAAAGCAAACTTTAGTTGTAATCTCACTCAAGATATAATACAACTGTTACAGTCAACAAGATGTATATCTGTTATGGAATTTTCAGGACAATTCACCAGCCTGTTTGAATCTTCAGACGAAAAGGAAGAAAAGGGCAAAAAAACCGGCAAGCAAGGCGGCTTAAAGCCGCCAGAACAAACGCCACCATCGCACCAGCAGGAGGGAGAGATACTTCTGCGCCCTCGGCCCCTTGCAACGCTTCCGCCTTTATTTGAGCCATTCATAAAAAACAAAGAGAGAGCTACCGAAAAACCTGCGGTGCTTCCGGAGCCGATGGCTGCTGTAGTTACCGAAACAAGACCACCGGAATGGGATAACCCCTTACGGCACGAATCTTTAGAGGCAGCCGAAGAAAAACCAAGCAATTCCGGCAACACAGACGAAGAGGGCAGTAAAAAAGAAAAGAATAGCAAGAAGACTGCAACCATACCCCCTCCATCCCTTCGATGGCCTCGCCCGGCGGCACCTCTATCACCCGTCGAGCGTTCTGCCGACATGCATGCTCAATTGGACAGCCTAATGCAACAAATGCCGTCTGAGTTTGCGGAAGCGACATCAGGAAGCACTCTAAAGGATGTACGGCCCGCAAAGGCGGCTGAAGCGGCACACAAACCAGAGCCGAACGAACGGGAGTATCAGCCCGCACCGCCGATTATGGCACCCGAGACAAGCACGGCATTTACGTCCGAGCCCGACGAACCGCCTGTACCTTCTTCTGCCGGGCCCGGCGGTCCGACAATTTCTCCTCCAGGGCCACCCACCGAATTTGGCGCCTCTTATCCCGAACCAGATCCTGAACCTTCACGTCGTGGCCCAGCCTATGCTATGGCTGGGTCCGTGCCGCAGGCGATGTTTAATACGAATCAACAGCCTGCGCCCTTCGCTGCCACGGCAAACCTTGCTCCTAATCCCAACGCTCTCATTGACCCGGGTCAGTTTAGCCAGGCAGAGTATGCTGCGGAAAAGCGTGGGCTGCGCCGTGGGCTTATTGCCGGTTTTATTACTGGCTACGCGCTCAAGCAGTTTTTGGCTAACCGTAAAATGCGGCGTTTCGAAGCAGAAACCAATAAGCAACTGACAAAGCGCGACGAGCAAATTACCCGTCTTGCTTCGGAGCAGCAGGTTGCACAGCATCGTTTTACAGAACAGCAACAGCAATTCGATCAGCTCAGGCAGGAACAATTGCAAGCCGACCAGCAGCGAGCCAGGCAAAAGGAATCGGATCATCGGTCCGCTTCTGAGCGCTTCGAGCAGCCTTTGCAGACAGCCTCGAGCCATGTTGAGACTGCGCCTTTACCACCGATTGCCCCACCCCAGCTGGTTGCAGAACAACGTCCATTTGCTTCTGCTGAAGCTCAGCGGTCGCAATCGGCCATTTCCCCTGAACACCAGGCAGCGCAACAGGCTGTAGAGGAAGCATTTACTGCTAAGCTGCATCAGCACGTCGAGCGCAGCGCATGGCATAACATTGTGGTAGACGAGCGGGGCCGGGAGGTGCAGGGCGCTATGCAGTACGGCGAATCATTCCAGCGGGAGCGACAGAAAGAACAAATATCTGCAAATCGAACCGGCAGCAGTACTAATAACAATGGTGGCAATGGTGGTGACGCAGCAGGCGGCGCATATGCTGTTGGTACGCCCCAAATGCTGGATAGCGGGCAAATGCCCGTGTCGCAATCTTTGCCGCCTGGCCAGAGCCAACATGCAGACAGCGGTAAATATCGGCTTAGCGCACATGCAAAAAATCCAATTACTACAGCTGTCACCAACCCGTGGGTATGGGTGGGCGTGGCCGTACTACTCATCGCCTTTTTTGCTGCCGCCTTATCATAGGCATGACTGATTGTGCAGTCTGGTTACCTCTTAGGTGAGACAATCGCCGGTGTCGCTCAATTTGGCATCGCACCCCGCCAATCCGGAAATGTATAAAGGCAATGTGGCAGGAGTGTCAGTTCGTTAAGATAATTTTCCCGGAACTTGAGAAGCTTGATGTAGTAGAGATCCAAGAATTGCTCAGAGAATCTAATGATCCTTCTCGACAGTAATCGAAGAGAGTGTATCAACATACCACGCCTGCACTGCTTCGAGCGGGTAGACTTTGCCGTTACGATGATCTTCAATGGCCTTCAACACAATAGGCGACCGCAACTTACCCGGGCCTTCAAGTTCCAGAATCTCATCATAAGTAAACCCTTTGATGACAGTATGCTCATCGGATGCAAAGACTGCATTGTCGGCCGTCTGGCCAGCAAAAACCAAGAAAACAACGTTACTGCCACTTGCTATAACCGTCTGGTATACACCCAGAAAATGCTGAAGCTCAATGTCGACGCCCGTTTCTTCTTTCGCTTCGCGTTGAATGCACTGCGTAAAGTCTTCATCAACTTCAAGCGTACCAGCAGGGAGGTTGAAGAGGCCTGTTTTTTCGTGTCGAACTTCTTGAATAAGTATGTATTTGTCGGCCTGCTTAAGAACAATGCCAGTGCCAATAAAGAATGCCATTCAATAAGTATATCAAGCTACCGACAGGGGCATTATGAAAACCGAACTTTTACGTACTAAAAAAGTCTACATTCGTATCTGTAGACTTCGTGAAAATCCTTGGCAGGAGTTCCAGTACGTTAATGGAACTTTTGACGATGAACTATCAAAGGTCGATATTTCGGAGATTCGTGAATTGCTGGACGAAAAAGATTACAGTCTTTGTAACGATTCATGCAATCCTGGGGTTAGCGGAAGTTCTAAGGCTTTGTGTAGTTCTTTCCAGCCAACGATTTCCTGCTCCTCGTCTGGAGGTTCGGAGAATGAGCCGTCTTCACTAACAGACTTAAAGCCATGACATTCAAGTTTATGATCGTGATCAATAAATATGGCAAGCGGAATAAGCTGTTGGCCTCCTTGAATGCCAGTCTCTTCCCTAAGTTCTCTCACCGCAGCCTCTTCGTAGGATTCACCTTTTTCTTTGTGCCCACCGGGGATGCTGTACATGTCCTTAAAAGGCTCGGATTGGCGGTGTATTAAGAAGAACTTTGCCTTGCCAAATGGGTGCTACAGTAACAAGCTGCAGATAGTCTGGTCTAATGCAGCTTTCCACGCTGCCTTCTTCTATAAATTCATACGACATGCAATAAGCATACTAAAAGTTTGGTTCGTTCTGTCTCTATTAGAGAATGGAATCGAACTTTTTAACAGATAAGGAATCTTAAGCGAAATGAAGAAAATTGCAATTAACAGATACGAAAATTCCTGTCAGGGAGACAGGACTTGAACTTCTTAACGATCATAGGTAGTTAGATATCAAATTCTAGAACAAGCGGGAGATGACCGGAGATTAATAGATTTTCTTCTACTTTGAAGCGGTGGGCGGTTATATGGTCGGATACGAGTATATGGTTGTAGGGTAATGGGTCGGCTACGGGGCTTAAGGGACTGAAGGTGGTTTTGACATGTTTTTCGCCGCTTAGATCGTAGAGCACGCGTTGCACTGGTATCATGGCTTCATCGTCATAAGATGCATTGCAATCACCGGCTAGAATCAATGGGCCCTGTATGTCCTGCACTTTAGCGGCAACTTTTTGCAATTCAGTTGCAGTGGGGCCGGTGTTAGGGTTATTGCTCCACGAACAGTGCATATTGCCGATTATTAGTGTTCTGCCGTCTACCTGCACGGTAACAAGTTGCATATTGCGGCCAGAGGTAATGCTCCGGGCGTTTTGCAGCATTGTATATGCGCCGGTTAAGAAAACGGTGTCGGCCGTAGCTATTGGCAGCCGGCTAAGGACTGCATTGCCATATTGTACTTGCTCACCCAGCACTTCAAAACCGAACGTAGGCGCAAAGTAGTACTGATGGCCTGGCAGCGCCGCCCTAATGCGCTCCAAGCTGCCGTACATACCAAAGGGCTGCCGCTGCAACTGGCTGCTAAATACTTCGTTCAGGCATAAAAAATCAGGGTGTTCGTCTTCTAAGTACGGCACGAGCGTATCAAGCAGGCGGCCTTGCCAAATGTTAAGTTGCAGTAATTTCACGGTTCCGCCCTAGTAACCCTTAAGGAACTTGCTTGCATATCTTCAGTCTAGCATGCCCGGTTATGCTTGACTGGATAAAAAGCGCTACAATAAGCTAGAGCATTATGAACAAACGGCACCTGCATCATATATGGACACGAATCCGGCCAATTCGGACGTGGTATATATTTACAGTTTTTGTTGTGATGGCTATAGGGTGCGCTTTCGCTCTGAGGAGTAATTATGTGACTATGACCGAGCTGCGATCAGCCGTATACCGCGCAGACGAGCAGAACGGAGATGTGGAGGCCGCCTTGCAAGCGCTAAGGGCGCATGTGAACGGGCATATGAATACAGAGCTAAGCGGCGATAGCGGCGTATACCCGCCAATTCAGCTAAAACATACGTATGGCCGTTTACTGCAAACCGAACAAGAACGCGCAAATGCTGTTAATTCCAAAATTTATACCGATGCGCAGCACCACTGCGAACAAAAGTTTCCCGGCAGTTTTTCTGGCGGCCCGCGCGTACCCTGTATTGCCGAGTATGTAAAGCAATACGGCACCAGCGCGCGCAGCATCCCCGACGCCCAATACAAGTTTGACTTTGCCTCCCCCAACTGGTCACCTGACCTCGCTGGCTGGCTAGTGGTACTCAGTATAATGTTAATTTTACTTACCTTACTACGCCTAGCGGCCGGTATATTCCTACGCCGCCTTGTTAAGTAGCCCTTTGTCCTTGCTTTGGAACGTACGGGCCTCCCCTGCCTTAGAGTTGCGTTCATGCATGGAAGGCCGCCTGTCGAGCCAAGGTTCCGTCAGCCGAGTGTCAGGCTACACCACCATAGAATTTCATCGCTAAATAATAGGGAGCGCGGCCAGAAGAATAGCTCGTAAAAAATTAACCTCCCGATTTGCTCGGGAGGTTAACAGGCTTGGGGATGGAATTGTTAAGGTTTATTGGTGTTATTGTTGGTGTTTGCGTTGTTGGTATTGGTGTTTGTAGCAGGAGTCGTGTTAGAGGTGTTATTGGCTGCTGGAGCGGCACACTTCTGGCCTTCTGGGTTTTGCTCTACCCACTTCTTGATAGCTTCGGCAACCTGACCGTCCGTCTTCAGGTTTTCCCAGAAGGTAACCTGTTCGCGGTTAATGATCATTTGGTCAATCGGGCCGTGAAGTTCACAACCAAGCTTCACAAGCGAAATTTGCTGTTGTTGGTTTTGCTGCTGGGTCTTTTGGTCTGGCTGAACCTGCTGGTTAACGTTTAGGTAGTAAATGTCCTGCAGATCAATATATTGCTTATTGACTGCCTTGATCTCGCCAAAGTAAACCTGTCCGTTTGCCAGGAATACTGCTTGCTTGCGGTCTTTGGCTACAAAATCTTGCTCTTTGGGACCGCTAAAGTATAGGAGCGCTGCAATTGCAATAATTAAAACGGTGACCGAGAAGAGCAATACCATCCACACGACTCTAAGCCAGGTCGGGCTATTCTTCCAAGGCAAGCTACCTTTACCAGATTTAGTGCCACCGACACCATTATGACTAGGTACGGTCCCGCCTGCGTTAGTGCCGGGAGTCACCCTTGT
Organism: Saccharimonadales bacterium (SeqCode); assembly: GCA_035248005.1. Classification (GTDB taxonomy): domain Bacteria; phylum Patescibacteriota; class Saccharimonadia; order Saccharimonadales; family UBA4665; genus PMNU01. Next base: position 15,063 of record DATFHU010000008.1, read on the forward strand.
TGGTGACGGCTGAGCACCACGATTCATAAATTCCATGAAATCCCCCTGTTTAAGTCTGATTTTTATAGCCTTAAGTGTAATACATAAGCGCTATATGCTGCAAGTAGATTGCGTCTCTGGAAGTAGGCATCGTAGAGGTAAATAAGCAAAACTGTTGACAAACAAAATTCTAACAGAGTATGTTAGGGGTACCATTACTAATGCTAAGAAGGGGATATAAAAGCGATGGCATACACGCAAATCAATCCAAAGGGCGTGACGTACTACCTGAACTCCAAAAAGGTAACGCTCCGTGGTGGTAAGGAACAGAATATTTACTATTTCAGCAAGGACCTTCGCCCGGAAACGGCTGTAGACAAGCTGCCTGATGGTATGGAAGTCAATATCAACCAGCGCAATGGCTTTATGACCATTAAGCGCAAGAAGTAATTTTCTTCAAGCTAATTTACAAAACGCCCGTCTCGAAAACGTATGCCGGGCGTTTTCTTTGTTTCTAAAAAACGGGGTTTTGCTATAGTAAGGCCATGGCGTCGGCAATCCTTACGGTAAAAAAACTGCGCAAGTCGTATGGCGGCAACGAAGTTGTCAAAGGTATTAGCTTCGAAGTTAAGCAGGACGAGATATTCGGCATTTTGGGACCGAACGGAGCAGGCAAAACTACAACGCTCGAAATGATCGAGGCGCTCAGGCCTATCGATGGCGGCACGGTGGAGCTTGACGGTATTATCGTGAACGATCGGCCGGCAGAGGTCAAAGAAATTATCGGTATACAACTGCAAAGCTCAAGTTTTTATACCAAAATGACGCTGCAAGAGCTTTTGCGTCTGTTTGCGGGGTTATACGGCCAGAATGTACATGCCAAGACATTATTAGAAGAAGTGCAGCTGGCAGAAAAGGCAACAAGCTATCCAGAAACGCTTTCCGGCGGCCAACGGCAGCGTTTTAGCATTGCAACGGCGCTCGTCAATAAGCCGCGCGTGTTATTTTTAGACGAGCCAACAACTGGCCTGGATCCACAGGCGCGCCGTAATCTGTGGGAGCTTATTCAGAGCATCAAGGAAAAGGGCATAACCGTCATTTTGACCACTCACTACCTAGAAGAAGCCGAAATGTTGTGCGACAGAGTAGCTATTATGGATGACGGCCGTATTATAGCGATGGATTCGCCCAGGAACCTTGTCAAGGCACTGCTAAAGCGCGGTTTTACGAAAAAGCAGCACGTTGAGCAGGCCAACCTGGAAGACGTTTTTATCGACTTAACGGGCAAGGGCTTAAGGGAATAGCTATGAAGCGCTATTTTTACACTATCTGGGTGTTGGCAAGCAGCTATACGCGGCAGTTCTTTCGCGATAAGGTGGCGCTATTCTTTACCTTTTTGTTCCCGCTGCTTTTTTTGCTGGTATTTGGTGCTTTGAATAAGGGCGGCAATGACATCAATTTTAATATTGTGCTTATAAATCATTCACAAACGCAGTTCGCCAAAGAGTTTGTGGACGAAGCCAAAAAGAACAAAGTCTTCAAAATAAAAGATAACATTACAACACTTGCCGAAGCCAAGGAGCGCATGGGTCGCGGCGAAATAGACAGTATTATCGAATTGCCTGGCGATTTCGGCAAACCGAACGAACAGAATATTCCCTCTGGCACATTAGTGGTATATTACGAAGAAGCCAGTCCGCAAACCGGCCAGACGCTCGGCGGCATCATGCAGCGGGTATTGGACGGTATCAACAAAGAATTAACCAACCATGTCGATCCCTTTGTTGTAGAGCAGAAATCGACCAAGACGGCTAATCTAACATCTTTCGATTATATATTTGCCGGTTTGCTCGGATTCTCCATATTGTCCTTAGGTATTTTTGGCATGGCCAATGGCTTTCCGGCTGACAAAAAGGTGGGTATTTTGCGCCGCCTCAAAGCCACGCCGCTCAGGGTGTCGCAACTGGTCATTGGAACGGCGTTAACCTATTTGTTAATCGGCTTGCTGTCTATCGTGCTTATGATTATTGTCGGAACGTTGATTTTCGACTTCAACATGCGCGGTAATTATCTTAATCTATTTATATTTCTGACGATTGGCATTGCTTGCATGTTCGGCTTTGGTTTAGCTATTGGCGGCTGGGCGAAAAATGAAAACCAGGCGGCGCCATTGTCTAATCTGGTGGCCTTCCCGCTTATGTTCCTTTCCGGCGTGTTTTTTCCTACGTTTCTTATGCCGCAGTGGCTGCAGCAGATCGTGCAGTTTTTGCCGCTGACGCCAATTGTGGATGGCACCCGGCTAATCATTACCGAAAACGCCAGCCTGCTTTCGCTCGGTCCGGAGCTGGCCATCATTGGTGCCTGGATTGCGATAATCTATGCTCTTGGTTTCAAGCTTTTCCGCTGGGAGTAGCTGATAATTTTTAGGAACCGAGAATACTTACCGATCGGGCAATAACAAGCGCCAACGTAAAGACCGATATAAGCGCTTGCGAGCCCATTAATATTTTTGCGCTATGTGTCAGCGGCCGGGTATCAGCCGGTGCAAAATTGATAGCATTGGTAAGCGAAAGGTATAGATAGTCCATAAATTCAGAGCGCCAAGCCGGAAAGTCCTGCTTTTTATCTTGTTGCGTAAATTGGAAGTCCTGATCGTTTTTAGACCAACGTTTACGGGACAGCCCAGGGCTGTCGATCTCCCAGTACCACAGGGCAAATACAATGATATTGGTCATAAAAATAGCGAGCGCAGATGCCAGTAATTCCGGCCCGGTAATAGCTGTATGAGCTATGATGAGCGAGTGTAGTACCAAAATAAGCGAACTGACATTGGCAACCGATATAAGGCCCAGCAATATAACAACGAACAAATGGTGCATACCCCGCTCGTGCATGGTATGCATGTTAATCGTAAAACTTATTAAGACGGCCAGCATGACCTCGGTTGGTATAAGCAAATACTGCGGCCCCGGCGAAAGCCCGCTGCTCATTCTCCAGACGATGATTTGTAAAATAATGGCGGCAAACAGTGCAAGCTGCGCCTGCACTAGTTCGCGTTTTGTGATGCGTTGTACCATAGTTACTGTCAGTATATCCTATCCGGTCCGGCTTATGACAAGTAAGATATTTTATAGTTCGGCTCCAGGGATACCGCCGCAGTGAAGGACATAGTTTATCAGCACTCATCCGCCCGGCATTTCCTACGCAACATACTATCTTTTTGCCGGGTAGTGCCAATAAATGCTTTTTGCTATACCATAAGGATAGTTTAAGAGTGGGATTGTCACACGCTATGGTCAAAAAACATACACTGTCGGTCAAGGAAGTATTGCTAATGTCACGGCCCTTTTGGTGGGCGGCTACGGTTGCGCCATTTATTGTGGGGTATGTAGTTACCAAACCCGGCTGGAATTGGGGGCTTGGCATAGGTATTGTATATTTTGCGATCTGTTACAATCTTCTCCTATATGGCGTGCATGACGTCTACGATTCGAATGGTCAAAGGAGTCCTAAAGGCGCAAAGCTGACTTCTCAAAAACATGTCTGGTTGTTGGCGACAGCCACTTTGGTTAATATGCCGTTTTGGGCATACTTTATGTATACCGGTAATGGTTGGGCTGTAACATGGTTTGCTTTGATGCTCTTTATGGTAGTGACTTATAGTGCGCCGCGTTTTAAGTTTAAAGAGCGGCCGGTGTTAGACTCGCTGGTATCAGCCTTTCATTACACTTCCCCCTTTATATTTGGTGTATTGCTGGCTGGAGGCATTGATCTATGGTTGCCGGCATGGCTGGCGTTTTACTTGTGGGCTACGGCCAATCATGCGCTTGGCGCTATCCAAAACATCGGGCCGGACCTTAGGGCTGGCGCCGCTTCGATCGCTAGCCGTTTTGGCGCCGAAAGAACGCTTGTATTTTGTCTGAGTACTTACGTCGTGTCTTCCATATTGCCCGTTGTCTATTATGGTTGGCGTGGCGTGCCGGCAACAGTTATGTTGTGGTGGTATGTAGCACTTACAGTTACGCTTTTACCATTCCGTTTCCATGATCAGCACGCTATGTTTCACCGGGCGTGGCGTGTGCTAGGATATTTACACTACATATGCGGCGGTTTGATAGTTGGCTATATTTTTCTCCTATATTCTGTAAGTTGAAGTAGCAGTTAAAGTATAAAAATGATATAGTAAACTTTTTATGGACGTACTGTATCGATTGCCTAAGCCTTTCTTTGTATTGGCGCCCATGGATGATGTAACCGACACGGTGTTTCGCCAGATCGTGGCGGCATGCGGCCGGCCGGATTTGTTTTACACCGAATTCGTAAACGTCGACGGTTTGCAAAGTGTGGGCCGTGACAAGCTGATGCATCGTATCCAATACACTAAAGCCGAGCAACCAATTATTGCCCAGGTATGGGGCAAACAACCTGAACATTTTTACAAAACAGCTCAAGAATTAGTGGCAATGGGATTTAAAGGCATTGACCTTAATATGGGGTGTCCGGTTAAGGCTGTGGTGAACAATGGCTGTTGCAGTGCTTTAATAGACAACCGGGACTTGGCGATAGAGATTATTAAGGCTACGCAACAGGGGGCTGCTGGCAGGGTGCCGGTAAGCGTTAAAACCCGGCTGGGCAGCAGTCAAATCGATTTTACATGGCACGAGCTTTTACTGCGGCAAAACCTTAGCATGTTAACTATTCATGGCCGTACCCGCAAGCAAATGAGTGCTGTGTCAGCCGACTGGGAGGCGATCGGCCGTGTGCGCAAGCTGCGCGATGCGCTGGCGCCGCATACGTTGATTGTCGGTAACGGTGACGTTGCGACTCACCGGCAGGGCGTGGAACTTGCCAAAAAGTACCAGCTCGACGGCATTATGATCGGGCGCGGCGTATTCCATGATCCCTTTATTTTTTCCAAGGACAGTCCCTGGAACGAGTATACGAAGCGCCAGCGGATCGAGCTGTATACTAAACACGTTAAGCTTTTCGCCCAAACCTGGAATCACCAGGAACGCCGCATCGTAACGCTCAATAAGTTTTGCAAAGTGTATGTAAACGGTTTCGATGGCGCCAAAGAGCTCCGCGAAAGACTTATGCAGGCCCAGAGCAGTGATGAGCTGCTCGCCATGCTGGCTGCAGGCTTAAAGTAGCTGCCTCTGTCAAAAGGTCGTATAATGGTTAGTTGTGATACAGGCTACAAATCTCTACAAAAAATACCGCAAAAAAGTAGCAGTTGATACTATTTCTTTTGTGGTAGAAACCGGCAAAGTAACCGGTTTTCTGGGTCCGAACGGAGCGGGCAAATCCACTACCATGCGTTTGATGCTGGGCATAGATAGAGGCGGTGGAATCACGACGTACGACAGCAAACCTTTGCGCGAATATGCCCAGCCGTCTCAGGTAGTTGGCATATTACTGGAAGCCAAGGCCTTCCATCCTACACGTAGTGCGCGGAATCATTTACGGGTATTAGCAGCTGCGGGCGGCATTTCTGACGCCCGCGTCGATGAAGTGTTGAAAATTGTAGGTCTTAAGGAGGTTGCCAAAAAGGGGCCAGGTAAATTTTCATTGGGTATGAGTCAACGTCTGGGTATCGCAGCTGCAATACTGGGCAAACCCAAATATCTATTGCTCGACGAGCCGGCCAACGGCCTTGACCCAGAGGGTATCGCTTGGTTGCGAAACTTTATAAAAGACTATGCAGACGCAGGCAACGCCGTGTTTATTTCCAGCCACCTGCTAAGCGAAATGGCACAAATGGTAGATAATGTTGTGGTAATTGGCAAGGGCAAGCTAATTGCTAGCGCCCCGATGCAGGAGCTGCTGAGTGGCAATGCTCACTCTAGTGTATTTGTGCGCGCTGGTAAGATGCAGCCATTCGAAAAGGTCTTGGCCAAGGCCGGATATGGCTATGAAGCGCACGACGGAGGTTTGTTAGTCCATGGCGTAAAAACAGATATGGTTGGCAATCTGGCATTTGAAGCAAAAGTGCCAATTTATGAGCTTACTAATAGGTCTGCTTCGCTCGAAGAGGCATTCCTGGACTTAACGGCAAATGCCGAGGAATACCGAACGCAAGATAAAAAAGGGGCTGCATCATGATGGCAGCCGTGAGAGCCGAATTCCGTAAGCTATTTACCGTGCGTTCAACCTATATTACTAGTATCCTGGCACTGCTCTTTATTATTTTTATGGCCTTCTACATCGAAGGATTTAAGGGTATCAGTGGCTCGGCGGCAGCACGGGCAACCGAAACGGCCCTTTCCGAGATTGTCGTTAACACCTCGCTATCGGCCATCATTCTCTCTCTTATTGCCATGCTTTTTATGACGCACGAATACCGTTATAACACAGTCGTGTACACTTTAACGGCTGCTAATAACCGCCTGAAAGTGTTGGCGGCAAAGGCGGTGGTTATTGTCTTGTACGCGGCTGCATTTGCCTTGCTTTGTGCCGGTATTGGCATAGCAGCCTATCTGGCAGGCTTGGGCCTTCGTGGCACAACGCTGGCCGGTCAAGAATTTAATGTATTGTACGTTTTTGGCAAACTTTTGTTCTATTGTGTGGCTTACACATTGCTCGGCTTGTTGGTCGCTACGCTTATACGTAACATCGCGGCGACGATTGCAGTAATGTTTATAACGCCAAGTGCCATAGAGCCGCTTTTGAGCTTGCTACTTAAGGATAAGGCTGGCTATTTGCCTTTTTCAGCACTGGAGCGGGTGATTCTGTCCCGGGGTGAGCCTATGCCCGGCGATATCTCGGTGGCTACGGCAATTGTCGTCACGCTTATATATCTGGTAATAGGTTGGACGATTGCCGGGCTGTTATTTAGGTGGCGCGACGCGAATTAATGGCCGCTGATTCCTGCGATTTAATATCCAGTCATTGTGTCTGTAGGGTAGTTGTACTGTTGAGCCGGTTGACATTATTTAAGGCGTCGGTAGCTTTATTAAGCGCGTTGAGCGCCACAGCCAGGGCAATCGAAGCCGCTATAAGTGCTATTGTTGCCAACAATTTCGCAACATGCGAGTTGGTATGCGCATCGCGCAGATGGTCACGTACACTATTATAGTCTTCTGCCATATCTATATCTCCCTGCATTAAGTAACATTTTTACTATGACAATCTACACAATATATTCAGTAACATTTCTAACAAATGTTCTTATGTTTTAACCGGCATACTACCCGCCCCGCATCAGCTCATTTCCAGCGGCCCAATAACTGCAGGTGCTTATCCATGACAACACGTTACTCCTAGCAGGGCGTTGATTATGGTACTAAAAGTGGTACTAAAAGGCCTGGCCTCTAACCGGGAAGAAAAATGTGAATTGTTGAAATAGGGGTTCAGAAGTTGCGTTTTTGGGTTATAGCAAATCCTGCCGCGTGACAACGTACTTAAGGCTAATAGGTTATGACCGGAAGAACGCGGCGCGTCCCGTTCCGGTCGCTTTTTCCATTTGGCGTGGTGGCTCCCAAGACAAGGTGGTCATTACGGGTAAAGGCACTAGGCAGCCACTGGTTCATACCGACGAGCCGTACTGTTCTATATTGTGTAAAACGAGTAAAGGTTTCTTGGTCGGGAATTGGAAGGTTTCGTACTCTACGCAGCGCATGAAGCATAATATATAAGCTTGGAGTGATAGGCCGCACTCCCCCAGGCAGTGCGTTGCCCAACAGTCCACACTCACGCCGAATAGCTATTTGTTGCGCGAGTAAGTCGGTATCTGTATACACTAGCCCTGGCTCTTTCCACTCGTTTGCGGGCTTGTCACAGAGTGGATCTTGCACATCGCCGAGCATAAACCCAACCTGCCAAGACCCTTCAAAAATACCGTTGTGGTCGTTGTTATAGTAAGGGTCCACAGTATGGCCCCAGGGATATTCATGTACCACCGCGTCAGAATCTGCCCGCTGCGCCAAGTCCGCCACCGACAGAGCGGCGTGTCCTACGCGGGGAGCGATAACCAATTCGTCCCTAAGGCCTTGGCTTCGCCGATATTCCAGCCAGCCCATTTTTGCTGGGTTAATAGCATGTCGAATAACTGCCATATCAGGAACGGGTGTTCCATAATTTGTTGTAATATCGAGTGCACTAAGCGTCCGAACAGCGTAATGGTACTGCTCTTGTAAATTGGTTTCAAACGGAGTGGTAATGCTCATAGTTGACGCAGGGGTTAGTATAAAAAGGCAAACGGTAGTGTCTTAGGCGGTGTTTAGGAATAATCATAATTAAGCGAGAATAAATATAAACCTAGAGAAGGATTAGAATCCAAAACGCCCCAAAGGGGCGTTACTATTAGGCTAAATTGTATTGTGGTGGGGGTGGAAGGAATTGAACCTTCGACCAAGCGGTTATGAGCCGCCTGCTCTAACCACTGAGCTACACCCCCGCCGCGTCGTCATTCCCTCCAAGCGAGGAAGCCGCCAGGCCAAAACAAGTTTTGCCTGCCTGCTACCTCGCTCTACGGGACCCCTTTTTACATACTCCAAAGCGGAGATTAGGGATTGTTGCTCTTCCTGGTTCGTGGTTAGTTATAGAGGAAAAAGCTAACAGGGGTAAGTATAGCAGATTTTGAGGAAAAAGTTGTATACTAAAGGAGTATTTTAGCTAAAACAAACATGAAAGATTATTTGGACATCATAAAAGCCTATGTAGCGCAACTACAAGATTTGCGGGTTATTGGGCAATTGTTATTTTTAGCGGTAGCAATGTTGGTTACCTGGAGCGGAATTAAAACTATCGAAACGAATTATGGACTCCAAAAGCAGATTGCCGCGCTAGAGCAGCAAAACGAGGTAAAAAAATTAGCTACCGAAAATCAGAAACTACAGAATGACTATTACAAAACGCCGCAGTATTTGGAGCTGGCTGCCCGGCAGGAGTTCGGCTTGGCCGCCCCTGGCGAAACCGTATTAATTGTGCCGCGCGAGGTTGCGCTGGCGCATACCGTAGAACTGCCAAAACCGCAGGAGCCGGCCAAGGCTGAAGGAAAGAACGCTGAATTGCCTGCTTACCAGCGTAATTTCGAAGCCTGGATGGATTTTTTCCTTCATCGCAAACCTTCCTGAAAATTGACAATCCTACCTCTGTTTGCTACTATATACAGACGTTCGTTTCCCGAGTATGGGAAAGAACACTCAATTATATCGCGGGGTGGAGCAGCGGCAGCTCGCGTGGCTCATAACCACGAGGTCAGAGGTTCGAGTCCTCTCCCCGCAACCAAGTGATACTAACGTCCTCTTCGGAGGATTTTTTGTTTGAATCGGATCAATAATAGTTAAATTTTCTTAGGTTCCAAAACTCACTTCGGTGTATTTACAGGGGTGGAAGTGATATGATTGAGTCATGAGTGAAGCAAAGCCAGGACTACCTGATATTATTCAAGAACTTAATGTGCCAGCACGTTTTGAGGTAGCTAAGGATTGGGCTTTAGCCGCTAAACAAGTTGCAGAAACAACTCAGGATACTGAGGCTTTAAAAATTTGGGAGTTCATTAATAGTAGAACGGCTATTGGCGTGCCAATGCCAGAAGGGGGCATACATTATTTCTTTACTGAAAAACCAGAGCGACCAGTTGATGAGTACGCTATCCTAACGCCTATCATTGAGGCTGACATCGAGCGTTTACCAGAGGATGACTTTCGTAGACAGTTAGCAGAGGGCAGGCATAATGTTGCAGCTCAATATCGCGAGGGCTCACATGCAATTTATTTACCGCCACAAAATTTTGGAAAGTTAGGCAGGGGCATATTACTGCAACACGAAGCTGTGCATGCCTGGCTTGACCTTGAAAAGCAGATTGATCGTGAAGCTAAAGATTCACACTGGTTTGAAGAGGCGGACGTGTTTAAGTTCGAATTCAGATTGCTCGGTAAGCTCATCGGTGATCCGTATACTGATTTAGTTAGCAGAGTGAGTGAAACAATAGCTGGATCTGAAGATAATCCAAATGCACTCTCGGCTTCATACGAGCTGACTGATGAAGACAGAAAAATGATTGCCGAAGGCTTAGAGACGTCAAATGACCAAGAAATCGACTTCTGGCTTAATGCGGTGGTGAAGTTTGATGCTTTCTGGCAGTATTTTCAGAAACAGTTTGATAATCCAAATGCCGAGTTTACTCAATTTCTAAAAGCTATGTACGCACATAAGTCACCATCGAGTGATTTATTACCAAATTAGGTTCGAGTTCTATATGGGCGATCCAAATAATACTTTAAGCTGCTCGGAGTAGATGCTTGTATCTGTAGATCTCATTTGCGATTAGGCTCCAATTCGAATGCACGTACTCTACCAAAAGAAAGTACCCAGGCGTAAATCTGGGTACTTTTTTGGTTATGAAGAAGTCTCTCGAACCCCTGACAGAGATTTTCTGCAAGAAAATATCGTAGTCGGAGGTTCGGCGTAGGGCAAGCTCTCGCAGGTGCTTGCACCGAGAAAGTTTGCCCGAAGGAGCGAAACGCAGTGGAGCGATCCTCTCCCCTCTACGATAATCTTATCCCCATCGCCCCGTGCCTTGCAAGGCACGGGTTATCGCAGGCGCATAATAAGCCCTCTTCCTGCAACCAGATCAAACTGACAGATACGAAACGGTTCCAAAAATTGGGGCCGTTTTTGATTAGCTCCAGTCCCATATAGTCGGATTGTGTAGTAGACAATATTATTGTACAGTAAATAATATGAATATCGTAAGTTCGGCTCTTGGCCACTACGAAGTAGTAGGTAATCCAGCGGATGCAGATTTGATAGTTGGACACTCATTCGGTACTGTAACCAGCGAAGACAGTGCGAATCGCTTCATAGCAGATTTTATACTTCAAAATGCCGCTGGCCGTCCAGTGGTAGCGGATCGTATGCTCGTTAATGCCTTCCCTGGCAAAGATCAGGACGTTGACCATGTAGTTGAAGGCCCTATTTCCAATGGTGTAGGCCAAGGGGTTGGCTCATACGGGACTCTCGTAGAAGCCAAGGCATTTATGGAGCGCGAAGGTTTGAAGACTGCTCTGATGGTTGGGCAAGCTCATCACATAGGTAGAGTAGTCATGCAAGCCAAAAAACTGGGCATTCCCTCGATTGTACCCGCAAATCTTCCTAGTCGTTTCGACCCTGGTTCAGAGCAGCGCTGGACACGTTCTGTGGTAATGTGGCTCCCACGAGAAATCATCGGCTCATTTGTACTTCGAGTGCAGAAGAAGCTCTAGGTTCGAATCTATACCCCCGGCCCAAATAAAACTTTGAGCTGTTGCATCTGGATCGGCTACGTGCGAACAATAACCCACTAGTATGATTGGCCCTGGTGTCACGACATGGCTAAATCCGACTGTAGGAGGAGAGTTAGATATATGCCCGCCCGGGCGAGAATCGGATTTCTGTTTTAAAGCCAAGTAGGCCATACTAATACGTAGTGTAAAAGGTGGGATATATCTAATGAAATCGGATCAATCTGGTATAGCACACGTAGCGGCAATTTTAGCGGTTATAGTAATAGCGGCCATCGGCTTTGCGGGCTGGAAAGTATGGCACAGCAAAGAGAACAACAAAAGTGCTAGCCCGGTTTCTACGAGTTCAAAATCGGATTCTCAACCCGTTACTCAACCAACAAGGATTTCAGTCCTGGAAGAAGGCAAGCTCGTACTTCCCAACGGGCATGCCGATCCGACGGTCGTGCCTATCCCGAATGGTGGATACCGCATGTACGTTAATCGTCAAAGCGGCGGTCCTACAGGCATTCTAATTTACACTTCGAAAGATGGTATTACCTGGGAAAAAGAAAAAGACATTATTATTCCGGGGGCATCCACCAGCCGCGCAGTTGCGCTTCCTAATGGAGTCCGTCTTTACTATCCAGGCCCGCAGCCTATCAACCCCTCTTCTCCGCAAGCAGATATGTATAGCACATTTAGTACGGACGGTTTGACATTTACTAAAGATGCAGGCACGGTTATCAAGCCGCGCAGCAGTGCTTATTACATTGAAGGGCCGACCGTTTTCCAGCTTCCGGATAAAAGCTGGCGAATGTATTTTAACGAAAACACCGTTGCTGCAGCCATGCAGCGTGACGGCGAGATCTGGGGTGCAAGCTCCGCTGACGGCTTAACCTGGACCCGCGATGACAAAGTAACCCTGCAAGCCAGCGAGGAAGAAGCGGCGCAGGGAAATATGCGCGCTCCCTGGAAGCAAGTTCTCCACCCCTTTGTACTTAAGAATCCCAAGGGCGGCTACATTATGTTCTACAATTCCCACTCCGAGCTATACGCAGCGACGTCGACCGATGGCCTGGCATGGAAGAAGATTGGCCGAATCGGCATCCACGGCGCTGACATAGACGGCTACTTTCAACCTGACGGCACTATTCGCGTTTATTATGGTGACTTTAGCCCAAGTACAGGGGGCGTGGTCTACATGGCAGTGCTAAAAGTCCAGTAAGCGCCAGCAAACAGCTTACGCTTACAGTGTCACCAAACGACAATGTAAATAATAGCTATACGTTTTTTAATCACAATATATTACTTTAAGCCCAGCCTGTAGCCTCTGTTCATTTTTCTATCATAAAAAGGTAGTCTTGTTGGTGCAATAATTTAACTTGAAAAAGCGGCTTCAATACTCGGCTTGCTGTTTCCTTCGTGTGCACTTACCGAGTCGGCAATATTTTGCTGCCTTTCAAGGTTTTACTCGTTAAGCGGTCCATAGCAACCATCTTTTTCAGGCCAGATGGCTTCATTTAAGCTGCTCAGTTTTCCTGTACTTTGCGCCGGGTGACTTTCCATATACATAGCAGTCCGGCAAGAGCACTGGTAAGCGATGCTGCAAAGATGCTCATTTTTGCAGCATCAGCAAGTTGTTCGTTTGACGCAAAGGCTAGATCGGTAATGAACATTGACACTGTAAAACCAATGCCGGCTATTAGCCCTGCGCCTGTAATATGACCCCACGTTACCATATTGGGCAGCTTAGTTATGCCAAGGCGTACTAGCAGCCACGAGGCACCCGCAATGCCAACAACTTTTCCTAGGCTCAATCCCAGCCATGCTCCTGCAGCAACGAACGCCGCGTCTTCCGTACTGAACACGTCCGGGGTCAAATGGATTCCGGCATTAGCAAACGCAAAGAGCGGCACGATACCAAACGCCGATACCGGAATAAGCATCTTTTCAAGCCTCTCCGTTACTGATTTTTTCGCGCGTTTGTGCGGGCGTACCGGCGCTAACAAACCGAGCAAGGCGCCAGTAATGCTGGCGTGGATACCTGTTTCGTGCAAAGCGATCCACATGCCTATACCAAGCAGCAAGAATGCGGGCAGACTGAGCGATTTGGTCCGGCCAAGCACGAGGACCGCTCCACCGGCTCCGGTTGCCGCCAGAAGGGGCAGCAGATTGATATAGTCTGCATAAAACAGGGCGATGACCACAATTGCACCAATATCGTCAACAATTGCCAAGGTAAGCAAAAATATTTTGAGTGCCGGCGGTATGCGGTCGCCCAAAAGGACAAGCACGCCAATAGCCAAGGCGATATCCGTGGCCATAGGGATGGCCCAGCCGTTGGCGCCAGGCTGGCCGAGATTGAGCGCAAGGTACAGTATTGCGGGCACGAGCATGCCGCCAACAGCTGCGCCGATCGGCAGTAGGGCTGCCCGGAATTTGCGGAGTTCTCCGCGGGTAAGTTCGCGTTTAATCTCTAGGCCTGCCACCAGGAAAAAAATGGCCATGAGACCTTCGTTGACCCAATGCCGCAGGTCGTGCGTTATGTGCCAGTCGCCGAGTCCTATGCTAAACGTAGTGTGCCAAAACGTTGTATACCAAGTGCCGAGTGGAGAATTGGCAATGACCAGCGCCAGAAAAGCGCCAAGCAGAATGAGTCGGCTGCTACTGGCTTCGTCGCGCAGCAAAAACCGCACCAATCGCGACAGGTGATAGGTTATAAGCGAATTTGATAGTCTGTTTTTTAGGGGTTGCATATCAACCTTGCCGACCAGACTTCCCGGCACACCTTACGCCATTATACCTCGAAACCTCCAAGATTCGGGCTTTTCGCGATACAATGACCTCATGATCATGACTATTCCTACTACTAAAAAACGTGAAGTCATTGACCTTACGGATATTTTGGCCGAGCAAGTTCGGGGTAAGAGCGGGCATATGTATTTGTTTGTACAGCATACCACCGCAGCTGTTACTACTGCCGACCTGGATCCTGGTACTGACCAAGACCTGTTGGATGCTTTACGGGGTATGTTGCCGAACGTGCAGTGGCGGCATCCGCACGACCCGGCGCACACGCCCGACCATCTGCTAGCTTCGATTATCGGGCCGGGACTCACAGTAACAGTCACGGAAGGATCGCTGCAGCTAGGCGAATGGCAGCGGATTGTGCTGCTGGAATTTAACGGGCCGCAACAGCGGGCAGTAGATATCAGTTTTATCGGCAGTCCACCGCCCCAGCAGCCATTTGCATTGTAGCCTGTGGATAACACAGAGAATGTTCGTAAAAGTTTCTGCTTACATATGCACTAGGCTAGCTGCTACAATGCAAGCAAGTGCGAGCAACATTTGACAAAACATAAGAATTATGTATAATAGTGAGTGTTGTGATCACAAACAAAAACTTTACAAATCAACAAAACAAAAGGGACTACCATGGCGGTAAAAACCAGAAGCGGTTTGAACTTTGAGTTCGTGAAAACCGGCAATAAAAAAATACTCGCAATAGATAATTTGCTGGCACATTTATAGCAAGCGTTATTGCAGAGTGATCAGTCAATAAAAGCCCGGGACAACCCGGGCTTTTTGCTATAGCAAGTACCTGGCCACGGCCCAGCTATTTTTAAGAATGCTTACGGCCATTTGAACGGCGGGGGATTTTATCGATTAAAAGCCCGTATAAAAGCGCCCAGGCAATGGCGTTTGCCAAGAAAATGCCAATGGCAATAAAACAAACACGCAAAATCACACGGCTGGCATCGTAATTAAGCAGGCCGACAAGTCCGGCGGCGATAATACTGATGACGCTGGCAACCAAGTAGGCATGCTGCAACTTGGCCCGCTCGCTGTAGCGCGCGTTCCAATCAGTCAGCATGTCTTTAAGGGTAGTAAGCACTTGAAAACTCCGTTTGTTTGAATGCTTATTATACTTTATTATAAATATTGTGTCAATATAGGCAGTCCAAGGTTTGCTACAATATAGCGCTTAGCCTGCGGAAACTACAGAAGCTGCCACATGCAGCGGTGGCTACCGGTTTAGCCAAGCCGAAAAGTACGGGGTAATGCGGGACAAGTGTAAGCAATTTTACTGCATGTTTGGCTATGGGATGTACACTAAAAATATAAAGAAGGTCTTGTTATGAAGTGGTGGAAGCGTGTGGGGATATATTTTGTGCTTGCGGCAGTTGGAACCTTAGCAGGGCTGACTTTCAACCTTGAACCAGAGGCTACCGATGCGCAATCTACCAGACAGTATATAGCATTGGGTGATTCAGTGGCTGCGGGCGCCGGTCTAACTCCTTATGGCGCGACTGCCGAAGGCCAACTATGTAACCGTTCGACGCAGGCATATCCGTATCGTGTGGCGCGGTCGGTCGATATGGACGTACAACATCTGGCTTGCTCCGGGGCAAAGGCCGACGAGGGATTGTATGGATTGCAGTACCGGCAAGGCGTCAGGCTTGCGCCGCAACTGGACCAAGCGTTTGCCAACGGCACGCCCGACCTCGTAACCATTACTATTGGGGGTAATGACATGCGCTGGTCGCAGTTTGTGCGTGATTGCTACACCTGGAACTGTGGTTCGCTGTGGGATGATTTTCGCGCCGAATTGTATTTGGCAGACCTGCAGTGGGAGCTGTACCGGACAATGTACGAAATAGACTACCGCTCGCAGGGCCAACCGCCAAGAGTAGTGTTAACGGGGTACTTTACCCCGTTAGGTGATTTAAGTTGTGTGCCAGAGGGGCAGGTAGCGCCAGAAGAAACCGCGTGGTTGCAAGGTTGGCTCGACCAATTGAACGGGGCTATTGCCGATGCGGCGGCTTGGTATAATTTTGCTCAATTTGCGCCTGTAGATTTTAGCGATCATGGTCTGTGCTCGGCCCTACCCTGGGTACAAGGCTTAAATGACGAATCACCCTTGCATCCGACCGTTGCCGGCCAGACCGCAATAGCCCGATCGGTGATACGAACTATCAATAATTAAGGCAGAGTACAAAAGAAGGCCCGAGATCTTCTATGGCCTTAGGGAATAAAACATAAGCCCTCAATAAGAGCTCCCTTGAACGTTAGCATTAATTCGCCCAGGTCTGGTACGATGGAATTATGACCGAATCGCACTCTCATCGTCGGCTTGCCGAAAACGAAGTCGTGTTTAGGAGCGCAAACCAGCAAGTACAAAAAGACCTACAAACGCTAAACGAAAACGCGTTAAAAGAAGGGCATTTGGTGGTAGTAAAAAATGATGATGCGCCGTTGCATTTTTATTGTGAGTGTGCAAACGAGAAATGTCGTCAACGGATAGTATTGCGGCCGAGCGAATATCAAAAAGCGCATAAAAATATTTGTAATTTTATTGTGCTGGTCGGCCATGAAATACCCTCTATAGAGCGGATAGTATCAAAAAAGCCCGCTTACGTAGTGGTTGAAAAGTTTGAGACACCGCCTAAAGCGGCTGATGCCCTTAATAAAACAGACGCTGAAGACCTTTAATATTCCAGAACAGTCCTTGGAAATATTGTAAAAGCGATAATTATCGTGCGTTGGCTAGCTGGTCGATTTTTTCGGCTAGTGCAATGTCTTTTTCGGTTACGGCGTCTTTAGAATGGGTGAAAAGCCAGATTTCTACTCGGTTGTAGGTGTTTTTCCATGTGGGGTGGTGATTCATCTTTTCAGCTTCAAGCGCTACGGCAGCTATAAAACTGAAAGCTTGCACAAAAGTTTTAAATGTAAACTTGCGATATATTTTTCCCTCCTTGTGCAGCCATGACGGTATTCTTTGCATATCCATATCTCAATTGTAAGACAACCGCAACTAATTTGTATTGCAATAGAACACAATACAGTGAATGAAGGCTTTCGGTGAAACGCCCGACTACTTCAGACGCAGAGTAAGGCTAGCTCTGAGTAGTACGATCAAAGTTCATGGCTAATCGTGTAAGGCGTTTTGTGGTGCTGTCAAGGAGAGCGATTTTATCAGGCGAAAGGTTACCGTCTGATTCCTGGGCCAAGGCCTCGGCAGCTATACTTAAGAGCCAGCGCTGGGCGTCAGGCCGGGTGCCTTGTTGCCTTTGCTGCTTATAAATGGTGGGGATCTCGCTGGTTCTAGACATAGCTATCTCGCCGAGACTTACAAGGAAGACGCCTTTATGTCTTTCCGGATCATCCATGTGTCTTTGCCAAAGGCCGGAAACGTACATGGGTACCCAATGAGTCTCTTTTATGGCGTAAGCCTGGAAACTCGTAGTTCCAGTAGTAGGATCAGGGTGAAAAAGACGGTGGGTATAGGGGGGCGAAGGTAGTCCGTATACACCCGTTTGCTCTTGATTACGCAGCAACAACGCAATAGTCATTGCTTCATACATTTTTTTAACAACTGTAGGTGCTAGTTCGCTAAGTCTGAAAGTATTATCTGTAGTGTCCGCTAGTAATCTGCCAAGATTGCGGCAACTAGTACGCCGTGTCTTTTCTGTAATGGGCTCATGACGGGAGAGCTTGCCAAACACGCCCCATGTTGCCAATGCAATACGGGCGTCGAAGTAAAAGTCTGATTGCCGTGCCCGCAACCCTGGGTCATCCGCAAGGCGTTGCATGACGTTGTAGGCGCCCGGAAGAAGGTGTCCATTCTCTGCGGAGGATTCATATAAAACGTTACCCAGTACATTCCAAGCCTCGGTTTGCAATATTTCCGGGTCAATGTTTGGAGTTTGGGCAAGTTCTGTTAGCGCTTGCTTGTGTTGAAACAATTCTGATGTCATGTCTTTCCTCTAATAAAAAATTATAGTGCGCCCCCCGCAACTCCAAAGGATATCCCTTCGAAATTTAAAAAATAGTATATAGCAATTTTACTGGTGCAAAGCAATAATTATGCTTACAAAAAGAGCCAGATGGTGTGTCCGGCTCTTTACACGGCGTAGTGTGGGTGCCACATACCTACGCGCCTTGCGGCTGGGTGTAGCTGTGAATGTAACTCTCGGCTCGCGCTAACATGTCGGATGTAAGCTTTTCGCCCTTGACTCGGCTTACGGCGGTAAACAGTTCCTTGGCATACTTTTCAATAACCGGCATGGTAATGGCTTTTTTGTCCATAGTGGCCGATGCTAGGGCAATGGCCTGACCAATGGCCCACTGGGCGCGGATGGAGCTGTCGCGTCCGTCCAGAGCCTCTTTTTTAACGACCTGTCGGACAAAGCGGTCGCCGCGTTGATTGACGTAACTTTCTATATCACCTTCGAACCCAAGCGTTGCTACGGCGGAGCTGTAGGTCTTGAGTCCGTACTCCTGGTCGCCCGCTTTGAGTTTTACTTCCCAGATAGTTTTTTGACCATCCGGCGACTGCCATACTTGCTTGCTGTCTGTAGTTTTAACATGCATATATTTCTCCTTATATAGCCCTCGCTTTGTAGGGCGCACTAAAAACGTTGCGGCTTTAAAACGAGCCGCGCGCTCACCCTGCTGCACACCCGGCAGGAGCTCTCATTATTCATTTGATAAACATGTAAAAATAAGGGATGTCCGGACGTTTTTGGGAAAACCGGTCAAGTATATTCTATTGTAAGGTTTTGGCACTCCAGTGTCAAGAGTGCCAGTTTAGAGGTTATTCGCATGTATGGAATTGTAATGAAGTAATATCAAGTAAATTGTAAGATTTTATGATGCAAAGCCATAATGTGGGAAGTAGCGAAACAATGACACGTAAACATCTTACAAAATAAGCATAGCGGTCGGCATCGGCCTGCTGTTGATATGCGGTGGCTGTGCCAGAACCAACTAGCTCGGTGCCTCAAGGGGTTATGCGTCAGGAAATACAAGAGGTAGACAGCAAAGTTGACCTGCTTCGAGGCAGGCAATGGGATTACTTGGCTAGTGCTACAAAAGAGGCGGATGGTTTGCGTATACATCGTACCGGCTTGGCCTACCGGGAGATAGTGCAACGCAGACCAACCAGTTTGGTGGTGCGCTGCGCATATGCCTTCAGGAAGAAAATTGTGCTAGCTTTACAACCTGGGGCATTGGCGAAGGTAACGGCGCAACAGCCTGGATTGCGAATGGCCGCCTGGAAAGGGCTTCTAATTTGCCTTTCAATAAATATATACAGCCCCGTGTCCCTGTTCATGCAATGCAAAAAGTCCTCCGCTAATAGTCAAACTGCAATCCGTATACGAATAGATTACGGTTCTGGGGTTTCTGTATGAGCTCGATTCCTTAGAAGTAAAGCGGGCATATCGGCGGATACGAGATGGTCGTTGCGGGTGACATGCGCTCTAATCCAGTCGCCTGGAAGCGGATGATCTGGAGTATAACCCCTTAAGAGTACTTGCGAAGGTACGGTTATAGATTCGCGTAAGGTTGTGCCCATGGGCTGCACGCCCCAGGTTTGGCTTTTCGGGGTCTGGCCTTCAAGAATACGGCCTTGTAATATGCCCATCCATCCCGAGGCTAGCTCGTGGGGTTGGCCGGAGTAAGGCTGTTCAATGCCCCGTACGAGAAGTAAGCTGGCAGCGTAGAGCGTTCGCGTTTCATAAGTGCTTCGGGAATGAGAGGCTGTTCTACGCGGAGATCGGTTTCTAGCGTGACACCTTGGAGCTGATTCCATAAGCGGCCTTGACCGTCTGGAGTAGATACGTGGAGGCGGAATGGCTGGCGATGTTTGTTCGCACCGGCTGATTCCAGAATAATGGTATCTCCGGCAACTGCTACGGTGCTTAAGGCGGTAATGGTGCGCGAAGGTTCAATTGTGAGGGGCTCGTTTGACCCTTGGGCGTATATCCGCCGCCAATCAAGGGATAGGTCAGCAAAAGGCCATTGCGTAATAGCACCTTGTTGCAAGCGTGCTCGCATGGCTGGGTAATCTAACAGTTCGCCGGGTTGTGGTACGGCATAGGGGTGGTGTTCTTCGCCAGGTATAGACATTTTATAATTATACAACCTTACGCGTAATGACTGTAAGATGCAATCAGTTCCTGGCCATTAGTTGGATAAAGGAAGGGCACAGGCGGCCCTAAGCATATTGCGGAATGCATTGCCGGCACTTACCAAAGCTTTCGTCTGGGACGCAACCTGGAATTTGGTGGTAAGTATAGACACTATACGGTATAGTAGATTTCTGTTAAAAGGAAGGCGAACAATGAGAGAGAATATGAATACGCTCTACCAAACCGTGCTACCATATGCCGTAGTGGGCTTAGGGATGGTTACGCTCGCTGGTTGCTCTACGGAAGGGGGCGAGCTTAGTCCAAACACTACACCATCAGTTGCCTCTTCGCCGAGCCAGGGAGCCGGATCCGGAAGCGCCCCCTATATACGGTTTGTTGATTTAGGCGGCGGTTCTTCGGTTATTGAGACATACCGCGGGCCGGGAGAGTCGACGACTGACCGCCAGCCATCGGGATCGACCTACAACGTCGACGATAGGCGGCCTATTGATTGCCGTACGACTGGCCGGCAAGTAGATTCTCGTCCGGAACAAGGCGAGGAAGAGGTATCCTCTAATGTATGGTATCGTCTAGCCTTCACTAAGAAACCGGAATATGCAACAGCGGTATATGGCGTAGCTGAACCGCCAGATGTCGAGATTCCTAAGTGTTAATAGTTGATGGCGATCCTAAAGACAACCTTATAATAGCTAGGTACGGGTGATTTGCTAAGGTTAGCAGAAACCAGAGCTTCATGCTGTTGGAATGACCAGATGGTACACCCCGATTGCGACACTAAATCCACCACCCCATCCTTAGATAAATAAAACTGAGCCAAAAGCTCGAACGGTATCCCAAGGGTGCCCTAGTTTTAAAAGGACATTCCTGCATGCAAGTTTATGTTGGTTCGCTGCTCGGCTGCGGTGGCGTTTGATCCAAATCGCACGTTAATCTTACGGTAACCATGTTTGAGCCGGTTTCGCCTATTGCAACCATGGTGTAATATGGTGGACGAGCGTCGTTTTCCGGTCGATTACTAAAAAGTGGCATACCCGTTGGGCTATACTTGTCTATTTCTGCTTTGCTGCCACCAAGCCCGAGAGGCGTACCTGTAGCGCCTGCTAGCAATGTGTTAGGAGCTCCTCCCCTATCCCCGTAAACCTTAATCTCGTGGGTGTCAAAATTCCTGACGCCGAGGCTTGCCATATCACCTACCTCCGATGTATCAAGTCGTACTTCGATTTGGCCTCCTGGATTTTGGAGACAATCGATAGTCTTGCTCTCCGAGGAACCTCCGCACCCACTTAACGCCCCGCACCCAACCGCAGCTGCCGCTAGCGCATTAATTCCAAAACTATTTATTCTTTCAGACATGCAGATTAGTATAGTACGTAAGAAATGAAAAAGTATAAAAAATTTTCAAAACAAAAGGACGGTTACTGTATTAGGTGCCTCGGCTTGCTTAGCGCCTATCGTAGTTGGAGCATTCAGACCATAGAGCTACAGGCCTGGCCTGTAACAGATAAGTAAAATGTGATTATAAAAAGATCCCACTTTCGTGAGATCCTTTTGGTAGCGGCGACAAGACTTGAACTTGTGACCCCAGGCTTATGAGTCCTGTGCTCTAACCAGCTGAGCTACGCCGCCGTAATGAGGCAAAACCTACGGTTTTTTCTCATTGTTCCCTTTCGGCAAAGCCGAATTTTGACAAGTCGGGATCGGTCACTGCTTTTTTTCTTCGGTCCGCGACAATTATATGGCGTTAATATGGGCTTAGAACAGGTTAGAATATAGCAGATTTTATCTCTGTTGGCTAGAGGAATGATGAAAGAAGTGGGGATTTTTGAGGAGTAGTTTGTATAGCTGTTGATAGTAATCACCGACTTTTGGTGCAGCATGGAACTTATCCTTTTTAGTGTTATGTAGTTGATCAAAGGTTATGTGATGTTTCTGCCAGCTATAGCCTTCGTATATGTAGTTAAGGATAACGGGCATTATTTTGTCGAGCGCATACACAAATTTGGCTTCGTCATCACTTTTTTGTTTATAGGCACGCATTGCGTCGGTAAGTTCGAGAAAGTCAGGCCATTCTTTAACAAGGCGATTAAGTCCTGCCTCCTCGCGCTTATCTTTACTGGCAAGTGTAGCGGCGTCTGCAAAAACCGATGTGTCGCCAGAGTAAACTTCAATAAGGTCATGCGCTAGTGCATAACGGATAAGCTTGTCACGGTCTAGCTCTGGGAAAGATGACGCTAGAAACCAGGCTGTCATGGCTAAGGTATAGCTATGCTCGGCATCATTTTCTGGACGGTCGGTATTCTTCTCGACGTAGCACACGGCGCGTTCTATAGACTGAAAGGCCAAAGTGAGTTTGTGCAGGTCGATTAAGCGGTGGATGTCCGGCCGTTCGCTCATGTTATTGATAGTAAGCGTACCTGCGCCGTATAGCAAGGCTATGCTAGGATGTGTGTGGTAAGCGTATGAACGTAGATATTAAACCGGGTAAGTATGTGGTGGCAGTGTCGGGTGGGGTGGACTCGATGGTGCTTTTGGATGTGCTCGCTGGACTGCCCGATCTAGGGCTGGTGGTGGCGCATTTCGAGCATGGTATCCGGCCGGACTCGCACAAAGATTATCGGTTAGTAAAAGCCATTGCTAAAAAGTACAGATTGCCATTTGTCGGCGCGCACGGCAATCTGGGACCTGAGGCCAGCGAGGCAGTGGCGCGCAAAGCCCGCTACGATTTTTTGTTTGATGTCATGTGCGAAGAAGACGCGGCAGCGGTGATTACCGCCCACCACCAGGACGATATGCTGGAAACAGCCATTTTTAATTTACTAAGAGGTACCGGCCGCTTGGGACTAAGTTCACTTATGTCGCGCGACAAGCTTATCCGGCCGTTGCTTGATTACTCTAAAAAAGAGATTAGAGAATATGCGGACAAACACCAGCTAACCTGGCGCGAAGATAGCACCAATGCCGACGACCGGTATCTTCGTAACTATATCCGCCACAATATTATGACTAGATTTAGCGAAAAAGCACGGACAGAGTTATTAGAGCGGGTACGCCAGGCAAAGGCAATTAACGCTCAAATAGATTCGTGGCTCGAAAAAGGTTTGGCACTCCAGCCAAGCCTGGATCAGCTAAAACGCAGTTGGCTGATGCAGTTGCCCTATTCCGTTGCTACCGAGGTTATGGCAGCCTGGCTCAGGCGTAACGGCGTAGGTAGTTTTGACCGTGCGCTTATCGACTATTTGGTTGTTGCCGCCAAAACCAAGCGTCCGGGCAAGGCGGCTGACGTTAATGCTACATACGTACTGGAAATTGGTAAAGAAACTCTAAAACTTATTCGACGCCAGTAGTGTATAATGCTGTCGTATGGATAGTGGAAAAAAGACATTTCGCCCCAACTCCAACCGGCCGGGAAGCGGGCGTCGCAGTTACAAGAGCGCCGGATTCATCGCAATCATTATTTTGTTTGCCCTGATTATATTTGCTGCTTACGGGCAGGGATCGAACTTAAAAACAGTACCTTTAACCCAGGCGGTTAGCGAGGCTAATAAAGGCCAGTACAGCAAGATTGAGATAAATGGCAATGAGATGGTTATTACTAAAAAGGGCGAGGACAAACCAAGCTTAAAGGCCTTTAAAGACCCTAACGCCACCCTAAAAGAGGAGGGAATCGACCCGTCTAAAGCAGAAGTGTCATTCAAGGCGCAAAGCAGTACGGGCAGCACACTGGCTAGCATCGGTATTTCGCTGTTACCGGTTATCATTATTAGCGCCGTGCTGTTTATTATGCTTCGGAGCGCGCAGGGGCAAGGCAACCAGGCTTTGAGTTTTGGGAAAAGCCGTGCGCGTTTGTATGGCAACGAAAAGGACAAAGTGACCTTTGAAGACATTGCAGGCAGCAACGAAGCCAAGCAAGATTTGCAAGAGGTCGTAGAATTTTTGAAGTTCCCAAAGAAGTTTGCCAACGTTGGCGCGCGTATTCCCAAGGGCGTGTTATTGGTTGGCCCTCCTGGTACCGGTAAGACCATGTTGGCGCGTGCTGTGGCGGGGGAAGCCAATGTGCCGTTCTTTAGTATTTCCGGTTCGGAGTTTGTGGAGATGTTTGTGGGCGTTGGTGCGAGCCGCGTGCGGGATTTGTTTGCAAAAGCCAAAAAGAACGCACCGTGTATTATCTTTGTTGACGAAATCGACGCCGTGGGCCGCAAACGTGGCAGCGGCATGGGTGGCGGCCACGACGAGCGTGAACAAACCCTTAACCAAATTTTAGTCGAAATGGACGGCTTCGAACAAGGCCAAAATGTCATTGTGCTGGCTGCGACCAACCGTGCGGATGTGCTTGATCCCGCCTTGCTTCGTCCGGGGCGCTTTGACCGCCGGGTAAATATTGATTTGCCTGACCGCAAGGACCGTAAAGCGATATTAAAAGTCCATTTCGAAAAGAAGCCAGCTACTAAAGATGTGGATCTTGACGCCTTGGCAGGCAAATCGGCAGGCAGCAGCGGCGCGGATCTGGCGAACATTGCCAACGAGTCGGCGATTATAGCTGCCCGGCTAAACCACAAAGAGATTACTAACGAAGACGTAACCGCCGCTTTTGAAAAAGTAGCCATTGGTCCCGAGCGCAAGAGCAAGGTGATGAGCGATGCCGAAAAAGAGCTGACCGCGTACCACGAAGCCGGACATGCCATTGTCGGGCACGTGTTACCCGATAGCGACTTGGTACATAAGGTAACAATTATTCCGCGCGGCGGCACAGGCGGGGTTACTTGGTTTATTCCGCCGGAAGATAAGGTGTATCACAGCATTGTCGAATACAAAGACGTACTGGCGCGTATGCTCGGCGGCCGTATTGCCGAAGAAATAATGTACGGTGCCGACCATGTGACCACCGGCGCTGGCAGCGACCTGCAAAAAGCTGCCGAGCTGGCGCGCGACATGGTAATAAACCAGGGTATGGGCAAGAAATTGCGCGACCAAGTGTTTCATGTGGACGACGGCATGATGCTTGACCGTTTGGTGCACGAGCGTGATTACTCGGACGAAACCGCCAAACTGATCGATGACGAAGTCGAAGCGCTCATTAAAGAAGCTGCAAACCGGGCGCGCTTAGTTATTAAGACCAATCTTGACCATCTAAAAGCGCTTAAAGACCGCTTAATCGACAAAGAAACAGTCGAAGCCGAAGAAGTAAAAGAACTGTTAAAGGGTACTACCATGCCCAAAGCTGCTGCCCTGTACTAGACAAAATTTCTAAGTGCTGTTTATAGCGTTCGACCTGGCGTCGAAGTCGCGGTATACTTAAGGCAAATCTGTTAGTACCCCTCTACGAGTATTAGATGCCAGAAGACCAGCCGCCAAAAAAGAAAAAAATGATTTCGCTCGCCAACGTGGCGTTCTTGTTAATGATAACAGCGCTCATTGGGCAGCTGTTGGGATTTCTTAGGACGAAGTTGGTTAATGCCAACTTCGACCTTAAAGGACCAAATAGTACCGACGCATACTTTGCCGCTTTTACCATCCCGGATTTCTTTTTCTTTACGCTATCGGCGGGCGTGCTAGGCGTGGCATTTATACCTGTGTTGTCTGACCGGCTGCAAAAGGGCGACCGCAAAAAGATGTGGGAGGTCTGTTCTAGCATTTTAAATCTGCTGGCCGTGGTGATGGCCGTGGTGGGCGTTATTATGTTTATATTTGCCGAATGGCTTCTTCATACCCTTTTTGATAGATTGACGCCGGAACAATTGCACAATGCAGTCTTTATTATGCGCTGTATTGCCTTTAGCCCTTTGTTGTTTACTATCTCCGGTATTTTAGTCAGTGTCCAGCAGACAATGGGGCGGTTCTTCTTTTTTGCCATTTCCCCTTTGTTCTATAACCTATCGATTATTGCAGGCATTCTTGCAGGCGTTGAATTGTACGGCCGCGGCAGTGGTACTGCTTTGAGGGGTTTAGGTATTGGCGCGTTGGTGGGCGGGCTACTGCAACTTGCCGTGGTGTGCCTTGGTTTGATCGGTACGCGTTTTACATGGCGGCCAAAGATTGTTTGGCGCAGCAGCGATTTTAAGACTGTACTCCGCCAGCTGCCACCACGTTCCCTCGACCAAGGCATGGATCAAATACAAAGTATTGTTGAGACTCGTTTAGCTAATCGTCTTGGTGAGGGGTTTATTAGCTATTACAACAACGCTTATGTGTTGCAGACGGCGCCGACGTTACTAATTGGCGCGGCTATTTCAACGGCCGCGTTTCCGCGCCTGACTGCCCGGCTCAGCCAAAATCGGCCCGACTTGTTCCGTAAAGACTTTTTAAAGGTGCTTCGTTTTATGATTTGGCTGACCATTCCAGTGGTTATTGTGTGTTATTTGGGGCGCGGTTACCTGGCGCGCCTTATCTTTACTCAAGGGTCGCCGGAGATTGCCTTGATATTTGGTTTCCTGGCCGCGGCGATATTTTTCCGGACCATCTATACCATTATTTCCCGGTGGTTTTATGCTCAAAAAGATACTAAGACGCCATTGTTCGTATCGGTCTTTACTATTGTCTTTAACATTATTTTAGCGGTTATTCTGGCGCGGCCCGATTCGTATGGCGCGGCTGGTTTGGCACTGTCGGTATCTATTGCTGCCATGGTGGAAGTGGTAATTCTAAGCATTATTATGGTTATACGCGACCAGGGGCTTTTGAACATGCAGTTTTGGGGCGGCGTTGGCCGGGCCGTGTCGGTGGGCGGGTTCAGCTTGCTGGCTGGGTATATGACGGTTTCGTTCCTGCCGCTCGGCGCGGCTGATATTGGCATTACATTGGGCATAAAGCTGGGGCTTATAGCAGCGGCAACCTTTATGGCACACATAGCCATTTCCGGCCTGTTTGGCCTGGATGAAGTCCGGCCTATATTTGTGTGGCTAAAGAAGATCGTGCTCCGCCCAATCCGCGGCGCACTAACGCAGTAATGGCTAGTGCTATATAGCTATTGAATGATGACCGTCGTTGGGGCGCAGGGGATTGTCGCGCCATTTTTGAAGGGCGCGTTACCGTCGGGAGTGGTTTCCATAATCATGTCAGCACGTACTACATAAGAGCCTGCTTTTGCGTATGTATAGCGTTCGTTGTCTGGACGGCCATCGTTCTTTACGGCCCCGTCGCCAAATTGATAGTCGACGTTACTAACGGCGTAGATCCCTGGCTCAAATTCGTTTTCAGCAGTGATACTCAAGGTTACTGTTCTACCACCAACACGCGCGTTAACGGCGCAGGAAGGAAATGTATCATTTGCTGTAGGGGGGCAATTGTCTCCGATAGGTTAGGGCGTGGCTCGCTATCGGCGCGGCAGGCAGCGCTTCCAATCAGGATGCCTACTGCCACAGCGGCCGATCCAAAGCGAAGAATATTAGGACAGTAATGTAATTTGTTCACTTGCTGAAGATATGACATTTTGGAGCATAATGCAAGCTTTGCGTCACGTGGACTTAAAGGCCAGGCCTCTAACAGATAACAAAAATGTGATTTAAGATAAACACAGAGTTCTATATTTGCTTGGTAAGTTGTGTTACCTTGCCTGGCATGCCATCACGGAATGTATACAAACCAGATGCACCAGACTCTTACTATCACGTGTATGCTAGGGGTGTTAGCAAGTTGCCAATCTTTTTAGAGCCTACCGATTTCTTTTTCTTCATCAATCTATTCGCCAGGTATTTATCGTGCAAACCTCATCTGAACTCGGTCGGTATAGCATACCCGCATTTTACGGGCAAAGTCGAATTACTTGCATATTGCCTTATGCAAAACCATTTTCACTTGCTGCTGTAACAGTCCCAAATAAAAGCTATGTCGTCATTGATGCATTGCATCATGACCAGCTATAGCCGCTACTTCAATTTTAAAATACAAACGCACTGGCTCGCTCTTTGAAAGCAGGTATAAAGCGGTAAGGATAGGTGATCGAGCTTACCTGGAACACATCAGCCGCTACATTCATCTTAATCCTCGATATTGGAAAAGATATCCGTATTCAAGCTTGTGTTTCTATGAGAAGGGTAACGAGCCGGAATGGCTATTGACGCGTAAGGTGCTGGACATATTTTCTACGCGCAATGAGTATATGCAATTTGTTACAGACTACGAGCAGAATAAACAAATGCTCGAAACTATCAAGCAACAGTTAGCAGGCGGCTAATTCACAAAACTGCTATCTGCTAGAGGCCAGGCCTCTAGCAGATAGCATGCTTCGCCCAGCCTGCAGCGTCTTTGCTCGGTAAACGATTAACGCTCGGCCATTTCACCTTAGTCCTTAAAGATATATAGTCATGTTCTGCTTTGCTATACTGTTATCACTACGCTAACTATGCCATCGTATGGCGGAAAACAGGGGCTAATCTATATGGCAGGACAAACCGGGCAAGATAAGAAGGGGCTACTTGGGCGAACTGTCTACGTAGTTGTCGTGTCACTAGGTTTTGGGCTATTATTTGACCTTTTCTTCTATGAAAAGCTGCCAGGTATCTCGTTCCCCCTGTATATCATGCTTATTTTAGGTGGCATATTCGTGGCGGCGCGTTATTTTAAAACAGACATACCAAGGTCGGCAGTGTTGCTTATGATTCCTTTACTGTTCTTTTCATGCATGGTGTTTGTCTGGGCTGGAGGCTTTATTACTTTTTTGAACATCGTGATATCGCTATATCTGCTGGCGCTTATACTGCAAGCAGTGTTTAAACCCGGGGTTCGTATCTATAATCTTGCAGCCTACCTTAGGCCTTTGTACCTTATCCCTGCGAGGCTTATTGGTGCATTGCGTGGCACAATCTTAGAAATTGGTGCCATGCGCAGCATGGTCAAGAAACACCCAGCTCTGCCGCAAATAGCGCGCGGTGTGCTTATAGCGGTGCCGGTGCTGGCACTGTTTGTCATGTTATTTGCTTCTGCCGACCTGGTGTTTAGAAAGTACGTATCGAATCTTTTTAGCTTTGATATAAACGGAGAATGGTTGCTGAGGACTTGTATTATACTGTTTGTAACAAGTGCTCTTATCGGTATATTCGGGTACCTTGCTAGCAAGGGCAAGGAAGAGTCGGCGCCTACCATCGAGGCCGAAGCCAAAGCCCTGGCCGAACCGCGCGGTACCATTGAGGCTGCTATCTTATTCGGTTCGCTTAATTTGTTGTTTCTCGGGTTTATCCTGGTGCAGTTAACGTACTTTTTTGGCGGCGAGCAGAGTATCGCGGCGCAGGGATTCACCTATGCAGAGTATGCCAGGAAGGGATTTTTTGAGCTTATTGCCGTGGCAGTACTTTCGTTGCTATTAATCCTAGGTGCGGAGAAACGCCTTTTGGGCAAAAGTGGTAAGCATAGTCGTTGGTTTACGCTTTTGGCTGCCGGGCTCGTGGCTCAGGTGCTGATAATTATGGCGTCGGCATTTCAAAGACTTTCGCTATACGAGAGCGCCTATGGTTTTACCACCCTTCGGGCGTTAAGCCATTTGTTTATCATATGGCTGGCAGTGATTTTTGGCCTGCTACTGTACAAGATTTTCGTAGACAAACGAGAAAGCACATTTGCTTTTCTGGCATTTCTAAGCGTCCTTGTATTTTTAGCAGTTATTAATATTGCTAATGTAGATGCCTTTGTGGCGCGCAAAAATATCGGACGCTACTATGCCAGCGGCAAGTTGGACGTGTATTATCTAGGCGACTTATCCGACGATGCAGTTGTCGAGACAGCCAAATTACTGGATGGTCCTGATCCAAAACTCGGCGGTTTGGCTGGCAGTCTATATCAAAAACGCGAAGCATTGATAGAAAAAGATCGTTACTGGCAATCGATGAATATTTCTAGGAAGGCTGCGCTGCGTGCATTGCAGGCAAAGGCTCACCTTTTAGAGCAAGAGACGGATATTCGAATCTACAACCGAAGCTAATTGCTTGCAGATGCATCCAGGCTGACTACGCAGTGTCAGAGTTCCGGGCCGGCATAGTAGCCTTTGGCATCGGAAAAGATAATTATGTGCAGCATGCCGTTTTCTACTGAGGCACGGATGGCGAGCGGACTTCT
Source organism: Saccharimonadales bacterium (SeqCode) (assembly GCA_035248005.1). GTDB lineage: Bacteria > Patescibacteriota > Saccharimonadia > Saccharimonadales > UBA4665 > PMNU01. The sequence goes on from DATFHU010000008.1 coordinate 45,229, forward strand.
GCCCTTGCCGGCCTAGGGCAATAGTTTTATTGGCTGATGGAGCAAGGATCTTTCCAGGAAAGTTAGCTTTTTTACAGCCATAACTGGTAAGGGGGCGTACCCTAGAAAGTGCTCATGTAAGAGCAAAAGGAGGATTGTATGACCCAGAACAGCAAACGCGGCCTAGCAAGTGCAGACAAAGAAACCCGCGAGCGGGTAGCGCGCAAGGGCGGCAAGGCTAGCCATGGCGGCGGCCGTAAGAGCGAGTCGTAAGGATCCGGCAACATTCAGCCAGCTATACGTAAATCGTCACAAAGAGGCCCATGCGAGAGGCCTCTTTGTGATATTGCATCATGCCCGGCTTAGACGGTTGCAGGTATGTATGCTATTATTCTTAAAGAGTATAGACGTGGGTATATGAAAAAGCTTTTCCTCGTACTGTTGCGTACCACACTTTCGACCAATATTCGGAAATTTATCATCTTTAGTATGGCTATTGTGGTGGCTGGTGTGTTTGGCTTACAGGCCGTATTTACCGACCCGAAAAACACGCCGCTTAATACCCATACCCCTAACAAAACCGAAGCATCGGCGCATACCAGCATACAAGGACCGGCTCGGGCCAACGTTCGGCAGGCACATCCGGCAGAAGAACCCGCCGATTCTCAGTCTGAGAGTCAGGCTGCTACTCCCGCAGATACGCCGCAAAAGCAGCCGGTTATTCCGTCGCCTAAACCTGAGTTGTCAGCAATTGCTTTCCGCTTGGTTGGACCTGCCCCTATTACTGTCAAGCCCGGCGGACCAACGGAGCGTTATGCTATTAACACTAGCGATAACAGCGCGGTAAGCTGGCGAGTACCGCCACAAACCAGCAAATGGGGAGCGACTCAGCCCGAAGACCCCGATACACCAGTGGTATTAGTGGTAGACACTCCTGAACAAACCAAAACTAGCGCCAGCCTGACCTTTCACTTGCAGTTGCGCGATAATCTAAAAATCGAAGAATACGGAAATTACGAGTTCGAGATTCAAATAGAGGACACGGCCCGCGGCATAACAAGTAGCTATGTAATTAGTGTACAGGTGGTAGCTCCTTAAGCGGCAGCACGAAGATCGTTGACAGTAAAAAGCTGGCAGCGTTCACCCGCTGATTCGAAGCGGCGAAGGGGTGGCGGTCCGTCTGTGTCTACCTTGGAGCTAGGGCAAAGGTTGACAGTTACGGAAGCAGTACCCTTTTGGTTGATGGTTGCCCTAATGTCACCTAAAAAGCTACAGCCGCTCGAGGCAAGTACTGTCCGCTCCGAAACCTGGTGAAGGGTGGCGGCAAAACCATCATCGTCCCTGCCCAACGAACAGGCATTTAAAAAGATTGTTGCGTCCGGCCGCGTAGCTTTAGCGGCCAGGATGCCCAGCCAGTCAATCACATCTTGGGTAAGCAGGCTCTCGCTACCTGCTGTCAGTTCATTGCCAAGCGCATGCGAATCGCTTGCTACTAGCAAAGCTGGCTCAAAACCGAGCCGCTCTGCTTGGCGCGCTCGTACTCCTAGTTCACGTCCGGTGCCATACTCTATAACGCTCACCTTAATGCCTTGGGTACGTAGGTTCCAGTACAACTCCTCGAGTTTAGGCATGCTGTTGCGGGTAGCTGAGCCGTCACAATCAGCCACGGCTGCTAGCAAGTATGCCCGGCGTTCTTTTTTGGCAGGTTGCGTATGTCCGGTAGTGGCCGCAAGTAATTTATCGGCTGCTTCTTTATTGCGTTCGTCATATATATCTAGTAGTAGCTGCTCGGAGTAGCGCGCAAAATTGCGGATGCCGAACTCTCGGTAAAGGGTTCGAACAATGCCAGGTCGCTCGTGCTCTAAAGAAAGCATACGGCGCACACACTGCCTGCGATATACCTTGCGAAAGTCGTAGTTCGGGGCTTTTGGGCCGTAGCCTATCGCCCAGGCATATTCCATCGGGTGGTGAGGTATGCCAAGCAGCTCGCAGACCTTTGCCGTGAATTCTCGATCCTGTAAAAGCGGCTGCAGCCAATCGTCTACAAGAGGGTTGACTTCGGCAGTGTGTGCCAAGCTGCGGATACCGGCCATAACATGTTTGGCTGATTCGTCTTGGCTAACATGTAATAAATACCGCAAACCGGTAGCGACATGCTTGGCCTCGGTTTGTTCGTCATAGGTAAGTTTGGAGGCTCTGTCTCGTAATGCTGTATGGCGGCTTGCCGCTAGTTGACTTGCATAGTCAAGCGCTTCCGAAATATTAGCGCTTACAAAACGTGTAAGCCGGTCATTTGCAAGGTGAGGCTGCCTGGCAAGCGCGGCAAATAAAAGGCTAGCGACGTGCGGGGTAAATGGAAAGTCTGGGCGTTGTTCGGCAGCACTCATAAGGTGCGGGCTAAAATAAAAGAAAACCATAGAAGCTGCTCGATTTTGAACCTCTTCAATATGTCTGGCTGGCACATCGGTTATCTCGGACCAGCCTAATCGCAGCAAGCGGTTTAATAATGTAAGGGTAGATTCGGCATACTCGGTGTGCAAAGAGTCTACTACTACTTCCTTTTGGGCGGAAAGCTCACGCATAACGGCATCGAGGGAGTCAAGGTCGTGCGGTGAAGTAGGATCTAGCAGCTCGGCACCCAGCGACAAGACCTGCTGATAAGTGTCGTCAACTAGAGTATCTAAGACTACCGAAGTGGAGTGCTCAGAGTGCGTCATACGATTGATTTATTTTACCAGATAGTTTACATTAAGTAAAAATATAACTATTAATATAAAACAATTATATCGTACCTCTGTTATAATCAGTAGCAATGCAACAAAATCACATTCGGAACTTCTGTATTATCGCGCACATTGACCATGGTAAGTCTACACTGGCTGACCGTTTGTTGGAAATGACCGGGACGGTCGAAAAGCGGCTGATGAAAGAACAGCTATTAGACCGCATGGATTTGGAGCGCGAACGTGGTATTACCATCAAGCTGCAGCCAGTACGCATGGAATACAAAGGATACCAGCTAAACCTGATCGACACGCCCGGGCATGTAGATTTTAGCTACGAAGTATCGCGCAGCCTGGAAGCTTGCGAGGGCGCCATTTTGGTGGTTGACGCAACGCAAGGCATGCAAGCGCAGACGTTGGCGAATGTATACTTAGCACTGGCTGCCGACCTGACAATTATTCCGGTATTAAATAAGATAGATTTGCCGGCCAGCGATGCCGAACAGGTTGGCGCGGAAATGGTAAGCTTGCTTGGATGTAAGTTCGAAGATATTTTGCAGATTTCAGCCAAAACCGGCCAAGGCGTAGAGGCGGTGCTTGATAGGATTGTACAGGACGTGCCTGCTCCTACCGGCCGCAATGACGCATCAACCCGGTCACTGATTTTCGATAGCTACTATGACGATTACCGGGGAGTTATTTTGTACATGCGCATGGTGGATGGCCGGATCGCCAAGAGCGACCACATCCATATGATGGCCGCAGACGGTAACGGGATCGCGCTGGAAGTCGGCGCACTCAAGCCGGATATGTCGCCTCTTGCCAGCATCGAGACTGGAGAAATCGGTTACATTGTTACTAACTTAAAGAGTACCCGTGAAGCCAAAGTGGGCGACACCGTTACCTTGGCTAAACGTCCGGCAACCGAACCGTTGCCCGGCTATCAAGACGTAAAGCCGTTCGTGTATGCTGGGTTTTTCCCCGATAGCAATGAGCATTACCAGGAACTGAAAGATGCAGTCGACAAACTTTCGCTCAGTGATTCGGCATTGCAGTTCGCGCCCGAAAATTCACCGGTGCTCGGTTTTGGCGTGCGCATCGGCTTTTTGGGGCTTTTGCACATGGATATTGTACGTGAACGGCTGGAGCGCGAATATAACTTGGATCTGGTAGTTACCAACCCGTCTACCGACTACCAAGTGACTTTGCTAAACGGCGAAGAACTAGATATTAAAAGCGCGGCCGATCTACCCGACCCGGCTAAGATTAAAGAAATCCGCGAGCCGTGGATAAAGGGCGAAATAGTTGCGCCGCAAAGTTATGTGGGCTCATTGATTCAGCTTATCAATACTAAACGCGGCGTACACAAAAACCTTAGCTACATAGAGGACCGGGCGCTAGTGACCTTCGAAGCACCGCTTGCCAACCTGCTGACCGATTTTTACGATCAACTGAAAAGCCTGACTTCCGGTTACGGTTCATTTAACTATGAGCTGGCAGATTACCGGGCCGAAGATTTGGTGCGGCTGGATTTTTACGTGGCCGGCGAAAAAGTCGATTCGCTCAGTATTATGGTGCACCGTTCCGAATCCAATAGAGTTGGCCGGGAAATCGTTGAAAAGTTAAAAGAGGTTATACCACGCCAGCAGTTTCCGGTCAGTTTGCAGGCGGCTATTGGCGGCAAATTTATTGCACGGGAAGATATTAGTGCCTTCCGCAAGGACGTAACCACTGGTTTGTACGGCGGCGATGTGTCGCGCAAGAAAAAAGTGTTGGCAAAGCAAGCAAAAGGCAAAAAGCGCCTAAAGCGCTTTGGCAAAGTCGATATTCCGGCCGAAGCCTTTACCGTGATGCTCAAACGGGATTAACTCGGGCCTAAGCAGGCTAGTGATTGTTGCGTTATATTTATACTAATTGTATAGTATAAAAATTATGGGAAATATTTTTCCGGTTTGTATGGACCGGCTACAAAGTTCCTTACCGGAAGTGTATGCATTTGAAAAGGTATCCAACACCGGGCCTATGGAATGGAACGGGCCGGTTTCGGACGTCTGTGTTGCGGTAGGTAGAATGATCGCTGCCAACGTACTGGAAGGAAATTATTGGCAACCTGCCCGCTTGGTGCGAGCGGTCATTGACAACTACGCAGGTGCTCCAGATGGCCGTATTTCCCTTGTCAATGATGCCACTGCCGTGGCACTTGAGTTATACGCGGGCATACCTAACTCTGATAATTTTAAAGCCTTGGTGAGCCGTTTTAGGCACTACAATCTTGATAGCACCGAGATAAAGCAAAGGCACGATAACCTTACTGCCTCTTCATCAATTGCTACATATTCATACAACCAGGCGCGAGCTCTAGAACGGTGTATAACTGAGCCTATTTTGTTCCTGCCTGTCTGTCATGGCGGCCTAGTAGCTGGCCTGCAAGCCTTCTTATACCACCAGCGGGAGCGAACTGATGGCTGTCTCTATCCCATACGACATTCCACGGACAAAGTAGAAGATGTAATTCCTTATATATCTAAACGCGAATTGCGCTACATTGCTGAGCAGTCCGATGACAGGACTATTGTTGTCTATGACGATGACGCGTGCGAAGGCAGTACTTTGGTTGAAGTTATAGAGTACCTAGAACACAATTTACCCAAAAATCGTACCATTACCGGAAGGGTTAACCTTGATTGCCGATCGTCAGACAACATAGCCCGTCAAGGTATCTACTGGGAAAAGCGTGAAGACTATGTCGAAATATAGATAGAAAAAAATCTACTAATAGGGTGGCTAGTGGCCGTGGGATCCATCTATGGCATAATAAATCGGTATGAATAGTATGGATTATCGTCCTTCAGACAAAACGTTTGAACGGCTGAAAAAAGTGAGCTTTGTGGCGGTTGTAGGACCGACTGCCGCTGGAAAAAGCACGCTTATTAGTGCGGCTATGGAGCGCGAGCCATCCATCCATTTAGTGTTGAGTAATACTACGCGTAGTCCCCGCCCCGGCGAGCAAGAAGGGGTGGATTTTCGATTTTTAGACCGAAACACTATAGAGACGCGCATTGCCAGGGGCGAGTATGCGCAGGTAGCGCCTAGCGTGTTCGGTGATCTATATGCCACGGCAGCAGAGGATTATTCGGTGCACGGTATTGCGGTAATGCCGGTGTTAGCGGTTGCAGTGCCTGTGTTTCGTTCGTTGCCATTCAAACGATGCAAGGCGGTCTTTGTATTGCCGCCTAATTGGGAAATATGGCAAGGAAGAATTGCTCGCCACGGCTTTACTGCCGAGCAGCTGGCCCGTCGTATGGACGAGGCTAAGCAGTCGCTTGCTTTTGCGCTTAAGGACAAAGAGGTGCTGTTTATTATTAACCAGAATACCTCGGTGGCTGCCCAAGATTTTATAACGCTCGCGTTCGACAAACCATTGTCGCCCCGATTGCAGACAGATCAAACGCGGGCACAGGTAATTGTCCGTGATTTGCTGGAAAAAGCAGAAGAAGCAGTCTCTTCACGTCAGAAGTGATAAAAATACAACAATCACCTCTGTAGGGTCGGCTTGTATAAAAAGGGAGTGTTCTATAGCATACAATCGCCTTGCTGTGAGTGCCATGCAATTTCTTGCAGCAAGGCTTTAGGTTTGTACAACACTGGCGCTTATAACGCCCGGTGTTACTTCTTTGGGCGGCATTTTACGATTATTCCACTGGAAAAACAGGGAAGATTGTGTATAGTAAATACATGGAATTAAAAGATCCTGTTATTGACGTTTATCTGCAAAACGCCAAAAGCGGCCATCGGGCCGCACAGAGATCACATGCGCCACGCCTGGCGCACCGGCAAGCATTCGAAGAAGCCCTCAGGCATTACCAAATCAGTCCCGAGGGTTTGCATATTTTGGGCGAAACACCGTTTGCCGTCATGGTGGCCCCTACCTCTACTGGCCGCAATACCATTATCAATGAACTGCTCAAAACAGGGCAGTATTATTTTATTGTTTCGGATACAACGCGGCCCCCGCGTATGAATAACGGAGTTATGGAACAAGACGGGGTGGAATATTTTTTTCGTTCCGAAGAAGATATGCTCGCAGACATTCGGGCTGGCTTGTTTGTCGAAGCCGAGATTATCCACAGTCAGCAGGTTTCCGGAGTAAGCATCCGTGAAATCAAAAGAGCCCACGATCAAGGCAAAATTGCCATCACTGATATCGAAATTCTTGGCGGCATTACGGTTGCGACGTTAAAACCAGACGCCGCGGCCATTTATTTACTGCCCCCCAGCTTTGAAGAGTGGATTCAGCGTATCCAAGGGCGTACACCTCTGACCGACGAGGAGCTTCGTAACCGCTTGCGCGGTGCCATGAAAGGTTTCAAGCTGGGCTTAGAGAGCGACTGTTTTACGTTTGTTATTAACGACAAACTCAAAGATGCCGTACGCATAGTTGATGAGATCGCTCGCCTTGGCGTGCACCACCGGCATAATGAGCATGTTGCTAAAGAATTGGCGCGTACCCTCTACCACCAAACCGAAGCTTATTTGCAAAAGATGTAAACAGTGCTACACGTTGTACTTAGCACTCTTGACGCTGGAGTGCTAAAGAGATAGTATAAGGACAACAGTAACGAAGGCTTATTGCAAACTTATGACTGATCGTCAACAGCAAATTTTGCGTTCTATTGTAGAACAGTATGCCGAGGTCGCTAGCCCGGTAGGCTCCAGTTTGCTTGCGAAATTGTTTGGCGTGAGCTCGGCCACTATTCGCGCCGAAATGGCCGAACTGGAGCGAATGAGCTACATTATGCAACCGCACACCAGCGCCGGACGGGTGCCTACCGACAAAGGCTACCGTTTTTACGTTAATAGTTTAACTGAAGCGGACGATGAGGTTATTCCCGAGCGCCGCGCCGAGCGGGCGCTTACTGCGCGCGTGCACGATGCTGGCTTGCCTGAGCGAACCATACGTAATGCTGTGGATACGTTAGTAGAGCTTACGCACAATCTGGGGTTGGCCACTATTGGTAATCAGTTATACATGAGCGGTCTCTCTAACCTGTTTGGCCAACCTGAATTTATGCAGCCCGGACAGGTACGACAAGTGGCTCGTTTGCTAGACAACCTTGAACCCTGGCTGCGCGAGGCGGCGCCAAACCAGCCCTTAAGCGTATATATCGGACGGGAGAATCCCATCGGCAGTAACGCCGGGTGTTCACTTATTATCAGCCGTTTCCGCAGCCCATACTCTAATCAAAGTTACATTGGCGTACTGGGTCCTACTAGGCAGAACTACCGAGACGTTACTAATCTGGTGCGGCGCGCCGGCCAGACGCTGGAGGATGTATGGCTATGAGCAAAGACCACAAAACTCCAAAGCATCCGGCACACGACTCTAAATCCTTGGAGCAGCAAATTGCCGAACTGACGGCAGCCTTGCAACGCGAGCGCGCAGACGCCGTCAATCTCCGTCGTCGCCACGAAGAGCACATTACGAACCTTAAAACCGTAGTAAAAGCCAGTGTGGTACGCGAACTACTGCCTGTTATCGATAATTTCGAGCGGGCACTTAAGCATGTACCTGCAGAACTGGAAGGCAACGACTACATTAAGGGCGTGCAAGGCATTGTGCGGCAGTTCGAAAAAACCCTTGCCGACATTGGCGTACAGCGCATAAAAACCGTTAGTGAACCATTTAACCCTCATTTGCACGAAGCGGTCAGCATGGAAGACGGCGAAGGCGACCACGAAATCGTAAGCGAAGAGCTCCAGGCTGGTTACATCCTTGACGACGAAGTTATCCGCCATGCCATGGTCCGCGTACGCCTGCAATAACCGTACGTCCGAACAAGCGTTATAGCCGATCCTAAAACCGACCTTTTAGCGTTTTTTGATATTCTGCACAACGAAGTGGCAGACGCCCGCGAGTTTTACCCAGTTAAAGGAATTGCGGTACGGCAAGGAATGGAGCAAAACACATTTCGTTGGCGATGCCACCGGCATGTACCGCGTTCCGTCTTTGGGAGTGGGTACGAAACATCTCTATGCCTGCGCATGCTTGGACGGTGGTTTCACTAGGAAGCACTGCACCGGCGGTTTCAGCCCAACTGGTAAGAGCGGCAGGGTTAAATGTAAGATCAAGATTGTCGTTATCTAAATCTTGCTGAAGAAGAGGAGTAATTTCAAAATTGAAAGACTCAGAAGCAGGCATGACTTCAATAATAGTGAAGATAATTCCCTTATACAAGTAATTACAGTACATGTTGCCTGCGTTCGAGCAAAGCAATGTTAGTAGTTATTTTACAATAATATGCTATAACATACTATATGAAAGTGACCTTGGGTCCGCAGAAACGCGGTCTGTTATGGCGCCGCCAGACCTACCTTGTACCGCATGAAGTTGTTTTCGTGGCCGGCTCAGAACACGATCGTCCATACCTGGCAGCTCTCGCAACAGCAGCACGTGAGGCATTCAAAAAGAAGGAAGTTGACACAACAATTGACAGTCTTGTTGCCTCCGAAAAACAGATTGAAGCTATCGATAATGCGCGCTTGTGGCGGGAAAAAGAGCGGCTCTACCGCCAAACGGGGACGTTTGTAACAAAAGGGGTTAGCGGTGAGAAAACTGGCTTCGCCGCCGCCAATGCAATAAGAGTATACGAGGGTGTTATGTACGGTATCGGACTCCTGTCGGCTCGTGGTGAAATCGATGCCGCCCAAGTAGACGCATTGTGCAACAACATAGAATATGCATATCCCAACCAGCTATAGCGATAGTAGTTTGGCACTCTTGACACGGGAGTGCTAATTTTTTATGCTACTAAGGTATTAGCACTCCATAAGTCTATTTGCTAACGAAAGGGACATGAATATGGGAAAAATTATTGGCATTGACCTAGGTACGACCAACTCGGCAATGGCTGTTATGCAATCCGGCAAGCCGGAAATTATTGCCAATTCAGAAGGCAATCGCACTACGCCAAGCGTGGTGGCTGTTAATAAAAACGGCGAACGCTTGGTGGGCCAGGTTGCCCGCCGCCAACAGGTTACCAATAGTAAAAATACTATTTACGAGGTAAAACGTCTTATTGGGCGCAGATTCGAAGATAAAGAAGTCCAACGCGACCTTAAGCTCATGGGCTACGAAATCGTCAAGAGCGGCCAGGGAGTAAAGGTCAAGATGGCCGATAAAGAGTACAGCCCGGAAGAAATCAGTGCCATGATACTTGGCAAGCTGAAGGCCGATGCCGAAAGTTTTTTGGGCGAGCCGGTAACCGAAGCAGTCATTACCGTGCCTGCCTACTTTGACGACAGCCAACGCCACGCCACCAAAGACGCCGGTAAGATTGCCGGCTTGGAAGTAAAGCGCATCATTAACGAGCCGACCGCGGCAGCCTTGGCATATGGTTTGGATAAAGCCGAGAAAAAAGACGAAAAAATAGCGGTATACGACCTGGGAGGCGGAACGTTCGACGTGTCTATTCTGGAATTGGGCGACGGCGTATTCGAGGTAAAAGCAACCAACGGCGACACCCACCTGGGTGGTGCCGATTTTGACCGTACCATTGTCAATTACTTTGCCGAAGAATTCAAAAAAGAGCACGGCATTGACCTGACCGAGGACAAGGCTGCTATGCAGCGGTTGCGCGACGAAGCCGAAAAAGCAAAGATAGAACTATCCACTGCCCAAGAGGTAGATATTAACCTGCCATTCCTGACAGCTGACGCCGACGGTCCCAAACATTTCGAGCACAAACTGTCCCGCGCTAAACTTGAGAGCCTGGTGAGCGATCTTATTGATAAGACCGCCGAACCTTGCGAGAAGGCTCTTAAAGACGCAGGACTTAAGGCTTCGGACATCGACGCCGTAGTACTGGTGGGCGGTATGACCCGTATGCCGGCTGTGCAAGAAAAAGTTAAGAAGATCTTTGGCAAAGACCCTATGAAGGGTGTTAACCCTGACGAGGTTGTTGCCATTGGCGCCGCCATTCAGGGTGGTGTGCTGCAGGGCGAGGTAAAGGACGTACTGCTGCTTGACGTGACTCCGCTTTCGTTGGGTATCGAAACCATGGGCGGTGTCATGACCAAACTTATAGAGCGCAACACCACCATCCCAAGCAGCAAGAGCGAAGTATTCTCGACCGCGGCAGACAACCAGCCGCAGGTAGAAGTACATGTATTGCAGGGCGAGCGCGGCATGGCTGCTGACAATAAAAGCCTGGGCCGATTTATCTTGGACGGCATTCCTCCGGCGCCGCGCGGCGTACCGCAGATCGAAGTAACCTTTAACATTGATGCCAACGGCATTTTGAATGTGACGGCCAAAGACAAAGGGACCGGCAAGGAGCAAAGCATTACCATTACCGGTTCCGGCAATCTGGACAAGACCGATGTAGAAAAAATGGCCAAAGAAGCCGAGGCTCATGCCGACGAGGACAAAAAGAAACGCGAAGCCGTAGAAGCGCGCAACTTGCTTGAAAATAGCGTTTATCAAGCCGAAAAAATGAAAAGCGACTACAAAGACAAGCTCGCCGAAGAAGACCTAAAGACACTTGACGAAGCAATAGAAGAGGCAAAAAAGGTTGCCAAAGACGACAAAGCCGATAAAGATGCGCTTGAGGCAGCAGCCAAGGCATTAAACGACAAACTTATGCCCATCGGTGCTAAAATGTATGAAGCTGCCAAGGACGAAAAACCGGCCGAAGACAGCAAGACCGATAATGATAAGAAGGACGATAAAAAAGACGCCGTAGAAGGCGAAGTCGTTGACGAAAAGTAATCTAAAAGACGTGAGCCGCAAGCATTGCCTTTTATATCTTACCTGTGCCGACCGGGCGGAGGCTGAGAAGATTGGCGACGCGCTCCTAGAGCAACGCCTGGTAGCCTGCGTGAAATTTAGCAGTACAGAGGTTCAATATTGGTGGCAAGGGAAGCTAGAGCGAGCAGAAGAAGTACTTCTTATCATGGAATCCGCCGAGGACCTATTCGCCCGGGTCGAAGCCGAGGTTGCCAAGCATCATAGCTATGACACATTTGTGCTTACGGCTGTCTCAATTGTCCGTTCGAGCGCTCAAGCCGCTTCGTGGCTGGGGCAGGAATTAACAGCAGGAGATTAAGCCATGTTTGGGCTCACCAAAAAGCTAACAACTGATAAGTTGCCTATTTTTGTACATGCTATCGAGAGTGTCGAAACTTTTTTACTCGCCCAAAAAGTATGGCAAGCAAACACGCGCGCCATGCGGGTTGACCCGGCTAATCGCAAGGAGTTACTACATTTTACTTTTCCGCGTCCAGCCTGCACCGTGTGGTTGCTGCGCGACCAGGGACGGGACGATTGCTTCGAACTAATAATGATGTGGCAAGACAAAGAGCATTTAAGCGAGGTGTACGTGATTGCGCCGTCACACGCTCGCCGGGTAGGAGACGACTCCCGCGCCAAACAGTTACTTAATGCTATCCTTTCGAGCCCGTCTACCGTCCCGAGCACTAGCAATTAACATGGCCAAGGCCAGATGTTATCAAATATAGATTTAATAAACCTTACAATGAGCAAACGAGATTATTACGAAATACTAGGTGTAGGCAAGAATGCGAGCGCTGACGAGATTAAAAAAGCGTTTCGCAGAGCTGCTGTGCAGCATCATCCAGATAAAGAGGGAGGTGACGAGGCTAAGTTTAAGGAAATTAACGAAGCCTATGAAGTACTAAAAGATCCTTCCAAACGCCAGCGTTACGACCAATTCGGCCATGCCGGGGTGGGCAGTGCTGCAGGGGGCGATAATCCATTTGGCGGCGGCCAGAATGTGCATTTTGACTTTGGCGATCTAGGCCTTGGCGATATCTTTGAGAATTTTTTTGGTGGAGGCTCCCGACGATCTGCGCGCCAGGCCCGCGGCCGCGATGTCGAAGTAAAAGTAGACATAGGCTTTGAAGAAGCAGTATTCGGTGCCGAAGAACAGATTGCCCTTCACCTGGAAGATACGTGCACGCATTGTAAGGGCAAGACAGTCGAACCGGGCTATAGCCTCAAAACCTGCGATACCTGCAAAGGCACGGGCCAGCTAGTAAATGTAGCACGGACCATCTTTGGTAATATTCAGCAAGCAACAGTTTGCCATGTCTGCAAAGGTACTGGCAAGATTCCGGAAAAGGTTTGTTCGGTATGCGGAGGAAAAGGCACGCAAGTTACGAGGCAGACGTTAACACTTAAAATTCCGGCCGGTATTGACGACGGCGCCGTAATTCGTTTAAGCGAGCGCGGCGAAGCGATCGCCAACGGTCCAAAGGGTGACTTGTATGTGAATGTCCGTGTCAAGGCCCACAAAAAGTTTACACGCGAAGGCGATCTGATTTTAAGCGAAGAGCATGTAAGTATGGTAGACGCAGCGCTTGGCACGGAAATAGATGTTGAGACAGTTGACGGCCCGGTGCGCATGAAAGTGCCGGCTGGTACGCAAAGCGGTACTGACTTTAAGTTGTCGGATCATGGCGTGCCGCATCTTAGGTCTAATACCCGCGGTGCCCATATCGTGACGTTGGTAGTTGATACGCCGACCAAGCTTACAAAACAGCAGCAGGAGTTGCTGGAATCCTTTCGCGGCGAATCATCCCAACGCAGGGGTTTTTGGCGCTAACTCGCCGCATGATAAGCTGATGGCATGAAGAAAAAGGTGCTATTGCTGTTTTCTAAAGTAAGCGTTACAGCGGGCATGACCCATCCTGACGACCTTACAGAGTTATTAAACCAGGCAAGCAAGCGCATAGAGGCCCGTGCCGCACTACTAGAGGATTTGTTGTATCTATTTGACGGCAAGCGGGTGGAGGTAGTTGATATTGCTAGTAACTGTTCGCTGACCGAGTATAGTGCCGTCTATTTTCGGCACTGGGGCCAGAGGCAAGGTCATGCCTTGGCTGCTGCCCGGTTCTGTAAGTTCAAAGGCATTCCGTTTGTAGACAGCGAAGTGCTGCGGGTTGGCTCGCAAAACAAAATTACCCAATACATGAATTTGTTTGAGGCGAGAGTGCCTATACCTAAAACACTTATCGGGTCGCCTGCGCAGCTTGCAAAGCAGTATGTACGGTACGATTTTTCGTTTCCGCTCATCTTAAAGAGTATTGGTGGCACGCGGGGATCGGACAATTATTTGGCGCACGGTGCCGAAGAGATGCAGCAGATTTTTACCGATAATCCAGATGCTTTTTTTGTGATGCAATCGTTTGTGCCGAACGACCGGGACTTCCGGGTAATTGTTATGGGTGATAGGGTGGTCGGTGTTATTGAGCGCAAGGCTTCTTCTGGGTCGCACCTCAACAATACGTCGCAGGGCGGCACGGCTGCCATGGTGCCAGTAGATAGCTTGCCCGAGGAAGTGCGCAGACTAAGCGTGCGCGCCGCGCAATTTTTTGGCCGCCAAATTGCCGGTGTGGACATCGTGCGTTCTACTGCGGACGGCAAATACTACTGTTTCGAAGTAAACCGCTCGCCACAGATCGAACATGCCTCGTTTGAATCTGAGAAGGCCAAGCTATTAGCTGAGTACCTTGTAAGTTTAAACTAAAATTGTATAATAGTTTTTTATGCTAGAAGTCGTACCTATCGAAGATGTAAGAGCTGCCGCCGAGGCTGATTTGGCATTGGCTGCCTCTCAACCGGAATTTGCCGCTGAGCTAGTATTGTCAGCGGCTCAACGGCGCGAGAACGCCGAATACGTAACTGCGTTACGCGCTCATGCCTCTTTTTTGCCGGAGTTGCCGGAAGCAAGTGCAAGCGAAGTCTACGAGAGGGTCACAGAGGCAGAGTGCATGCTTGCCGCCCCTCGGCTGCTTGCCAAAGATTATAATATAGGTACCGCCACGTATGACGACCAACTCTATGTAGTTGGCTCCAACTCTTTCCTATTGACCGAAGCACAGCATGGTACCGCGCCTGTGCGTAAAAAAACAGGTGTAGTAGGCGATCCCGACCATGGAACAAGCGGCCTTGCCTATACATTGGCAGTCGAGGGATATAGTACGGCGATTATTCCTCTTGGACGCCAGACCGGTAACGCTAATGTTGATCCAGGCCATGGCATTAAACAGGAATTAAACAGGCAGCTTAAGGCCGCACCCCAAGCCGGATTTTTATCAATCCATGGTATGGCGCCCGGCAAAATGACGAATTTGCGGGATATCTCCGAAATTCACGCTATAGTCGGCTTGGGACTCCAGCCGCGGGAGGCATCTATTACTTTAGCTGAACGCTTACGGACCAAGGCCAAAGACCGATACGGCCTGCGTGTTGTTATTGGCAATGAAGTCCCGCATTTCAACGCTGCGCAAGATCCGCTGTGGGACGGAAAACAGTTTTGGGACCGAAGTAATATACCGGAGCGTGATGCGGACGGCACCATTAAAATGCAGCGCGTTGCCGCCATGATGAAAAACAGCACCACTACCTACATGACCGAGCTTACGGCAGGCCGGCCAAATGCGACTTCCATACAGGTAGAAATGTCCCGTAGCTTGCGGCGCATGCCCGAAGATCTGTACCGCCGCGATAGGCGGTCAGAAATTATGGGTGTATACCTAGGCTATGGCTTGACGCGATTAGCGGCAGAATTATCAGCCGAAGCCAGCCGGTAGGGCGAGCAGCTCATTATAAACAGTACATTCCGGTGCTCGGAGCCTTCGAACGTTTTTTTAGAAGCAACTCTGGCAAAAGCATTGTGGGTGTCGATAATAAATGTTCCCTTTGGGCTGAGTGAGTGTTCGCATTCAGTGTGAATACGAGCCGCCAAGGGAGTTTCGTAATTACAAATACGACAACATACTAGAAATTCAAGCTTAGCATCTAGGCTCAAGTTAGTATAGTGTTCGGTAATTAAGGTCTCGAGCACCTTAAGCATTTGCGTATAGTCTGACATGAGCGAATCGGGGATTGGCCGTACATAAAAGTTTGTTTCGCCAACAATGCAGTGGGTATACAAATACACTAATAAACGTAGTGCTTCTTTGTCGCTCGGGTCATAGTTGCTCTTGAGGTTGTACAGTGCTTGCACATCAATGCCTTCATCGCTTTTTAATAATACCCGGTGCAGCAGATACAAAAAGTTAATTGCGTATGTCGAAAGAACCTTCAATGCATCACGGTCGGAGAGCAAGCGGGCTTCGAGATCAAATAATTCTTGAGTGCTAATAGCAGACGTAAATGCATCACGGCAGCCGATACCGTACACCGCTTCGAGATGACGCAAACGAAATAGCGCGAGCTCTAAGCCATAAAGCGGTTGGTAGCGTACAAAGTACGCTTCACGTTGTGTATATGCCGGGATATCGGCATCGTTGTTCAGTGGTGTATGCAATAAGGCATGGAACATGTTTGCGAGCGTTTCTGCCGTTGCCGGGTCCGGCGCCAGGACCGATCGGCAAGTTTCTAGTATGGGTTTGGCTCGTTCGTCCTTGTTCCAAGCCCACACGCGGCTGGCAAAATGAAATCGCCGGTTTGGCGGCAAGAGCCGTATGTTGGCAAAGTAATAGTCGGCAACATGCGCAGGCAATGACATACTGTATATAATACCAAGTGCATGAGATGAGTATTTAAATGTTGAAAATGTAATAGTTATATGTTATAAATATCAGGTTATGTCGGTTATGATTGGAAACAGAAAGATTATTGGCCGTGTAGAAAAAACAGACTTTCCCGGAATCGGGACAAGCGATGTTTCTGCGCGCATCGATACTGGCGCCCAAACTTCGGCTATCTGGGCTTCTCAGGCCATCGTCCAGGATGGCCGTTTGGGCGTAGTGTTTTTCGATAAAGATAGTCCCCACTATACCGGCGAAATGCATTTCTTTGATGACTTTACGCTTGGCATGGTGGCTAGCTCAAACGGGCAGGCCGAGGAACGGTATAAGATACGGCTTGTTGTATGTCTGGGCGGAAAGAAAATCCGTGCTCGTTTTACACTTGCCGATCGCAGTACCCAAGTGTACCCTGTCCTTATCGGACGCAACACGCTCCGAGGTAAATTTGTTGTTGACGTAAAGCAAGGCGATGCGCAAGTAAGCGCCGAGAAAGAGCGCTCCAAAGCTCTGCAGTCACGACTAACCGATACCCCTGGGGAGTAATATTATGAGAATTGCAATTTTATCCAAGGGACCAGGTAATTACACTACCAAACGCCTAAAGGAAGAAGCGAAGAACCGCGGCCACGAAGTTCAGGTTATTAATTACGCCAAATGTTACATGACCATCGAAAAGGGCAACCCGGTGGTGTACTACAAAGGTAAAATCTTGGATGGCTTTGATGCTGTTATCCCGCGTATTGCTCAGTCGTATACCAAGTATGGAACGGCGGTGGTGCGTCAGTTCGAGATGCGCGATGTGTACACCACGGCCAAGTCGATTGCTATAACCCGCTCGCGCGACAAGCTGCGTGCGTACCAGTTACTCGCCAAAGCTGGGGTAGGTGTTCCTAAGACGGTGTTTGCCCGTGAAACAGCTGACTTTGAAGACGTGATCGATAAAGCCGGTGGCGCCCCGCTTATCGTAAAAGTAGCACGCGGTACACACGGCAACGGTGTCGTACTGGCCGAAACGAACAAGGCGGCCAAGGCGGTAATGCAGGCCTTTTATGTAGAAGGCGTGACGTTCTTGGTTCAGGAATTTGTTAAAGAATCCGCCGGCGTGGATATCCGGGCGATTGTAGTAGGCAGCCAAGTGGTTGCCAGTATTAAGCGTCAAAGCTTGGACGACGACTTTCGTTCTAATACACACCAAGGAGGCGTTGGCAGCGTTGTGAAGCTGACGGCCGAAGAGGAACGTACGGCGATAAAAGCCGCCAAAGCCATGGGTCTGCCGGTGTGCGCCGTGGACATGATGCGTTCGAGCCGCGGCCCGCTGGTGCTTGAAGTAAATTCTTCGGGGAGCATTAAGACGCCCGAACTATTAAGTGGCCGTAATCTGGCAGGCAAAATCATCGATTACATCGAACAAAACGCCAAACAGCGTAATCGCAAGGATCGCGTCGGCGCTTAAACAGTATCCTTCTCGCTGCTTATCCCATTCCGCTCGTGGTATTATGAGCATAAGATGTCGCATGACCTTTTGCTCATAATCGCTCTGGCGCTGCCGGCACTTTTGCTTATAGCGCTTCGGGTTAATGCCGTTATGGTTTTCTTGAGCCTTTGCTTGGGTGCTGTGTTGGTGGAATATGTTGCCTCGCAGGCTAACGACATGATTGAAATGTTTATTCCTCGTTTGGCTTCGGCTAGTGCTATGAGTATCCAGCTGGCTTTGTTGCTGGCTCCGGCGGTGGTAACTGCTATCGTAACGGTGTTCGGTATCCATGGGCGGGCAAAGGTGACGCTAAACGCTTTGCCAGCAATGGCAACGAGCGCTTTGGCGTTGCTGCTGACTGTGCCCCTTTTTACACCGGGTTTGCGATTTGCGCTAGAATCACAACCCACTTGGCGTATACTATCGAACGCCGATGCGCTGATTATCGGCGCGGGCGCATTGGTTAGCCTTTTCTTTTTATGGTCGCAGCGAGGGAGTTTTCGAAGGCACGACAAGCGGCGCTAGATTGACTTTTCTTCTTAAAAAAGAGATAATGTAATTTGTTCTGAAGCATTGCAGGGTAGTTTAGCGGTAGTTGTTGGCATACAATGTTTTTTGCTTTACGATCGACGCTTCGCTATCGGCGACAAAAGTTTGGCCTTGGGTGACTGGCGCTAAAAGCCTTTACGGCTTTCATGTAAGGCGTTATACTCGAGGCTACAAAAATTGCCACCGGCAATTTTTGGGCCCATAGCTCAGTAGGTTAGAGCAGCGGCCTTTTAAGCCGCGTGTCCTGGGTTCGAATCCCAGTGGGCCCTCCAGTTGTAAATAACAGATTGAACAAACGTCATCACCGGTGTGACGTTTTTGTTTATAGAGGTAAAAGTTATAAACGTCCGTGCTGGTTAATTACTTGGCTTATTGAGCAGCTTGAAATACTATAAAGCGATGACAACAGCAAATAGACCAATTGCAGCTATTAGTGGGTTCGGGCGATTCGGGCTCGGTTTATTTAGGGGCATGGTATTTTGACCCTAACAGCGCCTACGACATTGCTTATATTAATGATGACTACATTGATATCTACAAAATAGCCTTAATCCTAAAAGATGACCCAATTGTTACAGATTTTCACGACCTCTCAGTGGAGATAGAGGAAGATACTCTAGTAATTAGTGATAATGGCAGGGAAGTACGCATTAAGGTCACGCAAGGCCAGATAGAATCAGCTCCATGGCTTGGTGTACCAGACTATTTATTTGAATGCTCCGGTATTACACGAAATCATAGCAACATCCATAATCTTGTATCTGGCAACACACAGAATGTGTTAGTGGGTGCGGTCATAGATAATGCGGATGCGACTTTAGTAATGGGCGCTAATCATCGCGATTACAACAAGACTACTGATAAGGTTATTTCGTTTGGCTCATGTACGGTCGTGCCTGGGGTCAATGTGATTTCATGGGCCGACAATTTATTAGGCGTGAAGCACGCGAGTGTGAATATTGTCCATTCTGTAGCTAAGTGGCAGCTTGACCAGGGGCGTTGGACAACTATTGAAAGGAAATCGTGCAGTTTGGAGAAAGTTGTTCCGCAAGCCGTTCATACGCTCACTCCTAAACAAATAAAGGTTAACTATACTTATGCCCCATACTATGGTCCTTCGTTAATGGACTTTGAAATTGCCGTCTCAAAGGAAGTTACAGTTGAAGAGTTTATAAAGCTACTAACTAACGAAGTGAATAACGGCAGCTTCAAAAACCTCGTATCGCTTACTGAAGTGGATGACGGGACAGATAATCATATACATTCACGCTTCTCGATAGATATAGTCAAATCAAGCATTGATATACACGATGAGAGGATTTTCTTCCACGGATACTTTAATAATGAGGGGAGTGGCATACGCCTCCATGAACTTGCTGAATATGTTATCGAACAGAACAAAGGTTAGTTGGCGCTATGCAGGATTCAAGATCTCATATTCTGCATCTCATTGAGGATGATGATCTCGAAGGTGTAAAGCTAATAGAATCTCTAAAGGAATACCCGTTACTTCGGGAATGTTATGCACGGCCATTGGGCGGTAGAGATAACCATACATTAGAAGAACACACCCTTAAAGCTATCCTTTGTTTTGAGAGCACCTTTCAAGGGAGAGAAGAACTGATATTTAAGCCTCGGCATTTTAAACTTTTGCTAGCGTTGCACGATTTAGGCAAACCGCAGGCTATGTTAGAGGGTGATCCTGATAAGCAGCACGAGTACACTTTAAAGATCATTAATGAAATAGCTGAGGATATTCGCGTGTCTAAGGGGCTGTGGCATCAGATTATTGCGGTGATAGATGCGGACTCTATAGGTAAATACCTAAACAATAAACACAACTTACCCATTGAAGATTCTTTGAAAGAAATCGAAAAGATGGCGGCCGACCTGTCAGTACCTGTTGCCATACTTTGGCCCACGTTATTAACGTACTATCAATGTGATGCTGCCGGTTATGAGTCGCTCCGGCGCAAAGTCTTCGTGACTGACGAAGCCGGAAACGCTATTTACTTCAAAGAAGTCCACGGCTTTAGACTGAAGGATGAAAGTGAAGCCCAAAGATTTGACATTTTGAGGCAACGTGTTAAAGAGTTCGGTAAAGAGTGAGAGCATTGCAAGCCACAGCATAAGCTTCTATACTTCGCAACATGGGATTAACATTAGAACAAATACAAGCAAACTGTACTAAGGCTCGCGAGAGCATGGCACGCGCCCGTGCCGGGCAGTATGCCTTTGGTGCTTTCAATCTGGATGATGAAGCGACACTTAAGGCAGTCGTGCGTGCGGCAGCAGCAAAAAACGCACCTGTGTTGGTAGAAGTAAGCCAAGGCGAAGTAGACACTATTGGACTCGCGAACGTGCGGGACATGGTGGACAACTTCAAAGCAGAATACGGTATTGAGATATATGTAAACCTTGACCATTCACCGAGCGTAGAAGCAGCCAAGAAGGGTATTGATGCTGGTTTTGAGTTCATACACATTGACGTGTCGCAAGCAAACCACGCCGCCGCCGACGAAGAGATCATTGCGGCCACCAAAGAAGTAGTAGAATACGCTAAGAAGACCGGAGCGCTTGTAGAGTCGGAGCCTCATTATTTCGGGGGTAGCTCTAATCTCCACACCGAAGCAATAGATTACGAAGAAATAAAGAAAACATTTAGCACTCCTGAAAGCGCTCGCAGCTTCGTTGAAGCTACCGGCATTGATACCTTTGCGGCTGCGGTCGGCAACTTACATGGCAAATACCCTGTGCCAAAGGAATTGGATCTTGAGCTATTGCAGCGTATCCGGGAAACAATTGACTGCAACATCAGCCTGCACGGCGGCAGCGGAACGCCGGGGCATTACTTTGAAGAAGCGGTAAAGATTGGCGTTACGAAAGTAAATATCAATTCAGACATGCGTATTGCATATCGCGAAGCTCTAGAAAAAGCGTTGCAGGAAAATCCTAACGAGTATTCTGTGGCCAAGCTTGTAGATAAATATGTAGTAGGTGCCGTAGAGGAAGTGGTTGATGGTAAGCTGGCGGTATTTAACTCAGCCGGTAAGGCTCAAGTTTAGATCCCTCTATACGTAATAAACACTACAGGGAATATAACTCTTCTTTCCGCCGCTCATTCAACTTATACTGTACGAATCTGGTATCTAGTAGACCCTCCAGCGCATTAGTTCGTCAGCCAAAGTATATAACTTACTTCCTTGGTGGACCTCCAAGCATTAACAGCATGAGACCTCTGTATACCAGGGGTCTTTTTATTCTGGTATAATTTACGCATGACTAAAAAAGATAATAAAGGATTAGGGCAGGCGACCGCCGCCGGGGCAATGGCGCTATCCTTTTGGTTTGTGTATTCAGTCGTTATGAATGCGAGAGACTTGGTTCAGCACGGCATAAAGAATGCGCCAGCTTCGTATGCGTTGATTTTGTGCCTTTTTCTCTTGGCATATTCATGGTATAGAAATGATAAAAAATTAAAGATTTTGCACATTGTTACGCTGACTATACTTGCAACCTCGATAGTCATTTGGGTTGCAGGCCTTTCAACTCAACCAATACAATAGAACCGTCAAATTATAGTATGTCCGACAGCGAAGACCCTGTAAAAAAGCTTTTTGGTAAGACTGCGAAGGAAATACTTTCAAGGCCAAGTGAGCCGCATGGTAAGTTTCATAGCTTTAATGCCTTTTGCGGAAATGCAGGCCCTGAAGAAATGAAACACTTCCAGAGCCTTTTAGACGGCTTGACCGATACGGAGATTGCCGACCTAACAGATGCCGTTGGCATTAAGTTCCCCAATCCGGCAAGAGATATTGAACGTGATGCACTTGAAAGCGCTTTGGACGAAGCTGACCGCGAGATTTTTTATCGGGAGTATCACCGTCTATTAGAACAACGTAAGCTTTAGTATAATTCCTACTGGGAATATAGTTCTTTCTTATGGCGTTTATCCAGCTTAAACTGTACGAACCTGTTATCTAATAGACCCCTCCAACGTATCAATTCATCGGCCAGAGTATATAACTTACTTCCTCGGTTGACCTCCAAGCATAAGTAGTATGAGGCTCCTCGCAAGAGAAGTCTTTTGTTTGATATGATATCTTCATGATTACAAAACGACTGGCCGCCGTACATGGTAGAATCCGAAACAACTTGGCTTTTTATGTGAGTATCAGCCTTGTAATAGGAATTGTTGGTATTGTTTGTTCTACATATGTTATACATCGCTATTATTGGTCAAATACGAATTACGGCATTAGTGACTGTCGTGTTCAGAAACCCGTAGATCCTCGTGAAATTGAGCGCGGAAATGAGTTAATCCCTCCATTTGTTGGCTGTA
Organism: Saccharimonadales bacterium (SeqCode); assembly: GCA_035248005.1. Classification (GTDB taxonomy): domain Bacteria; phylum Patescibacteriota; class Saccharimonadia; order Saccharimonadales; family UBA4665; genus PMNU01. The sequence goes on from DATFHU010000008.1 coordinate 67,850, forward strand.
CGGGAGTTAAAGTGGGTTGGCCGGCAGCATTTGCTAAAAGCGACGTTGAAGTATCTATTGGCGTGAATAATCCTCAAACGCCAGCGCCTATAAATGAACTTTTTGGTTTTAGTAATATATTTTTGAGCCTACCTAACTTTTTGATAGATTGGTTATTTTGGTCGGCCTTAGGCTTTGGTGGCATATACTTATTTAATTGGCGAAGGCAGCGATAATCGAAGGGAACGTTAAAATATGAATAACAATCAAAAAGGTTTTGGTGCGGTTGAGATCTTACTTGTCCTCGTAGTAGTTGGATTACTGGTCGGAGCGGGCTGGTATTTTATACGCAACGACAGTAAGGAGCTAAAATCTAGCACAGCCGAACAAGTAGTCGAAATGAAGCCATATACTGATTCGGCAAAGCTATATTCTTTAAGCTATCCGAGCACTTGGACCGTTAAAGAGGCGGGGGATTGCTGCGAAGGAGAGCCAAAGGATTATACGAAGGCCTCCCGAAGTGTGACAATTATACCGTCCAATAAAGCCGAGATACACGGGTATGGAGTAAACGTACAAGCGGACAGCACAGAATCACTCGCAAAGAACATCGAGCAACACTGGAATGACAATAAGCATGAGCCAGAGCCTAAGACTATCAACGGCTATAGCGCCAGATACGTTAAAGTTACGTTTAGTGGCGATGCCGAAAACTATATAGACCACAACTACCTAATTACGCATAATGGCGCAAACGTGTTTGTTACGTTTCGCGAAAAGTATTACCACCAATATCCAGCCGAAGATTGGTCAGCTTCCCAAGACATGCATACCTTTAATAAGGTACTAAACTCGGTCACCTTTTTAAGCCAGAGCAGTTAGTATCACCGTAGCCGAGGCAGAACAGGCTTACAAGCTGTCACATGCCTCCGCCTTTGTGCTTTCAAAGAATGACACCGGGCTTTAGGTGGAGTCGGGCCGCATCATTCTATCACAAGACTAAACAAGTAATCTTTGCTTGCACTTTTTCGTCGATTCGTTACTATTCTAACTGATGACTACCCGGCACGACGTTCGAGTCCAGGCAATCGCCCAGCAAGTAAAAGCGTTCTATAAAAACAAAGTACCGTTCAAGATATACCGCGGCGCTACAAATTCGACGCGGGTTGTCAGTTTTGAAAAAGATAAGATGCTCGATACCGGCCAGCTAAATCATGTGCTGGCGGTTGATACCGAGCACTTGACCGCACAGGTTGAACCCAATGTGCCAATGGATGTGCTCGTGCGCGAAACATTGCGGCACGGCTTGATCCCGCCGGTTGTTATGGAATTTCCTGGTATTACGGTTGGGGGCGGACTACAGGGTGGTGCCGGTGAAAGCAGTTCGTACAAATGGGGCACGTTTAATCGAATCTTGAATTGGTACGATATTATTTTGGCCGATGGCAGTCTGGTGCGCGTTTCGCCAAGTAAGCATGCCGATCTGTTTTGGGGCGGTGCCGGAGCGTACGGGTCGTTAGGCGTGGTTACTCGTGCCGAGTTACGGCTTATCCCTGCTAAAAAGTACGTAGAAATTACCTACGTACCAGTACGGGGTTTTGCACAGGCAATCTCGGCAATAGAACAAGAAATCCAGAAAAAGCCGGATTTTATAGACGGCATTATGTTTTCGCGCAGTAGCGGCGTGATTATTGTAGGCAATCTGGCCGATGAATCAGCCATGTCCGAACAAACGTTTACCAAGGCGGCTGACGAATGGTTTTATATCCATGCTCAAAAGCAGGTGCGAGGCGGCCAGAGAACTACCGAACGGATTCCTTTAACCGATTACTTGTTCCGCTACGACCGCGGGGCATTTTGGATGGGTCGTTTTGCCTTTGAGCGCCTCAAAACACCTTTTAATCGTTTTACGCGATGGCTGCTCGATCCGTTGTTGCATACCAGAAAAATGTATGATGCTTTGCAAGCCAGCGGTGTGTCGCAGGAATGTATTATCCAGGATTTGGCCCTGCCAAAGCGTAATACTGTGCCATTCTTGAAATATATCGATAAAACATTTGGTATGTATCCGTTGTGGTTGTGTCCGCTCTTGCCGGACGATAAGTCACCCTTGCTTTCGAGTTACTTGGACACTGATTTGGTAATAAACATAGGGGTGTGGGGAAGATATCATGGTACTTACCAGGCGTTTGTAGAAGCAAACAAGCAGCTCGAAGCAAAGGTTAAGAGCTTCCAAGGTAAAAAGTGGTTATATGCACATGCTTATTACGATGAAGCCACGTTTTGGAATATATACGGCGGCAAACAGTGGTACGAGAAGTTGCGTAAGAAGTACAAGACCGAATCGCTGCCAACAGTATTCAACAAAGTCCGCGTTGATAAACGCTATAAAGTGAGCGCTAAACGGGGTATTATGTTTGCGTTGCTGGGCCTAAGCGGTATACGCCGAAATTAGTTGTACGCCTTATGCGTCCGGGGTTCACCTGGGGCACGCCTGCGAAGGTGCCGGTATCGCCAGCGTGCGAAAGCCGGTAATGACCGCCAGTGCATAAAGGCGGCGTCCAAAGCTTGTGCTTCGATTTTCACCTGGCTAGGTATAATTGTTTGGGCAATCTGAAGGGCATTCGGGCGCAGGGCAACATACCCGCCGGATCTTTTGGGGGTTGGCAGGGTAGCAATAATTTTTTCTATCGCTCCTTTGGGTCCTACTGACAAGCCTTGTACGTACGTGCGCAGAGGAGTTGGGTTTTGGCATGTAAAGTGCGCTACGAATTCAATAGGACCACCTTGGCATATACCGAGGTTGCTATAGATACGAGCCCTGGTTTTACTGCCAAACAATCTATCTGTCTCAAGAAGCCGGGCTATACGTTCTTGGCTAAGGATTTGCCGCATGCCCTCTCCTAAAAGAGGAAGGGAGATACTGGTATTGCTTGCTTGTAGGTGGTCTTTTGTTGTTTCGCATACATTTTTGGCGGTTTGAGCTACCTGGTCGACGTACGCATCCTGCAACGCGAGGAGGCGTTGTTCGTCTGCGCTGTCATAGTTGGCAATTAGTTCGTTTCGGGCATATTCGAGCCGTATATCACTGCCTAGGTGGTGTATAGCGTTTGTATTGTGCGTGCGGTTGGTTGTAATAGGGTATAAGTGCTAAATATAGCAGACTAATGCTTTGATTTATTTATTGCCAATTCTCGGCCTAGGCATAAGACAAAGATAGGCAACTTTATAATTTTACTATAAGAGTAGTAAAGGGTGGCTATTAGTGTAAGGCAGAAGTTCTAACAAGCCGCCTAGGTAACTACTGCTACAATGGTCGCGTGTTTTCGAGAATTCTTAAGTATAGGGTGCGGCGGTGGGTGTTGCTGATTGCTGCATGCTTGGCTGTATTTGGCGGTGTAATATTCGCGCGTTTTGAGCAGTACGAAGGAATGTATTGGTTATTTTTCGTTGTACCGCTCGTCCTTTGGTCGTTGTATTGGCACAATGCGGTAACAGTGCTATGCGTAACGGTTTTGTTTTTTGGCATTGGGGCGCAAAGAGGCAGTGTGTATATGCGCTATCAAGCAATGCATGCGTCGTTTCATTATCAAAAAGTGACGCTACAAGGGCGGGCAACCGAAGACGCGGTATACGGGCAACGATACCAACTGACCTTTTCTATGAGTAATGTAGAGGCAGTAGCGCCTCGGCATGCGGCGTTGGTTGGCAATGTGACGGTGCGCGGGTTTGGCGAATCGGCAGTGTACCGGGGCGATTTGGTACGCGTAACCGGCAAACTGTATCCGACGCGCGGCAATAACCTGGCAAGTGTCAGCTTCGCACAGCTAAGGGTAATAGAGCGCGGCTCGTCAAAAATTGACGAAGTGAGACGTTTGTTTGCCGCAGGCATGCAGTCAGCCTTGCCAGAGCCTGCGGCATCGTTCGGGCTAGGGCTACTGCTTGGGCAGCGCAGTACTTTGCCTGAACACACCCAGGAAGAGCTGAGGCATACCGGACTCACGCATATTATCGCTGTTTCCGGCTACAATCTGACAATTATTGTTATGGCATGCCGGCGGCTGTTTATGAATCATTCTAAATTCCAGGCCACGGCTGCATGCTTGCTACTAATTGGCGTGTTTTTGTTGATGACCGGTTCGAGCCCGCCGATTGTGCGTGCCAGCATTATTAGCGTGTTAAGTATTGCCGTATGGTATTATGGCCGGGCGTTCAAGCCTGTGGTACTGCTTCTTTTGGCTGCGGCTGCCACAGTGCTTATGAACCCTTTTTACTTGTGGGGCAATGTTAGTTGGTATTTATCGTTTTTGGCATTTTTTGGTGTGCTGGTGCTTGCGCCGCTCGTTACCAGGCGATTATGGGACAACAAAGAACCGAAGGTACTGGCAGGTATTCTGGTTGAGAGTGCATGCGCCAGTGTAGCGGTTTTACCCTATATTCTTTATATTTTCGGTGAGGTATCGCTGGTTAGTTTACTGGCGAACTTGTGCGTTATCCCGTTTATTCCGTTCGCTATGTTGTTGGCGCTTGTTGCCGGTTTGGCTGGCGTATTGGCCCCGGCATTGGCGAGTTGGCTTGCCTGGCCGGCCAATATGCTTTTGACATATATGCTGGATGTAGCGAGTATATTAAGCCGTGTGCCGCATGCGTTTATTGAGCGGATAGGGTTTTCGCTACCTGCTATGCTTGTAGGCTATGCCGTGTTGGTCCTTTTGTGTGCTGTGCTATGGCTCAAAACGAGGCAGAAACATGGTATAATAACAGATAAGAAAGCTACGGTGAGCAAAGGAGTACGAATGTCCGGGCATTCCAAATGGTCTACTATTAAACGTGAAAAGGGTGCGAAAGACGCAGCCCGTGGCGCAGTATTTACAAAACTGGGCAATGCCATCGCTATTGCGGCCCGAGCCGGTACTGATCCGACGACAAATTTTGCCCTGCGTTTAGCAATTGATAAAGCCAAAGCTGCCAACATGCCGCTTGCCAATATTGATCGGGCTATACAGCGGGTAGCCGATAAAAACGCGGCACAGCTGCAGGAGATTATGTACGAAGGGTATGGGCCCGGCGGTGTAGCCATTTTAGTCGAATGCGCCACCGACAATAGTAATCGGACCTACCCGGAGGTGCGCCTGGCCTTTAGTAAACACGGCGGCAATATTGCCGAAAAAGGCGCGGTTGCTTTTCAGTTCGATCAAAAGGGCATGATCCGCGTAAAAGGCACGGGCGACGACCTACTGATGCAGGCGCTCGAAGCCGGTGCCGAAGATATGCAGGAAGAAACCGAGGAGTCAGTTATTTATACCGACCCGAAAGAGCTTGCTAAAGTGCGCGATGCCTTGCGCGAGCAAGGCATCGAAATCACCGAAGCCGAGCTAACCTTCGTGCCAAATGTAACTGTAGAAGTCGCCGATAAAGAAACGGCTGGTAAAATCATGCGCCTTATGAACGCTCTCGAAGACTGTGATGACGTAACTAACACCCATGTAAATTTCGATATCGCTCCGGAGCTACTATAGAGAGTGTAAGGTATGAGGGAGCATTCAGAGGTTCAGCCAACTCATAGTGCTTTCCGTGTTGGCTACCGTCCGTATGGCCGCCGTATTCCGAGGGTAAAAAGCAGACGTGCCTTTGTGGCTGGACAGGAATTGCTTGCTGTGTTGTTTACGAACAGCTTGCAAGACGAAATAGGGCAACCGATCGTGCCCATTGCCGCCGAGCGCCGCGTTGCTCGTGATCCACGGATTACGAGAAGCAATTCAATCCCGCTTTTAGAGTGCATTTATCCATCCGACTTTCGACCGGAATTACCTATGATTTACACTTGGCTTATGGCCAACGAAGCTCTGGAAAGGGCACGATCCGGCGACCCGCAAAAAATTGCCGAGGCGTGCGTTCAGGGGTTGCGCCGGGCTTTTTTAGGTGATGATGAACTGTGGGGCGAATCACATCGGGTGTTTCGTGGTGGAGCACGGCGCCTCCCGGCCACAAGAGTCGCCGAGAATGTAGCGCTATACGTCAGGGAGCAGGAGTTGCCCCGCCGGCTTGATATAGAAGGATATATGCGTTTTCTTGGATTGGTAGGCAATGAAGCACTGCGCGCTACAACAGGGAGTAACCGCATGCCGCTTATTGGGTTACTGCCCGGCATCTCGCCTATAACCATCGGCCAATACCCCGGCTTACCACTCCCGGAAAGGTAGCTTTCGTTGCAGAGCCGGTACGGTCCAGATAGCGTATTATAAGATCATGAGAATTATCGGTATCGATCCGGGCACGGGCATTCTAGGGTTTGGAATTATCCAGGTGGACGGATCGAAATCGCAGTTGGTCGACGCCGGTGTCATTCGCACCCCGGTAAAAGAAGATGACGCAGTACGTTTGCAGACTATCTACGACGAACTTACTGATATCATTGTTGCCGTCAAACCGACAGCTATGTCAGTCGAAAAGTTATTTTTTGCGCGCAACGTTACAACGGCCATAACCGTAGCCCAAGCCCGCGGCGTCGTATTGCTATGCGGCCGCCAGTCGGGTTTGGAATTGTTCGAATACACTCCTTTACAGATCAAACAGGCGATTACCGGCTACGGCAAGGCTGATAAAAAACAAATGCAGGAAATGGTGCGGGTGCTTTTGCATCTCAAAGAAATTCCCAAGCCGGATGACGCTGCCGATGCCTTGGCCGCCGCCCTTACACATGCCGCCAATCGTAACATACGCTAAGCTGTTACTCCGGTTGGATTTGCTTGCTGATACAATATTGCTTTTTTGTCATACCTGTCATAATGAATATATATGTCTATGTCTGAAGCGGCAGATCCGGGCCGTTTGGCTTGCTCTCAGTTGGATATGTTATGGCGTGCCGCAGAGGGGCAGCCATGGGGGGCGTGCGTGATTGACCCGCCGGTCGCATTTGACTCTCAAGTCCTACGGCAATTGCCATGGGACTCCACAGGATTTAGAACCGGAGTCGTAGAACGATATATACATCATATGGATCATGTACATTCAGTATTGTTGGCACTTAGGGATCGGCACCAAGGGAAATTGCTGGACATTTGGTTGGGCGGGACAGCCATAGCCGAACCGCCGCGGAAAAATAAGCCCGATCCGGCACTCGTGCTATTTTTAAAACGTAGCCACCAAGGAAAGTTTATTGAGGGCGACGTAATGGTTGGCCCCTCTGTGCTTACCAAGGACAAAGAATGGGACGAAAGGCAGCGAGACATGTTTTTGTTAGACTCCTCTGTATTTACGGCTGCCGCAGAAGGAAGTGTGAATGGCTTACCTCTAGAGCAACAACACCAGCTAACTACGCTGGGCGAGCTGGCGGTAGCAATAACGGCGGTATTTGAGCGAATAGAAAATCCGTGTTAGGGGCGCTTGGGGCATACCATAATCTGCCCGTCCTGTGACATAATAACGTGCATGATAGCGATGCTAAGTGGTGTGGTTGCCGAAAAGACGTTGGATGAGGTTGTGGTGGATGTTAATGGAATCGGCTACGGTTTGCTTGTAACAGCGGAAGACCACACACTGCTTCGTACGGATGATTTGGCAAAGTTGTATGTATACGAGCATATCCGCGAAAATGCGTACGACCTTTACGGTTTTTTAAGCCGGGATACGAAGCGGTTGTTTGAGCAGCTACTTGGAGTAACGGGGGTAGGACCGAAAATGGCGCTTAACGTGTTAAGTATTGGCAATGGCGCTGCGGTCCGTTCTTACATCGCCGGCGGCGATGTAAAGTCTATTCAGCAGGCTAACGGCGTAGGTAAGCGGGTGGCTGAACGCATCGTTGTGGAATTGAAGGACAAGGTCGGTTTAGCCGGGGTGGATTTGGGTGAGGCCGGGTTATTGCAGTCGGCCGGGCAGTTGCAGAAGGACGAAGCTGCCGAGGCGTTAATGGCTTTAGGCTACTCGCCGCAAGATGCCGCCAAGGCACTTGCCCCTATTTCTAAAGACTTGCCAACAGAGCAACGCATTCGGGATGCGTTAAAGCAGAAGTAATGTTATCAAGCGCAGTTCGCTCCTCCATCTTTTGCCTCTCCGGGGCGCTCTACGGGTGACTCTTCGGGTCAGCCCGTGGCGCTAGCAAACCCCTGCGATTCAAAAGATGGAGGAGTGGTGCCAGGTATACCCTAATCGGGAATGCTGGTAGAATGTCTGTACTATGGCAGTGGAGCGGATTATACATGCAGATGCAAGCAATGACGACCAGCAAGAACAGGAGTTGGAAGTAACGCTGCGGCCTAAAGATTTTGCGAATTACATCGGCCAGGAACGGCTGAAGCAAAATTTGCGCCTGGCAATCGATGCTGCCAAAAAGCGCGGTGAACCATTGGATCATGTGCTGTTATATGGGCCGCCAGGTTTGGGAAAGACCACCATGGCAAGTGTTATTGCCAACGAAATGGGGGCGCAAATCCGCATTACCAGCGGGCCGGCCATCGAGCGGGCCGGCGACCTGGCTAGTTTGCTGACCAATTTAAGCGATGGCGACATTTTGTTTATCGACGAGATCCATCGCTTGCATCGCAGTGTCGAAGAAGTGTTGTATTCGGCCATGGAAGATTACAAGCTGGATATTATGCTGGGCAAAGGGCCGAGCGCCCGGTCCCTGCGCCTTGACTTGCCCAAGTTCACCCTTATTGGCGCAACGACCCGTACCGGCAACTTGGCAGCTCCCTTGCGCGACCGGTTCGGCTTGATCCACCGGCTTGAGTTTTATAAACCGGATGAAATCCGCCAGATTATTGAGCGGGCGGCTGGTATTTTGCAGGTGCGTATTGCCGCCGAAGCAGCTAGCGAGCTAGCGCATCGCTCCCGCCTGACACCCCGTATTGCCAACCGTTTGCTCAAGCGTGTCCGCGACTATGCCGACGTGCACGGCGAAGGCAGTATTAATACGGCCATCAGCCATAAGGCATTGCAGCTATTGGAAGTTGACGAACTGGGCCTGGACCCGGCTGATCGTATGCTGCTACTGGCTATTATCGATAACTACAAGGGCGGACCGGTTGGCGTGGAAACCCTGGCGGCCTTGACTGCCGAAGAACGGTCGACTATCGAAGATTTTTACGAACCCTACCTTATGCAGATTGGTTTATTGGAACGTACGCCGCGCGGCCGTAAGGTAACGCACAAAACATACAAACACCTGGGACGCACAGTGCCCGGGTCTGACCCGCCTAATCTCTTTTCTATTTGATATACGGGCATCAGATGTGTCTGAAAACATAATCTGATCTTCCGTGGTTAAACAAAAGAGATTAGGCAGTTTAGATCAGCCCTTAGTAAACGAACTTGGTATAATAGTACTATCATGAATCCGAACGCACCGCAGAATCCGCAGAACCGGAGCCAATACCAGCCGTCTCAGCCGCCGGGCAATGAACCGCAGCCAGTTGCTTACGATCACCAAGGCCGTCCGTTATATGCTCAGCCGCCTGCTCCGCAAATTGTGCAGGTTAGCCGGTCGATGGCACCGCAGGACGTGCCGATTCCGCCTGAGATCATGCGGAAACACGAAGAATCTGTCCGGAAGTACCCAAATCTTAACCTTAGTCCGGGTGAGTATGTTATTAGTGCGGTCAAGCGCCACCCTATTGGTATTTTCAAGATATGGGCCATCGCCGGCATACTAATGGCCGCCCTTGCCGCCCTTATTCTTATGTTTTTGCAGCAGCAGGAGTCTGGCACGGGCCTGTTCGCAAGCGCTGCAGCAGGCGAAACCAGTCCTGCGGCTGCCGTGGCATTCGGCATTATGGGCATTTTGTTTGTCATGGTTATGGCTGGCGCGTTTGTCGCCACCTATGTCTATAACAATAACCGGTTTTATCTAACCAATGAAAGCGTTATTCAGGAAATACAGACAAGTCTGTTTTCGAAGCACGAGCAAACTGTAAACTTATCCAATATAGAAGACGCCAGTTTCCGGCAAGACGGTATTATCCCGCATATTTTCGATTACGGTCAGATCCGCTTGTCTACCGAAGGCGACGAAACTACCTATCGTTTTACCTACGTAAGTGATCCGAAAAGTCACATCGCGATACTTAACAACGCGGTCGAAGCCTTCAAAAATGGCCGTCCGGTTGTTCTGCCTACCGCCGACCAGCCGTCGTGAACGTTGAGGGGTTCCAGCCCGCTCTTTGTGTAAGGTAGGAGCGCCTTCCGTGCGGTACGCAATAAAGAAGAGCCCTTGAGGTGCAAGGTTTTCTTTATTGCTGTCCGGCTACACAGTCTTTTACCTTATAGAGCGGCCTGGAACGGAAAATGGTGTTATGCAGGGTTAGTTCAGACTGCTTTTGACGTATTTTTCGCTGCCTTCAAGGATGGCAGTCAGGGTGTAGTGGGCGCAGATTGCTTTGTTGTTATCGCAGGCGGAGCCATCGGTAGTAGTAACTTGGTAACTATAGCAGTTGGCGGTAGGAGCGTTAGCTGCTGCGATTTTACCTTTTGAGGTACAGGCGTTTATCGTATTGTTCCAGCTCGGGTCTTCCAAAGTAGCTTCTTTAAGAGTTTTGAGATTTTTAGAGCGCCATTCCGCGTTATTGAAAGCAGTGAGCGTGGGGTAGGTGTTGGTTTGGGCGTAATAGCTTTCCAGTTGAGCCCTGAGTGCATCAATTTCGGTTTGTCGTTCTGCATTGCGATTCTTGGTTTGTACGCCACTGTAGGTAAGTGCGACCAAAGAACCTAATATGCACAGAACAACAATGACCACCATGAGCTCTATCACGGTAAAACCTTGCTCAGAACGTTTAAAGCGTATCATACTATGGATGATTATAATGGTAAGCCCAGAAGGGTCAAGCTATGGATTTCGAAACGCGCAGTACCTCTGCCGCAGTAGTCTGGCCGCGTAAAGCCTTGATAAGTCCATCGAGGGTAAGCGGCACGAAGCCGTCTTTTAGGGTGACGGCTTGCAGGGCTGCGGCAGATATGATATCGCGGTTCAGAAGGGCTTTATGTAAAGCTTCGGTGCTGGGCTGTACTTCGACAATAGCCGTGCGGCCTTGATAACCGGTATGGTCGCATGTACTGCAACCAGTTTTACCGGGCCGCCATAAGTGTGTTATACGTGTTGGCGTGCTTCCAAGCTGTTTTACGTCGCCAAATATAGCTGGAGCCGCTGCACGCTCCAATTCATGTACCCGTTTCCGTGCGCTCGCGGCACTCATGCCGAAGTAGTGCACCAGTTCTGCCCACTCTTCGTCACTAACGGTATAGCGCTCGCGGCACTCCGGACAGAGTTTTCGTACCAGTCGCTGGCCGACAGCGGCGCGGACCGTGGTGACAAGCAAAAAAGGTTCCACGCCAGCGGCACGCAGGCTAAGCAGGGCGGCAGAGCTATTTTCGGCATGGAGACCGGCTAAAATCAAATGACCAGTGGCGGCGGCCTGTACGGCCGTCCCGGCAGTCGCTCCATCGGTAACGGTGCTCAGCATGACAACATTCGGGTCTTGTTTTAAAGCAGCTTGCAAGCCTTCGTGCATGGTCATATTGCTTGATGACAGATAGGTTTGACTGACGCCGGGCAAGCGGTGCTTGGGACGCAACTCCACTGTAGCGATACTGACAAGCGGACTATTAATTTGGTCGAGCAAGCTAAATAGCGTACTGCTTCCGCCATGATGCCGGGGCGCTGCCACTACCACTAATCCGTAAGGGTTGGCTAGCACGGTTTGCAGCGTCGATAGCCCGGCTCCCCAAAAGCCTAACGCTGCAAGATCGTGGGGCTTTCCCTGATGCATAGAAAGGTGCAATACGGCCTTTTCGCCGCCGAATATGGGCATAGTAGTTATACGGACTTCGACCTCCTTGCCCTCGATGGTCATCGTATAGTGTCCCTCTTGAGGTAGCTCGGTTTGCTGTACATTAAGATCCGCCAAAGCTTTGGCTTGGGCTATACAGACGTTAAGAGCGTTCTTGGGCAGCTTGTGTATACCCCGGAGGGTGCCGTCGATGCGATAGCGCACTAATACGGACCGTTCGTGCGGTTCAATATGAATATCGCTTGCGCCCCGCTTAACCCCATACTCAACCATAGACATCAAGGTTTCGCGTATTTGTTTATCACTAAACTTGTCGGCGCTGCCCAACAGTCGCCCCATCAGTCCATCTTTCGCACCCATAATTAGTATCTATTATATATGAAGCGTAAGCGGTATGGTAATATTTCTTATTTCAAGTATAGAAACTATTGTTATAATTGGTGCACGAATGGTGGAGGAGCGTAATAACCGGAGGGAGAACCATGGCTGACGATAAGGCAAAGAACACCAAAGACACCAAACCTACTGCTGCAAGCGGAGCAAACGATGGGAAGGCCAAGGCACTTGGCATGGCTCTGGAACAGATAGAAAAGCAGTTTGGCAAGGGTTCGATTATGAAGTTAGGCGAAGGCCACGCCCAAAAGGTAGAAACGGTGCCCACTGGCAGTATATCGCTTGACCTTGCTTTGGGCGGCGGTTTGCCGAAAGGGCGTGTGGTAGAAATTTATGGTCCGGAAAGTTCAGGTAAAACTACCCTTACGCTGCACGCCATTGCCGAGGTACAAAAGGCTGGCGGCACGGCAGCATTCATTGATGCCGAACATGCGCTCGACCCGGCGTACGCCAAACGTATAGGAGTGGATATTAATAATCTTCTTTTGAGTCAGCCCGACAACGGCGAGCAAGCACTTGAAATTGTTGAGACCCTGGTGCGTTCCAACGCCGTTGATATTATTGTTGTCGACTCGGTTGCCGCGCTCGTACCCCGGGCCGAGATCGAAGGCGATATGGGTGATTCGTTGCCCGGCTTGCAAGCCCGGCTGATGAGCCAGGCGTTACGGAAGCTTACAGGCGTTATTAACCGATCCAAAGCAACCGTTGTGTTCATTAACCAAATCCGCATGAAAATCGGGGTGATGTTCGGCAATCCCGAAACTACCACCGGTGGCAATGCTTTGAAGTTTTACGCTTCGGTGCGCTGTGATATCCGCCGTATCTCGCAAATCAAACAGGGCGACTCGGTTATCGGCAACCGCACCCGGGTAAAAGTAGTTAAGAATAAGATTGCTCCGCCGTTCCGCGAAGCCGAGTTTGACATTATGTACAACGAAGGTATCTCGCGCAGCGGCGACGTACTGGACTTGGCTGTTATACACGGTATCGTCGATAAGAGTGGTGCGTGGTTTGCCTACAATGACGCCAAGATTGGCCAAGGGCGTGAAGCCGCCAAGGCATATTTAAAAGAAAATCCCAAAATTATGGAAGAGATCGCCAAAAAAGTTACCGAAGCTGCGATAAAAGAGTAGTACACTGTAGTCGAACTGCCCTAATACCGAGCCATCCCTAAACTTTCGATGGACTTTAGCATTTAGGTGCGTAATACTAATGGTAAGCAGCTACGAAGGTAGAGGTGAGTTATGGCATATCCGCCAGTTGTTATTGTTAATGAACAAGATCAGGTGGTGGGTTCGGCTGCGCTTGGGGAAGCGTGGAAGAAGGGTCTTATCCATCGCATCGCGCTTGTAATTGTAGAAGATAGTCAAGGACGTATTCTTTTACATAAACGTGCTCCTACCATGCAGCTCTACGCCGGGCGATGGGATACCGTTGGCGGGCATGTCGACGTTACGCCTGATTATTTACAAACCGCCAAATTAGAGCTAGAGGAAGAAGTTGGTATTATTGATGTGACGCTTCGTGAAGTTGCGCGCATATTTAGCGACGATCCCTACGACAACGGCGTGCGTGCCAGGCGTTTTATTACCATTTACCATGCCTATTCCGATAAAACCCCAACCCATATGGGCAAAGACGAGGTCGTAGCGGTGCGCTGGTTTACTAAGGACGAAGTAGCTGCCATGGTTCGGGACTGTCCTGAACGGATAGCCGAAGGTTTGTACCGGTGTTTACCGTACATACTAATGCATACGAAAATATCGGTGGCTCATCTGGCGGAAAGTGTATGTTAAGGAAAGGTCATGAAAATTACTGCTATCAAGCAACAAGTGAAGCGGCCGGATCGCTACTCGGTGTTTGTTGATGGCAAGTATGCATTCGGGCTTAGCGAAAGCGGACTGCTTACTAGTTGCCTAGCCAGTGGACAAGAAATAACCGGCGAGCAACTACAAGCATTTAAAAAAACTGCCGGTTTGGACAAAGCTTACGGCAATGCGGTGCGATATGTTGCCATGCGTCCGCGGAGCGAGTGGGAAATGTCCGAGTATCTCCGGCGCAAAGGCATAGATGCCGAGGCTGCAGCACAAATTGTCGAGCGCTTAAAGAATCTGCAACTGTTGGATGACTTGGCGTTTGCCAAAGCATGGATACAGAGCCGGCGTGCGCTCAAAAGTGCCAGCACGCGCCGTTTGCAGCAGGAGCTCAGGCAGAAGCATGTGCCGGATGATGTAATCGGTATAGCCCTGCAGGCGGCTGCTACAGACGAACGCGAAGCACTGCGAAATATTTTAGAGAAAAAGCGTGCGCGTTACCCTGACGATCAAAAACTTATGCACTACCTCGCCCGTCAAGGCTTTAGTCTAGAAGATATCAGGGCAGCAATGAGCGAAATCCAGCAGCAAAAATAATTTGCATCGTGTTCCGAATTAGACTATGATCATTTTTTAACGCTGGTAAAACGGTAATGTAGCTAGGAGTGCTATGAGTGGTATCGGGCTAGAACAAGGCGGATCGACATCAACGCTTTCGGGTTGGGGGCCGGCTCCATCAGAAGCTACCGTCACAACCGCTACGGAACAAGGTTTTTCTAGCGCTGTTGAAGCTTCGGGTGCATATGCCGGTCGAGAGCCGGCGGTTCCTGATGTAGAAATTCAGGCCCGTATGGGCGAGGTTGCCCTAAACACCAGCCTAGGCGGCGATGCATTTGGGGACATCGAGGACCGCCTAAAGGAACTTGCCGAAGAAGAAAAGCGGTTATTTGAATACCCACCGGACGAAGGGGGTAATCAAAGCGGGCCGCGTTGGATTTTTGACCCTATATATCGTCGAATAGAAGAAGAGCGAGCTAAACTACATGAGCTTCGCCTGGCATTAAGACGACAACAGGCGCGTGCAGACACTATAGACTGAATCTGTAGACGTTGCCTAGGCTACGGCTCGGGCGCTGGCCGGCACTTTGTGAGTAAGGTCGCCTACCACGATTTTTTTATCAGTGATTTCAATGATCTGCGAGCGGTCAATACCTAAGTTGCCGCCGCTAAAACTTTTGAAGAGCGACTGGGTAACATACAATTTCTGGATGTACAAACTCTGGGTTTCGGCGGCATAATCGCCCACCTTGCCGATCTTATTTTTGCTGCTGGTAACCACCTGCTTGCCGAGCAGATCGAAATTAAGTGCCATAATATCTTTTAAACGCACTAGCTCCTCGGGTTCCGTCAGAACATCTTGATCATTCACGGCCATGCCTTGGGGTAATAAATCTCGTATGTCTTGGCTAAGCAATACCAGCTGACGCCGGCTGTCGAAGTCCTGGCAATAAAAGCCCTCGATCTTTAAATTGTTTGGGTTGATAATTGGGCCCAGGGTGGTGGCTATTTGCGTGCCGGTCCGTAGGCTCAATACTGGCCGGTTGATTAGCATACCGCTCAACTGCAACATAATGCATTTAGTATAGCGTGCTGCCGCAAACAAAGCGATAGCGCGGCAGTAAGGCTGGTGTTAGTTCGCGAAATATTGTATTATAATAAGTAGTATAGCGGTGGTATTACCTTAAGGAGCAGGGGTATGGATACGACAAAAATCAGATTGCTTACCCGAAGCATTCGAGAGAAGCACGGCGTGCATAAACCGCCCGTCAACGTGTTTGATATTGCTGCGAACGAGGAGATTGATGTCGTATACTTCAGTCCACCGGATGACGCAAAAGACGTATCCGGCTTGTTGGTCAAAGAAGAAAAGCGCGTATACTTGAATGCCGACGAGCCTATGGAACGCCGCGCTTTCACGCTTGCGCATGAGCTGGCCCATTATTTTTTGGAACATGAGCCATCCGAATATGGTGTGTATCGTCGTTCATCTCTCTATTTATCCGAAAAGTCGCTCACCGAGCGGGAAGCCGACCGGTTTGCCGCCGAGCTGCTTATGCCGCAAGAATTTGTGACAGAACTGATGAAAAAGTATAGCCTGACCGCGCGCGATACCGACGTGCTGGCCAAAATGTTTGTAGTGTCGCAGGTTGCTATGGACCGACGCCTAAAAGAGTTGGGAATAGCCTAATGTCCGCCAGGAAATCCCGGACCGCTAAAAGCACTAAGGAGCTGGAACGCCGGCAAGTAGTTGCCGAAGTCACGCCACGCGTGCTGTCGCCTGCCGAAACAACAACCGTAGTCCAAGATGTTGAAGCGACATATTGGGAAGTGCAGCACGTGCAGCTCGACTACGACATTCGTGTAGAAAAGAAAGACCGTCGTAAAAAGTGGGACCGCACGCTGTTAACATTGGTAGTGTGCGGTTTTTTTGGCAGCTACCTTATTATCGTACTGATTGGTGTGGAAGTGTTATATTTCGGCAATAACGCTTTTGCCGTACCATCGGTTGTAGCTGCTGGCATTTTGGGTACGTATGGACTGGCTAAAATTGCTGCCGAGTACTTTTTTAGCGAAGACGCCGACCGCCGTAATAAATAGTGCGCCGTCTGCTATTTATGTAAATTCACGGTAGTCTGGTAGTCTTGTTTCCGCTACTTCGCCTTCGTCCTTTCGCCTGTGGCCTGTATCTCGCTCTGCAATTCGAAAGGGCAAAGCGGGCCAGATTCTACTGTTGGCTGGTCGCTGACTTTGAGAGAAAAAGCTTGCATTCGGGGGTAACGTTCGCTACGCTCCGGTGCATGAAAAAACAACTTCTTATACCCACCCTTACCAGCGCTCTAACCGCATTTGTTTTAATGACTTCGCCTACCTTCGTTTGGGCAGCCGAACCCGTGGTCGCACCCGAGTCCATACCCTTAAGCGCGGCAACCGTACCGATAAGTATTACCGAAGTGCAAACTGGCAGTTCAGCCAGCGCATCCGAAGAGTTTATTGAATTGCATAACAATACAGATCAAACAATCAACTTATCGGATCATGCCTGGCGGTTAGAGGCCGCCAGTGCCGTTGCAACAAATTGGGGCGCGCCGTATAGAAGTATTCCGCTGTCGGGCATTTTGGAGCCGGACGCGTATTTTGTAGTTGCCAGCAAGTATACAAGCGGCGAACAGGAAGTGCAGTACTTGGCAGGTACTGCTCGCGGGTGGTTTAGTACCGGTCTTTCGGCAACGGGCGGGCACGTCCGGCTGGTGGTGGCTACCAATCAACCCCAGGCAGACGAAGTATGCAGTCCCGAAGCTGCGGTGATTGATCAAGTCGAATGGAGCGTCTCGGTTGCCGGGCAGCCGAAAACTCCTTCGCTTGATAACCGTGCGGTATATCTGACGCCGACATCGAGCGGTATACTGCCCGGCAATAGTGTGCAGCGTTGGCGGGGTATGGTAAACGAGGCAGCGTATTACATAGACAGCAATGTAGACCGGATTGATTTTAAGCTAGCTGCGGCTACGCCCGGGGTGGCTGGCACTGAGCAGCCAGTTGCTCAGATAGCCGAGCCAAGCGACCCGATAGAAATACCTCAGGATGGCTGTATATTGCCTCCGGCGCCGGATCCGGACAATGACCCCGAATCACCGCTAATACCGCCTAATACTGATCCGAACCCTGATGATCCTGCGCCGGACATGCCTGGAAATAACGCGGGCCTTACAGCTCCCGAACTTAGCGAGCTATTACCGAACCCGGCTACGCCGCAAACCGATGCCGAGGACGAATTCATCGAACTGTATAATCCTAATGATCAGCCATTTACATTGGCGGGTTATGTTTTGGAAGCAGGTATTACTGCAAGGCACAACTATGTAATTCCCGACGGAGTTGTTATGGCGCCTTACAGCTTTTTGGCATTGTACGCTGCAGATACCGGCCTGAGCCTGGCCAATACTGCCAGTCAGGCGCGTTTGTTAAGCCCGGCTGGTGCAATAGTGGCCGCAAGCGACACGTATGCCGATGCTAAAGACGGACGGGCTTGGGCGCGGACGCAGGGGCGCTGGCAATGGACCACCCAGCCGACGCCTAACGCACCGAATGTGCTGCAGGTGCCCATTATTACTGCAGCTAAGCAAGCATCGGCTGTCAAGAAAAGTACAGGCGTAAAGGTTACGGCTACAAAAGCGAAGGCTGCAAAAACAGCCAAAACGTCGACCAAAAACACCTCTAAGACAGCGAACACGGCCGGTTCGGCAACAGACACGGCCGCTACTACGACGTCTCGGTCGCCTATCCATCCAGGAGTGCTTGCGGCTATCGTGGGCTTCGCGGTACTATACGGGGCATATGAATACCGTCATGACATGGCAAACAAGTTCCGACGCTTCCGAGAAAACCGAGCAGCTCGGCGAGCAGCTCGGCAAGGCTCTTAAGGGTGGCGAAGTAATAGAGCTGGTGAGCGATTTAGGAGGCGGCAAAACTACCTTTACGCGTGGTATAGCGCGCGGTGCCGGTAGCAGAGATATAGTTAACAGCCCTACGTTTACTATCAGCAAGGTATACGATACCCCTAATTTTCAGATACATCACTTTGACTTTTACCGCTTGCACGAAGCTGGTGTTGTTGCCGAGGAAGTGGCTGAACTGGTACAGGATTTGCATGCCGTGCTGGTCATGGAATGGGCCGAGATAGTAGAACGCGTTCTACCGGAAGCGCGTCTAACAGTGCGTATCGAACAAACACCAAGCAGTGCACGGCAATTGACGTTTCAGGCTCCCAAGTCCTTACAATACTTAATTGAGGCGGTAAAATAACATGCTTATTCTGACCATCCGTACCGATAATCCAGAGGCCGAAGTGGGATTATTTGAAAACCAAACCAAAGCGGCCTACAAAACATGGCATGCTCACCGCGAGTTATCTACGACAATACATGCCGAAATAGAAGCTATATTGAAAACGCACGGCAAATCGCTCCAAGATGTCCAAGGAATCGTATGCTTTCAAGGCCCTGGCAGCTTTACAGGTCTGCGCATGGGACTAACGGTTGCTAATGTGCTTGCATACGGATTGGGAATACCGATTGTCGCTACCATGGATGAAGGCTGGGTTATAAAAGGCATTCAACGCCTCCAGGCAGGCGAGGACGACAAAATAACACTGCCGCACTATGGCGCACCCGTACACGTTACGCTGCCAAAGGCGTAATGTTGCATAGTTGTCTCTTGGCGTGGTTAATTTAATAAGGTATAAGTATATAGCGTGAAAAAATTTCCTACTGTATTGATCGGCCTTGGCCGCGGGCTTGAACCGCAATATTTTTCTCCTGATGGCGGGGGGTCGAGTCAAGAAAAGGTGCGATATTATCCAAGCGTTCACACGCGGCAACGAATCCAGGCAATAGGCAACTTCTACAATCAGCATTGGCGTATTGTCGAGCGCGTAGTGTGTAGCGGCGGATATCCGGCTAAGCAGTCTGCTCCTCCTCCAGATCAAAGAGAAGGAAGCTGGATGGCTGATTTTTTGCGTAAGAGCGGCTTGCCTGCGAATTTGCTCCGTGTCGAGAACACTTCCACCAGTACGTTCGAAAATTTTATACATTCAATCGAAGCCGGTTACTTAAGACCAGGGGAAATTGACGAAAATCGTCCCTTGGGTATTGTTGCTAGTCTGCAACATTTCCGACGGGCCAGACTAATTGCGCAGTATGCACTTGACGCACCTAGAGAAGCAGTACGACTGGTGCGTTCGGTCGAAGGTCTAGGCGATACTGTGCAAGAGGCGGCTGGACTTGTGGCAACTAAAGCAGCCTTTGCCGAAGTGAACGCGCGGCCAGGCAATCTTGACGACGTGCAGGCCGCTGCAGCCGCATTTGAATACTTTGCGGCAAAACCCGTCCAACTATTATGGCCGCAGCGGGCAATAGCCGCAATATCCTAAATATTGACCATTCTGTGTTGTCAAGCGTATAGTTCTATCTAAGGAATTGTCTACATTGTCTAGCAACTCCGTTTCAATATAGTGTAATGTTATTCGATTATCAGATTAATCCTCTTGGCTAGTGACGTGATAGCGATTGCCTTTAGGGTTAGTCTGCACGATAGAAAGGATACTTTATGGATCCAATTACCATAGTGCTCGCTTTGGCGGGTATTGCTGTTGGTTTTGGGGCAAATACGTACGTAACGAAGCGTAAACTGGGTACAGCCCAAGATGAGGCAGCAAAAGAGCTGGCCCGGGCTAAGCGTGAAGCAACGAAACTATTAGATGAAGCCCGTAACGAAGCCGGCAGGCTGGCAGACGAAAGCCGCAAAGAAGAACATGCGCGCCGCCGCGAACTGAAGGATATTGAGCAGCGTTTGGTCGCGCGTGAAGAGACGCTCGATAAAAAGCTGGACGAGCTGGACAAACGTACCGAACGGCTCCGCAGTGCCGAAGGTGAAGTCGAGGAATTGAAAAACGAAATTCGCGATATCAGGAAACGCCAGCAGGAAAAACTGGAAAAAATTGCCAAGCTAAGCCGCGAAGAAGCTGCTGAAAAGCTTATGAAAATGACCGAGCGTGATATTAAAGACGACCTAACCGGGTTGGTGGCAAAGCTGCAAAATGACGCCCGCGACGAAGCCGAAGAAAGAGCGGCAACTATTGTCGTTAGCGCCATGGAACGCATGGCCAGCGAAGTAACTGCTGAGCGGACCGTTTCCAGTGTCAAGCTTGAAGACGAAGAAATGAAAGGCCGCATTATCGGCAAGGAAGGCCGCAATATCCAGGCTTTGCAGCGTGCCACTGGCGTTGATATTATGGTAGACGACACACCAGGCTACATTGTGCTGTCCAGCTTTGATCCGGTGCGCCGGGAGGTTGCACGTCAGGCCCTGGAGATGCTTATGAAAGACGGCCGTATTCATCCTGGCCGTATAGAGGAAGTGGTAGAAAAAGCGCAAAAGAACGTCGAAAAAGACGTAGTGCGCGCCGGTGAAGACGCGGCCCGCGAAGTCGGCGTTATTGGTATTCCCAAAGAAATTTTACACCTATTGGGCGAACTGAAATACCGCACCAGCTATGGTCAGAACGTTTTGAAGCACAGTACCGAAATGGCGCATATCGCCGGTATTATCGCCGAAGAAGTGGGTGCGAACGTCAAGATTGCCAAATACGCGGCGCTTGTCCATGACCTTGGCAAAGCACTGACTCACAAAATGGAAGGCAAACACCACCACATCAGCGGCGAAATGCTGCGTAAGTATGGTGCGCCAGAACCGGTGGCTTTGGCGGCGGAGCAGCACCACGATGATGTAGAAGCAACGACGGTCGAAGCGTTGATTGTACGTGTAGTAGATGCCATCAGTGCTGCGAGGCCCGGTGCCCGCAACATCTCGGCCGAGAACTTTGCCGAGCGTATGAAGGAACTCGAGAATGTGGCGAACAGCTTTACCGGCATTGAAAAGTCATATGCTATCAGCGCCGGCCGTGAGGTACGGGTGTTCGTAAAACCCCAAGCTATCGATGACCTGGCGGCAATTAAGCTTGCCCGCGACATCGCGACCAAAATCGAATCGACCATGCAGTACCCAGGCACTATTAAGGTAAATGTCATTCGCGAAACCCGCGCCATTGAATTTGCGAAATAACGATGCTGCCTGCTCTCGGCTACAATAGTTTTGTATGATCAAGGCGGTATTATTCGATTTCGGTGGAGTATTGAGCGAGGCTGGCAAGCGTGGCAGCATACGGCGGTGGCTTGGCAAAGTGTACGGGCTTGATATCGATGTGCGGCAAATTGACAAGGTATTTTACAAAATGTGGCGCGGCCAAATTACTGACGCAGCCTTTTTAGCGGAAGTCCATCGTCGTTACCCCGATGCTCCGGTTGCTTCCAAAGAAGATTTCTTAAAAGCCATGGAGCAATTCAAACGATCCAGCCCGGTCTATGCGTTAGCCGAAGCCCTGCGGAAACACGGTATTAAAACAGGCATTTTGTCTAATGTGTTCGGTATTGGGGTGGGGGCATTGAGAGCCGGGGGTTTCTATAACGGCTTCGACCCGCTCCTGCTGTCATGCGAAGTAGGCTATGCCAAGCCAGACCCTGAATTTTACGAAATAGCGATAGCAAAACTTGGCGTTAGTCCCAAAGAAATTGTTTTTATCGATGACCAGCAGTACGTGCTTGATCCGGCAAGGGCCATGGGCATGCACACCATTCTGGCCTGCTCGCCAAAGCAGATTGTACGCGATACAAAAGCATTAATTGCCATACAGAACAACCTTATTTTATAATTTACGCCATGAAGAGACTGTTCGCGTTCTTGCAGCGCAGACGCAAACTCCTGCTGTTACTAGGGCTATGTATTGTGCTTGGTGTATCTGCGGGGCTCGTGGTCAAGCAAATCCGCAAGCCGGATTTTATGGGAACTGTCAACGAAGTATGGCTGCCCATGACTGGCGCAGCCAGCTTTCCAGGGGGTAGGGTGAGTGCTATCGAGAAAGTGCAAATACGGCAGTTCGACAAGTATGGACAGGCAATAGTATTTACCTCTACTGAAGAGAATGGAATGACGATTTTCGAAGCTTTAACCGGGCATTCCGAGCTGGTGCCAGCCAAATGCCCAGGGGTATTTATCCAAGAAAAGGCCTCATCTCCAACGGAGTGTACTAAGGTAGGTGAAGTGGATGGTGCGTCAGTATACAGCAACCGTACAAGTCTGGGCACAACGCGTATTTCAGGCTATATGGAGCGGGGTAAAACTTTTATTGCTTTTGAGGATATTGACGGGTCAGAGGAAACAATGCTCAAACAGGCAGAGGCGTTTGTTCGTGTCCCTGATGATCGCGTACCTGCGCTACTTGCCGCCAATAAAACGGCAGCCGAAAGAATAAACGCTAAAGTCCGGGCGGCAGAGGAAACCGAGAGACGTAAGGAAGCCGAAGCTTATAAGCTTTTGCCATTTACGCCCATTCTGCCGGCATCCCTGCCAACTGGCTGGCGCAACTCAAGATTAGAGGTTACGGGCGTTGATCCGCTTAAGCCGCAAATGGTAGAGGCAGTGTATGTGAATAGCAAAGAACAGTATATTACGGTATTCAACGCCCGACGCGCCGATTTTACGTTAGGTGCAACGTGTGGTCCGACTCCGAAAGCGGTTAATCCAGCCATAGCATGCGGTCCGGTGGCCGCTAGGGATTACTATCAAGGTGCTATAAGCGGCCAAGATTATACGGCTGCTTATATTTTCCGTCCTATGGGCGATGCAATGGCTATCGTATATATTTATCAGTTATACGATGAACCCTTACAGACACCTGGCCCGGTATTTTCCAACGAAGATTGGGGGGCCTTTGAAGCAATTGCCTTGGCCCTGCGTCCGGCAGGCAAAAGCGCTTTAAAGGGTGCCGGGTATTTCCGCATAGCGTATTATTAGGATATGCGAATTCTCTATCTTGGCGATGTTATGGGCAACCCGGGCATTGCTGCTGTAGAGAAAGTGCTGCCAGAGCTTAAAAAGGCACGGCAGATCAATCTGGTGATTGCCCAGGCCGAGAACTTGTCGGACGGCAAAGGGGTGCGGCTGCGCGATTTCGAACGGCTATGCGCTGCTGGTGTAAATTTTTGTACAGGCGGTAACCACACATTTCATAGAAAAGAAATTTATGATGCGCTTGCCGACCCGGACGCGCCTATTATTCGGCCGGCTAACTATCCGGCCGGCACCCTAGGACTGGGCTATAAATATATTGCCACCCGGGAAGGCAAGGTACTGGTTATCAGTTTGCTTGGTCATATTGTCGGCAAGGATGCCAACAAGCCGGTCGATAATCCTTTGCATGTTATCGATGCCATTTTGCAAGCTGAACAATCTGTACCTCGCGCTGCTACAGTTGTTAATTTTCATGGCGATTATTCCAGCGAAAAGCGTATTATTGGTTACTACCTGGATGGCCGGGTAACAACCGTAGTGGGCGATCATTGGCACGTACCTACGGCCGACGCCGGAGTATTGCCCAAAGGCACGGCACATCAAACGGATGTGGGCATGTGCGGATCGCTCGATTCAAGCCTGGGCGTAACGTTTGCCAGCCTTATTCCCCGCTGGCGCGACAACCAAATAACCCAAAACGAACTCGAAACCACCGGCCGTATGCAGTTTAACGCCTTGCTCGTCGAAGCGGACCCTACGACCGGCCTGGCCAAAACCGCTGAGCCTGTGCAGCAGATTTGGTAAAACCTACCGCTCGGCGTAGATAGTATTCAAATTGCTATCTTGGGGATAACCATCACGTTTGCGCTTAATGCCATAGCCAAATAACTGTTCGTGTGGGAGTTCTAGCACCGTGCCTGTATATGTTGGATCGGTTGCTCGACTTCCCCTTATCGGCTGGTCAATTAAGGTGAGTGTTGCTATGCTGGCAGCGCCCATCGCTTTTGCTTTTCGTTCTAGATGCAGCGCGGAGGCGCCTCTTTGGGTGCGGGTATATACAAAAAGAGCATGCCTGCCTTCAAGAGAAGAAGCGCTCGTCCAGCCGCTGGTACGGAACTCGCTTGCCGTAGAGGTAGAGCCGCTAACGTGCCGATTGGTAAACTCCATAAATTCTAGCTCTGGGCCTATGTAACTTCCAAGTCTGCGCGCTAAATCTGCGCTTAGATATAGCGCCTCTGGTATTACGCTAACAAGAGTAGGAATTCTATTTGCACTATAGTCTGAAAGAACTTGCTCGGCAAGATTGCTAATTAGCTTATCGATATCGGGTGGTGCCCATAATGCCTCACTGTCACGAGGAGTATAAAAATGTTCGCTTGATGTATTCGTCATGTTCGCAATTTATATCATATACGTTCGTAAAGCGACAGTCTGGTTTTTTACTGCAAGTTCGGCGAAAAGGCCTGCTGTTCGGTGCGTACATGTACTTTCAGGGGTAGTTGCGTTATAATAAGCCTCGATTCATCGGGGTGTGGCGCAGTTGGCTAGCGCGCCTGGTTTGGGACCAGGAGGTCGAAGGTTCAAGTCCTTTCACCCCGACCACGAACGAAATTATCCGATTTTACGAACCCTTCCCAGGGTTCGTTTGATTTATGGGTGATGTCGCACCTCTGTTGTTTGCCGCTTCCAACGGCCTTTACGACAAAGTTCGAGAAGAATACACGTACAACAGAGTCTTTTAGCTCCGCTTCCTCTCCATTTATCAAAACATCAGATACGTTATCAAAAAGTTCGAGATATTTTTCATACGTTGGCAGTGCGCTGCTTGGCGCCTTACATTCGTTTAAGAGCCCGCCCTGCTCAATCTTAAGCGCATCAACGGTTCTTTTCGGCCTTAAGGTCGTAATGCTCTTTCAACACAGGGTTATTACGTATAAGGTCTTTTGTTTGCTCATACTTCTGCACTTTGAGCACTATGGTTTTATTTAGAGATGCTAATTTGCGCGTCATTCTGATTCATAGTTTGCTTGAGCCGCTACTAATCCAGTAGCCGTAGTTTTCTTTGGTAATGAATTGGTGCTCGTTTAAGAAATCAATAACGTACATCATTACCTTTGTCGAGCGCACGCTCTTAGTCGTTACTTCATCAATCGTAGTAAGCTACAACCCTACCCAAATCAAGCAGTTAAAGCCGAACTGCGATACAATTATGGTATAGCTTATTAAAATGGAGGGTGTGGGTGTCAAAAATTACAGAACGAAAAGCGATAGACAAAGTATTTATATTGCTAGGGGTAGCTATGATAGCCGTCCTCTTAGTTGCAGGCGGGTTAGCTTGGTACGGTTATAATTTTGCAACCAATAGCGTAAAGACAGAGCTGGCAGAACAAAAAATCTTCTTCCCGCCTAAAGACAGCCCAGCTATTGCAGCTCTACCAGAAGCAGACCAGAAAGAAATGAATAAGTACGCAGGGCAACAGCTTTTAACTGGCGAACAAGCTAAAGTCTATGCAAATAACTTTATAAATGTACATCTCAAAAAGGTAGCAGACGGAAAAACTTATGCTGAGGTTAGTACGGAAGCCCAAAAAGACCCAACCAACGCCAAGCTACAAGGTCAAAAAACCACTCTATTTCAAGGGGAGACATTGCGGGGTCTTCTGTTAGGTAGTGGCTATGCCTACTGGACTTTCGGGATGATAGCCAAATATGTAGCTATTGTAGCCTTCATTGGAGCGGGGGTTATGGCAATACTCGTTTGGCTTGGTTTACTACATCTTGGAAAGCTCAAGTAAGTGAAGCTAACCCTTAAACAAACACTTCCGTATATGCTGTCCTTTCACCCCGACTACTAAAAGCACAAAGCGCTGCTTTTTTAGATCTGTCGTCAGGATTGAAAAGGTTTAGGGTTGTAGGCGGCACTATGTCCGGTGAACAACGTACTTTATGTACTTGACATAAAAGATAATTTATAGTAAAAATATATACTATGAATGATCCAGAAAGACTTAGCCAAGATATGCCAGTAGGTGAGATACCGGCGCCAATAAATAGTGGTGACCAAAGGGTTGACCCGTATATTGCTCCTAAAGTAATGGGCGGCATAACTGTGGGTTTAACTTTGCTTGCGAATGCTGAGTCTATTGTAGCGCGGTGGAACGATTCAACGCTCTGGGAAACTTTCTGGGAGACTGCCTCAACGTATACAATGCAAGCGGCAGGGATTACTGCGGTAGGTGCGGCCGCTGGTGTCTTATCCGTGTCTTACTTCGAAAGGCGTTATGGCAGCTCATCTGACAACCAAACTAGATAGCATTTAGAAGTTAGAAGACTGTCTTCTAACAGAGAAAGTTTTTGTTAGCCTAGAACCCTTTTTGTTTTGCCCGCACTCTTTTACAATAAGGTTATGCTTTTATTAGTGCCGAGTGCGTATGGCGGTTAAGAATGCTACGCCGCAGTTACGAGATAGGGACGCGTCTTTGGGTGGATTGCAAGAGGTTTCGCTCCACCGTCGGGTGCAGCTGATAGTCGCGTACTCGTGTATTGGCGCGGTCAGCTTGTTTGTGTTTGGACTACTGCATGTCCTGGAGCGCAACCTATCGGTTGGTTATGCCGAGCTTGCCTTGGCTGCAGGTATGTTCCTTAATGCCGGATTTGCCTATGGCACAAGACGGGTGGTAGTCGCGCAGTCTGCACTACTTGCCCTTATTTTAATTACGCTAATGCTAATGCTTGTTAGTGGCGGTATGCAAGGCACGGGCATCTTTTGGTTCTTTGTATTTCCTATCGGCGCATTTTTTATGACCGGACACAAAACGGGGGTGATATGGATGGGCCTACTGTACGTTACGACGTTTGTCGTGGTGGGGCTGGCCTATGGCGGTGTGTTCGAGGTTGCTTATAACATCGTAACGGTTCGGCAGATGCTTGCTTGCTTGTTGGTAGTAAGCGTTGGAATCTTTTTGTACCAACGGACGCGTGATCAGGCAAGAGCAACACTGTTAGCTCGTGAACTGGATTTGCGCACCGAAGAAATGAAAGCCGAAGTTATTTTAGAAAATATCGGCGAGGCAGTCGTTGCCATAGATCCGGATGAGAAAGTCGTGCTTGCCAACCAAGCGGCAGCCAATATGTTGGGCTGGGCGCCGGACGAAATGGCAGGCCGTGCTTTTGCTGACGTTGCAGGTGTACTTGATCGTGAGGGGAACGCGGTTGCACCTGCAGAGCGGCCACTGGCTAAGGCGTTACATACAGGTAAGCAGGTGAGATTAAACGGCCACTACGTACGCCGTAATGGCACATCCTTCCCTGTTGCCATTATAGCTACACCAATTAGTGTAAAGGGTGAAGTCCGGGGTGCTATCGGCACTTTCCGCGATATTACCAGCGAGCAGCGAATTGACCGTGCTAAGAATAGCTTTGTAACGCTGGCTTCGCACCAATTGCGTACTCCGATATCGGCCATTTCGTGGGTCAGCGAAATGCTTTTGAGTGAAGAACCCAAAAAAATGAGTGACTCACAGCGTGAGGGCCTCGAAGAAATACATCAAAGCAGCCAGCGGATGAGCATCATAGTTAGTGACTTGCTTACTATGGCAAGCCTTGATGTCGGCTTACTGCCGGTTACGCCTAAGCAGACTAACCTTGCCGATCTGGCGGGTGCTATCGTAGAAGAACAGATTGCCGACCACAAAGACAAAAAACTGCACATCAAGCAGGGCTATGACAAGAGCGTACCATCGCTTAAGGTCGATGCCGGCTTAACAAAGCTTATTCTGCGTCACGTTATTGCCAATGCGTTTAAATACACACCGGAAGATGGTTCTATTTCTATAGAAATTGCGCGCACTCCCCGTAAGGTGCACCCGGAAAGCGCAGGAAGCGTAGGTATTGTTATAAGTGATAGCGGATATGGTATTCCGCAGCAAGTTGCCGACCGGGTGTTCAGCAAGTTTTTCCGTGCTGACAATATTAAGTCAAAGGATACGGAAGGCACAGGGTTGGGTTTGTACATGGTAAGGACACTGCTCGACTATGTCGGAGGCAGTATTACATTTACATCCACCGAGGACAAGGGCACGGTATTTGTAATTCTATTGCCGCTAGAAGGTATGCCGCAGAAGGAGCCTGCCGATGCCTTGTCGATGGGCCAGGAATCTAGTCTATGAGCCTAATCAAGAAAGTATTTATTGCAATTTCGGCTGTAGCTATCTTTATGGCCATAGCTATGCTGTATTTCGGTATCACGTTTATGCGCAGCGCGGTTGGCGAGGCTTCGGCTAACCAGCAGGTGCAGCTTGCCCAAGAAACAATGCGTTCAATTGACCGTACGCTATATGATCACTATCAACAGATACGCTTGGTAGGGCAGGATGATGTTTTAAGCGAGGCTGTAAAAAACAAGGGCAACGTTGCACTACGCTCAGCGGTTTCTGAAAGACTGAAAGAGTTTTCTCGTAATAACGAAGGTTGGGCAACGCTGGAAGCTGTCGGCGCCGAAGGGGTGGCTATAGGTACCAGCGAATCAGGGGAGGTAAACGCAGAGTATGAACTGGATGATACGGTGCGCCGCGCCGTATTCGAAAAGGCGCTGCAGGGTACGGTAGGGCATAGCGATGTATTTTCCGGAAAGGTAACAGGCAAGCCGGCAATGCTTTTTGCGGCGCCCATTCGTGATGACAGCGTTGCGGATTCGCCGGTGGTAGGTGTGGTGCTCGGCCGCTTGTCATGGTCTGCGGTACTTACCATTTTGCAAAACGACATCAACAAAACGATCACTTTATTTAATAGCAAGGGCATAGAGCTGGGCGATAGCAAGCCCGAGCATGCAGAGGAAATATTAAAAGAAGGGGCGACTAATAATCCGGCCATGGCAGCAGCACTGCAAGGCAAGGAAGGTTCTATTATTACGCGAAGCACGGACAATGATCATCAGGCCTTACTGTCGTACGTGCAGCAGCATGGGCTTAGGGAGTTCGGCGGCAATAAATGGGTGTTAGTAATTGAGACGCCGACCGCAGAAGTGTTTGCGACCACCAATGGCTTTGCGCGCACATTGCCATGGATATTCGCAGGAGTTACGACAATTGCAATTACTGCCGTTATGCTTATCCTGAACCGAATCGTCGTCAGGCACATACGCCTGCTTACGTATCTTACGGAAAAGATTGCTGCGGGCGACCTAACACAGCGTGCTCGTATTATGGCACATGACGAGCTCGGCCGGCTGGGGCAGGCCTACAACCGTATGGCCGAAAAATTGCAAGAACTGTACCGAGGGCTGGAAACAAAAGTGGCGCAGAAAACCGCGCAGCTTGCCCAGCGCGTTAAAGATTCTGAAACAGCGCGCGCTCGCGATGAAGCTATATTGGCGGGCATGGGCGAAGGGCTTATTGCATTGGATGAGAAAGGCCGGGTTATGCTGATTAACGTGCGGGCGGCTGACTTGGCTGGTGCGCCGCGTGATATGTTTTTTGAGCGCCCGCTGGCCCAAACGTGGAAAGAGCTGCATGACGCATCTGATAAGCCTTTGCCGGACGAGAAACGTCCGGAGGTAATAGCCATAACAACGCGCCAGCAGATTACCGAAACCTATACCTGCCGGAACAAAGAGGGCAAGCGCATCGCAATCGGTATTAATGCCACGCCTATCCTAAATCAAAATCAGATAGTGGGCGTGGTCATTATCGTGCGTGACATCACTAAAGAAAAAGAGGTCGACCGCATGAAGACCGAGTTTATTTCGCTTGCCTCCCACCAGCTGCGTACGCCGTTGTCGGCGATTCGATGGTTCGGCGAGATGCTACTGTCCGGCGACGCCGGCAAACTGAACCCGGAACAGGAGGAATTTGCCAAAAACGTGTACGATTCGACCGAGCGCATGATCGAGTTAGTGAACTCGCTACTCAATATTTCTCGTATGGAATCAGGGCGTATTATTGTTGCACCCAAACCGACCGATCTGAATGAGCTGGTAAGCGGCATTGTGAATGACCTGAAAGCAAAGACCGAGCAAAAGCAACAAACATTGATTGTTAGCGTGCATAAGGAGATGGGCAAGGTTAACCTTGACCCAAGACTTATCGGCCAGGTATATCTTAACTTTTTAACCAATGCTATTAAGTACACTCCCAAAGGCGGCGAAGTTACAGTATTCATATCTAAAAAAGACGATCAAATCGTGTCGCAGATTGCCGACAATGGTTATGGTATTCCTAAAGAGGAACAGGGCAAAGTATTCCAGAAGTTTTTCCGCGCCGACAACGTGGCTAAGATAGAAACCGATGGGACGGGGTTGGGGCTGTACTTGGTTAAGGCAATTATTGAATCGTCGGGCGGTAAAGTATGGTTTAAGAGCGAAGAGGGTAAGGGCACGACGTTCTGGTTCAGCCTGCCGGCCAGCGGCATGAAGGCGAAAGAAGGCGAAGTTACATTGGATGTATAGTGCTGTTGACCGCCCGACCCACTCGTATACTTTCTTGTTTGACCACGGAAGCCAGAATGGGTTATTCAAACACATTCTGGACCCGTACCACAAATGGGAAAGTATACGGGTGGGTCGGGCTACTCCGTTTTTCGGGTTATCCGGGTTACATAAAAATTTGCCGGTGAATTATTAACCGTAAGTAGAATATATGATAGAGTAAGGATATGTCGAAAGCAGATCCCACGGTGATGGTAGTGGAGGACGAGACCCTCTTGCTCCAAGCAATCACTAAAAAATTAAAGCTCTCTGAAATGGACGTTATTTCTTGCGCTAGCGGGCAGCAAGCAATTGACTATCTGAATAATCTGGATGAAATGCCCGATGCCGTGTGGCTGGACTATTATCTGAAGGATATGAACGGCCTTGCTTTTATGCAGACTTTAAAGGAAAATCCGATTTGGTCAAAGATCCCTGTATTGGTGGTCAGCAATTCCGCCAGTCCGGAAAAAGTGCATAATATGCTGGGATTGGGTGCAAAGAAGTACATTCTTAAGGCCGAATATCGTTTGGACGAGATTATTGCAATGATTCGTGATTTTATTCAAGAAGGCGGTAGCGAAACTAATAGTAAGCAACCTGCCGCTACAGAGGAGCAATCAACCAATGGCTAAAGTACTTGTTGTCGAAGACGATCGATTTTTAAGTAGCGCGTACCGCGCGAAATTAACGAAAAGCGGCTACGAGCTGCAAATGGCGGGCGATGGCGAAGAAGCACTGGAAGTGCTCAAGACATTCGTGCCTGACATTATTTTACTAGATCTGGTTATGCCTCGCCGGGATGGCTTTTCCACCTTGGGGGCGATCAGGCAGCAGGAGGCCCTAAAGTCAATTCCGGTTATCGTTACCTCTAACCTTGGACAAAAAGAGGACATGGATAAAGCTATGGGTTTGGGTGCTACCGACTTTATTATTAAAAGTGATCTTTCGTTGGATGAGCTGGTAAGCAGGATCGAACAGACCTTGGCAAATGTTAAATCGGCCTAGGCCCCGCCAGGTTGATGGTGGGAACGCACAATGGGCATCGACGACACGCAGCTACAGAAAATACTAAGCGAGCTAGATTATGTGCCTGCCGACGACCTTAAGAAGGCGCAGGCCACTGTCAAAGCCGACAATATATCGTTATATGATGCCCTATTAAAAAACGACCTGATGTCGGACCAGGACTTGGGCAAGGCTGTGGCATATTCGTTGCAATTACCTTTTGCCGACTTAAGCCAGTCCAATATTACCGAAGAAGTATTAAAACTGGTACCAGAAACGGTTGCTACTAAGTACAAAATCATTACATTCGCGTACGGGCCGGACAAAGTACTAAAAATTGCCACCGCCAACCATACTTTGGTTGACGTGTTCGAGATGCTTGCCAAAAAGACGGGTGCCGGCACGTACCGGGTGTTTTTTGCAACCGATAGGGGTATCGAAGATGCGTTGCGTTTGTACCGGAAAGACCTTAGCGTCGCCTTCGAAAACTTGCTAGCTACCAATACGGGCAAGGCTGGTGCGGAGGTGCCGGTAGCTAAAGTCGTGGATACACTCATTGAGTATGCGTACGTCAGCAAAGCTTCGGATATGCACATTGAGCCGACGCGGGCTAAATCGTTGGTGCGTTTTCGTATAGATGGCGTGCTGCACGATATGGTGGATTTGCCGCGGGCTCTACACGACCAAGTTATCACCCGCATTAAGGTTATGTCCCGTTTGCGTACCGACGAGCATTTTAGCGCGCAAGACGGCCGCATGCGGGTTAATCTGTCCGAAGAAAGTATTGACGTGCGTGTGTCTGTGGTGCCGGTGATGGCCGGCGAAAAAGTAGTGCTGCGTCTTTTGGCATCGCATAACCGGCAGTACGGCCTAACCGATCTGGGCATGCAGCCTAATGATCTGGCAAAGGTAAAAAACGGCTTTACGCGCCCGCATGGCATGGTGCTTTCGACTGGCCCGACTGGGTCAGGTAAGACGACCAGCATGTACGCAATCTTAAAGATCCTTAACACGCGCGAGAAAAATATCGCTACCATTGAAGACCCGGTAGAGTACGAGGTAGAAGGAATTAACCAAATTCAGGCCAATCCTAAAACGAATTTGACCTTTGCTGCCGGTTTACGCTCGCTCCTTAGGCAGGACCCGGATATCATGTACGTTGGCGAAATTCGCGACGAAGAAACTGCCGACATTGCTATTAACTCGGCACTAACCGGGCACTTGGTGCTATCGACCATGCACACCAATGACGCAGCCACGGCTTTGCCGCGTTTGATTGACATGAAAATCGAGCCTTTTCTGGTTGCTTCAACCGTCAACGTCATTGTAGCTCAGCGTTTGGTGCGCAAAATTTGTGATCGTTGCAAGGTGAGCTTTGAACTTACCCGGGATAAAACCGGCTGGAAAGGTGCCGATGAAAAAACGCTTGCTATTCTTACGAACGTAAACGATCGGCTGATAACTAAATATTTTGGTACAAGCGGCTCGATGCGTACCTATCGCGGCAAGGGATGTCCGGTATGCCACCAGACCGGTTATCGGGGCCGCGTCGGTATTTTTGAAGTGTTGGAGGTAGATCCTGTTATACAGCAGCTTATTGTAAGTAAGGCCAGCTCGGAAGCTATTACCAAACAGGCAATGGCCAATGGCATGACTTCGATGATGGATGATGGTTTTGCTAAGGTACAGCAAGGTCTGACAACTATAGAGGAAGTGGTACGGGTAACACGCGAATGACGTTACCGGCAAAAGACAAACTGGCTTTGGTATCGAACCTTGGGACGATGCTGGGCGCGGGCATCCCTATCCTTGAGGCCGTAGAAGCTTTGATCGAGGAGAGCAAAGGAGGAATGCGCAAAGTACTATTTGTGTTGCGCGATTCTTTAAACGAAGGGCATCCATTGTCGCACGGGTTAGAAAAAGTACCGGATATTTTTGACCCGGTTACCATTAACCTTATCAAGGCAGCCGAAGAATCCGGAACCTTAGAGAAAACACTGAAAGATCTGGAGAAGTCCATTAAAAAACAAATGGCTTTTAATGACAAATTAAAAGCCAGTCTGACGTATCCGGCCTTCGTAGTGGTTATTTTTTTGGTGGTTATTAGCTTTATTTTGGCGTTTGTCATACCGCGCATTGCCAAGACGTTCTCGACCATTAAGGGCGATCTGCCCGCTCCGACGAAATTTTTACTGAATGCCTCGGATCTGTTGCTCCACTATTGGATGTACATATTGCTTGGCGCAGTAGTACTGGTAATAGGAGCGGTGTGGCTGTTCCGTGCCAAGCGCCGAGTAATGGTGAATATGCTACTGAATGCCCCGGGTTTAAGGCGGCTTGGTCAGCAGATAGACCTGGCAAACTTTTCACGCAGTATGGCGCTGCTTTTAAGCGCTGGTATTCCGGTGGCAGAGGCATTGCAATTTTCGGAAGCAGTTGTCGTTAAAAAAGAAATGATGCTGGTAATTAAACGGCTTAAACAGGATGTTAATGCCGGCCATCCAATGTCCGAAGGCTTGCGCGCGCATAAGGGGGTGATACCCCAAATAATGGTTCGTATTATTGAAACGGCGGAACGCAGTGGAACATTGGAAGCCACTATGCACGAGCTGGCAGAGTATTTCGAAATGCAGGTAAACCGTACACTCAAGACATTGGCAACACTGCTCGAACCTATCATGCTTGTCTTTATGGGCTTATTGGTGGGCGGCATGATGCTAGCAGTCATCGCGCCGATATACGGTCTTATAAGTGATCTGAACTCGAGTTAAGTATGAGGGGTAGGGGATCTTGTAGATCACGTATCTTGGCCACGAGTGCCGGCTTTACGCTTATAGAGCTATTGATGGTTATGGCGCTGCTGGTTGCCATTTTGGGGCTTACTATGGTCAATATAATACGGCCGCAGACCAGGGCGTCGCTTACCAGTACGCTCCATGCTGTCTTGGCGGATCTGAAAGGCCAGCAATTAAAGGCCATGGTAGGCGATAGCGGTAATGCGGCGGCAGCTCAAGCGCATGGCGTTTTTTTAGAAAGCGGACAGTATACTTTGTTTAAGGGTAACACTTACCCGGCTGGTGATTCGGAAAATTTTGTCGCACCGGCTCAAGGAGGTGCGACCATCAGCACTACTTTCCCTTCGGCACAAATTGTATTTAATAAAGGGACGGGCGAGGTGGCATGTTTCGTGGCGGCAACCTGCTCGGCAGGGACGAATACAATTACCCTTACCAGTGCTTCCGAAACTAAAGTTATAACGCTCAATCGATACGGGGCAATCGCGGTTAATTAATATGCGGCGATTTTTATCCATATTCCGGCGATCAAGCACATCAAGGCAGCGAGGGGCGGCGCTCGTAGAGTTATTAGTGGCAATGGGTATTTCCGCCCTGTTGTTGCCGGCTTTGGCAACGGCAATTGTGACAACCCGTGAGGGCCGGGTCCAGGAGCTGAAGCGAATAGAAGCAACCGCTTTGCTGCGCGAAACCGATGAAGCAGTGCGGTCGGTGCGCGAAAAAGGCTGGGCGCAGTTTGCAGTAAACGGCACATACTTTCCGGCTATTACGGGCAGTACCTGGAGTTTAACTGCTGGCACCCAAACTATCGGCAACTTTACGCGACAAGTAGTCATTTCGGATGCGCAACGCAGTGCTACGGGCGCGATAGTGGCCAGTGGCGGTACAGTGGATTCGTCAACGAAACGAGTAGTTACTACTGTAAGTTGGACGCAGCCTTTTGCGGCAACAGTTTCGAACGAAACATATTACCAGCGCTACTTAAATAATGCAGCTTGGTCGCAGACAACGCAAGCCGAATTTAATGCTGGCACATTTGTAAATACCGTATCAACCAGTACGGGCGGGGGTGCCGTACAGTTGGCTACTACACCAGGCATACCGAATTGGGGAAGTCCTTCGGTTGTGGGCGGCTACAACGCCTCAGGAAATCAAGATGCGCTTGACGTATTTACCGTGGGTAACTTTGCCTACTTATCAGACGGTACGGTAATGACGATTCTTAATATTACTACTCCGGCAACGCCTACGCTTGTAGGCACCTATACCGCTTCCGGAACTATTAACCACGTATACGTTGATGGTAACTTTGCTTATCTTTCGACAACTTCAGATAGCGCCGAACTAACTGTGGTCAATATTACTAACCCTGCCTCGCCTGTGCTTGCCGGTACCGAGAACCTGCCCGGCAATGCTGATGCGCGTGCAGCCTTTGTAGTTGGCGGCTTTGCGTATATGGGCCGCGTAAGTAGTACAACGTCCAGCAGCCGCGAATTTCAGATTCTGAACGTTTCTAACCCGGCTAATCCAGCAGTGGCCGGCGGCATTGATATGTCGGGTACGGTAAATAATATAAAAGTCAGCGGCAACTTTGCTTACTTGGCAACCACTATCGACACACAGGAACTGGTGGTTGTAAATGTGACAAATAAAAATTCGCCCACAACCGCAGGCAGCTACAATGCGGCTGGCAGTGCAGATGCCAACGATTTAGGGATTGATGGAAACACGGTTTATTTAGCCGAGGTTAACAATACTTCTGGTGCAGAGGTGTTTAGTATTAACGTAACAACCCCGTCATCGCCGTCCCTGCTTGATACGTTTGAAGTCGGCGGCGCCGTTACGGGCGTGTCCGTACTTAACGGCTATGCCTTTCTATCGACAGCAATCACCAATAGACAATTAATAGTTCTCGATGCCGCCGCGCCTAATAACTTGTTATTGGAAGCAAACGTTAACTTAGGCTCTAGTGCAAATGACGTGAAAGCGCATGGCAGCTATACGTATATGGCAACGGCAAGCAACACCCAGGAGCTTATGATTGTGGGACCGGCTATCGGACCGAGTGGATTTCAGCCAAGCGGTACCTTTGACTCGTCAACGTTCGACGCCGGGGCTAGTGCGGCGTATAACTACATTACCTTTACCATAACCGAGCCGGCCAGTACCAATGTTCGCTTGCAGATTGCCGCTAACGACGATAATACCACTTGGAATTATGTTGGCCCGGACGGTACGGCTGCAACGTTCTATGACGTTCCCGGTACGATTCGTCTCAACACGGCCGGCCGCTACCTGCGTTACCGCGCCACGCTCAGCGGACCGGGAACGTCAACGCCTGTTTTTAGTGATATATCAATTAACTATTCGCCATGAGATTACTGCAAAAATATCCGCACTGTTCCAGACCAAAACAAGCAGGCTTTACCCTGGTCGAGTTACTAATAGTTATGGCGTTGATGGGTGTACTGCTTATGATGATTACCGATATGTTCGCATCGGTTCTGAGCGTACAAACCGAGTCCGAAGCGCACGCGGCCACCGTAGAAGACGGGCGGTTTATTTTGTCGCGTTTAAGCTACGATGTGCATCATGCCAGTTCCATTACGACGCCCGGCTCTCTGGGTGGCAGCGGCGCGACCCTTGCCATTGTAATTGGCGGAGTTACTAATACATACTCGTTGTCCGGAGGCAATTTGCGGTTGGTTAATAACTTTGGTACGAATCTGTTAAATAGCTCGGAGACAACTGTTTCCGGTTTGAACTTTCAGCGCATTGGTAATGTGGGTGGTGATGACACGATACGTATAAGCTTTACGGTTACCAGCAAAGCTGCACCCAAGGTAGGCCCCAAGACACAAGCGTTCACGCTAACCACGGGGAGGCGATAAATGAAGGCCGCTCAGTCCAAACAGTCAGGGCAAGTGTTAGTGGCGCTCCTGGCATTTATGGCTACCGCTCTTATTATTACCACGGCAGCTACCGCAGCCACTATTAGTAATATCCAAAGCACCTCCAAATACAGTACAGGAGAGGAAACATTGCAACTGGCTGAAACCGGTGCCGATAACGCCTTGCTGCGATTGGCGCGCGACCCTACTTACGCGGGCGAAACGCTCACAATTGGCGGCGGAACTGCTACAATAACCGTAAGCGGTTCGCCGACTATTACTATCACTTCGGTGGGCAGGCTTGGCGATTTTCGCCGTACCATTCAAATAACGGCAACAAGAACAAATAATGTAGTTGCCGTGTCTAGCTGGGCAGAGGTCCCTTAGTCTAAGATGTCATTTTCGCATAAACCACGTTACATAATTTTTGTTGAACGCAACAAAATATCGGTATACCCGGACGAGAGCGTCAGACCGCTGGCTTTATCGGAAGAGGCTGTACGTTATCTAGAGGTACGTGATGCAAACAAATTGTCTGAGCTATTAAAGACGTTCGTCAATGCCAGCAATTTACGCGGCAGGCGAGTGCTCGTTGTGTTAAGTAAAGACGTGGTGTTTCAAAAGGCGGTCGTTTTACAGCCCAACAGCGACCCCGAAGCTATACGGGCCGATTTTGAAAGCAAGATTCCACTTGAGCCCGCCGACTGCCAGGTTTTGAGTCTGCAGCAAAAAAACCGACTATTCCTGTTTGGAACCAACAGAGCGTTTTATACCCAAGTGGTTAGTGCGCTCGTGAACGGCGGCGTAAAAGTGTTAGCGACCGTGCCGTCCGCTGTATATGGTGTGACAGGACCAGACAAGATGGTGCCGGAAAAAATAGAACAAATTATGAAAGCCGTTGGTGTTGCCAGAGCGGCTAACTTTTTGGAAGTTTAGTATGATGCACAGTGGTTTTGTATGCAATATTATGTTGTATTTTTGTGTTGACTTTTGGGCCAGACAAGCTATGCTGAAAGAAAGGTAAAAAGGTAATGTTTATATGAATCTCTTAAAACTACGTACTAACCAAAAAGGTTTTACGCTTGTAGAGCTTTTGGTCGTTATCGGTATTCTGGCCGTCCTGCTCGCTATTGTATTAATTGCCGTCAACCCGGCTCGT
Organism: Saccharimonadales bacterium (SeqCode); assembly: GCA_035248005.1. Classification (GTDB taxonomy): domain Bacteria; phylum Patescibacteriota; class Saccharimonadia; order Saccharimonadales; family UBA4665; genus PMNU01. Next base: position 106,596 of record DATFHU010000008.1, read on the forward strand.
CATTTCGCCGAGGCCAATAACTCCAAGCGTCGTTCTGACGTTAGCGCGATTTTGAATGCCGTACACCAATATATGGTAGCTAACAATGGCACGCCACCAGCAGGTATTACGACTACAGACAAGACTATCACCGGCACGGTTGGCGCGACAAACATCGACCTTTGTACGGCACTTGGCACTTACCAAAACTACATTGCCGACCTTCCGCTCGACCCGCAGACCGGTACTGACGGCACGCCCAGCACGCCGGCTTGTGACGGAAACGACTATGACACGCAATACACCATTAGAAACAGCGCCACAGGCAACCGTATTACGGTTAGCGCACCAGACGCCCAATTGGGTCAAACGATTAGCGTAACACGCTAAACAAACGAAGCCTAATAAAAATACCGGCCGTAATGTGGCCGGTATTTTTATTGGCGGGCTATTCTGTTAGAATGTCACCACTACCATTTACGGGGTGTGGCGCAGTTGGCTAGCGCGCAGCGTTCGGGACGCTGAGGTCGGAAGTTCAAGTCTTCTCACCCCGACCAACTAAAATTGTCCAGGCTTTAGTCTGGACAATTTTAGTTTTTCAGAGACGGAAAGACTTGAATAGGATAGCAATCCATAACTAAACTTTAACTAAAGTAATTAACTCTTATAAAACAAGGACAAGAAATGAAGAGACCTCTAGCAAATAGCGCAGGGTTCGGCACAGTAGAAATATTGGTAATCGTAGTGATTATTGGGCTTCGCGGGCTATCATGCATATCAAAAGAGCCAAGACAGTACGTCTGCAACGAGTACTCAAACTCCAAGTACTAACTCGCAATCCAATCAGAAAGCAGACGAGACAGCTACTTGGAAAAGCTATTCCCGGTACGGCGTTGCATTTAAGTACCCTGCCGATTGGAGTATTAAGGCTGACGATTCTTCCCAGTCAACTGCTGCCACCTTGACCGGTCCGGACTTTTCAGTTTCCGATGAGTCGCCAAAAGGGGAAAGAATAACAGTAGATCAAACTCAGTTTGCCCAAACCGGCCTGACTGCCGAAAACTTTAAGACCAAGCACCTAGACCTTAGTCCAAACGAACATAGCGACTATAAAGTGCTAACGGTGAATGACAAAAAAGCCGTGCAGTTCTATAGCGGTGACTCAAGAACAACGGTCTTTTTCTTGGCAAACGACAAAACTGTTACCTTTGTTCTCGACACCTTCCCTGACAGGGCGGCCGCCTCAGCCACCTACAGCAAAGTTATCGAAACAATTACAATCAACTAAGGCAGAAAGCTTAATTAATTTACGTTCTGCTCTGCGTAAAACGCTATACCGAGTGGCGGTTGCGGGAACAGGTCAAAGTTTTTATAATTGTTGTGGTAAGTTAAGGAGAGGGTATGCAACCTGTTGTTCATTTTGAGATTCCACTAGATGATGTAGCTGCCGGCAAAACGTTTTACTCCGCAGTATTCGGATGGAGCATGACGGACACGCCCATGGGCGGTAAAATGTATACCTCGGCGACCACAACCCCTACTGATGACACTCAGCTTCCGACTGAGCCGGGCGCTATCAACGGCGCACTGATCCAACGGGAAATTACCTTGCAAGCTCCGGTTATTGTAGTCGGAGTTGACTCGCTCGATACCTACATTAAAAAAATAGAAGACGCAGGCGGACAGGTAGTTAAGGCAAAACAAGAATTGCCAGGCGTTGGCAGCTATGCGTATGTAAGCGATCCGCAAGGCAATGTGCTTGGCTTGTGGCAAGACGCTAAGCCTGCTAAGTAGTCAATCGAGCAAAACGTACCCTACGCAGCAGGTTCTGGTAGTACAATAGTACATATGTGGACAATAGCTGTTGCCTTCGTTGTGCTACTTATTTTAATCATGGCCGAATATCTTTCCCGCTATAAGGGAGTACATTCGGAGCTAACACGAAAGCTAGTGCACATTTTAGTCGGTATATTCGTGGCTTTCTGGCCATTCTTTTTGTCGTGGCGCCAGATTCAGATGATGAGTGTGGCGTTTTTGATTGTTGTAGCAGTTTCTGTTAAGTTCGATATCTTCCGCTCTATACATGCGGTGAGCAGAAATGTGATGGGCGAGGTGCTGTTTGCGCTAGTAATCGGTGTGCTGGCCTTTATTGTTACCGAGCCCTGGATTTTTACTGCAGCCATGCTGCATCTTAGTCTGGCCGACGGCTTGGCGGCAATTGTCGGGCTGCTGTACGGCGATAACAATAAATATACTGTATTTGGACGCACCAAAAGCGTTGCCGGTAGCTTGGCGTTCTTTTTTACGTCCTTACTTATAATGGTGTGTTATGCGGTGTTTAGCGGCGAACAACCAAGTGCTGTAGCTATGGTCGGCTTGCCGGTCGCGGCGACTATTGCCGAGAATGTGGCGGTTGAGGGAACTGACAATATGGTCATTCCATTGCTTGTAGCACTTACGCTAACCAGTGCCGTCTGATCTTAGAGCTGCCTAGAGTTACGCTAAAGTTTAGACTATACTAATGGCATGATGCTGTTTGCACTCTTTTCGTGGTGGTATACCGCAGGCTGGGCTGGGGTCGCAAAAAAAGTGGGGGACCGGGTCGAATCTATGCTCGAAACGTTTTCGGTATATCTGTTAGCCCGCACACTATTTGCACCATTTCGTCAGATCAGCGCCGGGCAGGTGAGCGGATCATTCGATGTACGGCTTAGGGCTTTTGGCGACCGGGCATTTTCGCGTGTATTCGGTGCCTTTATTCGTAGTATTTTTATTATTATGGGTGCCATTGCCGCCCTGCTGGCTATGTTACTCGGCTTGGTGCAGGTGGCGGTGTGGCCGTTTATTCCTCTCTTGCCGCTTGCAGGGCTGGTGCTTGCTATGAGCGGGTGGATACCATAGTGGCAGTACGGTCCTTATTTGACTACACGAGCATGCGCGCGCGCAAAGCCCGCCTGGCACATCACATTGCCCATAAGGATTTATATTGGTTATTCTTGCTGGCTGGCACTACGTTGTTTGCGGCCGGTGTGGCGCTTGCATGGCTGCTCCAGGCAGTGTTTGGCTGGTTACTGGCCGGAATGGCTGGACCCTTTTGGGTTATGGCGGCTTGGAGCAAGTCGCTCAGAACTATTCCGCCACTTAAAGCTATGCGATCTATCGATGATGTGGTAGATGCGGATGTGCTTGGTGTACTACCGGCCGAACATAGCCCTCGGCAACTCGCCGATATTGTTATGAGCCTGCCCGGCGGGAAATTTTTTGCCAGCCGCTTTGGTTTAGGTACTGCTTTTTTGGCGCCGCTTTCCAGTAAACAGCCCAGCGATAGCAGTACGGTGTGGCGCGAAGCCGAGCGTTTGCGGCAGCAGTTGGGGGCGTCCAGCATTAGTGCGGCTACCCTTACGGCGGCATTGATTCGCAGCGTACCCAACGTGGACCAATACTTAGCGCCTGCACGTATCAGTGCCAATGACATTACGGCTGGGGCTGCGTGGCATAAGCACTTGCAAGACGTGTTTACCGAACACGACAAAAGGCGTCACGATGGCGGTATCGGGCGTGACTGGGCGTTCGGCTATACGCCTCTGCTTGAGCAGTTTGGCTTTAATATCAGCCAGCACATCACGGCCAGAGGCTTATTACATTACGAACTTCCTAGCCACGAGGCGGTCGTACGCCAAACATTCCATTTGCTAGCGCAGGCCGGCAGACGCAATGTAGCATTGGTAGGGGCTTTAGGCAGCGGCAAAACCACATTGGTGCACAGCCTTGCCAAAAAAATGCTAGAGGCCGACCCGGCCGTACCAAAGGCCTTGCACTATCGCCAAGTAATCGCTTTAGACCCTTCAACCCTGATTGCTGCAGCCAAGGGCCGGGGCGAACTGGAAGGGCTGGTGCAACATCTTTGTTACGAGGCCTTGCATGCTAAAAACATTGTATTGTTTTTAGATGACGCACAACTGTTCTTTGAGGAAGGCAACGGGTCTGTTAACTTGAGCAATGTGCTTATGCCGGTTATTGAAGGGGGTGCGTTGCAGCTTATTTTGGCTATGGACGAGCAGCGTTGGGTGCGGATTGTGCAGGCCACGCCAGCTCTTAGTCAGCATCTTAACCGCGTTGCAGTGCCGCCCACGGACGAACAAGAAACGATGCTGGTTATGCAAGACCAGCTGCTTATGTACGAGTATCAGCAGAAGGTTACATATACCTACCAAGCCTTAGAAGCTACATACCGTTTGAGCAGCCGTTATTTGAGCGAACAGGTTATGCCTGGCCGGGCACTTAATTTATTGGAGACGGCTGCCAATTTTGCCTATGACGGCATAGTAACTCATCGCTCAGTGGAACAGGCTATCGAACAAACCCAAGGGGTTAAGGTCGGCACGGCCGACACCGGCGATGAGCGCGAAACACTGTTGCATCTGGAGCAGCTTATTCATAAGCGCATGATCAACCAAACGCATGCCGTGCAAGTAGTCAGCGATGCGTTGCGACGGGCACGCGCCGGGGTACGCAATCCAAGTCGGCCCATAGGCACTTTCCTGTTTTTGGGCCCGACCGGTGTAGGCAAGACCGAGCTGGCAAAAAGCGTTGCCGCAGTGTTTTTTGGCGGCGAAGACCGCCTGGTACGTTTGGATTTGAACGAGTATGTCCAAGCCAATGATGTTTCGCGGCTGATTGCCGACGCTGCCCAAGATCAACATGGCCTAACCGCACAGATTGCACACAACCCGTTCAGCGTGGTGCTTTTGGACGAAATCGAAAAGGCGCACCCCAATGTATTAAATACTCTGCTGCAGATGCTGGACGAAGGCATCTTGCGCGATATTGACAACCGCGAAGTGTCTTTTCGTGACGCCGTAATTATTGCTACCAGCAATGCCGGAGCGGAGCGCATCCGCCAGCATATCGAAGCCGGCGAAAGCTTAGAGCAGTTTGACGACCAGTTTACCAACGAGCTTATTAACGCCAACGTGTTCCGCCCCGAGTTTTTGAACCGCTTTGACGAAATTGTGTTATTCCGCCCGCTCAAGCCCGATGAGCTTGTACAAGTCATCGATATTATCTTGGAAGGAGTTAATAAAAATCTTGCCGCCCAACGCGTCAGCGTGATTGTTGATGACGATGCCAAACAGCAATTGGTCCAAGCCGGTTACGACCCCCGCCTAGGCGCCCGCCCCATGCGCCGCGTGGTGCAGCGGGTAGTCGAAAATATCGTTGCCAACCAAATGCTGGCTGGCCAAGTTATGCCCGGCGGCCAAATACGAGTGACACTTCAAGATGCCCAAGCTATGCTTGCTCGCAATCAGTAGAAGCGCTTTTTTGCTGGCGGGGTATTTCTTTGACTAGTAGTTCGTTTTAATAAGACAAAGACCGACTGCGCCTGTCATCCGTATTAATTTGTCGCGCGCCCGATCGCAGGCGGTCTTTGGGTCTCTGTCTGGAGCTAATGGTTGGAATATGGTGATGGGTGTACACTTGCCTGGGTCGACGGCATCGTCGTCGGGTTCTCTATAGAATCCCACATATTGTTCCAGCTCTCCCGCTGTTGCCCTATGAGACAGTGCCGGGCGTCTCGGATCGTCATCGCCAATGATAAAAAGACCTTCGTCTGTTTCCATATTCGGCTCCTTTATGAAAGGTTAGTTATATGCCCGCAGTGTAGCACTATGTGCCGAATTTGTTTAGGATCATTTTATATCGAGCCGGTCGTGCTAGAGTTTGGATTTTTTGCGGCCGGCGCTGTGGGCGCGGAGAGCATTGAATATAACGACTATATCTACAACTTCTTGTATGGCGGCACCGTAAATCGGTTTAAACTTGCCAGTGGAAAATACCAGCATAAGGACGACACTTAGTCCAATACCAATAAAAATGCTTTGTTTGGCGATGCCGAACGTCCGCTTGGCAATCCTTACACTCTGCGCTACATGGTTCAGGTCATCGCGCATAATCACTATATCGGCCGACTCGCTTGCAGCGGCGGAGCCACGTGCGCCAAGTGCAATACCTACATCGCTGGACGTCAGTACTGGCGCGTCGTTTACGCCGTCGCCGACAAAGGCCACTGGCCGTTCTGCAATGGTTTCAAGAGAGCGGATTTTTTCGCCGGGCAAAGCGCCGGCAATGACCTGCTTTATCCCCAGTGTTTTGGCGATCGTTTTGGCGGTGCGTTCGTTATCGCCAGTAATCATCAAAAAGTTTTTAATGCCTAGCTTGCGCAAGGTTATGAGCGTTTGGTTGCTTTCCGGCCGGATTTCGTCGGCAAATGTGATAATACCGGCAAGCTGGTCTCCTATTGCTACGAACGCCGCGGTTTGGTGGTAGATGTCAGCCTGAAAACCTTTTGGCATGGATATGCCGTATTTTTCAAGGAACTTTTGCCGCCCAACAATAACTTCCTTGCTTTTATAGAGACCGGTTACTCCTTTGCCTGCAATCTCACGGACGCTCCGGACGTTTGCTAGCTTGATATGTTCGGCTTGCGCCTTTTGCACAATGGCTGTTGCCTGGGCATGGTTGGAGTGTTGCTCTAAGCTTGCCGCTAAACCTAATATGTCGGCGCGTCTGTACGGGTTGTGAGTGGTTATGTTCTCTATGGTAAGTTCACCCTTGGTGAGTGTGCCGGTTTTATCAAAAGCAAAGGTACGGGCGGTAGCCAGGCGCTCTAAGCTGGAGCCGGTTTTAACAATAATGCCTTGCTTGGTGCTGCGGCTCATACCGGAAATAATAGCGATTGGCGCGGCTAAGATGAGCGGGCAAGGCGTAGCAACAACAATGACTTCCAAAAAGCGGATACTCTCGCCGCTGACAACCCAGGCAGTAATAGCAATAACAAACGAAACAATGGTGAATGGTATGGCGTAGCGGTCGGCAAGGCGCACAAACGGCGCTTGCGAGTTCCGTGCGCCGCGTACCAGGCGAATGATCTGTTGGTACTGACTGTCTTCGGCTGGGCGCAACGCTTTGGCTGTGACCGGGCCGTCCAAGTTTACCGAACCGCTTACAATGTCATTGCCTGCCTCTTTGGCCTGAGGCAAGCTTTCGCCGGTTAGTGATGATTCGTCAAAACTGGCGGCGCCCTCTAAAATCACTGCATCTACCGGTACCAGTTCTCCGGGGCGGATAACTAACTTATCTCCGGTTCGCACTTCACTGGCTTTTACTTCCACTTCTTTGCGGCCACGTAAGACCCGCGCTTTTTGCGGCGCCTGGCTAAGTAGCGCGTGCAGTTCCCGTTCGGCACGATGCTCGGCATAATCTTCGAGGGCTTTACCGCCAGTAAGCATCAGCACAATAACAATAGCCGCCCAGTACTCCTTGAGTAGCAATGATGTAATAATAGCGGTGGCTGCCAGGATATCTATCCCATACTTGCCGTGGCGCACATCCTGGACCATCCCGCCAAGCAGCGGAATTAGTTCGGCGCCCGCAATAGCAATAAGTATCCAGTGCGCCGCCGTATCAAGTCCGGCTATGTCCAGCCCTAGTGCCGCAGATGCGCCAATAAAAGCAGTAAAAAATAAGTAATAACGCCTGATGATCCCAAGAAGTCGTTTCATTGCTTTATAGTATACCAAGAAGTAAACGGTCTATATGCTAATTATCTGGTATGATAAATAATTATGGCCGAACAAGATCCAAACCCCGAAGACCTCCTATGCGCCCCTGGCGCTTTTAGTATTATTTTTCCGAGGCCAATGCCCTTAGGATCGTTGCAGCTACTCCAAAATACCCAGGAGTATCAACTTTTTAAGGGGCTTATACATTCGACAGTAGGTGATCCAGCTCGCAAACGGCGGATAATAGGAAGGATAACAGGCATGCTAGCCCGGCCTGATGATCCGGGCGCCGAGGTGCTGAAGTTGTGCAAAAGAGATCAAGAAGCAGTAGGTGTAACGATTGTAGACCCGCGTGCGGCAGTCGAAGAAGCTCCTGACGCCATTCGTCATTGCGGAGAGAGGACGGCCGCCGCTTTGGGCCAGGTAGTTGCAGCCATGCAGCAGCATCCACTACCGCCTGATGCCGTATTGACAGGGGAGGTTATTTGTGGATTACAGCACCCGGGCCGAAATTTAGTCTCAATTCCACCGGAAACGCTGTATGGGTAGTCTTGATCCTTAATGCGACATCCCCAAAGCTTAGCCAGCTGTGCGTATTGCGCTAATTTCTTCTTTGGTAACGGGCTGAATGCCTAGTTTATGAAATTGCAGTGTGCCGGCAAGCACGGCCAGTTGGGCTGCTTCTTCGAACGATTTGCCTTCCTGAATAAAGGCGCAGAGGGCAGCCATGGTTTGGTCGCCGCACCCGGTTTCGTCTTTATCGCCATTGATCTGGGACAGCTGGCTTTTTAAGTGTTGTTGTGCGGTTTCGTTAAATAGGTACGCCCCGTTACCGCCGACAGTAATAAGAACATGTTTAATGCCCGTTTCTTGTAGCTTTTTGGCGGCCTTTTGCGCGCTTTCAAAGTCCAAGACGTCGACGCCGGTTAGTATTTTTGCCTCGTGTTCGTTTGGTTTTATAAGGTATATTCCTGCCTGGAGCAGTTCATTGACATTGTCATTTGGTTCAATACCGCCCGGATCGAACAATACCTTCAGCCCATGTTCGTCTGCCTTTTTGACTGCATGGATCGCGGTTTGCAAAGGACACTCCAGGGTTAGGACAAGTGCACCTTGGTTTTTGCCTGCGGTTTCGAAAAGCGGAGTGGCGCTGTCCACATCTTGCACGCTAAAATCGTCGCTAATACCGGGCAGTACGAAAATTTGGTTGTTACCCTGTTCATCTACAGGAATAAGTGCTATGCCCGGTAATTTTTTAGCTTCGTTAAAGTCTAGGACATGTACATAGTCGGTGTTAACACCGCTTTCCCGCAGGGCGTCCATTGGTTGCTGCCAAAGGCCATAGGGGTCACGTACGGTTCTGCCTACCATGGCTACGCTGCCGGCGGGTGCTAAATGGGCAATCATGTCTGCGATATTGCGGGATTTTCCACCAGGGCCGATACGCAGCTCTTTGCCATATACATGTTCGCCAGGTTTGGGAAACCTTTGCACGCCTACTGCTACCAGGTCTGTGTTTAGAGAGCCTATGACGATCGTTTGCATGACCCTATTTTACTTGGATTTTTTGTGTATTACTATGGACGTTTGTTTATTGTTCGTTTTGTTGATATAAGGTGTATCTCGTGACAGAGGGGCGAGAGGGTGCTTGAGTCACTCAGGCATACTTCGTCGATTTGCTTGGAGAGGGCATGGTCAGTCTCATTCATTGCGCCTTTGCTTGTCGCGTGAAGTATTACGAGCAAATTGGTAGACGTTATTGATAATTGCAGGCCTTCTATCTTATAGGCTATCTTGTCGGCTACTTGAGTCGCAAGAGAAGCTATGGTAAGTGAACTGCGCGTATCAGATGCTTAAAGTTTTTGGATAGTACTTCTCTATGTTTTTCGGGATGACCGAAGTGCCATTCCCTGCTTCTGCCAAAGCTGCTTTTTGGTGGTGTGGTTTTAAGAAGTTCAGTTATGGGCTTGCCGAAGCTGCTTTTTATTGGATCGTCTAATTGCATAGATACAGTCTATCAATATTGAGAGATTATTTAGGAGCTTTTTTGGGGTGATGGGATAGCATGACTGTACGGCTGGCCCGTACATGCCTTCGTTCGGGCAAGCCCTCCACTCAGGGCCAAGCATGGAAAACGCGGACTGCCAGTGGCAGTCCGCGACCTGCGGTTCAAATCCCACATTTGTCTCGAAATAAAATAGACCAGACTAAAGCCTGATCTATTTTATTTGGGGCGAGCGATGGGATTTGAACCCACGGCCTCCGGAGCCACAATCCAGCGCTCTAACCAGCTGAGCTACGCCCGCCAAAATAACAGGGGTAATTATACCGCCATCGGCTGCAATTGGCAACTGTAGAGAGTAAGTTGGCAAAAAGGTTGCCAATTCCTACTGAGAGAGAGCGATGTTACCGGCAATTTGACTAGCCCTAAGCGGAACGGCGGCATTATGGCAAGGTACCGTCTCTACGGCAAAAGGAGGGGCCAGGTAGTCATAAGGCTTCATGGGCGCGTCAGGCGGTGTCTCATCGCGTACGGTTACTGCACCAATAGTATAAGTTCCTATAGACTCAGCCACGGTTTCCCTGGGTGCCGGAAGCTGCCATGGGGTGAGGCTGGCTTCTGCCATGTTATTCTCCTTACGTTATCGCCGGAAGCAAAAGCTTGGTAGTGCTAGCTTTTGTGGTCAATTTAGACTGTAGGCTTGGGGATGGAATTTGTCAAATGGCCGGTTGAACTTCTGAAGCGTGTCGGGCGGGGTTTATGCGACAGAAGCTCAACGGTCATTCACGCGACTGGAGTTCTTATTTTGCGGTTTAATAAACGAAAGTATAGGGTAAAGAGGCTGTTAAACTGCGGGTGCACACATATCAATCTGTGGTTTGACGGCAGTACAATAAGGGTCCAAAATTATAAACGCGAGGAGAATTAAATTATGGCAATCAAGCTCAACAGTTATATTAGTTTTAACGGTAATGCGCGCGAAGCGGTGGAGTTTTATCAATCCGTCTTTGGCGGTGAGGTATACATGGATACTTTTGGATCGTTTGCCGACAAAATGCCCGTAACCGATGCGGACAAAAACAAAGTCATGCACGCATACCTAAAGGGTGACAACGGCGTAGAATTGATGGCCTCAGATACGCCAAGTGGCATGGAGTTCCAATCAGGAGCGCAGATTTCGCTTACGGTAAACGGTGATGACGAAGCGACTTTGCGCGACTACTGGAATAAATTAGCCGAGGGCGGCAACATTACGATGCCGCTTGATAAAGCGCCCTGGGGCGATACCTTTGGTATGCTGACCGACAAGTTCGGTATAAACTGGATGATCGATATTGGTCCTGTCCAGGGATGAAACTTGATCGGCTACAATCTACAATCATAGTGGCATTATTTAAGTAGGGGGCATTATGTCAAAACAAATTTTTGTCAATTTACCAGTTGCAGACCTTGCTAAATCCACAGCCTTTTATGAAGCGCTGGGCTTTACAAAAAATCCGATGTTTTCGGATGAGAACGCTAGCGCTATGGCCTGGTCGGACGAGATTCTCGTGATGCTTTTGACGCATGATTTTTACAAGAAGTTTTTGCGCGGCAAGGATATTGCGGATACCGCAAAAACCAGTAGCGTGCTCCTTGCTCTGCGGTTAGAGTCGAAAGAAGCTGTACAGCAATTTGCTGATACTGCCAAGCAAAACAGCGGGGATTACTATCAGGTGGACACCGGTGTCCCGGCTGATATGATGTTTGGCTACGAAGTCGAGGACCCGGATGGCCATACGTGGGAGCCATTGTGGATGAACGGGGATTTTGACCCGCAGAAAAATGGTTAGCTCGGCCAAGGCCAGTAAAGTCTTAGATGGTGATGTCTCGCAGGATAGTGGGCTAAAGCCCTTCTCCACGGCAGTATAACCTTTACCGCGTTATCAGAATTCTTCTCCGGGCAGGATGCGGCCTTTGGCCTTTTCCATGGCCACTTTCTCGGAACAAGTTCCTGCGAGAGTGTCCACTCCACCGAACCTGCGGCTATGGTATTTTCCTGGGGAAAATTCCGGCCGCAGAACCGGAATCCTGACCAAGAATCAAATAAAAATACCTATTGCAGGAATAGGTATTTTTATTTGGCGCCCCGGGCAGGATTCGAACCTGCGGCCTAAAGCTTAGAAGTCTCTTGCTCTATCCAGCTGAGCTACCGGGGCTTAATTGTATGATCATTATATCAGAGGTAGAGAGGTGTCCTTTGCGTACTATGGTAGTTCTGCATGGCTTTCTCCATGAATTGGAATTTTTGAAGGAGCGGTGACGCAAGACCTACCTGGATTGTTCCTGAAACTTGTTTTTAGGAACAATCCAGGTAGATTGAAGCCAGCACCTTATCGAAAGTTGTAACTGTTCTGCGGAGTAGCTACGTTGATGTACCAGCAGCATTATAAGTCTAGATTCTAGCTTCAGCTAATTTCGTGTCCGTAGGCTTCGTAATATTTCTCTAGCTCTGACTCATCTGGCCCGGCAAAAACACTCCCATAGGTTTCACGACGATGCAGTGCATCCTGGTAAAGATTCATCTGCCATGTTGTTGCAATGGCAAAGTGAGCCATCACTCGCCTTACAGTTTTAGCTGTAGTTAGGATATCCCCATCTTCTGTACGAGATAACGAGATATCTAATGAAGGGTCTTGTGACTGGGCATAGGCAGCAACGTCTTCAAAAACATTAATGTATGCGCTATCAGCTTCTGCCTCTTCCTGACCCTGGCAGTGCCTCCGGAATGTACAGGAGCCACACATGCCATCCATACCTTTTGCTGTCAGCCTAACTGTCGCGGTGTCTGATAATCCCTTAAAGGCTACAAGAAAAGCACCATATAAATCTTCAAAAGCTTCAGCTTGAGTATCTGTTTCTCAAACAAGATCATATCCATAAGCAGCCCAATACTCATCATCGGCTTTTCGGTCAGTGAGTACATCCCAATCGATTGTGTCAGCAGTTAAATCGCCACGATCTGATTCTGATGATTGACGAAGCTCTTGAGCCATGCGTTCAGGACTTCTAGGAAAGCGATAAACAAGGGGCGTTAAAGTATCAATATGGTGACCTCTCAATACAAAAGGATCTTCACCACCAAACTGTGCCATACTATTAATTTAACATAAAGTACTTAAAAAGTCAATTTTACCGATTGATTTTAGGTTATAACCGGGACTTTCAATCTGTTAGAATGCACCATTTCAGCTTATTTTGTCACGATGCCTGTCCTCAGGGGAGTCAAGTTATAACCGATCTGTGGATCAAGGGGCACAGAAGTTCAGATCAAGAGAATCATAAATAGTGTCACAATGGTGCGGGTGGGGAGAATCGAACCCCCGGCTCCAGCTTGGAAGGCTGGCATATTAGCCACTATACGACACCCGCTCGTTTCGGCCTACTGCATTATAACAGAGAGGCCGTTTGCTATGTAAACGAAACGAGCAGTAAGCATAAGTTTTTAATATAAAAGGATATTTACAAAAAGTCACAAATAGTGTATTATGCTGCTTATAGAATTTAGGCGCTGTGAGAGGCAGGGGTGGGCTAGGTTCTGTTTATAAAAATAAGGAGTATTCCTATGTATCAGGAAGGTCAAGTACTTGGTGCTGCTGCCCCTTTGGGCGCTGGCATTGCAGCTTTGCCTGCAACTGGTGGAAACCCTGTTTTCACCATCGCAGCATATGCCGCCATTACTATCGGCGTGACTGCTGTAGTACTCCAATTGGTGGCTGGTATCTACCGCTTCTCTTCACGCGCTAAGTAGGGAAAAGGTAATTACCTAAAACAGGGTGCGGACATGAAAAGGCAGCCAACGTGGATACGCTTTGGTCGGAAGCTCGGCGCTATATTGTTTCTCAATATAGCAATGGCAATCGTATTGATCGCGTACTTTTTTCCGCACTGGCTGCCTTTCATGCAAAAAGAAGTGCGTCCGGCACTGGCCGTTCCGGTCAGTGCGGCGCCTGCGCCCGAGGATTCCAAAGATCCAGCCAAACCGGTTATTATCGGCAAGCCGGTGCGGGTAAAAGTGCCGGACGCCGGCATTAACATACAAGTTATGGACGGGGTATATAACGAAAAGAACCATACGTGGTCACTTTCGAACGACAAAGCGCATTATGCACTTATGACGCCGCGTGCCAACAATATCGAAGGCAACACGTTTATCTACGGGCATAACCGGCGCAGCGTATTTGCTCCGCTCCTAAAGATACAACCTGGCGCCGAGGCAATCGTTGAAACCGACAATGGCAAAACATTTCATTACGTACTGCGTTCGGCAACCGATGTTGATCCGAGCGATGTAAGTATCTTTACCTACAAAGGCGCGCCTATATTAACGCTGCAAACATGTTCCGGCACATGGTACGAAGACCGCCGGTTATTTATTTTTGATTTTGTAAAGGTGGAGAACCTCACATGAATATTAGTCCAGAGATGATCCTGATTTGGCTGTTTGTAGTCGGCGTGTTCGGCGGCCTGTTATTCGCGGCATTTAACCTGATAGGTGCTGCCATTTACGACATGATGGAAGTGCGCCAGAGTAACAAGCTGCGGAAGGTACCCAACAACAAGGTGTACCGTCATCGTCCGCTTTTAAGTATTGTTATTCCGGTGCACAATGAAAAGATGGTGATTGAGCGCTGCCTGGACAGCCTGCTCAAGAGTTCATGCCGCAAGTTTGAGATTATTATCGCCGACGACAAGTCGTCCGATAACACACGCGAAATAGTACGCGCTTACATTAAATCTCATCCAAACCGTTCCATCCGTTTGGTAGCCAAGCGCCTCAACGGCGGCCGCGGTGCAGCCATTGACGCCGGTTTGCGCCATGCCAAGGGTGATTTGGTTATGGCATTGGATGCCGACTGTATGGTAGCCAAGTACGCTCTTCGCAACATGGTACGGCATTTTGCCGATGGTCGTACTGCTGCCGTAGCTGCCAATATACGTATTATGGATACCGGCAACATGATTAGTCTGTTGCAGCAGTTCGATTACCTTATTAGCTTCCGCTCCAAAAAGTTTAATACCGTAGCTAACTGCGAATACATTATCGGCGGTGCTGGCGCAACCTACCAGCGTTCGGTTATTGAACAATTAAAAGGCTTTGACCACTCCATGCAGACCGAAGATATCGAAATGAGTCTGCGCATTGCGCGCGTGCTTGGCAATAACACTAAACGCCTTAAGTATGCCAGCAACGTCGTTATTTTTACCGAACCCGTCCCGACCTACAAGAGCCTCTTTAAACAACGCTTCCGCTGGAAGTTCGGCAGCCTGCAGGCTATGTACAAACACCGCCAGCTGCTCTTTAGCTTTCACCGCGAACACTCCAAGCTGCTCACCCTCCTTCGTTTGCCGTTTGTACTGTGGTGCGAGCTGTTGCTGGTGCTTGAGCCGATTTATTTTGGTTACTTTTTGTACTTGGCCATTATCAACCGCAACGCAACGCTCTTTGCCAGCGCCAGCTTGGTTATGACACTACTTATCGCCATTGTGGTGTGGTCTGACGAACATCTTGCCATGCGCTCGCGGTTGCGCTTGAGCGTATATGCTCCCATGATGTATCTCGCCTTTTTCATAATGACCGCTATACAGGTGGGCGCGGCTATTAAAAGCTTTATTAACGTACACGGGCTTATTGGCAAAAGGAAAGTGGTCGGCGCATACGTATCGCCCGAGCGTATTGGCCAGAACTTTAACGTCAGTAGTTAACCATTATGAAAAAGAAGACTGCCCGGCTATTTTCGCACTTCGTAAAGCCAATCGTCATATTGCCGGTATTGATGGCCGGTATTGTGTTCGGCTGGCAGCATTACCTGTCGGCTAGCCGCAGCCTGGACATTCCAAAGAACAACTTGCTTATAAACGGGTCGTTCGAGGAATTAAACGAAGCCGGTTTGCCTGCTGATTGGCAGGTTGCCGTCGAAGGCGGTACTACCCAGGCAACGGCCAGCATTAAAAAAGGCTACACTGGTAAGCGCGACATCAGGGTGGATATTGCGAATTATGATAAAGGTACGGTGAATATCGTCAGTCCCAAAGTGGCGGTCGAGCCTGGCGTTCGGTATTTCTTCAAGGCATATTACATTACCGATGCCGATTTTGATCTGGTAGTCCGCTACCACTACAAAGATGGTACGCAGGAGAGGGAGCTTATCCGTCATTACCTGGATTACGACTACCCATGGTCAACCATGAGCGGTGGTGTAACTATTGGCGAGGGGATTGAAGCTATAACGTTCGCTGCCCAGCTTTCCAGCAAGGGCTACATAGAAATGGATGGCGCGTATGTCATTAAGACTGACACCGAGCCTAGCGTTGATGCTTGCCCGGCCGACGGCAATGTAGTGCCAAATCCGCAATTATCTACTATCGTCGGCGGTGCGCCGCAAGGTTGGGAGCCGTTCCAATACGGCAATAACAAGGCGACTAACCAAATAGTAGCCAGCGGTAACGACTTTTACGCCCGCAGTGAAATTAGTGCCTACACCAATGGCGAGGCAAAGTGGGTATACACACCCGTTGCCACCGCTCCGCACAGCCGCTACTGTGCTAGCTTCGAATACCGTTCGGACGTCCGCACCGACATTATGGCGGAATATACGCTTACAAACGGTACTATAAAATATAACTATCTAGGTACATTACTGCCTGCTGGCAATTGGACGCGCGTAACCGTATTTGCCGAAACGCCTGCCGAAGCCAAAGCCATTATGGTAAGTGTGGAGCTTATATCTAAGGGATACGTCGAGACCGACAATTACCAATTGGTGCGCCTGCCTGGCGACGGCACAACCTTTAAACGTCCGCTCGTTTCGGTAACGTTTGACGACGGCTGGGCAACTTCATACACTAACGGCGCTAGCTTGCTTGACGCGTATGGCATGAAGGGCACCTTTTATATCAATCCCGGCTATGTCGGCGATGAAGATATTGTTACCTTTGACCAGCTGTTGGATTTGAAGCGCCGCGGCCACCACCTTGGCTCGCACGGCAATCTGCACATTGACCTGACCGCTTTTTCGGCCGAAAAGGTCAAGAGCGATCTTTCGGCTTCCCAAGACTACGCGGTAAAGCGTTTAGGCATTTCCCAGGTTGATTTTGCCAGCCCTTATGGTAAGCACGATGCCCGTGCTGACACTATTATCCAAAGCCTTTATGCCAGCCACCGCGGCACCGAACTTGGTATTAACACTAAACAAAACTTTAGCAAGTACGACCTAAAGGCGCTGTTTGTACGCAAAGATACCACGCTCGAAGAAGTACGCGAGTTCTTAGAGGATGCCAAAGCCAATAACGGCTGGCTCATTTTGGTCTACCACCAAATCGAAGACAGTAGCGACCCCTTTATCGTTAGCAAAAAAACGCTCGAAGCACACCTAAAGGCTGCCAAGCAAAGCGGCATTACCGTCAAGCCTGTCCGGGGCGCTTTAACCGAGCTCCAATCGCAGTTGTAGAATTCCAAAGAACTCTTTTAATACGTCTAGATCTGCTTAAGAGATAAGATCGAAGCTACTGATTTATCTGCGCTGTCCGCTGTGCTTCGTTCGTGCGCGGCCAAAGTATTAGGTGTCCGAAGAACGGCTTGGACATTTCTTATGCGCAGTGAGAAATTTTCTAACCGGTTAACGAATCAAGATCGCCTATATGGCGAGTGTTCTTTGGTTTTGGGATAAGAGTGTGGATTCGAGGTCAATTCGTTTTCAGTAAAAAATCATACAATTATGCGGCCGGTTATTAACTAAAATATGCGCTTGTAATTGGAGTATACTATGACAAAGCGCGTGAAACCACGAGTTTCATTTGTAATGCCTGCCTACAACCGGGCCTACATCATTAAGTCTGCCGTACAGAGTATTATTAACCAAACACGTACAGATTGGGAGCTGCTGATTATTGATGACGGGTCCACAGACGACACCGAGGCTGTTGTTAGAGCCATAGGCGACAAGCGCATTCGTTACTACACCCAAGAAAATCAAGGGCCAGCCGCGGCCCGCAATAAGGGCGTCAGTTTAGCTCAAGGAAAATGGATTGCTTACCTAGATAGTGATAATGAGTTATTACCGCAATTCATGGATCGTATGCTTGCCTGGCTGGACGTTCATCCGGAGGCCGTTTTTGCCGTACCTAGAGCCCGTCGTACTCAGGAGTTATATCAAGACGGTGCACTTGTTAAGGTTATTGACGACTCAAAAGATACTCCGCCGGGCCTGTCGCTCAAGGATATTTTTATGAAGAAACAGCATTTAGATGCCAATGGTTTTACACATTTGCGCAGTCTATTTGATGACTCTTCTATTCGTTGGGATGGCAACTTGCACGGTCTGGAGGATTGGGAGTTAGCTCTTACCATTGGCGAGCGTTACCCAAGCGGGTTTTTATATGTTGAAGAAGTACTATATTGCTACCATCAACGATTTGGTGGAGACGGTATAGTTTCTAATAGTACATACAGCGATTGGGCGGAGTATTTTGAATACATTTACCATAAGCATAAACACGATACCATGCTTGAGGGTCAAAGCTGGTACCCCTCGCGCATTGAAAAATGGCAAGGTTTACAAGCTCAGTTCGAAGCTGGCAAACTGCCTCCTTACCATCGCTATTTTTTTGAAGTAGAGACAACATGACCGCCTTTAGGTTTGATGAAGACGAAATTAAAACTCTGCTGGCGCAGCTGCCAGCAGAGGTACGCAGTAAATACCCTCCGCATATTTTGGAGCCGGTGCGCATAGAAATCGCACGCGAACTTGTAACCAAAGAGTTCTACAAATTATTCCCTTCTATGATTAAGAGTCAGATGCAAACCTTGCCGCAAACTACGGCAAGTTGGCTGGTGGGCGAAGGGTATACGCTCGATCCAATAACCGATTTTTGGAATTACGTTGACGGAATCATGAGTACCCTAAGACTGAAAGTATTACTAGTTCCTTACATAACTTCAAAGCATGTAAGCTGGCGTCTTGAGGATATTGATCCGCGATCTCTCGCATTGTACGCACCTTTGGGAACGCTTGGACGCTTTGGTAAGCCGCCGTTTCGATATGACGTTATCAAGCGTTGCATATTAGAGAGTCCTGAGCAATTGCAGATCAATAAGGAGGATTCTGACAGTCATTCCAAGGACACCAAGCTCTCGCGAGACCACTTTCCTATCGTAGTTCTTAGAAAGCAAAATCAGACCTTGCAATTATTAGATGGCAATCGTCGGTGTATGCGAGCTTATATTTATAACAAGCCAACAGTACTAGCCTGGGTTGGTACAGTGACGGCAGATCCGCCGATGTATGACCACTGGATAAATACTGGTTTCATGTGCCGTATGTTAGCCGATTATCAGCAGTACCCCACAGAAGAAAGGGCTGCCGCAATACGAGTTCAGCTACATGAGCTGTTTGCCGCTTCTAAGATTGCACGTCTGCATTATAAAGATCGTTGCGTTAAGCATTTTGCGTTTGCCGCTGCATTAGCCAAAGGATTATAGCCTCTATTTAAGCCCGAATATCTGGGTATAAGCATTAAAGTCTGCTGCAACACTATCGGGCTGGATAGGCTGCGAAAGCAGATACTCTGCCGTAAAGGTGGTTGTGACAGCGCAAGTAAACAGGCCGAGTGTTTTAGCGGCTATAATTCCCCGGGGATCGTCCTCGAATGCAAGCACCCTATGGTATTGGTCGGCTGGAATGCCTAAAGCTTGGACCGCCTTTTGAAATGACTCAGCATGCGGCTTGGGGTACGTCACATCCTCTTTTGCGATAATATGCTCTGGTAAAAAGTAGCCGCTAAACCCATGCGATTTCAAAAAGGTTAGGATATCTACCTTATGCCCGGCACTGGCAATGCCGAGTTTATTGGCAAAACGGCCGTTGTGCAATATGCCGAAAAAATTTCGGGCTCCGGGCACCTCTTGTCCTTCTAAAGACAGGAGGTGGCGGTAAGCAACTGACTTCGCGGTTGTTAATTCTTGAATGAGCGGATGACTGTTATCGAATACGGCATTTGCCCGCACAATGCCCGCCTGTATAAGCAGCCACCAAAAGGCTCCCTCTAAGCTGTATATAGGTGTATGATGAAACGCCGAGGCATTCACTTCCGGGGCAATTGCGGCGAGGGAGGACAAGTTATGCCGGGCCCCGACCTTACGCAGGGCATATAACCGGGATCGTTCGTGGAGTCCTTGGCCATTACTTGCGGCCTTATTGTCTAGTATGGTGTCGTCAAAATCTGATATAACGGCAATATAGTGCGTAAGGTCAAGCCGTTTCATAAGAATATCTATTATAGGGCATATTCTGATTATCTGGCCTGCGTAAAAGCTAGATCGCTCTTGAGGAGTGAGATGTTTAAGGCTGGATTTTCTTGAGAAGGGTGGGAAGGTGAATACCTTTGCCAAGGACTGGTTTCCATAGATCGCCAGTGTGTTTTAGGCGTTTGGTTATGTTTTTAATAGTAAAGTCGGTAGGTTGCAGGCCGGGCTTTACTTCGCCCCAATGCAGGGGCATGGATACTGTAGCGTCCGGGGTAGGGCGTACCGAATAGGGGGCGGCCAGGGTTTGGCCTTCGCGGTTTTGCAGAAAGTCTAGGTAAATCCTGTGTTTTCGTTTTTCAGGCAGGCGTTCCACGCTGGTAATTTTTGGCTGACGTTTGTTTACTTCGAGCGCTATGAGGTGGGCGACGTTTTTGGCTTGCTCGTAAGTGTATTCAGCATGGAGGGGAATATAAATATGCAGGCCGGTTTTGCCGGAGGTTTTGGGATGGGTGGGTATGCCCCATTCGTCGCACACTTCTTTTACGGTGCGAGCCACGGTAATGACCTGGGCGAAGCCAATGCCTTCGGGGTCAAGGTCTATGACAATCCAGTCCGGTTTTTCTAAGTGCCCAACGCGCGAATTCCAAGGGTTAATTTCGACGCATCCAAGTTGCACCATATAGAGCAGCGTTGGCAGATCGCCCCCAACTATCCAGCGCAGGTTTGCGTTATTGGATTCGGAAAAGATGTCGGCATGCGGCACCCAGGGCGGCAAATGCTCATTGTTTTTCTGATAAAATGATTCGCCGGTAATGCCATTTGGCATGCGATTTAAAGAAAGCGGGCGGTCTTTTAGGTAAGGCAATATATACTCGGCAACTGATTCGTAATAGCTAAAAAGATCACCCTTTGTATATCTATGCTTCGGAAAGAAGATTTTATCAAGATGAGTGGGTTCGAAGGGCAGGGCAGAGGGCTTTGCTTTTAAACTGCCCAAAGGTGCGGCATGCTGTGGTTTTTCACGGTGTACGCTCGTAGGTTTTTTGTCCGGGCGCAGGCCTTCGAACTGCGGATGCCGCATATAGCCTTCGCTTGTCCATTCGCTAAAGCTCATTTCGCATACCAACTCGGGTTTTACCCAATGAACAGGGGCGTTCGGTTTTGGCTTGGTTATAAAGGGTGAGTTTCTTTGCTCTAGTTTGGCAAGTTTTTCCAGCAGACTTTTTCGTTGCTCGTCAGGAATGCCGCCGCCGGAGTGCCCCACGTACTGTAGTTCGCCCTGATCATATACCCCGACGAGGAGCGAACCGAGGTATTTGCGGCTGGCACGCGGTTCGGTGTAGCCGCCGATTACTACTTCTTGACGCAGTCCAGTCTTTACCTTTAACCAGTCTGCGCCGCGCTCTCCTTCGCGGTACGGGCTGTCGCTTCGCTTGGCTACCAGCCCTTCAAGTCCGCGTTTTTGCATTGCTGCAAACAGTTTGGACCCGTTGGTGTCGATGTGGTCACTATAGCACAGTACATCGCTTTTTGGGATGACGCTTTTGAGCAAGGCTTTACGTTCATGTAAAGGCATATTTCGTACATCCCGTCCACCGCACCATACAATGTCAAATAAGTAGTAACGCAGCGAAGCATGCTGGTCGGCATGCCAATCACCCTGTTTGTTGTAATTCTGTAGCCATTCAAAATGAGATAAACCCTCTTTGTCTACGACCACGATTTCGCCGTCTACAATAACATCGTGCCGAAAAGAGTGCAATGCTTCGGCCACGGGCGGATACTTGTGTGCAAAGTTAGTGCCAGCTCGTGAGTAAAGCGCTGTTTCGCCTTTATGTTTGCCGCCGATTGCCCGGTAGCCGTCCCATTTGATCTCGAATAGCCACCCTTCTTTGCTGAAGGGTTCGTCGATGAGCGTGCAAAACATGGGCTGTACGTGCCAAGGGGTTACTTTTTTGGGATACGCGGAAAGGTCCGGCAGCTTGCCGGGCGCGTCAAGATCGTCGACGCGTTT
The DNA here is from genome assembly GCA_035248005.1 of Saccharimonadales bacterium (SeqCode). Lineage (GTDB taxonomy): Bacteria > Patescibacteriota > Saccharimonadia > Saccharimonadales > UBA4665 > PMNU01. The sequence continues at coordinate 128,438 of DATFHU010000008.1, forward strand.
GTGGCTTTTGACTGATTTATCCTGTTCGGTTATGTCACAGGTAGAGGCGAACTCATCACCTTTTTTAACAAGCAGCCAGGCATCTTCGTCCGCTCCATGCATTTTGATTAGCGCAAACTCACCACGAAGTTTTTTGCCGTGCAAAATAAATGTCAGGTGACCTTTTTTAAGTTCGGCCCTTAGTGTTTTTTCACTGTCTTTGGGGGTGCCTTTGCGGGCTTCGTACCAGCCTTCGTCCCATATAATAACGTTGCCGGCGCCATAGTTTCCTTCGGGAATGACGCCTTCGAATGCGCGGTAATCATAAGGATGGTCTTCGGTCTGAATAGCCAGGCGGTGTTCGTGCGGATCAAGGCTGGGGCCTTTGGGCACGGCCCAGCTTTTTAACACGCCGCCGAGTTCCAACCGGAAATCGTAGTGCAGCCTGGAAGCGTGGTGTTCTTGCACCACGAATACCAGCTTTTTGTGTGTATGCTGCGTCTTATCGCCTTTAGGTTCGGGCGTTTCGTTAAAACGCCGTTTGTGAAAGTATGCGCGCAGCCCCACCGCTTACTCCTTTAAGCTGGCTTTGAGAGCGCTCATGAGGTCGCTGGCAGACGTTTCTTTGGGTTTGGGCGAGTTGGTTTTGGCGGGTTTTTTGCCCTTGGTTTTATCTTTGATCATTTCTTCCAGTTCTTCGGTGTAGGTATCGCGGAGGTCTTCGGCAATAAACGGCCTTGTTTCCTGACGGACAAGCTGCAGAGCCATCTCTATTTCTTTGCTGGTAACTTCTTTGTCAGTCGGCAGGTGCAAATCGCCAGGCTCGCGCAGGTCAGTCGGGAAGCGCATTTGGTTGAGTACTAAAGCACGGCCTACTGGCTTGATAACCGCCACATGCTCGCGCTCGTGCAGTACGAACTTAGCAAGGGCCAGTTTGTCTGATTTTTGCAATGCCGCCCGAAGCAACGCATAGGCTTTTTCGCCACCCTTTACTACCTCCAGATAGTACGGCTTTTCAAAGTAGCGGATGTCAATATCTGCTTCGTCTAGGAATTGCTGGATATCAATGGTCTGCGTTTTTTTGGCGTCCAGTTCGTCCAGCTCTTTTTTGGTAAGCACAATGTAATCGCCGTCGTGGTATTCATAGCCCTTTACAATGTCATTCCATGGAATCTCTTCGCCGTCTTTGCGGCAAATCCGGGCGTAGCGTATGGGCGCGTGGTCGTCCTTGTGCAACATGTTAAGGTCTATGCCCTCGCGCGGATTAGTACCGCTATACATCCGTACCGGGATGTTTACAAGGCCAAAGCCGATCGATCCGTTCCATATAGGCCGCATGTATATTATCGTATCATGCCTTATGTCATATGTTGCCGTTGACTCACTGCGGTAGCGTTATAGGGTGGAACTCGGCGGCTTATTTTATATATCGTGGAAGATCTGGATGCGGGCACCGAGTGAGTTTAGCCGTTCGGCCAGGTCTTCGTAGCCGCGGTTAATGGTGTAAATATTGCGAAGTGTAGAGATGCCCTCGGCACATAGCATGCCAATAAGCAGCAAGCTTGCCGGGCGAAGGGCAGGCGGGCATACAACATCAGCCTTGGAAAACTTGGCAGGGCCTTGGATATACAAACGGTGCGGGTCGGCTAGCTCCACATTCATACCTACCTTGGTCATCTCGGTGTAATAGATGGCGCGGTTTTCGTACATCCAATCGTGGATGAGCGTGCGGCCATGTGCAACGCCGGCAATCGGTACAAAGTAGGGCAAGTTGTCGGCGTTGATGCCGGCCGGATATATATTGGGGTGGATTTTATCCACCAGGGCTTTTAGTTTGCCGTTGTGCTTGTGGATGGTTAGGTCTACCAAATCGCTGTGGCCGTTGGCGGCTTTGTACCGGGGTGTCAGGTCGAAAGATAGTCCCATTTTTTTGAGCTTCAATAGCTCTAAGCTCATAAAGTCAATTGGCACGCGCCGAATGGTAATGCTCGAGTTGGTAGTAACGGCGGCCGATGTGAAAAACATGGCTTCGATAGGGTCTTCGGTCAAGGAGTAGGTAATATTTTTTTTAATATGCGGCACGCCTTTGACGCGCAAGGTTGTGGTGCCGACGCCCTCGATTTTAACGCCCAATTTTTGTAAGAAGAAGCATACATCTTGTATCGCATAATTAGCGGTGGCGAACTGTATAATGCTTCCTTCCGAAAAGCGGGCTGCGGCAAACAACGCATTTTCGGTAACAGTATCGCCTGCTTCGTAGAGTACGACGCGGCCGGACGGTTTTTTATCGACATTAACGCGGTAGTAACCCCGGGTTGCTACGATACTTACCCCGTACTCTTCCAGGGCAAACAAATGAGGTTGGACACTTCGCTGTCCTAATTTACAGCCGCCCGCATATGGAATGTTGAAGTCCTTGTAGTCATGAAGCAGAGGCCCTAACAGCATAAGTACCGAACGGGTTTTACGAGCAGCCTCGGCGTCCATGGCCTGTAGCCGGAGCTGGACCGGCCGTTTAATTTCGATATCGCTGCCTTGCCATTTGACGTGCACGCCAATACTTTGCAGTACCTCGATAATTCGAAACACTTCCTCGATTTTAGGGAAGTTAATAAATTTGGTAGTACCATAGTTTAACAACGAGGCACATAACAGGCCGACAGCAGCGTTTTTACTTGTCTTTAGGGTAATTTCGCCAGAGAGCTCATACCCGCCTTCGATGCGTAAGTTAATGGCTTTGCCGGTAAGTGAAATAAGCTGTTTGTTGAGCACGTCGCTAATACGGCCCAGCGTTTCCAGGCTGAGGTTTTGCTTGCCATGCTCCATGCGGTTAACGGCCGATTGGCTGGTAGACAGCCGCCTGGCAAATTCGGCTTGGGTAAGGCCGCGCTCTTGCCTTATTTGTGCTATTAAATGTCCAATTTTTTCGTTTGATGTGTTCATATCACCATACAATATATCATGCGTGATATAAAATCGCAACATGCCCTATTGAACATCAAAGAGAAAAATTAGTTCTTTTAGTGTAGCACTTTTCTTCCGGCCGGTCATACTTTATACAGTTTGATCGGCCGGCTGGAAGGCGTCCAGTTCCGACCAATCTGTTCCCGGGTAGATGCGTTCCAACCCTGCCTTTGCCTCCCGAAAGTAAAGAGGGTTAGGGAGATTGCGCGTTATTATATGGTGTAGCGGGAGTGCATGCTCTGCAGTTGCCCAGAGCCTCAGAGATACTCTGCCTACTGAACGGCCGCTCAGTCGTTCAAACGTGCGGACACAAGTTTCGGCTGCAGCCGGGCTTGCGGCATAAAATGTGCGCAACTCTTGGGCCGGACTGGACGGCTGAGCCATACCGAAGTCAAAAATTCCTCCTAAATGACAACGGCCGCCGGTCAAAGTGTATGCAAAGTTATTAGTATGCAGATCATTATGGCCGAAAAAGAAATCATCACCCCGGCAGGGTCTAAAATCATACCAAGCTTCTCTAATCTCAAGCAGCGCATCGGATAATCGTGGCAGGCCCGGCAGGGGTGTATATGGTTGATTGCATAATCTATTAAGTTGTGCGCGTCTTGCGAATGACGGAGAGTAGGCGTTTAGCTGTTCGGAGAGATAGGTTTTCTGATCGATGGCTTGGGATAGCCAGTGCATGAATATCCCTAGGGTTTCACCCATAGTGTGTATATCGTCTGAAGATGCTGTGCGCAATAAATCCGCTATCCGCATTGTATGACCAGGCACGAATGAAGTAACAAGATGGGGAGTAGTAAGGCCGTATTCAAGCGGTCGTGGAATAGGAACTGGCGGTGGCGCAGGGCTTCTTTGCAGAATATCCAGTACATTGCGTTCGTATTCTAAGCCGCCTAAAACGTTTTCCCGTATCGGGCTTCGAGCCATTTTTACGACATATCCCCGGCTTGGTACGGCAAAGACAATATTGCTCCCCGGGTAAGGGTCTACGCACGGCTCGCCTTTTCCCCATTCTTGGGTAACATCGCGCCAGGCTTGCCTTACATAGGACCGCTGCGAAGGGTGCAGCGCTGGCAAATACTCGCCAATAGAAGACATGGCATAACGGTACTGCATCTTTAAAACTGATACAATAAAAACATGCTGTAATGTGAGTTTTTGAGCCAGCTTTATTAGGTAAGTGGAAAGAGGGAAACTCATGTTAGATGATATGCAAGATCAAGAAATAGCCAAATTGATTGCCAAAGAAGTTGCACGGCAGCGTGACGGACTGGAGATGATTCCAAGCGAAAACCATACTTCGTCGGATGTGCTAAAAGCCTTGGGGTCGCGGCTGACCGATAAATATTCCGAAGGGTATCCGGGCAAGCGCTACTATGGCGGTTGCGAATTCGTGGATGCGGTGGAAAATCTGGCACGCGAGCGGGCCAAGAAGTTATTTGGCGTAGACCATGCCAATGTGCAGCCTTATTCTGGCAGCCCGGCAAATATGGCGGTGTACTTTGCCCTGGCCGATCCGGGCGATACGGTTATGGGCATGGCATTGTACTACGGCGGGCACATGACGCATGGGCTTAAGGTTAATTTTTCGGGTAAATGGTTTAATTCGGTGCAGTACCAAACCGGCAAAGATGGTTATTTAGATTATGACGCTATGGCCAAGCTGGTTACCGAGCATAAACCCAAGCTTGTTTTTGTGGGCGCGACTGCCTACCCGCGCATTTTTGACTGGAAGCGCTTGCGCGAAATTGCTGATCTGTGTGGTGCCTTTTTAGTAGCAGATATTTCACATATTGCCGGACTGGTAGTGGCTGGTGCGCACCCGTCGCCGGCTGACATTGCCGATGTGGTAACTACTACGACGCACAAAACACTGCGCGGTCCGCGCGGCGCGCTTATTTTGTGCAACGGCAAGCCGTCTAATCCGCTCAAAGCGGCCGAACGCACCCGCGAAAACCTGCCAACGCTTATTGACCGGGCGATAATACCGGGCTTGCAAGGCGGGCCGCATAACCACCAAACCGCTGCCATTGCTGTTGCTCTGAACGAAGCGGCGCAGCCGTCCTTTAAGGAATACGGTCACCAGATAGTAAAAAACGCCAAAGTTTTGGCAGCCCGGCTTATGGACAAGGGGTACGAGCTGGTAACTGGCGGCACAGATAATCACCTGCTGCTCATAAACCTTGCCAACAAAGGTGTTAAGGGGGCAGATGCCGAAGTCGCGCTCGGCCTGGCTGGTATTACGGTCAACAAAAACACCGTGCCGTTCGACCCGCGTCCGCCGTTCGACCCCAGCGGTATCCGGTTGGGTACGCCCGCACTTACCACGCGCGGCCTCAAAGAAGCCGAAATGGAACAGGTAGCAAACTGGATTGATCGCGCTATCCAGGCAAACGGCCAAGAGGCCAAGTTGGCCGTTATTAAAAAAGAGATAGCTGCCTTTACAAAGCAATATCCGTTACCGGCATAGCTCCGTTCTTGCTCTGCGCACTGTAGTTGGCTGGGAGTTACTCGTTCGGTATCCGGGCAAGCGCGCTATGTTCCTTGCAATAGGTGCCGTAGCCGAGTATGCTGATTTGCAAGCGTTTGATCAAGGTTCTCTACTCTCCCTCTATCGCCAGCCCTGACCGCCTCATCACGCATTCCAGAAAATACGTCTATTTCGCGTTGTAATCGTTGAATCTCCAGGGCGTAAGGGTGTCCCTCGGCGCCTGTGGTACCGTAGACGGTGTCGTCTTCTGGTATATCCTTCTCCTTGCCAAAACCGTTGAAAAATTCGTCGCTCTTAATGCTTCGTGTGGCGGCAATGCCATGCAGTAGCTCCACCTGACTGCGCAGTAACTCTATGGTGCGGGTTAGGTTTTCGGAATCACTTGCCGACCTGAAATATTTTCCAATAATGGTAAGAATATTTTCTACTGGTAGTGGTAGAGGTTGGTTGCCAGGGTCTTGCGGAAGGACGTCCTGTGCATAACCTATTCTCCAGATACGGCTACTTATATGGCGGGCAAGATTTTGTTGAGCATTCGGATCGGTCACGGCAAGAAGCGCCTCTTGTAGTACGTAGGAAATAGACGGATTTACTACAACATCATTGCGGCCTTCACGCGCGTCGGAGGCACGCACAAGAATCGGATCTCCCTCCTGAAATGGCGGCGGCACGTTGGGCGACTGAGAGACGGCAAGATCGGATCCAGGCGCTTCTACTGGTGTTCGCATGGCCAGTATTCCTGCCGCGCTAATCCCGCGTCTAAGCGAGAGAATGGCAGGCTGATGCTCAAGGGCAGGGAAACCGGCAGGGCGGCTGGCAAGGGCCGAACTGTTGGATACGCCAAAAGCGTCAGCAAGGGAGCTGAAGATAGGTAGCTCTTTTCGTGCTTGCGGATCTGCCAAGCTGTAGTTTCGCAATAGATCCATCATTCTCTCTTCGTCCGTCGAGAAGGGCTGCCGAGCTGGGACGGCTATTTCTGGCCTTGGTCGCGTGGCGAGGGTCGAGCCAGGGGTGGTAGCCCTAAGCGGAACATAATCGATATCTTCTGCGCGTATGGGTAACCCGACCGGAGGTCCGGCTAGCACTAGCGATGTGGCTGCCAGTTCGAGTGCAGCGGGTAGCTCTTGGTTGGATTCTCCGGAAGTTGTCATGTCTTTCCTTTCTCTGTGAAACAAATGTGGCGTAAAATAAGCTTCTTCGTGCAGGGGAATCTAAGGGTAATACCTCTAGACAGCTTAATAATAAGTCCTCCGTCTCCTCGACCGTTCTCGGTCAATAAAAAATAACACTACCGCAAGGTGTGTCGCCTGAAAACCTAATTTATAGCAAGCTCTGCCCTGCCTGGCAAGCAGGATTCTTACTGCATTCGGAACATGGCTAGGGTAAGAGCTCGGGCTCTTGCTGGAGGATAATGCCGAACTTTTGTTTCACGGCGTCCAGAATTTTTTGTCTGAACTGCAAAAGCTGCGCAGTGGTTTGTGCATGCTCGTTAACAAGTACTAATGCATGGTTCGGCCATGTAGCCATGCCGGTTTCGGCGTCGTGTATGCCTTTTAACCCTACCTGTTCCACAAGCCATGCTGCCGGTACTTTTACGTATCCTTCGGTGGCTGGCCAATGGGGCGGCATGCCGCCAAAGTCGGCTTGCCATTGTGCCAACATGCCTTCCGGTATGATGGGGTTTGCAAAAAATGAACCGTTGTTTGCCACCGCTGCCGGATCTGGCAGCTTTGACTGGCGAATAGCAATAACTGCTTGGCGCACCGCTGCCGGCGTATAATCGCGAATGCTGTGTTCATCAAAATATTGCTGGAGCGATTTATAAAATGGCGGCTGCGGATTTTGGTGCAATAGATGCAGCGTTACGGCGGTTATAAAAAACCGTCCGCGGTCGGCAGCTTTGAACCGGCTGGTGCGGTAGCCGAAGGCACAGTCCATACCGGCAATAGTGAGCATTTGTTTGGTTTGTATGTCGTAGGCTTCCACGCTTACCAGGGTTTGGGCAATCTCTTGCCCGTACGCTCCGACATTTTGTACTGGTGTAGCGCCTGCGGTACCTGGTATAAGGCTAAGGGCTTCAATGCCGGTCATGCCTTTGGCTACCGTCCGCTCCACTACGCTGTCCCAGTTTTCGCCTGCACCAACGGTTACATAGTAATTCTCGTCATCTTCTTGTTGTTCCTCAAAACGCAAGATTTTATTGACGATAATCAATCCCGGAAAACCTTCGTCGCGCCAGATTATGTTGCTGCCCGAGCCGACCATTAAGACAGGTAGGTTGTGTTCCAGTGCCCAGACAATGGCTTGCTCGATTTCGTAACGGTCATGAACGTTGACCAGGTATGCTGCCATACCCCCCAAACGCATAGCCGAATAGTCTTTTAAAGAAACATTCTGCCTGATCTGCATGTTTCGATTATAGCAGGCTAGAATTTCGAGCGGCTTTTTAACTCTTTGTTGTATAAAGCTGTAAACTTGCGCTTCTAACAGATTAGCGGTACCATATAGTACATGAGTGAAGATCGTCAGGAACTGCCATTTAAACATTTGGGGAATCGCCTCAAGACCATCCGGCAGAAATTGCACGAAAGCGTTGCCGAGGTGTCGGGCGCGGTTGAAATTGACGTGCAGAAATTAGAACGGATCGAACAGGGCTGCGAACGGCCCAGCGAAGATATCCTATTGTTGCTTATCAACCATTTTGGTATGCAAGACGATGATGCTGCAAATCTGTGGCAACTTGCCGGCTATGACCAACCTCATGACCGCCACGACGGGCGCGAAGACCAACAAACCCGTACCATGGTAATGATAATGGCTGTCGACCCTCGCATTATTTATAGCGACGGCGCGCAAGTACATGCTAACACCCAAGGCGTAACCATAAACTTTATGCAAGGTGTAGGTACGCCTCAAAGTCTTACCACTGCCCGAATAGGCATGAGCCGCGAGCAGGCGTGGGGTTTGCTGCATACCCTAGAGCACGTGCTTGAAGGTACTAAACCGCGCGAACTGCCCCAGGGCGAGGGCAAGCCGAAGGAAAATAGCGATAAAAGCAACTCTCCGTCCGACAAGAGCAAGGGCAAGGCCTAGTTTGGCGTTGGTAAGCCAGCTTCTGGAAAATTTTTAACGTGTCTGTTACCCTGATAGGACTCATTAGTGAGTACGCGCCTGTAGCTCAGCTGGATAGAGCGTTGGTTTCCGGTACCAAAGGTCGGGGGTTCGAATCCCTCCAGGCGTACCAGATGGGACTTTATCCTTTTCAACTTCCATTAAACACCGGTAGAACGGGCTAATTTGGGCGTTCGAATAGCCTGGATAGCTCCAATTAAGACCTTGCGGAAATATCGAACACATCAGGACGTGCTTTTGTTTTAGCGGAGATGCATCGAACGTATTATTGAGATCGGTAACTTCTGCTGAATGAAGTTACCGATGGCCTCCAGGTTATACTTCTCGATGACCGCATCGCTCTTGGCCGTTTGGATGCCTTTGATTTTATCTCTTTGGCGACGAAGTCCTGAGAAGGGGTTTCGCTGCCTGTTATGCTGAAGCGGCTACCGGCTATAAGTATCCGCTTTTCTACGAAGTCACAAAATATATCCGCAACAGAATGCTGAGCAGATAGTACTACTTCTACACCGGTTCAAATAAATCATGGTCACCCAAAAGAGGCGACTTCTATTCTGCGACGCTTGCTGGCTATGAGTTAGCAAAAACTCTTTGTGGCGAAGAAGATCCTGTAGAATTTTGCCTGAACGAGGGCGTAAAAATGCACTGCCTATTATGGGACGATGTTATGTGGACACTAAGCCACCCGAAGCGCAGGCGCAGTGCCCGTATTCTTGAAGGCGGAGCAAGGAGACCATTAACGCTGCGAGAAAGATTGTCCACATTACAGCCATCATTTCGGTAGCCGAATCACCACATTGTCAAGAAGCAATCCGGTCGACCGTTCCGTATGGCCGACCACTTTCTTTCAGATGCGATACAGGGCGACGTCCGGCTGATTCGCGAAATAGCCGAACTGATACAATGAAGGAATGAACACCTTCTACCTAGTTCGTCACGGCGAAACCGAAAATAACGTAGCCCGGCGGCTCTCAGGCTGGATAGATAGTCCGCTAACGGCTAGTGGGCTACTACCAACCGAAAAAGTCATTGCCAAGCTTCAGGGCATGGCCATAGACGCGATCTACTCCAGTGATGTCGGCCGGGCATTTATAACCGCCTATGTTATAGCTCGGCGGTTAGGGTTTGCTAATGAAATTATACGGTTGCCCGGCCTTCGTGAGGTAAATTATGGTGACGCAGCGAATATGTTTAGTGCTGAAGCGTATAAGCTTTACCCACGTTTGGACAGAGATACGCACTACACGCCACCTAACGGCGAGTCATTAGACCACATGCAACAGCGCGTTCTGGCTGCTATTGATGAAATTAACAAGAAGCACAGTAACGCGACAATCCTTATCGTTGCCCATTCGGGCGTGATGGCAGCGCTCAATGCCAGCTTGCTAGGCATAGACTTTGGCCAGCACAATATCAGCGAGGCGTATCCGCATGACTACGTGGCTAAGTTTGCGTTTGAGGATGGGGCTGTGCGGGCGTTTGAGGTGGTTAAATAATGCCCTACCCGCCAGTCGTAGTAGTTGACGAAAACGATCACGAAATAGGCTTGGCTCCACTGGCCGAGGTATGGCAAAAAGGCTTGTATCACCGCATTGTGTCGGTCTTTATACAAGACGACCAAGGGCGCATGCTTTTGCAACACCGTAGCCCTCAGGTCAAAATCTATCCAAATTGTTGGGATCAGGCGGCGGGCGGCCATGTTGATGAAGGCCAGACCTACGACCAAGCTGCCGCTAACGAGCTGGCAGAAGAACTTGGCCTACACGATGTAACGCTTAAAGCGCTAGGCACGTTCCGCTCCAATAACAAGATCGACGACGGCCGTATTATCAACCAGTTCGAGCGGGTGTATTTGGTACAAGTACCGCGCGACGTTACCCTGCGGCCAGAAGCCAGTGAAGTAAGCAAGCTGCAATGGGTTACACCAGCCGAGCTCAAGGCGAAAATCACCAAGCACCCCGAAGCATTTACGCCTGGATTGCTTTATGGCTTGCGTGGGTATTTCCCGGCGCTGCTGATCTAGCTTACGTCACTCTTTTGGAAGGGTCTCCTGTATTAGCCTGTAGTTTCTGACCTCTTAGCCGGTAGATCGTCGGATATGCCCGACAAGCCGCTTGGGATAAAATCATATCCTGAATAGCATGAATGTGAATGGTCGCCTCCACCCAATAACTCATCTGCTGAACAACCAATATAGTTCTAGCCTGTGCTAAAAATGCTGTACCGCGCAAAATGACAGATCAGAAGTTTTCAGATTTTACTTTGGAATTTTTCTTTTTGAACCGTTTATCCGTAAATCTGGTTCCACTCAATGAGGAGCTTGGAAGAGAGGTGCCAGGTATGGAAACTCCCCCTCTCATCCATAGATACATTAAGAAAAGTGCCGAGGGCACCCCCACGCTTTATTCTGGTGCATCAAAGGTTGGCCGAATTGATGGGACGAGTGCGGAAAAGACGACGCGCCACAACGACGCTTAATTATGATCCCTGATAAGTCTATGGTATCAGGGATCTAGCAAAACAAATTCTAGCCTCGAATATGCCACATCAGGCGGAAAAATATAAGCACATGCTATAATTCGCATATGAGCGAAGATGAATTTACCAGATTATTCAAATATATGTCCGAGCGTTTTGACAAAATCGATAAGGCGCTAGAAGAAAAGGCAAGCAAGGACGATATGCAACATGTGCTTGGCTTGCTTGATGAGTTGGCTAAGCGTGGAGAGATTTCAGATGATGAACGGCTTGTCATGGGCCACCAGCTTGAGCGTTTGGATCGTTGGACACACGAACTAGCCCGAAAGATCGGTTACAAGCTCACGACCTAAGTACAATTTGGTTCTAACCTTGCACAGTATGCTTGTCCCTTTGAAAGAGGGGTGTTTTAGTTGGTCTATACCTGGCTGGCTTCGGCTCTATGGCTCGAATTTCCAACTGCATAAAGGCTTTTCAGGACAATCTAGCATCTTAGTTTTGTTCTAAAGCTCACACAACAAGAGTGTCAAGCATATGCTTGACACTCTTGTTAAGAGTAGATACAATGTAATTACTATGCGTACGACCATTATTGCTATTGGTAACTCAAAAGGAGTCAGAATTCCTAAAGTCCTGCTCAAAGAGAGTGGTATTGATAAAGATGTCGAAATAAAAGCCACTAAATCGGGCATCAAGATCACCCCCCTTAAGGCGGTTAATAACAAGACTGAAACCGCGTTGCTAAGCGAAGCAACGCTTCGTAAAGATTGGGATCGTCCAGAAGAGGACAAGGCGTGGTCAAATTTGTAGTTGGCAATGCGGTTGCTGTTATGTTTCCGTTCTCAGATTTAAGCGGCCAGAAACTCCGGCCTGCTTTAGTATTGGCTGAAGTCGAATTCGGCAACCTCATACTTTGCCAAATTACTTCAAAGCCGTATACAAGCAAGACGGCGATCAAGCTTATCCAGGAAGATTTTGCAGAAGGTGGGCTACCGATCGCTAGCTATATCCGTCCTGATAAGCTGTTTACTGCCGAGCCGTCTATAATTGAGAAAACATTAGGAAGATTGAATGATCCGACGCGACGGACCGTACTCTTGCAAGTCCAGAGCCTATTCAATGATGTATCCTAGATTGTGCCATTGCGATACTCTAGCCCTAGACGCTCTAAATCCTTGATGCAGGCATAGGGTGTCAAGGCAATGCGGCTTCACCTTTTATTCAGTGAGTGTACCAACAAAACCTCAAGCCAGAGGGCTTGTCCGAGCGGTCAGGAAGAAGTCAGTCTAAGTTGTATACTATAGATAATGAAAGTGTTACTAGCT
>DATFHU010000009.1:0-75407 GCA_035248005.1 Saccharimonadales bacterium (SeqCode)
CCAGTTCGTACTCAATGAGTGGGAGGCCCGGCACAACTGGCCAACGCTCTTTGATGCACCACAAATCTTTCTACGGGAGACACTGCGACTCGGGTTTTGCGACTAGCTGCCTGGGCGTGTTCCGGATTGGTTGACTGAGCCGTGGCCTCTTATGGCTGTTTAGCGTTTTTTATGCGCCGAAAGCCCGGTTTTGGCTTGACTATATCTTCTTGCAGGACACTCAGTGCGCCGCAGACACGGACTGTTTGTAGTCCGCCCCATTTTTTGCCGGTTAGCGGTCCGCGCTGTTCCAGGGCACACACTTTTATGGCTTCGATAACCCGGCCTGCGGCTGCCTGTTCGCCGCGCACGCCGTGGTCGCCCTTATCAATGCGAACGGTTACGCTCCCGCTGCAATGTTCACTATCCGTGCCCTCATGTTGCATAAAGCTGACCCGAACGTTGTGTTCAGAAAAAACCGAGCTGAAGGTGCATGCGGTAAAGGTAGTATCAAGGTCGCCTACCTCTCCGGCAAAAGGACAATCAGTGCAAGGTTGCCACCGGGTTTCGGCTGGCTGCTCGTTGGCTATAGGCTGGACTACCCAAGTTCCATCCGGTTCCTGCTGCAACCGCGCGTGGTCTTCGGGCGATAGCAGACCGGCGGCGATCATTTCCTTAAAAGAAAGGCCGGGCATAGGTACGACCACCCTTCTTACGCCCGTATCAGGACCCGGTTGTTGCGGAGAAACTGGTACTTCAACATGGTCTGTGTCTGGGCTGACAGATGTAATCGCCCGTTCAGCATTTTGCCCGGATTCGGCGCGTAATATTTTAACGCCTTCTGTAAAACCGGGAGAAGCCTGGGAGGCCGCCAGCGACTTAGTTACAAATACACGCCTGTAAGTATGCCGCTCTTTGCGCTGCTCCAGCTCCTGCCGCGTGCAATAGTGCTGGCCGCCTCCTTGCGGTCTTTCTAAGATATCCTGCTTGAGCGCAGCGTAAAAAACTTCATTCGGATCAATCACTTGTTCCTCTGCGCACGGCGTTAAGAACAAATAGTCTTCAATACGTGTAGCCTGGTAGCCTTGCTCATCCATAAGGCCGCGCGCTTCATCCCACCGAGCTTGTTCTAGCTCGGTGTAAGTGAACGGTGGCGGAGTCGCTTTTTCTTCCATGATCCGGCATATTACCATAACAGCGGGTTTTAACCTAACGCGAGATACCGGTGGTTATCTAAAAACTTAATTTTTACAAGCACCGGTATTAAGGAAACCGCCGCCGGCGTTACTGACCACGTTGCTGCAGGAAACGACATTGCCGGTAACGTTTTTTTGCAGCCAAAAGCCGTAACCGTTCGCCTTGACATCCGCCGTGTTGTTGGTAAAGACGTTGTTGTTGCCCCAGTTTCCCTTTTCTTTAAGTTGATTGCCATGTACCTGGAATCCGTCTAACTTGGCGCTTGTGCCGCGATTGCCGGTGATAGTCCAGTTGTTGCCTTTTACGTCAATCCATGAGTCGGAGAAATTACTGCCGCTTATACCGGCGTTGTCGAATACGTTGTCTTTGATAAGACCGTTTACCGTACCTTCCTTGATATCAATTCCTTCACCGGCTGTGTAGCTAATAATATTACCGATCAGCTGGTTGCGGTCGGACCGGTCAATTTGACCGCCGGTATAGACGCTCCAGTTGCTATTAGCACTGCCGACATACAAGCCTTCACCGTAACCGTTTGTCAGGCCTTTGCTGGTGAGGCCTGTGTGATGGACGGCGCTGCCACGTACAATGTTGTCGCTTGAGTGCGAGCGTAAGTGAATGCCTTCATCGTGGATATTGTATACTTCTACGCCGTCGATGATATTGTGGTTAGAGCCGTCAAGCATGATGCCCTTTTTGGCATTTGCGACCGAAATGCCCTTGATAATCCAGTACTCGACTTTGTATAAGTGAATGCCGTAGTGTCCGCCAAGGCCATCACCGCTTATGACTGCTTTACGCGAGCCTTGCACTACAATCGGCTTTGTCGCAGTTCCGGATTTTGTAGCTACGAAGCCGGCATATACCTTACTTCCGCTCACCGAAAGCGGTGAAAGAACTTTGCCGTCGTATACGCCGTCCGCAAGGTTAATAACATCACCGGGCAAAGCGTTAGTAGTTGCTGCTACTAGTTGCTCAGTAGTATGTACGTTGATGGTACGGCCACCGCCAGGAGTAGGCGTAGGAGTGGGAGCTGGAGTAGGAACAGGAACAGGTGTTGGCGTAGGGGTTGGTGTAGGAGTGGGGGCGGGGGTAGGTTCAGGATTGGGCTGTGGCGCGGGATTTGTTACCGCGCCTTCTGCGCCGACAAATAAGTTATCGAAAGTCGCAGCTCCGCCGCGTGTAGCATAGCCCACGCGCATAGATGCGTATGTTTTGCCCTTTGCCGTACCAAGGTATGATTTGTTGCGGTATACTTTAATTTTAGTATCGTCTTTACGAATTTCTATAGCATAATCCGAGCCAGCGGTAATGGGAGAAGAAAAAGCCGCTAGGGAAGTTTGTACGCCGTTTTCAACTTTGAAGATGCCATTTACATTAGCCTCTGGTTTGTCGCTAAAGCTCACATAGTAGTAATTGGCCTCGTCAATATAATCGAAAACTATCGAAAAGTCGTGTACCGGCGTAGTAACTAATGCCTTGGCCTGAGTCCTCAGACGCCATTCACGGGCCGTGATCTTAGTTTTGTGAATACTGGCATTTGCATTACCGCCTTCTGGATTAGAGAGAAGCGTCGGCTGCATGACGTTATACACTCCGGACTCTACTTGCCACGTACCGCCACCAAGGTTATCGAAGGCGCTTGTAGCCTCCACACTGTTAAACGGTTGATTTATTACCTCAGGCATTTTTTTAGCATAGGTACGTACCAACGCCATTAGTACCAACAAAACCACTATTGCTGCAATAATGCTTATTAAAATACTTGTCCGCTTGGAAAACGGTACTTTTTCTAGTAAAGAATTTCCTTCCATGGTGTCCTGTCTTGTATTAGTTGTTACTCTTTTGGTTCCGGTAGACGCTAGTTTGTGACGGCGAATATGATCCTCCTGCTTGCTTCGTTTATGTATATGCTACATCGGCATTGCCAAATAACCTAGGCCTAAGCGCAATAAGGCGCAAAGCCACGACATGTACATGAAATGCTGCGACAAACAACGCTGATCCTAGTAACAGATATTCCCAGCCCCTTGGCGAGCCAAAGTCATCAATGCCCGTGCGGACCGCCAGTAAGCAAAAAGGCCACACGATTTTGATTGTTACAAATATATACATAACCCAAATTAAGGAGACAAGTGCTCTGGCGACCAACCGCACTCCCTCTTCCTTTTCTACCGACTGCTTGAAGCGTGGCGCTGCGTGACGTACTGCCAGTACCGGCGATGTTACGCCCGAGGTCGCGCGATTAATGAGTTGTAGCGCCAAAAATACCGTCAATCCGATAATTGTCGAAAATATGAGTACGGTCGCGTTATAAGCCCATGGTTGAGCTAGTATGGTACGCGGCAAGTCAATGAATACTACCGGAGAATCCCGCATAACTGTAACCAGGCCGTATGGTCCGTAGAAAAAATCAAATAACAGCTGGCTGCCCTCTAAAAACGATATGGCAGGTACGCCTAAGGCTATACCCGTCAATACCATAGCACCACCCACGCTAAGCAACGAGGGCGATAGAAGTGTCACAATAAGCCGTAATTGATGCGCGGCACGCCGGTTATGATATACTTGCATATTCTTTAGCAAAAACTATAGCTAAAGTATACTCGTTATGGCTATTCCCTAGCAATAAAATCTTTGCGGCTGCTACGTATAAAATTCGCCTGATCAGCTTCGGGCGAAGTGGGCAAAGGCGCGGTTGGCCTCGGCCATTTTATGCGTGTCTTCTTTCTTTTTGACGGCCGAGCCTTGGTTGTTGTAGGCATCGACAAGTTCAAGTGCAAGACGGTCGGCCATACCCATGCCGCGGCGCGAACGGGCCGCCTGCACGAACCACATAGTAGTCAGGTGTTGCTGGCGCTGGCCTTTTACTTCGAATGGAATTTGATAATTAGCACCACCAACACGGCGGGAGCGGGTTTCCATGTGCGGCTGCACGTTTTTAAGGGCTTGTTCAAATACCTCAAGCGGGTTGTCTATCTTTAATTTGTCGGCAGCTTTTTGCATACCCGTGTAAACTAGGCGTTCGGCAACTTGTTTTTTGCCACTACGCATAACACGGTTGATAATACGGCTTACTTGCGTACTGTTGTACAAACGGTCAGGATTTACCTCGCGGACGAGGGCTTTGGTCTTGTGGCGTGGCATTACTGGGTACCTCCTCTTGTCTGCACTAGTGCGGCTGCGATTCGTTTGCCTAGAACGGCACGTCCGACCGGATCACGCTTTGCAAGGTAGTTGTTGGCACGGCTATCCTGTACGATGCCATTGGCAACCAAAACGGTGATTGCCGCTTCGTAGTACTGTGACGCTCCTTCGCTAAAGAGATTTATAGCGCTATCGCAAGGAGTATAGGTTTCTGCGGTAGCAAGGCTCATTACTTGCTCTCCTTTTTAGCGCCGTATTTGGAACGGGCCTTTTTGCGATTGTTGACGCCTTGAAGGTCAAGGGTACCACGGACAATGTGGTAGCGCACGCCAGGCAAGTCTTTTACCCGGCCGCCGCGCACCAACACAACAGCGTGTTCCTGCAGGTTATGACCTTCTCCGCCAATGTACGCCCACACTTCGTAGCCGCTGCTAAGACGCACGCGGGCAACCTTGCGGAGAGCCGAGTTCGGCTTTTTAGGGGTTTTGGTTGTTACCTTTACGCATACGCCGCGCTTTAGGGGCGCAGCTTTTTCGTAACTGCGAGTTTTAAGGTTATTGACTACGCGCTGCAACGCTGGCGACTTGCTTTTGCTCGTCACCTTGGCCCTAGGCTTGCGGACAAGCTGGTTGATTGTTGGCATTGGTTCTCCTTATAAATGTAGCCTACGCGCAATCAGGGAAGGGCGCGAGTGCCAACTCTGCAGCACCTAAAACCCCTGGCTCGAACTACTTATTTTAATGTAACTTATTGTAACAGGAATATTTAGCCTTATCAACTACCTTGTCGTGCCGGATTGATTATGGCTCACGCTTCCAGCGTGACTAATTCTTCCTCGGTTTCGGCTTCGTCATCGCTTTGGTAGCCGGTGCCGACCGGAATTTTGCGGCCCAAGATAACGTTTTCTTTCAGGCCATACAACTTGTCGACACGACCGGAGGTAGCAGCGCTAATGAGTACGCGGGTTGTGTCCTGGAATGAAGCGGCACTTAGGAACGAGTCGGTGCTTAGCGATGCCTTGGTAATGCCCAGAATTAGCTGATTGTACTTGGCAGGTGTCTTACCGGTTTTGGTAAGGGCGTCGTTGGCTTCGACTACTGCCAGTTTGCTGACCACGTCACCGGTTACGAA
Organism: Saccharimonadales bacterium (SeqCode); assembly: GCA_035248005.1. Classification (GTDB taxonomy): domain Bacteria; phylum Patescibacteriota; class Saccharimonadia; order Saccharimonadales; family UBA4665; genus PMNU01. The sequence goes on from DATFHU010000009.1 coordinate 5,455, forward strand.
TTCACTATCTCCTGCTTCCTCGATCTGTACGCGGCTGAACATTTGGCGGACAATACACTCAAGGTGTTTGTCGGCAATGTTTTGGCCTTGCGCGGCAAAGATGTGAAGAATTTCGTTCATTATGTAGCGCTGTGTGGCTTCCACGCTCTGCAAACGCATCAGTTCAGGCAAATTGATTGAGCCATTAGTGAGACGCTGGCCAGCAATAACCTTATCGCCGTCCTTGACCTGCAATTGCTTGAAGCCCGGGATTTCGTACCGCACCACGCTCTGGCCAGTTGGCGCGATAACGACTTCTTTGTCGGTTACCTCAACTTTACCAGCCATGGGCGCGATCAACGGCTCGGAGCCGTCATCTAGGCTGGCTACCACGTCACCAATTGCTACATCACTGCCGCTGCGAACCTTTGCTGTGCGCTCGCCAAGCTTAAAGACAAGGTTTTCTTTGTCTTTGGCCGTTACCTGAATGATGTACTTATCACCCTCTTCCCACACCTTGGCAGTACCGGCAATGTCGGTCAGGTACGCCTGACCTTTTGGCGTGCGGATTTCGAACAACTCTTCGACACGGCTTAACCCTTGGGCGGTATCGTCGGCAACTACGGCGCCGGAGCGGTGCTTGGAGTCAAGACTCAGCTGCGTACCAGGCTCGCCAATACTTTGCGCGGCAATAACACCTACCGGGTGATGCGGCGCAACTATTTCGCCGGTCGCCGGGTCAACGCCATATGACTTCTGCGGCACGCCATGCACAGTTGTCGCGCTTAATACGCTCATAATCCGTATACCGTCGACTGCTTTATCGGCTTCGACAGCTTCGGCAATTTCTCTCGTTATCAGATCGCCACGCTTTACATGGCCTTTTACCGGCTGTGCGGCAAAGCGGCCTTCTAAGCGTGATGCATAACTTACACCAATTTCTTCGGCATCGGCACGGTTCATGGCAAAGCCGGGGTCAAGTTCCTCGGTATCATCACTTTTGATAGTAAATACGTCTTGGGCGACATCGACCAAACGGCGGGTCAAGTACCCGGCGTCGGCCGTTTTAAGTGCGATATCAATCAATGCCTTGCGTGTACCACGGGTGCCGGTAAAGTATTCAAGCGGGTCAAGACCTTGTATGTAGCCTGACTTTACAGGCAGCTCAATGGCATGGCCCGAGGCATCCGAGAACATACCAAGCATACCGACACACATTTTCATCTGCGAAATGTTACCGCGGGCGCCGGATGTAATGGCGATAGCCATGCTCGATTCCTGACCAACCATCTGCTGGGCAAGCAGTTCTTGTACGCGGGTGTCGATTTTAGTCCAGTTTTCGATAGTCAAACGGTAACGCTCTTCCTCGGTAATGAAACCCTGTTCATACTGTTCGGAAATGGCGGCTGCCCGTTTTTCGCCTTCCTCGATAATATCGCCCATGCCGGCAATCGGAGCAAAGTCGCCCATACCCATCGAAATACCAGAACAAGTTGCATAATTGAAACCCAGGTCCTTCAGCTCGTCGGCAATTTCAGCGGTCTTGGCCTGGCCGTACTGGCCATACACTAGCGCCATGACCTGTTGCAAGCGCTTCTTGGTCATTGGCTCGTCCTGGAATGGGAAATCTTCCGGGAACACCTCGTTGAACAGTAAACGGCCCAGGGTGGTTTCGCGGGTTTTACCGCGGAACGGAACACGTACACGGGTTTGCAATTTGATAACGTCGGCATCCAATGCCATCAATGCTTCACCCATATGTTGGTAAGTGCGAACCTCGTCACCGGTAATGCTGGCACGATCATAAGTCAGGTAGTAACAACCAAGTACCATGTCTTGCTCGATGTGCAAGATCGGCGTGCCGTCGGCTGGCTTCAGCAGGTTGCGGTTAGCAGCCATAATCATTTTGGCCTCTTCTTGTGCTTCGTCGGACAGTGGCAAATGCACGGCCATCTGGTCGCCATCGAAATCGGCGTTAAATCCCTTACACACGAGCGGATGCAGCTGGATGGCGCGGCCTTCAATAAGTACCGGTTGGAAGGCTTGGATCGACAAACGGTGCAAGGACGGCGCACGGTTCAGCAGCACGTATTTGCCCTTAATAACCTCGTCCAAGGCGTCCCATACAGCTGTTTCGCCGGTTTCGATCATGCGGGTTGCCGAACGAATATTGTGGGCCTGTTCGTGGGCAATAAGCTCGCCAATGACAAATGGCTTGAACAACTCAAGCGCCATCATTTTGGGCAGGCCGCACTGGTTGATCTTGAGTTCAGGGCCGGCAACAATAACCGAGCGGCCAGAGTAGTCAACACGTTTACCAAGCAGGTTCTGGCGGAAACGGCCTTGCTTGCCTTTTAACATATCGCTGAGCGACTTCAGCCGGCGGCGTTGGCCGGTAGCTGCTACCGCGCGGCCGGAACGGGCGCTGTTGTTGTCGATGAGCGCGTCAACCGCCTCTTGCAGCATGCGTTGCTCGTTGCGGCGGATAACTTCGGGCGCGTTGAGTTCGATCAGCTTCTTTAAACGATTATTGCGATTGATAACACGACGGTAAAGATCGTTTAAGTCGGATGTCGCAAAACGGCCGCCGGTCAGCTGCACCATTGGGCGCAGATCTGGAGGGATAACCGGCAATACGCTGACACACATGCTGCCCGGCTCGATATTGGCGCGTTCCATGCTTTCCAAAAGGCGTAAACGCTTCATAAGTTTTTTCTTGCGTTGGCCCTTTGCTTCATCAGCTTCTTTGGTCAGGGCAGTGATTAGATCGTTTAAATCGATCTCGTCCAACAGATTCTTGAGGGCTTGGCCGCCCATGCCTACCTCAATCAGCTCGCGCAGCTCATCAGGCAGCGAGCGGTATTCGGCTTCGGAAATAAGCCGTAGTTTTTCCAGGCCGTCGATCTGCGCCTTCAGCGTTTCCCACTCTTTTTCAACCTGCTCCATTTCTTTGGTTTGCATTTCGGCCAGGGCTTTGACATTAGCGCCTTCGGCTTCGGCCTCTTTTTCGTAGCGGAGCTTAATAGCTTCGCGGGCGGCTGCGAACTCGGCTTCTTTGTCCTGGCGCAACTGATCGCGCTTCTTTTTGTCAACGCGCTTGATAATATAGCTGGCGAAGTAGGCGACACGTTCCAGGTTCTTGACGGTTACGCCTAGCAGCAAACCAATGGCGCTCGGTGTGCCGCGCAAGAACCAAATGTGCGCCACTGGCACGGCCAGGCTGATGTGACCCATGCGCTCACGGCGGACAATACTTTTGGTAACGAGTTCGCCGTTTTTGTCAACAGCTGCTTCGCGGCTGCGCACGCCTTTGTATTTGGCGTCGTGCGGGTTAATGTCTTTGACCGGCCCGAAGATGCGCTCGCAGAACAACCCGTCGCGCTCCGGCTTCTGGGTACGATAGTTAATGGTTTCCGGCTTGGTGACTTCGCCGTGCGACCAATCCAAGATATCGGCAGCGCTGGCCACTGCCAAACGCACCGCGTCAAAGTCGGCAATATTGGTACCGTATGAATAGCGACGCATAATTACGCTACCTCCTTATCGATAATGAGACAAACCTGGCGGTACTCTACTCCAAAAAACGCTACGCATTTCTCGAGGACTCCGGCTTTCTCATCGCGCAGGGCGACGGAATGAATCCGTCCGCTCTGGCTGCTCTTTTCCCTTTTAGCTGCGAAAACCATTAAGCTGTCTCCTTTTCGTTTTCTTCATCATCTGCGGCAGTGTCGTCCGCATCGTTAGTGGCGACTACGGCTCCTGCCATGTCATCACTGACTTCATCTTCCATGACCATAAATTCATCAACGGCGGTTTCTTCGGTGACGTCTACATCCGAAATAGCCGGCACCGGCACTTCTACATCAGGCAGATTAGCAGCTTCTTCGCGGACATTGATAGCCAGCACCTGCTCGGCGTCGACAACCTTGCCCGAATCGACCAGGTCGACCTTAAGACCCAAACCTTGCAATTCCTTAACCAGTACGTTAAAGCTTTCGGGAACTTTCGGCCCAACAATTTCAGTCTTTTTAATAATCGATTCGTATGCCTTGGAGCGACCGTATACGTCGTCGGACTTGATAGTCAGCATTTCCTGCAAAGTGCTCGCAGCGCCATACGCTTCGAGTGCCCACACCTCCATTTCTCCGAAACGCTGGCCGCCGTTTTGCGCCTTACCGCCCAATGGCTGTTGCGTAACCATGGTGTACGGGCCGGTCGAACGGGCATGGATCTTGTCGGCCACCATGTGGTTCAGCTTGATCATGTACATGCTGCCGACCGTGGTGCGCTCTTTAAAGTGTTCGCCGGTGCGACCGTCATATAACTGTTGCTTGCCGTCTTCTGGCAGGTCAGCCTCTTTTAAGAGATCCTGGATTTTTTCGATCGGCACACCGTTGAATGACGGGCTGGCTACGCGGATACCCAAGGCCCGGGCAGCCATGCCCAGGTGCGTTTCAAACAATTGGCCCAGGTTCATACGACTTGGCACGCCAAGCGGGTTAAGGATAATGTCTACCGGCGTACCATCTTCCATGAACGGCATGTCCTCGATAGGCAGAATCCGGGCAATAACGCCTTTGTTACCGTGGCGTCCACCAAGCTTGTCGCCTACGCTGATTTTGCGCATCTGAGCTACGAATACCTGGATTTGCATAAGCACGCCGGCTTTTAGCTCGTGGCCGTTCTCGCGGCTGAACACTTTAACGCCGACCACCTTGCCGTGTTTGCCGTTGCTCATACGCTGGGAAGTGTCACGGACTTCTTTGGCCTTTTCGCCAAAAATGGCGCGCAGCAAACGCTCTTCGCTTGACAATTCCTGCTCGCCTTTGGGGGTAATTTTACCAACCAAAATGTCGCCTGGATGCACTTCGGCGCCAATCCGGACAATACCGTCGTCGTCGAGATGCCTGAGTGCGTCTTCGGAAACATTCGGAATGTCCCGGGTGACAATTTCCGGGCCCAGCTTAGTCTCGCGGACTTCGATCATAAAGTCGACAATGTGTACGCTCGTAAGCGTGTCGTCTTCGACCAGTTTGCGGCTAATGATAATAGCATCTTCGAAGTTATAGCCGCTCCAGGGCATAAAGGCGGCAATTAGGTCCTTGCCAAGTGCAAGCTCGCCGTTTTGGATAGACATGCCTTCTATAAGTACTTCGCCTTTTTTAACCTTGTCGCCAGTACTTACTACCACTTTTTGATTGATTGAGGTACCTTCGTTGGAGCGGATAAAGTGCTGTGGTTCGTAGGTAACAGTACCTTCTTTGTACTTCACTACTACCTCCTGGCCGGAAGCTTTCACGATTTCGCCGTCGGCTTCGGCCAGCACCATCTGACCGGTGTTACGGGCGGCTGCGGCTTCCAGACCAGTACCGACAATCGGCGCGCTTGGTTGGATAAGCGGCACTGCTTGGCGCTGCTGGTTACTGCCCATCAAACTGCGGTACACATAATTCTTTTCGATAAACGGAATCAAACCGGCGCTTGAGCCAATAATTTGGTTGCGGGCAGCATCCATATGTGTGACGTCGTTGGCGTCGGCTTCGCCTGGCTTCAACCGTGTACGGGCACTGACACGTTCGTCCACAAAATAGCCATTGTCATCAACTTCGTTACCAATACCAGCAATAACGGCCGCTTCTTCTTCGGACGCGTCCATGTAAACAACTTCGTCGGTTACTTTCGCCCTAACCGGCCAGGTAACACGATTGGTAGCAGAAGCAAGCTTTTTGGCCTGCGCTTCGGTAATTTTTTCACCCGCCTTAATAAGCGTTTTGCCGTGTTCGTCCTCCAGGTTTTCGGCGGCGATATGACCAACGGCATCTTTGGCGGTTACGGCATTAATGACCTTGCGGTATGGCGTTTCGATAAAGCCGTATTCGTTAATACGAGCGTAGCTTGCCAGGTTGGATACCAAGCCGATGTTGGCGCCTTCGGGTGTTTCCACCGCACAAATACGGCCATAATGTGTCGCATGGGCGTCGCGCACCTCAAAACCGGCGCGTTCGCGGCTTAACCCGCCTGGACCCATAGAGCTAAGGCGGCGTTTGTGGGCAAGTTCCGAGAGCGGATTGATCTGGTCCATAAACTGACTCAACTGGCTACTGGCAAAAAATTCTCGCACTGCGGCGACTACCGGGCGGGCATTGATAAGCTGGCCCGGAGTTACTGTCTCGATTTCCGACATGGACATCCGGTCTTTGGTATTACGTTCCATGCGGAGCAAACCGATACGGAACTGGCGCTGCACCAGCTCGCCCACTAGCTTAACGCGGCGGTTAGCCAGGCTATCGATGTCGTCAGCTGCTTCTTGGGCATTATTTAAGCGGATTAGTTCGGCAACCATTGCCACTAGGTCTTCCAGGCGCATCACCCGGTTTTCGACCGTATTTGACACATCAAGATTGAGCCGTTTGTTGATTTTGTAACGGCCGACGCGCGAAAAATCGAACCGCTTAAAGTTGTAGAACATATTTTCAATGAGTGCCTTGGCATTGTCAACAGTTGCAAGGTCGCCAGGACGCAAGCGGCGGTAGACTTCGATTAACGCATCGCTTTGCCCGCGAGTCGGGTCTTTTTCGAGGGTTGTTTCGAGGTAGCTCAGCTTGCCAGTATCGACATGTTTAAAGGCGTCTTTCATCTGCGCTTCAGACATGCCGAGTGCTCGGAGTAAGGTAGTTACCGCGATCTTGCGCTTGCGGTCGATTTTAACAAACAAAGCGCCGGCAGCAGCGGTCTCGAACTCCAGCCATGCACCGCGGCTTGGAATAACCTTGGCACCGTAGAGGTTACGGGCGCCGTGCTGTTCCGACGTAAAGAACACGCCGGCCGAACGGATCAATTGACTTACTACGACGCGCTCGGCACCATTAATAACAAACGTGCCGCGCTTGGTCATCCAGGGGAAATCGCCCAGGTAAATCTCTTGCTCCTTGACCTCGCCGGTAACTTTATTAGTCAGTTCCACCTTGGCCTTCAGCGGCGCCTCGTACGATACGTTGTTCTCGCGGGCGTCAGCCTCGGTCATTTTAGGGTCTTCAAAATGGTAATCTTTAAAGACCAGACTTAGTTTGGTGCCGGTGTAATCGTCGATCGGACTGATTTCGGCCAACAGTTCGCCCAAGCCTTCCTCTACAAACCATTGGAAGGATTTATTTTGATGATCAACCAAATTGGCCAGATCGATAGCATCGTCTTGCCGAGTGTAATACACGCGATTGCCGGTAATGGTTGCATGCTTCGTACTTTTTGCCATTAAACTCCCCTTATTTACTCTGTAGCCCATGGTGCGCCCAGAGACCTTGACCCCCGTATAGGGCAAGGAATTAATGCTGTATTGTTAGCTTTTATTTGTTCGCGCGAAGGTCTCTAAGCTAGGTGTTTTTGGCGCTTTCGTTAATAACTTAAGTCACTGCCCGTGCTTACACTACTTCTTAGTTTAGCATTATGCGGCAAGGCATTTTCAAAGTCAAGTCCCTTCTGTTTGTTTGGTTGTCGCTTCTTCCTGCTTCTTAGGTTTGGCGAGGTTAAGTTGCAAGTAGGGCGCATATTCGACCAATTTTTGGCAAACATGGCCGCAGGTACTCGCAAGCCGCTTTAGTCCGGGATTGCCATTCTGCGGTTCAAAGCCGGCAACCTCTTGGAGAAAATAGTATTTGTTTGGCTCATCATCCCTGGGTAAATGCACATACACCTTTGCTGTTGCGGGTTCATCCATAAGCGCGCAGTATATACTGGCGGCGACAGCTCCTTTAAATCTTGCTTCTTTTTTTGTGACCAAAGTAGGCAGCTCATTCCTCTGACGCCGCCATGTAGTGCCCACTTGATCAAATACATAGTAGGGCCGTTGTCGCAGGGGATTGCGGCTTGTCTGGCGTGTTATATGCGTAAAAGCTAAGGCAACTTCGGGATTTTTGAGGCTATACGCAACCGACCATCCCGTATGTCTTACCAAGGAATCGGCTAAATGGTCCGGCCCCATGTCGGCAAGTTCCCCTTTCAGCTGTGTCGCTATAGCTCCGCTCCAGGCAAATAGCCGACGCAGCGCAAAGGCATCCTTGCCTTGCAACGTGCGGCTAAAGGGTTCGGGGATATACGGCTCGACGACGTACAGTGGATTATCGGGACCGAGGTAAGGTGTTGCAAAGATGCCACGTTCGTTTTCATGGCCCGGCATGTGGGGATAGGCTGCCATAATGTTATGGCCCAATATACTAGAGCATATTGCCTCATAATACAATGGTTCCCTGGCAATTTCGGAACTTTTATACCACGCTTATTTTGTCTGCGCTTTGGGCGGCGTGGTGATGATTTTGTCGACTATGCCGTACTTCTGGGCTTCTGGGGCGGTCAGCCATTTGTCGCGTTCCATGTCTTCATGAATGCGCTCTGCTTTTTGACCGGTATTTCTGGCCATAATTTCTTCTAGTAGTTTTTTGACCCGCAAGCTTTCGCGCAAGTCAATTTCTTGATCGGTTACTTTGCCTCTGGTGCCGCTTGAAGGCTGATGAATCATAACCGTAGCATTAGGCAATAGGAAACGCTTATCCTTAGTTCCGCTGCTCAGCAAAAAGGCGGCAGCCGAAGCTTGCATGCCAATACCTACGGTTTGCACGTCGTTTGTCACGTACTGCATGGTATCGTAGATAGCCAACGCATCGTATACACTGCCGCCAGGACTATTAATATAAAAGAAAATGTCTTTCTTGGCGTCTTCGGCCTGCAAAAAGAGCAGCTGTGCCACCACTAAGTTGGCAGTGTGCTGGTCAACCGGTGTACCTAAAAATACAATGCGGTCTTTCAGTAACCGGCTGTAAATGTCATAGGCCCGCTCTATGCGGCCGTCGCTTTCAATAACAGTAGGGATAATAATACTGCTCTGTAGATTATTCATAGCAATGAGTATAGCTAGCTAGCACTCAGTAGTCAAGAGTGCTAATTTGCCGGTTGGGCAGCATGACTGGATTGCATTGAAGGCTCTAAATCCACTATTGGCAGTGGTTGGCCCATGACACAGCTCACTCCTTCGTAAAGCAACTCGCTGGGTATGAGCATATCGTCGGCTAGTACCCCGGCGCCAAATCCCTTATATACTGTCTCAGATATGTTACGCGCTTTCATCGCCCTCTTCATCCCTAGTAACGCCATGTCTATTTCATCCTTGGACAGGCCTGTCATTTCCTGGATTTGCAGCCTAGTAGCCCCGTGTGACGCTAAGCCCAACGTAACCACTCCTCGTTGGCTCATTATTGCGTTCGGCTGTACAGCCGGTGGAGTCAATGCGCGACGCCGTACAGCTTCGCGAATAGCATGAGGGTCATTTTGTGCGTAAAATTTTCTCTGTATATCACGGCGGCTATTGTATGCTACCGTTCTGCTAAGGTGTAATTCTAAGGCGCACTCCGGGGCGGTAAGACCTTGAGCGACAAGTGGCAAAATACAATACTCGCGTGGCGTCCACCTCGGAGGGTAGTCAAGCTGTTCAGACAGTTGCCATTGCTGATCAGTTGTTTGACTAAGCAGGAGTTTGCCAAGCGTGCCTTTGCGGATCGCTTGCGCAAGCACCGGGAAAAAAGCTTTCTCCTGTGACGATTCGACCCTCCCTCTTCTGCTGGCATGTACTGGCATTACAGATATCGTATGCCTTCTGCTTTTCTTTAGCAATGCACCCGAGACTCTATTAAGCTGTACAAGGGAGGTTGTATTCTGGGGCGATTTGCCCGCCTTGCGGCCCAACCACCCAAAGTCTGGCTCGAAGGGTATGTCAGAACTGGTGTTTTAAATTCTAGATCAGAACCCATGCCGCCCATAGGTAGTTACTATTACCTTATTTCCGCGCAAGGCATGGGTTGTTGCATAATACGGGCAATGCCTCCAATGAGCAGTTCTTTGTGCAGTAGCATGTCCGGTTGCAGGATTCCCATTCCAGCAGCTTTATAAACTGCCTCGGCCATGTTACGCGCTTCGAACGCTTCTTGGGCTTGTTTGACCGCATTTGCTACCGCGCCCAGCCCGATACCGGTCATACCTGCTATCTCAGGATACGACGCTCCATGCGAGGAGAAGCCAAATAAAACAAACCTTCTTTGATGCATATTACAGACCCGTGGAGTGACAGCTAGCTCCTGTGGTACCAGCATTCGCCGCCTGATAGCCTCACGAACAGCGTGTGCACTGCCATACACTGAAAACTTGGCAAGCAGTTTATCCCGGTCGTGCTCCACCGCCCTAACCCCTCTAATTTGTATCTTGGCGATCTCTTTGATCTTTTTTCCCTGACCCATCAATATTAAAGTACTTCTTTGATCATAGGTTGTATCCACTGGATCAGCCGACCGATCTGGCGCGTCCCATTCCCTCGCAGTGTCGTGCACTAATAGCAACTCCCCGAGCTTGCCTTCTCGGATGGCGCGGGCAAATGCAGGAAAGTGCACCTTTTCCTGGGGTAATTCCTCTATACTTCTACCGCCTTGTCTTCCAGGCATAGGAGTTATCATATGTTTTATAAAGCCGTTCTGGCAAATCTTACGGCCTGGGATCGTGCAGGTCAAGGTCGCGCGCTTCTTGTTTGATGGCAATTATGCGCGGGTCTTCTGGAGGCTACTCATAAGCTAGCGATTGTAAGGCAATGAAGAGTAGACATCAGACACCTACTTTTTTGCGTCAAGGGCACGCCCGGGTGCGCATCGCAAGCGCTTGCTTGTTGTGCTAATTGCGAACACTAACTTTTCTGCCAAAATGCGCGATACCTCCAGCTCTACGCCTGCTCGTCAATAATTGCTCCTGATTATACGCATCCAGTTTTTAAGGTCTGAGATGGGCTATGGCCATGATACGCGTACCTATGCCGATAGGGTAATTGTCAATAGCACCCACTATATCGCAGCCGTCGTGTAAAAGGTTGACTGGCTGGTGTTCTGGGTGCGTACAGTTACGACTTACGGGGTGCTGGCGTACTCTGTCAGTTTGGCAATAGTTTTTTCGGTAAGCATGCGGGAGGCAATTTCGCGCTGAGCCTCTGGCTTAGCCAGTTCTGCTTGCATTTGCGGATCGGGATATCGAGCCTTAAGCTGCGCCATCTGAGCGGTCAATTCTTTGGCCGTAACTTCTACGTTTTCGGCTTCTGCGATTTCCGCAAGTACCAGGCCGGCCTTTACCCGCAATTCAGCAGCAGGGCGTTGTGCCTCGCGGTATGATTTTTCATCATAGCCTTCGGCTTGCAAAAATTCCTGCCACGTTTGACCCCGATAGGTTAGGTTCTGACGCTGCTCACGCTCAATGCGGTCTATTTGTTCGTTGACCAAACTCTCGGGAATGGCAACCTTGGCTTTGTCGGTGACCTTGCGGATTATCTGGTCGGCAAATGCTTGGTCGGCATCCACTTGCTTGCGCATGACAAGCTCTTTTTTGATGTCTTCTTTTAGCTCGGCAACTGTTTTGAAGGGACCGACTTTGGCGGCGAATGCGTCGTCGACCTTCGGCTCTACCACTTCTTGTACTTTGGTGACTGTTACCGTGAATTCGACTTTGCGATTCTGCAAGGCCTTGACACTGTAATCCTTGGGAAAGGTTAATGTAAACGCCTTTTGTTCGTCCGCCTTCATGCCAACCAAGTTAGGCTCGAATCCTGGAATAAATGTATTGCTACCCAACACTAAAGGATAATCTTTGCCGTCGGCTCCGCTGATCGGTTCTTTTGTTTTGGCATCGACGCCCGCAAAGTCAATCCATACTTGGTCGCCGTTTTTACTAAGGCGGTCGACGTCTTTCTTTTCAGCGTCACGAGTGCGCAGCGTAGCAATGACCTCGTCAACCTCTTTGACCGATATGCTTACTTTATCCTTAGCCAACTTAATCTTTCTGTAGTCGGGTAATGTGACCTCGCCAACCACTTCGACTTCTGTCTCGACCTCCAGAGTGTCAAACGGCACAAATTTGGTGATTTTTACCTGCGGCTGAGTAACTGGGCGCAATTTTTCTTGCTCAAGCGCGGCTACGTATAAATGATTTACTGCTGTTTCTAAAAATTCGGCTTGTAAACGCTGCGGATCGGCCTGCTTTTCGACCATGCCGAGCGGCGCTTTGCCTTCGCGGAAACCCTGTATCTTCATAGATTGGGCGAATAATTGCAGCGTGCGTTGCTTAACGTCGTTTAGTTGGGCGGTATCGGCTTTAAGTGTAAGTTGTACTTTTGTATCAGAAAGATTCTTTTTGGTAACTTGCATAACTACTGACTGTAACAGATTACCCCCTCTTTGGCTAGGCGTGTGCCCCTATAAAAGGGCGATGAGCTAATTGACGCGACTTAACGCCCTGTAAGCCGCACTGTCTGGATCTGTCTGTTCTAGCTTCGGCGTCAGTACCGAGTCGGGCTGCAACAAGCTTCGACTGTATGCTACTGATATCGCGGCATATACGGCAGTGCGCCCCAGCCTGCTACAGCCTAGAGCGGCAAAAGCTTCTTCTCGGTGCTTTTTAATTGTTTGTTCAGAGCGGTTGAGATAGGCGGCTAGCATTAGTACTCCCCATCCCCGAGACGCTAAGCTTATAGACAGCATTTCATCTACCTCCAGTTGTTGCCTTGCCTCCCCTACCCTGTCGTGTGGTGCGACTATGCCTGACTCCAGGCCACGCCGGATAGTATGAGGTATATTGAGGGCGGCAAACGCATCTCTAGCCCGAGCGAGCGCCATACCGACACGACTTGCCGATAGAGAAATTCTCGTTCCAATATCAACAGGACTAACACCTTCAGGGCAAAGTTGCAGCACACTTCTCTGTCTGTCGGTAATCCCTGCTCTTTCCGGAATGGGAGGATACGTCCCTCGCCATGAGCTTGGAGGGCCTTCGCGTAACTGACGGCCTATGGAGCTGGTGACCACGTCGAATCCGGCGTTTTCAACTTCTAAAATACTAAACGCAACACTGAGTTCCGAAGGATATAGTTCAATTCCGGGCATATGAGTAGCACTATCTGCTGACCGCCTTAATCGTCGCTGCGGTAGTCTTTGATGATCGAGACAATACGGGCAGCACTGTGGCGCTCGGAAACACCAGTAATCAGATTTTTTACCTCGTACTGTTCTTCTTTTAGATCTTTCTCGCCAACGAACATGATGTAATGAATACCTTTTTTGGCAGCGGTTCGTATTTGCTTGTCGACTTTGCCGCCGGAAACATCAACCGCTACGTTCGTGCCCATCTCGCGCATTTCGTTCACTACTTTTTGGGCCTGCGCAAAGACGTTGCCGATTAGCACAATATATACGTCGGTTTCTGGGCGAAGCTGCGGCATAAGGTCGTGGCCTTGTATAAAGTTTTCCAGCGTCACATCGCCCAGCCCGAACCCAACTGTTGGTACTGGCTCGACACCGAATAGTCCGACCAGCCCATCATAGCGGCCCCCGCCCAGCAGGGCACGGTTATTGTCTGGGTTTTCATCGAAAATTTCGAATACAATACCGGTGTAATAATCAAAACCGCGCATCACGCTGAGATCGAACGCTGCGTTAGTAATACGCGACTCCTTAAGGACATGCAGCAGTTCTTTGAGCTCAAGCGCGGCGCTGTGCTGACGAATAGCTTCGGGCAGATGCTCGATAGTCTTGGTTTTAAGCAGACCCAGTAGTTTATTGCTTGCTCCTTTGTCGCGCTGCGTTGGCGTAAAGACCGCGTCGGTTTCGGCAACAAAGGCCTCGTGTGTCATTTTGTGCATACGGTCGATAAGTTTACTGAGGGTATGCGTTTGCACGCCGTCTAGGCCTAAGTATTCTTTAAAAATAAAATCCATCAGCCTGCGGCTATTAAGCCGGATGGTGTACATGTCATGTGTAGCGCCGACAGCCTTTAAAATGCCATCTGCTACCTGAATAACTTCAGCTTCGGCAAGCAAGTTTCCGACCCCGAATATATCGACGTTCAGCTGCCAGTGCTCGCGCAGCCGGCCGCGCTGGGGGCGTTCGTAGCGCCAAAGGTTTGGAATAGAATACCACCTAAGGGGATACGCCAGCTCTTGGCGCTTGCCGGCCACCAAGCGGCTGACCGTAGGTGTCATCTCCGGACGGATAACTACCTGTCGTCCGCCCCGGTCTTGGAATAGATAGGATTGCTCGTTCACGATTTCTTCGCCGGTCTTTGCAAGGTATAGTTCGAGCGGTTCTAATATGGGTGCATCATATTCTTCGTACCCGAACCGTTCGGCCACCCGGCGCATCGCACCAAACATATACTTTTGCAAACGTTTGTCTTCGGGATAGAAATCTCTTGCCCCTTTGTACGGTTGTGTAGATAATGTCATGGATTTTTCCTTCAGGCTACATTGTATCAGATCAGGCAAATATCCCTCCAAAGTCACTCTCTGTTAGAAGGCAGTTTTCTAAAGGTGTGAATTTGCGACCCGCAAGATTTGGCCGGGTTTGGCGTGCTACAATTTTTCTATAGGCAGCGAACAATACTTGTGATCTGGTTCTTGATGGTGGCGGTGTAAAAGGTATCGGGCTGGTGGGCGCTATAGAAATACTAACCAACAAAGGCTACACTTTTTCGCGCGTAGCCGGCACCAGTGCCGACGCGATAGTCGGACCGCTCGTTGCAACCGGCATGCCGATAAAAACTGTCATTGCGACCATGCAAGGCCTTGACTATAGCAAGTTCCGCGACAAAGGCAAGGTGGATACATTCGGTATTGGCGGTCAGGGCTTATCTCTCTTTTTCGAAAAAGGTATTTACGAAGGGCGGTACTTGCGTACCTGGCTTATCGAACAACTAGAAGGCCTGGGTGTGCGTACCTTTGCCGACCTCAAACTCACCGAATCCTGGGCAGAAAAGTTGCCGCCAGAGCAACGTTACAGGTTAGTTGTTGCATCTGACGTTAGCCGTGGCCGGCTGGTGCGTTTACCTTGGGATTACCATTTGTACGGCCTTGATCCGGACGAGCAACTGGTAGCCGATGCCGTTCGCGCTTCGATGTCTATTCCGTTTTTCTACGAACCGGCAAAACTGAAAGGCCGGTATCTGGTTGGCGGCGGCCTTCTTTCGAACTTTCCGATCGCTTTGTTCGACTCAGTTACGGAGTGGCCTACGATCGGCATTAAGCTATCCTCTAAAGAAGAAGTACTCCGGTTACTAATCCGCTTAACTATACGCCCGCAATCCTCGACACTCTGCTCAGTGCGCACGATCGTATACATATAGACAACCCATGTACGGCAATGCGTACTATTTTTGTAGAGACATTTAATCTTAAAGCCACCAATTTCGATATTACAACAAAGGAGCAAGAGCAGCTCTTTGCCAGTGGGCAAAAGGCGGCAAAAGTATTCCTAAAGACCTGGAATTACAAAGAATACCTAAAAATATGCAAGCTTAAGCCCTAGGGCCGACTTGATGCAACAAATAATGAATCGCTGCAAAAAACAGGATTACTGGCGCGGATGAGTTCTTAGCTCCTGGCGCCGCACTCTAAGCCATCTTAATTGCTCTAAACGGTTAATGTTTGTGCATTTCGCTGCGCAGGCCGGCAGTTTGTTGCGAAACCGTTGCGGTATAAATTGCTTTATGTCTTGGAGTGGATCATCTTGCATTGGGTTTAGTATGCATTGTATAAATGGCAAACTTATACCACGCGTAACCGCCCTTGAGATGTATTACAGAAAAGACTCGGTTAGGGTTAAACCCGTGGAAAGCCCCCGCGATCGGCGGTCAGGAAGCCGCATCTATACATCGATCGGAAGTTGTTAAGTATTGTTTAGTATGTTATAATATATCAGTTATGCAAGAGTATACTCCAGACTATACTGCTTACATGTTACAGCCAAGCGAGGAAGATTTACGGCTTGACTTTGCAGGTCAGCTTTACCGCAATGCCACCGAAGCCTACATACCTATTACCTGGAACGAGGCCCAAAGCAGTGTAGCGCAGGTCAGAGATTTACGACGGCTTCCTATTCTGCCAGGTTTGGGCGAGTTGGCTGCAGCAGCCCTTGCAGTGGAGCTGCGTGATCACCCTGTTCTTGGAGTACTGATGAGCGATGCTATTACGCATGTGAGGCGTGACCCTTCGCTTCTTGATTTTGTGACCGACCCGCCACGAGCATTTTCATTATCTGGCGCATTAGATACATGTATACGATTTGGCGATTCAGAATTACGCGAAGAAGCACTTACCTATACGGCGGATTTGTCGCTAGCAATTGACCACAGCGGTACTCCTGAAGCCACCAGCATGTACACGGCAACCTTTGTGGCGCCCGGCTCGGATCTTGTTGCGCGATTGGTAAAAAAGTATTTTCCCACGTGGGAAGACACAGAACGGTCGGCACTAGCTGCCACTGTTGAATCTCGCATACGCTGCTAGACGCTCGATTACGAGTAACTACATTCCGTAAGCTTTTAAAGCCCTGCCTTAAGCAGCAAGAGCGTTAGCGCAACTGCAGAATGCTGTTTCTCGCATAGTAAGTCCTACAGGCATGTATTGCTTGCTCCTGGCTTGCTACGCTCAAGTCGTCCGGTCAAGCATGGTGCCGGTGGTGGCAGTCCTCGACCAATGCGTAGTGGCTGGTACACCATGTCTATCCTGCTTTAGTATAGGCCTTCGTTCGTGACTACAAAAGGCCAAGAAAGACCTTGGCTTTTTGGTTCAAGTCCTTTCACATACTCTAGCAAAGAATCAAGCCCAGGCGTATGTCTGGGCTTGATTCTTTGGTGGGGATGAAAGGACTTGAACCTTCACGCCTTACGGCACTAGCTCCTAAGGCTAGCGTGTCTACCAATTCCACCACATCCCCGGATGCCGACCATTGTAGCCGATTCCGCATCAAAAAACCAGCTACTGGGAGCCTACCAAACTCTACCAGCCGAGCTCGCCGTAACATCCGGCTACAGTTATGTGTTGACTGGTATCGAAAGCCGGTCTTACTATTAACTATATGCCTCCTATAGTTTTGCATCGTCCCCTGCTATCTCCTCCTTCAGAAACTATGGCCGGGCTGCGAACAACTATGAGACGTACGGCGCGGAGACATCTTCGTGAAACGTTTAACGACGATAGCGTACGCTTTTCCTCTCCAAAATCGATTGCCGTGCGAATTATTGGCGCCAATGCCATAGAAGGTGCTGTTCGAGAAGCAAGGCCAGGTTCGGAGCTTACGCAATTATCGGCTGGCGGGCTTGCCCTGCAGCTCTATGCTTTGCTGCCGGCGAGCGCTGAAAACAGTATTTCGACCCAGGCCCAGTCGCACCAGTTCGTATCAAGGCAGGGGCGTCAACGCCATCTGGTCACCAACTTACAGCCATCGGCTATCTTAGAAGAGCGTATTGCCGCCGTCAAGGTGCTCCGGCAGCTAGGTGGACACGTAGCCGGCGAGCCTCCTATTGCCTTAGAGCCGCAGCCGATCACCTTGGGAAAATTTTTCGTAGACACTACGCCTTCGCTCGAAAACGATATAATCGCTATAGCTAACAACCTTCTACCCTCAGGGACTGAATTGACGTTCGGGCCCGTGGTACCGTTCCACCTTTCCGGGCCGCTTAGATTTAGATAAGGCCAGTAATCTGCGGTTCGTTACGGTAAAAAATAAGCTGCATATCACCATACAGATGCCTTTCAAGGAACACAAGGCTTGGTAAAATCAGGACTTCTCTGCTGCTTGGCCAGGACAGTACATATATGCCATGCAACGCAACAGAACCGGCAAGTCGTTTTAATAGGTTGGGCTGCAAGTCTTTGTACGGCGGATCGCACAAGACAATATCGAATTTCTTGTCCGGATTGGTCTGCAGCCAGGTGTTAGCCGGGGCTTTGATGAGCTTGACTTGCCTGCCTACACGGAGTGTTTCGATATTACGGGCGATTGTTTTTTGAGCGTTTTTGTCATTATCAATAGCAAGCGCGGAGGCGGCGCCACGGCTAACCGCTTCGAGACTTAACGCACCGCTGCCCGCGAAAGCATCGAGTACGCTTAAGCCTTCGATATCCCCGAGTATATTAAAGAGTGCACCGCGTGCTTTATCGCTCATAGGATGCGTGCGGTGTGTGCCAGGTGAATCAAATACTTGACCGCCCAAAGCCCCGGCAATTACTCTCACTCCGGCATCCTTGCTTGTCCGGCATCGATTGCCGCAGCCAGCCAGGCCAATGTGACCATATGTACAATGGTCGGTACCAGCTTAGTACGTATTTGACGCACCAAAGCTGGCGTCCAGCCATTTTTTTGGTAAGCATCGTACATACCTAGGGCACTGATTTCCCGTGCCTTGCGCCGGAACAGTTCCACAACACCGTACTCACGCAGTTCGGCTAGCTCTTTGGGAGTTAGTGCTAGTTGTTTCTTCGACATTGGCTTCATAAGCATGGCTACGCCCCACTCAAATATGCCATGCGTTGCGAGCAGTCCATGCGGGCCCCACATTTTCCAGTTGTTCCGTACTTGCTGACTCCTGGTTTGACCGGGCATGACCAGCTTGTCTTTGATGGTCAAGCGTGTCTCTCGGCCCTTGCCGCCGCGCAGTTCGGCCAACTTTTCTTCGTAGGGGTAATGATGCGCGGGTGTGAGGCCATCGACAATGGCATGCGACAGCCAGGACGCCTCAAAAGCGGCACGTACTTCGTCTTGTTCTTTGAGGGCTGCAACCAGCGCGTCGTAATGGTCGCCGATAAGGTCGGTTAGTTCGGTGTCAGAGTCATCGAACGGCTCGAAATAATGCCATGGCTCATCACGAGCCGGGCTTTTGCGTTTAATAGCGTCCGGGCCATTTATGCCTTCAAAATGCAGGATAAGTTTTTTCGCCGGAAAGGTCCGGTCGTGGTCAAGCAACGGTACCAAAGCATGGCGCGACAGACGATCAATTGTCTGGTGAGCGCCCAAAATTCGTCCAGAAAGTGGCGTTAAAGTAGTTCCGGAGTACATGGTCTAATTCAAATTGGTTACAGCGCGAGCCTTTGTGACTCGCTCTAGCACTACTGGATATTGTACCAAATCTTCGCCTCGATCGATGAAGTTTTGAGCAGCCTGCCGGGCCGATGCGATAAGGTGCGTGTCCGTCAATTTGGCGATCCGAAGGTCGAGCGCACCGTGCTGCAGCGTACCATAAATAGCGCCGGGACCCCGGAGCTGCAGGTCAAGCTCTGCCAATTTAAAACCATCGTTGATCCGTTCTAAAGCCCTAAGGCGCTGCGGCGGGGATTTTGAGTCGCTCATCATAAGATAACAGTACCCTTTATGGCCCCCGCGCCCTACCCGGCCGCGTAGTTGGTGAATTTGCGCCAGTCCGAACCGGTCTGCAGCTTCGATCAGCATAATGCTGGCGTTCGGCACATCTACGCCGACCTCGATAACCGTAGTGCTTACTAAAATATCCAGCTCATGCGATACAAAGCGTTCCATAGTCTCGTTTTTTTCGGCAGGCTTCATTTTGCCGTGCAAAAGCCCGATGCGACAACCCTTGAAATCTTTGATTCTAAACTGGTTATATATTTTTTCGGCAGAACTTACCGCCCTGCCTTCAGTGCCACTCTGCCCGCTCTGCGGCGAAATGAGAGGGCAAACGACGAACATCTGCCTGCCTGTTTGCAGCTCTTTAGTTATTTTTTCGTATAGTTGCGCACGCGAATTCGGTGAGCAGATAGCCGTCTCTATGGGCTGACGGCCAGCAGGCTTGGCGTCGAGCACTGATACGTCCAGCTCGCCGTACAGGGTAAGTGCCAACGAACGCGGTATGGGCGTGGCAGTCAGGCTTAGTAAATGGGGCATATGCCCGGCTTTAGCTAGCAGCTTTTTCCGCTGTTCCACACCGAAACGATGCTGCTCGTCGATAATCACTAGTCCTAGCTTATGCATATCGACTGCTTCCTGGATAAGCGCGTGCGTGCCAACGATAAATTGCGCCCGTCCTGTGGCAATATGCTCGCGCGCCAATTCTTTTTCTTTTGGTTTCATGCCGCCAACCAATGACGTGACTTTGTCATGTAGTCTTAACGGATGCAATAATTTATAGATCGTCTCGGCATGCTGCCTGGCAAGCAATTCGGTCGGCGCCATAAAGGCGACTTGATACCCTTTACTCAGACACATTAGGGCCGCCATAGCCGCGACTACGGTTTTCCCAGAGCCTACGTCACCTTCAACCAGCCGGTTCATGGCGCTCGGCTTCTGCATATCCTGATATATCTGCCACACTACCTTACGCTGGGCGTTCGTAAGGCTAAACGGCAGGTGCCCGACAAATTGGCGTGCCAGGCTTTCGTTAAAGGGCACGACTACGCTGTTATCCTTTAACAGCTCGTATTTAGTAAGTAAAGCCGAAAGGGTCAGTACAAACACTTCCTCGAACCCCAACCTGTGTTTGGCATGTTGCAGCGCCTCGCTGTCGTGCGGATAATGTATGGCCGCCAGCGCCTGGGCGCGGGACACCAGCCGTTGTTGCGCAAGCAGCCAGGCCGGCAAACTTTCCGGTATAGTCTGTATAATTGGCGCTACTTCGCGGATGATCCGGCGGATGTGCTTGCTAGTCAGGCCCTTTGTTTCCCGGTATACTGGAATAATGCGCGCAGTACTTACTGGAAACTCGCTTACCAGCTCCGCGCTAGGGTTCATAATAGCAAACCGTTGACGGCTGAGCTCGTATATGCCCGAGATAAAATACTCCTGGCCAGGTTTGAGCCCGCCTTCACGGTACGGTTGGTTAAACCATACAATACGTACGCTGTCCGTTTCATCACTGGCTACTGCTTCGGTAATATGCATGCCTCGCTGTACATAACGCCCCTTCACTTGTTTAATAACCGCCCGGACTGTAACCGGGCCGGGCCGGAGGGTACGAATGGGAGCGACTACCGAGTAATCTTCGTACCGGCGTGGAAAACAGGCAATCAAATCGCCCACCGTTCGTACGCCGATACCCGCAAACTTCTTCGCCAATTCTTCGCCCACCCCTTTTACTGCCGTTATCGGACTATCTATTGTCATGCATCCAAGTATAATCGACTTGTCATTACTGGTCGAAAAGACAGTAGCTGTCTTTTAAAAACCACTATGGATTACACACCCTAGGTCGGCCTAGCAGCCGGACTAACGATTTGCCTCTCCTGTTGATCCGTTCTTACTGCTTCGACATGTCGGCGTACCGTACCAAAAACAAGCCGGGCAGGCATACCTGCAAGCTCTTTTCCCTCGTCCAACGGGATATCCACCTTTTCGTCCATGCCCAACACTTAGTCGGTACGCAAAGGAGGCTCCTTGTCAGGGCGTCCGTTGTAATAGCACACCTCTATAGCAGGCGGATGAACTGTTGCCACAACTGTTATACGCCGGCTTTTACCGGGTGTGATACAAAGCGTGTGGCAGCCTCAAAGATATCCAGCGGTTCAGTACCAATCCCGGCTTCAGATGCGCTGGATAAAAGACCCTCGAAAACCCGGCGGCTTACCTCTCCCATACCTACCCTATGCCTTACGTACCAAAAAAAACACGCTAGGGCCGAAAAAACTGTTTGCCAGCGTCGGCTGCAAAATACCTTCTATGGCCAACATAACACCTTTAGGCACCATCTTTTTTAAGCCTTGGCTGCGCAGGTTCGAAACCGACAGAATACGCTCTACCTTTAGGCCAGCGTGCGCTAATTGCTTAATAACCGTATGCGGATTGTGGTTTACAAATGGAATTTCGTCGTCCCGCCTGTTTTCTTCGGAGCGGATATCGACGGGTTCGGCTGGCAACTTTTGGCGCTTTAAAAAATGCTTTACCCGATTACGCGCATGCGTATAGTTAGCTACCTCTATAATGGCGTACCCGTTATCCGACAATACCCGCGCAATTTCGGTAAATTCCGGCGTCGGGTCCGGCAGGTGGTGCATAACACGGATCATGGTGATCAAGTCGATGCTACCACTTTTAAACTTTAGCTCCTCGGCCTGCAGTAATTTGCGGTCAACATCCGGATATTTTTTTAGAAAATCCTTTGCTATATCCAGCTGTTGCTGGCTCGGCTCGGCCAGCGTAACTTTGTTAGCATACCGGCGCAAAAATACGCACAACCGGCCATAGCCCCCGCCTACATCCACAGCATGCTTAAAATATTTGCCTTCCAGCAGGCGCCGGATAGCCATTTCTTCGGCTTCGTTTTCGTAGTCACGGCCTTCCCAGTACTTCAAATAATTATGATTCGGATCGTTATATTGGTCGGCGCGCTTTTTAGGCGGTACCTGTTTTAGTGGTCTATCTTTCATCTGCTTCAGTATACCACTCCGAGCTACGACCAAGGATTTTTCTCGTGGTTCCACAAGCCTGTGAGGGATAGAGTATCTATTTCCTGGGCACCTCGTAAGCTCGGAATATGCTACTTTACAGCATATTCCGAGACCTGCACGTACCTGGAAAATAGATACTCTATCCCGTAAACCACTATTTTTTCTCCACAAGAGCGGAATCTTTAAAAGCCTTGCCACGGCGGATCAGCAAACGGCCGTTTTGGAAGTCATCTTCTTCTAGTTGCTCTTTTTGTGTTTTCTGGCCGTTAATAGACACTGCGTTATCTGTAATGAAGCGGCGGGCTTCTGTTTTGGACGCCGCAAGACCGGCTTGCACCATTACCTCCGCAACTTCCATTCCCGGCCCAGCCTGGGTGCTCGGAATTTCTTTGCGTATAGCCGAAAGAGCCGTTTCGTCCAGTCCGGCCACGCCTTCTTTGCCGGTAAGCACTTCTGTCACCGCCTGCGCGACCGCCACTTCACCTTCGCTATGGACCAACTTGGTCACCTCGACCGCTAGGCGGGTTTGGGCGTGCCGGGCGCGCGGATCTTCGCGGTGGCGAGTCATAATCTCATCGATTTCCGTTTTCCCAAGTTCGGTAAAAACCTTCAGATAGCCCTCAACACCTTCGTCGTAGGCGTTAATCCAGAATTGGTAGAACTGCGTAGGCGTTGTTCGCGCCGGGTCAAGCCACACCGCCCCTTCTTCGCTTTTGCCAAACTTTTTGCCGGTTGCCTTATTAATAATAAGCGGCAAGGTTATGACGTGCGTTTCTACCCCCCGAGCGCGGCGAATCAATTCTACACCGCTTAAACAGTTGCCCCATTGGTCTGAACCGCCCAGCTGCAATGTCACGCCATACGTATCATATAAATGCAGATAATCCATGCCCTGCAGCAATGTATAGCTGAATTCAGTGTAGCTTATGCCGCTACCGCCTTCGCCAATACGCTTAGCAATATAATCACGCTGGATAAGCGGTGTCATGCTGAAGTACTTGCCGGTATCGCGCAAGAATTCGATTACACCCATCGGCTTGGTCCAGTCAAGATTATTAACGAGGGTAAATTCGTAGCCACGGAACACTTTTTTTAATTGTTCTTCGGCCAACGCGACGTTATTGGCAATAGTTTGCTCGTCTTGCAATTGCCGCTCGCTGTCTTTACCGCCCGGGTCGCCAATAAGGCTGGTGGCACCGCCGGCCAGAATAATCGCCTTATGCCCGTGGCGCATGAATACTCTGTCGAGCATCATCGCAGCCAAATTACCAACCGCCTGAGACGGAGCCGAGGCATCAAAGCCATGGTAAAATACCCACTGGTTTGTATCTAATTCTTTTAAGTCACTAAACGTCGATTGGTTCACAAAACCGCGCCATTGTAATTCTTCGGAAAGCGTCATGTCCGGCATTAAAATAATCTCCTTACATCAATAATACACGCTTAACCTAACGAGTATAAAACAAGCTGAAGATAAACTGTAGAATTTACGCTTGCCAGGTGCGGATGTTTGCTATAATGCCTTTTAGATAATGAGCATTAGGGAGCGAGCAGTATCTCCATGACCGACCCCAGAAAACGACCAGGCCAACCCCGGCGTCGACCTGGCAAAAATACGTATACCACCAAGAGCGGTAATACTATAAAGTTGAACCGCAGTATCGGCGAGCGCCTGCGGGCTGGCCGTGAAGCAAAAGCGAGACGCCGCGCTGCCTATCTCAGTACATTGCCAAAGGGCAGATTCCAGCGGATGTTATTCCGTTTGCACCCAAAGCGGGTACTCCAATACTGGTTCAGCCGCGATGGAGCGATTATGGCACTCAAAATTATGGGTGTCGGTATTGTCGTGTGCTTTGTGCTTATTGTGGGTGTTTTTGCCTACTTCCGTAAAGATCTGCCAGATATTACTAACATTTCGAGTACCAAAATTGGGGGTAGTATTACCTATACGGCCCGCGACGGCCAAACCGTGCTCTGGCAGGATTACGAAGCCGTAAAACGGGTGCAAGTAGCGGGTGACAGCATCTCGAACCATGTAAAACAAGCCACGATTGCTATCGAGGATAAAGATTTTTACGAACATGGCGCCTTTGATGTCCGTGGCATTGTCCGTGCCGGCATACACGATTTGACCAATCCGGGCGAAGGTATACAGGGCGGCTCTACCATAAGCCAGCAGCTAGTAAAATTAAACCTTAACTGGACTGCTGACCGCAGCATTCCTCGTAAAATTAAAGAAGTTATTTTGGCTGTCGAGATCGAACGCGAGTATTCAAAACAGGATATCCTGACCGGGTATCTGAACGTGGCGCCATATGGCCCGGTAGAATATGGCGTGCAAACTGCAGCCCAAGATTACTTTGGCGTCGACGCCAAAGACCTGACCTTATCCCAGGCCGCCATGCTGGCCGCCATACCTAAGTCACCTAACGTCTATTCCCCTTATGGCCCGCTGTTTAACGCCGAGGAACTGCTTGGCCGGCAGCACTACATCCTAGACCAAATGGTCAGCGAAAAGATGATCACGCGCCAGCAAGCCGACGAAGCCAAGAAGGTTGACGTACTCGCCCAAGTTCGTCCACGCGTCCAAAAATACGAAGGCATCAAGGCGCCCTACTTTGTCCTGGCCGCTAAGGATGAATTAGAGGCTAAATACGGTTCGGAAACCGTGAAACGCGGCGGCTGGAAAGTGACTACTACCCTGGATATGAATTTACAAAGCCTGGCCGAAAAAGCCGTCAATAACGCATTGCCCATTATTAAGCGGCAAGGCGGCGACACCGCAGCATTTGTAGCCGAAGATAACAAGACCGGCCAGATTGTCGCGCTTGTAGGCGGTACCGAGTTTAACGACCCAAACTCGACCTTCGGAAAGATCAATTACGCGCATAGTGTTAATATCTCTCCGGGCTCCACCTTTAAGCCATATGACTACGCGGTGTTTATAGATAATAACAACGCAGGCGCTGGCTCGATACTGTATGACAACAAAGCCCCGCTGCCCGGCTATCCCTGCACTAACAAAAATCACCCCAAGTCCGATAAAACCGCTAACTGTCTGCACGACTACGACTTCCGCTTCCCAGATGCCATAACACTAAGGTACGCCTTGGGAGGTTCGCGCAACATACCCGCTGTTAAAGCCATGCTTGCAGCCGTACCGAATGATACCAGTGCCGGACGTGTTGCCTCCATCAATAAAGTTGTCACTACCACCGAAGCTATGATGGGTAACCCTGAGGGGTATCGTTGCTACCAACCCGGTATCGATATATTTACGGCGGCAAAAGAAGACGAAGCCCAATGTTACGGATCGGCGGCTATTGGGGATGGCGCATACCTACACCTCGACGACCATGTGAACGGCCTGGCGACCATCGCCCGCAACGGAGCATACGTACCACGCACCTATATCCTTAAAATAACCGACTCCAGTAATAAGGTCATCAACGAGTTTAAACAGCCGACCGGCAAACAAGTCATTAAGACCGACTCGGCTTATATTGTGAACAATATGATGTCCGACCCTAGCGCCAGTTACCTGTCGGGTAACAACAAATTTCATCGTTACAAGGGTTGGAACTTTGCCATTAAGACCGGTACAACCAATGATGCATTCGACGGCCTGATGGCCAGCTGGTCTACGCAGTACACTGCCGTTACTTGGGTCGGCTACCACACTCGCAATAAGGCTATGACCGGCTTTATGGAAACCATGACCGCGCCTATTGTGCGCAGTTGGATGCAGGGAGCGCATGATGCTTCGGGTGTGAAAGCAATAAACTGGACCCAGCCCAGCGGTATTAAAACATTGCCCGCATACAGGGTCCGTTCGAAAGTATCGAACGGTTTAGGAGAAACTATTCCGAGTTCGGATACTGACATCTACCCCAGCTGGTACACTCCGCCTAAAAACAGTGCCAACAGCGCCCAGACCATTGATCAGGTATCTAACAAACTGGCGACCGCCTGTACGCCCGAACGCGCTAAAAAGGTAGTTGGCGGTGCCAACAGCAACGCTTTCTCTGCTGATCCATTTGTTGGAACGAGCGGCGGTGCGGCAGCTACAACGGCGGCCGATGACATACATAACTGCAACGACGCCAAACCCCTTATAACACTTGCGGCACCTGACACTTGCAAGGGCGCTGGCGACTGCGCCTTTACAGTTACGGTCTTGCAAGGAACCCACCCGCTCTCTAGCGCTCAGTTTCCCGGTACTGTTACATTGACCATTAACGGTCAACAGATAGATTCCCGCGCGGTTAGCGAATCGCCAACTACTCTTACCTTTACCTACAGCCCGACAACTGAAGGTACGGCAAAAGTTGAGGCCACCGTCATTGACAGTGTACTTTATAGCAGCAGCGAAAGCGCTAACGTCAGTTTTGAGCCTGAATGAAGTGCAGTCGACGATAACAGCCGCGGGAGAAGAAGAGGCCTGCCACCGTTTGATGATATCTTCTAGCTGCAATAAGGAAAAATATCCGTAGTAATGCCTAGCGTGCCGTGCGTCCAGCTAGCGAGTGCGTGAGCTAAGTCGTGCTTGTAATTTATTCTTGATCACGGCCGCTGGGCGTTTATTTGCGGCCTGAGACGGCTGTGGAGCAGGTTGACGAACTTCTTTTACTTGCCCGAAGACCATCTTGCCGGCAACGGTTTGATGCATGCGCGTCACCGTAACCGGCACCACGCGCCCCACAAAACGCGCCCCAC
This sequence comes from Saccharimonadales bacterium (SeqCode), assembly GCA_035248005.1. GTDB lineage: Bacteria > Patescibacteriota > Saccharimonadia > Saccharimonadales > UBA4665 > PMNU01. Next base: position 32,390 of record DATFHU010000009.1, read on the forward strand.
CCTCGATAACAATCATGGTGCCGTCATCTAAATAACCAACCCCTTGGTCTCGGTTACTGCCCTTTTGAATGATCTTGATATTGAGCGTTTCGCCAGGCAAAGCAATCGGGCGAAGCGATTGCGACAATTCATTAACGTTTAGTACCTGTACTCCTTCGACCGCTGCAACCTTGCTAAGGTTAAAATCCGTTGTATACAGGCCAGCTTTCAGCTTTTTGGCAAGCGCCACCAACTTATCATCGGTTGCCTGCACATTAGGAAGCAAGGTACGGTCGATCGTTACACGCATAGGTGAGCTGTCTTGCAATTCATGCGCAATATCCAGTCCATACCGGGCTCTCTCGCGCTTGTGCGAATCGTTACCATCAGCTAGCATTTGCAATTCGTTCAGTACGAATTGCGGAATAACCAGTTCATCAGCCATAAAACCGGTGCGGACAATTTCGACAATCCGCCCGTCAATTAATGCGCAGCTATCGAGAATAAGCCGGCGGTGTTTGCCGAACAGCCGCAAGCCGCCTTCGGATTTCTGTCCCCATACCAGCCAGATGATGACCAGTAATAAGAGAATTTGTAGTATCTCTACCATTTTATTATTTAGTCCTTTTCCAAAAATTGATTCAGGGCGCTACGGATATCTGGTACGCCATGCAGAAAGGCTAATTTTTTGCCATTTTTCTGCATAGGTCCGATGGCTGCTTCAAAGCCCAGCTTCCTGGCCTCGGCAACACGCTTGTCGATATGCGGCACATGCCGCACCTCGCCAGCTAGGCCTACTTCGCCAAACACGACTGCGTTGGCCTTTAATTGTAACCCTTTTGCTGCTGAACCGATAGCCATACATACCGCCAAGTCCGCGGCAGGCTCTGCTATCTTCATGCCGCCTACGATATTGACATATATGTCTTGGTCGGCTAGCGACAGTTTGGTACGCCGCTCCAGCATAGCCACGAGCAAATTAACGCGATTTAAATCGATGCCGCTGGCAGCACGTTTGGGATAGCCATAACTTGTTTTATTTACCAGCGCTTGCACTTCCACCAGTAATGGGCGCATCCCCTCAAGGGTAGCCAGCACAATCGAGCCGTCGCTTACCTGCCGCTCGGCCAATAGTGCGGCAGACGGATTGTCGACTGGCTTCAGGCCGTGCTCGTCCATTTCGAAAATGCCGGCTTCGGTTGTTGGGCCAAACCGGTTTTTCGTAGCCCTAAGTACCTTAAATCCGCCGTACCGGTCGCCTTCGAGCTGCAGCACCACATCTACGACATGCTCCAGGACCTTTGGTCCGGCAATCATCCCCTCTTTTGTCACGTGTCCGACTAGTACAACAGCTGTGGACGATTGTTTGGCTGCGGCAATCAGTAGCTGCGAGCTATTGGTAATTTGCGCTACGCTGCCGGCTGCCGAACTAATAGCCGAGGCCGCGATTGTTTGAATAGAGTCAACAATTACTAAATCGTACACCTGCCCGCTAATAGTAACCGCGATGTCGTCGGCACTATTACTCGTTGCTAATTGGAGCGCGTCGCCTTGGACGTCCAGCCTTTTAGCGCGCAAACCGATCTGATGCCCAGATTCCTCGCCGCTTACATATAATACTTTATGATTTTTGGCTACGGCAGAGGCAAGCTGCAGAAGCAGCGTGCTTTTGCCAATACCCGGCTGGCCGGCAATAAGGTTAACACTGCCTGCAACAATGCCACCGCCTAGTACAAGATCAACATCCGGCATGCCGGTACCTAGCCGTCTTTGGTCATTTGCCACCAATTCTGTAACCGACGAAAGGGCGAGCGCCTGCCCGCCCCTGGCCAGACGTCCAGGAGCCGCTTCTATGACCAGTTCTTCCTGCAGGGTATTCCATGCGCCGCAGTGGGGGCATTTGCCCGCCCAGCTGAGGCTGCTCTCGCCGCAGTTCGAACAAACATAGCGTACTCTCTCTTTTGCCATTACAGTTAAGTATAGCACTCCGCAGGCGTCCTTTGCTCTCTGCAGCTAACTCGTAGCACTTGATCAAAAGGCGTGTGCTTGTAGGTTATAATGCCAATCCTTCACGAGAAGCTCACGAGAGTTTTGAAGAACTGCAAAAAGATGTAACCAAAGCCTTGTATTGCGTCGTACATAGCCTGTAATTTCCTTGGCAGAATAGTCGGGCTACTCCGAAGGTGCAGCATTGACATTACTGTCAAGAGCGCGTTGTAGTTCGCGTTCTTCGACACTTATGTCGTTGAGCTGCTTTAGTAGGTTATTGTATTGATTAATTAATGCGTTGGTTTTACTGATTTCGCTGCGGTAGCTGACGACCATAGTGTTATAGCCGGGTACGGCCGCGTTGTATGCGGCAATATTATTACCGTTTAAATTGCGGTCCATTTGCTCACGCAAGTCCTGCATGGTTTTCTCGCGCGACTCAAGCCACTGTTTCTTGTTCTCTATCTCCACCTTCAGATCGGCCAATTGCTTGTTTAATGCTACAATCTGAGCTCGCCGGTTGTCGAATTCGGCCTGGTACTGCTTGCGAAGCTGCACAATGCGCTGACGATTCGTGAAATATTTTGCATAATACGCTTCTAGCTCGTCTGGCAATGTTTGGGCGTCAGTGCCGAATATGGAATGCATTTCGTTATGCAATTCATTCGGCTCAGTTTTTTTATAGGGCTCTATCTCGTCCTTAAGTGCCTTAGGCGCTTGTTGGTCGTAGTAGGTTTGCAATAAATCGTTGATGCGTTTGCGTTCGTTGCCATGTAGACGATCATAGGCCTGATGCAGCATTTCGTGCGCCGCAGTTACCTCGTGTATGCCGTTTAACCGGGAGTCGGCAACATTATATATATAGATGCCTCGCCGATCGCCTGTATAACACCCCAGCACCGCAACTTCAGCCGAAGGGTCGTTACAGTGGTGATTAAATGCTTCTTTATCCTCTACAGACGGTTTGTTTACATAAAACAGCCGCTTGGCATATGGCGTCATAGCCGTGGCATCTGCCAACCGTTGCACCGTAGCATTCGGCTCATATCCGTGCAACCACATCCAATCCAGAATGTCATCGTAGCGTAACCAAAATACACTAATGGCCGCAATGCAAAGCGCAATGGCTGCATACGGCCACAAGCGGCGCACAAACTTCATATGCTTAGTGTACTAAAAGCAAAGCTACTCGTGCAATGCGGTGTAGGTAAGTTGTCCGTTCTTAGCACCGACCGATACAATCTCGCCCTTTTGATGACGCTCACTTAACAGCTCGGTTGCAATATGATCTTCCAGTTCGTCCTGAATAAGACGCCGCATGGGACGAACGCCATTTTTGGCATCGTAACCATGTTCTAGCAGGTATTGCTTGGCGGCTGGCGTCAAGTGTAGACCCAAACCGTGCTTTTGCAGACGTTTGCCTAGTTCATCGATTTGCAGGTCGATGATTTTATGGATATCTTTTTTAGCAAGTGCGCGGAAGACGATTACTTTATCGATTCGGTTCAAAAACTCAGGACGCATTGTTTTTTTAAGGTCGTCGAGCACTTTGTCGCGGTTGAGTTCGTGTAGCTCGTCAAGATCTTTCATTTGGTCCGGCTGGCTGGCGCGGAAACCAAAGCTGGCTTCTTTTTGCAGTTTATCAGCGCCAATGTTGCTTGTCATTATGACAATAGTATTTGTAAAATCTATTTTACGGCCCTTGGCGTCGGTGAGGGCGCCATCCTCTAAAATTTGCAACATCATATTAAAGGTGTCTGGATGAGCTTTTTCGATCTCATCGAATAGTACCAGGCTGTACGGACGGCGGCGGATTTTATCGGTCAGCTGACCGCCGTCATCGTAACCGACATAGCCGGCTGGAGCACCCACTAGCCGGGCGACATTGTGGTGTTCACCGAACTCTGACATGTCGATTTTTACTAATGCTTCCTCGGAACCAAAGAATTCCCGTGCCAGCACGCGTGCCAACTCGGTCTTGCCTACGCCCGTCGGACCCAAAAAGATGAATGAACCAATAGGCCGTTTGTCAGACCCGATGCCGGAGCGGTTGCGGCGCACTGCACGCGCTACCGCTTCGACAGCTTCGTTCTGACCAATAACAAACTTACCGATATTTTTTTCTAGATTCAATAAGTACTTGGCCTCGGAGCGGATAACCTTTTTAACAGGCACACCGGTCATCCGTGCAACGACCTCCGCAACATCTTCGCTTGAGAGGCTGATACGCTTCGCGTCTTTATCGCTGGCCTGTAACTGCCCTAACTTTTCATTGATACGGCTGGCGCGGGTTTTGTATTCGGCAGCTTTGCGGTAATCTTCGGCTTCTACGGCTTCGTCGATGCGGGTATTGACCAGCTTTAGTTCTTTTTGCAGGGCTCGTACCTCCGGGCTTGTCTTGCCTTTGTCAACGCGCAAATGAGCAGCGGTTTCGTCTAGCAGATCGATTGCTTTATCCGGCATGTACCGGTCCTGGACATACCGCTTCGACAGCGCGACAATGTCTTCTAGTACTTCGTCGCTAACTGCTACGCCATGGAATGATTCATAGTGTTTACGTAACCCCTTTAGGATGGCAAGTGTTTCCGCCAGCGTGGTTTGCGGCACTTGCACCGGCTGGAAGCGACGTTCAAGTGCGGCGTCTTTTTCGATGTGCTTCGTATATTCCACTGTGGTTGTTGCGCCAATCAGTTGGATTTTGCCACGAGCCAAAGCCGGCTTTAAGATATTGCCTGCGTCCATGGCACCCTCGGCTGCGCCGGCACCTACAATCAGATGCAGCTCGTCAATAAATACAATGGTCTTTTTGTCGTTTTCGAGTTCGGCCATAACTTTCTTAAGCCGTTCTTCGAATTCGCCGCGATATTTGGTACCGGCAATCATGCCAGCCAAATCAAGCATAATAATACGTTTGTCGAGCAGACTGTCGGGCACGTCCTCGGCTATAATGCGCTGAGCCAGGCCCTCTACAATTGCCGTTTTGCCAACACCAGGTTCACCAATAAGCACCGGATTGTTCTTGGTACGCCGGTTCAAAATAGTAATCACACGGCGTATCTGCGCCTCCCGGCCTACCATCGGGTCAAGCTTGCCCGCCCTGGCTTCGGCGGTCATATCGGTACCAAAAAAGTCCAAAGCTGTCTTGCGGTTTTTATTGCGTCCACTGGTGCGGCGCCGGGCATCTGTACCGGAAACCGTATCTTCGTCTTCATATTGCTGCCGGCTTAAGAATTGCTCGATCTCGTTAATTAATGCCTCTACGTCTATGTTCATTGTTCGTAGCAAGATAGTGGCGCGTGCGTTTTTTTGGCTAAGCAGCGCCTCTAGGATGTGCTCGGTGCCGCAGAAATCCTGGCCGTATTCTTGTGCGGTGTCGTAGGCCATCTTTAGGGTCAGCTTGGCAGTTTCGCTAAGGCCTTTAGCACCAGCGTTTAGCACCAGCGTTTTAGGGGTAAGATTTAGCGCTACGCGCGCACGATCTAGTGTTACTCCCGCACCCTCCAGTATCTTTGCCCCGATACTTGTATCTTGAGCTAATATACCAAGCAGTAAGTGTTCGGTACCGACATATGCACTGCCTACACTGCGAGCGATGGCGTCAGCATGCTTTAAACTTTCTAACGCATTGTTCGTTAGATGGTTTAAAAAATCTTGGAATTCTGCGGAATTTGGTGTCATACACCCCCTATAATACCGACCTAGCACTCAACAGTCAAGAGTGCCAGTTTTACATCAGAAATGCTTTGCTCTTACCCGGCCACAAAAATCGCAAAGTCTACGCATCACCTATCACACCATATCAAGTAGCGCTCCTTTGGATATAGGATGGACCTGAAAATCGTTCAACGCCCACTCGCCAACTTTTGGCACTACCGAAGATCGCTCTAAAAATGGCAATACCAGATCGGTAGTTATTCCGCGCTCGTTGGCCGGTCGATCCAACGTAGCAAGAACCAGAACCCCTTTTGATACTAAAAGACCGCTCTCTGGGGCATAAACCGTCGTGCCCAGGCGAGTGCAGTCTCTTTTTAGAATTTGATTGGGTAGGATTGCTTCGGGCGCACTAACTACTGAAATACGAGGCAATGTCGGATTTAGTTGGACGACGTGCTACCAGTACCGACAAAAAAGCTGTGCCTTTGTCTGGTACTACAAAGCTACCATCTACTCGTGCAAAAGGATGATACCACTGGCTGTGTTCTACTCGCCATTGGAAATACCTAGTTGCAGAGCCAGTAAATTCTTGGCGGCGCATAACCTACTCGCCGTGTTTTTCGATGGCTTCAAGCAAGCTGTTTTCTAGGTCGCTCTTTTTCTTGAGCTTTGTTACGGCCGGTTTAGCCGGACTTTCCGGGGCGGGTTTGCTCGGCGCGGCTTCGGGGGCGGCAGCCTTTTCGGCTTCGATATCCAATTCGTAGCCAGTCAGTTTGCTTGCCAAACGGACATTTTGCCCGCCGCGGCCAATAGCAATACTCAGTTGATCTTCAGGCACGATAACGCGTGCCTTTTTATTTTCTTCGTCCAGCTCGACTTTGGTTACTTTAGTCGGGCTTAGGGCATTGGTAATGTATTCGACTGGCGCCTCGCTCCAGACAATAATGTCGATTTTTTCCTGTTCGCCCACCTCGCTCATTACGGCGTTTACACGCGTGCCATGCCCTCCCACGAAGGTACCAACCGGATCAACGCCTTGTACGGTACTATTAACTGCCAGCTTGGTGCGTACACCGGCTTCGCGGGCCATACCCTTAATTTCGACGGCGCCGCTTTCCATTTCGGGCACCTCAGCTCTAAACAACCATTCGACAAACTGCGTGCAACCGCGCGATACCACTAACTGCGGACCGCGCATACCGCGCTCAACGTCTTTTAGATAGACTTTAAGGCGTTGCCCCGGATAATATCGTTCACCCTGAATCTGTTCGCTGCGCGGCATGATGCCTTGGGCTTTGCCTAGATCAACGCGTACAATATTACCTTCTACCCGGGCCACTAAAGCGTTAATAACCGTGCCGATTTTGTCTTCGTACTCATTCATAACAATCTCGCGCTCGGCTTCGCGGAGGCGCTGCAAAATAACTTGCTTGGCAGTCTGGGCGGCAACGCGGCCGAAATCGCTTACTTTTTCGTGCACTTCTACTAAATCGCCTAATTGGGCATTTTTTTGCATAGTTTGCGCTTCTTTAGAGCTGATTTCGTAGGCCGGACTTTCGACCGTTTCAACTACTTCCTTCATGACATAAGCGTCAACGTCGCCGGTATTAAGGTTCATGGTAACGCGCACTTCTTGCTCGCGCTCGCCATAATCGCGGCGGTACGCGGCAGCCAAGGCTTGCTCCACCACTTCTTTGACTGTATCTTCCGGCAAGTTTTTTTCTTCTGCAATTGCTTTAATAGCCACTGCCAATTGTTTAAAATCCATATCCATGATTTGTTTCCTTTCTTTCGGCCTCTAGCCTGATACGAAAAAAGTCGACCGCTGTGGCCGACCAATCCCCTATAGTATAGCAAGCTGCTCAGGCTGCCGTCAAGTTTGCAAGAAAATCTATGCCCGAGCTATATAGCGGAAATGATAGAATAAACCGTATGAGTAAAAAAGTACGCCGCTTATTCCTGGGCTTTCAGCCCAAACACTATAATTTATACATCGATCCTAACCGTGATAGCCTAAACCTCGCCGGCCATATCACTATTACCGGCAAAAAGGTGGGACGTCCCAGCCAGCGGCTTACCTTTCACCAGCACGGCTTAAAAATCGTAAAGGCCGAGATTGTCAAGCATGACAAAAAGGGTGAACAGACTATAGCCGTTTCCCGTATTAACCACCATGCCAGCTTTGATGAGGTGCGCCTGCATGCCGAAACACTGCTGTATGGCGGAGAATACAGTATTACACTGCATTTCATTGGCAAAGTGACTGAGGGCATGCACGGTGTGTATATCAGCCGTTACGAGCATAACGGCCAAAAGAAAGCGCTCATTACCACTCAGTTTGAAAGCCACCATGCGCGCGAAGCTTTTCCCTGCATTGATGAACCGGAAGCTAAGGCGACATTTGACCTTACGCTTGTTTCCCCCAAAGGCGAGGCAGTCTTAAGCAACATGCCTGCCAAATTCCAAAAGGAAGAAAACGGCCGGGTGGTCACTGCCTTTGAAACCACGCCCAAAATGTCTACCTACTTGCTAGCCTTTATGTATGGTGATTTGCAATCAGCCGAAACCACGACCAAAGACGGCGTGACTGTGCGCGTGTGGGCTGTAAAGACACAAACACCCGAGTCCCTGCAGTTTCCTCTGGAAATCACTAAGCGCGGCATAGAATTTTTTAACAATTACTATGGTGTTCCCTACCCGCTTCCCAAGGCCGACATGGTAGCGATTCCGGATTTTTCTTCGGCAGCTATGGAAAACTGGGGACTCATTACCTTCCGTGAACCATATTTGCTGGCCGACCCGAAAACCACATCCCAAAGCGGCCGCGAAATTATAGCGCTGGTTACTATCCACGAACTTTCTCACCAATGGTTCGGTAATTTGGTTACTATGCGCTGGTGGGACGACTTGTGGCTGAACGAAAGTTTTGCCAATGTTATGGAGTACTTGGGAAGCGACGCGCTTTTTCCGGAGTGGAAGCTCTGGAACACGTTTATTACCCAAGAAGGCCTGGCAGCTATACGCCGGGATTCGATTGCCGGGGTGCAGTCCATAAAAACCGAGGTGCGGCATCCTGATGAAATATCTACCTTGTTCGATCCGTCGATTGTCTACGCCAAAGGAGGCCGATTACTGAACATGTTAATGCAGTACGTGGGTGATGCAGACTTCCGCAAAGGGCTTAAAGCCTACTTTACCCGGCACGCTTACGGTAATACAACAGGAGACGATTTGTGGCAAGCATTGGGCGAAGCAAGCGGCAAGGACGTAGCGTCATTTATGAATCCTTGGTTGGAACGCTCCGGTCTCCCAGTGGTTACGGTCGACCAGCAGGGCAAGGCCCTTACCATAACTCAATCGCACTTTTTGCTTGATCCCCAAAAGGCAGATGCTTTGCGTATTTGGCCCCTGCCCTTGCTTGCCAGCGACGCCGCCATACCCGGCCTGCTCGATAAGCGCGAGCTACGGGTCGAATTGGCTAGTGATCAACGTGTGCGTATCAATCAAGGAGCGGTCGGGCACTACGTGGTACGCTACGTACAGCCTGAGCATAGGGAAGCAATTGCCAAGCAAGCGGAGTCTAAACAGCTCGGTATTGCTGAAAGGTTAATGCTGCTTAGCGATAGTTCCATGTTGTCGCGCGCCAGGTTGCAATCGTTCGTAGAAACACTTGCGTTGCTCAATCACTACGGCCAAGAGGATAGCGAGCCGGTATGGGACATTATGGCGCTTATAGTTGCAGACACCCGGCGTTTTATCGATGTCGCTCCGAAAACCGAACCGGCTATCAAGAAACTTATCCGCGGTCTTATAGAGACGCAATACCAACGCCTCGGGTGGGAGGAAAAGCCAGACGAACCAAGCCAGGATACTAAACTGCGCGCCACTATTATCGGTCTGGGCACTTATGCCGAACACCAGGCAATATTGCCGCGTGCCCTGGAACTTTTCGAAGCGTACAAGACTGACGCCAAAATAGTATCCTCAGAACTCCGCAGCATAGTGTTCGGCGCTGCAGTGCGCCATGAAGCGCCAGGCGCTTTCGATTATTTGTTACATCTCGAGGAAACCACGGATAACGTTGACCTTAAACAAGAGATTTTGGGCGCACTTACCACCACCAAATCCGCGCAACGCGGCGATGTCTTACTTGCTCGTCTAAAAGACCCTGGCAAGGTCCGCCAGCATGACGTTGACCGTTGGCTGGCATATCTGCTCCGCAACCGCTACACCCGCACGAATGCCTGGAAATGGCTGCGGGATGAGTGGCCGTGGCTGGAAAAGACGTTCCGCGAAGATAAATCGTACGATTCATTCCCCCGGTATGCTGCAAGTGCTTTCAGCACGCGCCAATTGCTCGAAGAATACAAAGCGTTCTTTGAGCCGCTTAAGGACCAGCCGGCATTAACGCGCAACATCCTTATGGGTATCGAAGAGCTTGAAAACCGGGTTGTTTGGCTCGAAGCCGACCTTCCGCGCATTACATCATTCTTTAGGCAGTATAACTAGGCAGTTTCCAGGCCAGAGTCAGCCCACCTCGTTCGAGAGTCTTCTAAACATTGGATTACCATATACAGAGTTCACTGTGTCGCGCGCAGGCAGGGAGCCGTCTGTAGTACTTCTTTATATTTGCCATATTCGATGCCGAGCCGGTGCGTACGCTACACCAGGAAATACCTAAAGATTGTCAAGATTGTCGATAAATTGAGTTACGTTAAAGTCTGCTCCCTCTACCTCGATAGCACAAAGCCGGCATTCGCCGAGCCAATTGTTTATATACACCCAAGCTTCGGCGGCAAAATGCATTCTAGCAAGCTTTTTAGGAGTAATATACTCCAGACCTGCACCGTAACTCGCAGTGCGGCGATATTTTACTTCACAAAAGTAAGCCACGTCTTTCCGCCTTGCCACAATGTCGATTTCACACCAGCGCGTACGCCAATTCTGCTCAATAATCTCGCAGCCTTTTTGCAGTAAAAAAGCGGCGGCGACTGCCTCGGCCCTACGCCCGTCATCAAAAGTAGTCATGAATGTTCCAAAAGATTGCGGATAGGAGTAAACAGCGACCGGTGCAAGTCGCATGCCCCCAATTGCTGCAAAGCGGAACGGTGCACAGCCGTGCCGTAGCCGACATGACTCTCAAACCCATAGCCCGGATACGAACGGGCAATACCGCGCATATAAGCGTCACGGGCGACTTTGGCAATAATACTCGCCGCGCTGACAGCCGGCACGGTAGTATCTGCCTTAACAAGACACCGGCTTTTCGGGTTATCAGCCAGATAGTTATAATTGCCGTCAATAATAATTTCGGCGTACGGAACGGTAATGCACTCCATAGCCCGCTGCATAGCCAGACGCACGGCTTGAGTCAGCCCCAGTTTATCAACTTCCGCCGGGCTTACCCAACCCAGACCGAATGCAGCAGCCTCAAGGCAAATAATGGCCTCCAGTCGTTCGCGTTGCAACCTGCTCAGCTTCTTTGAATCCCGCAGACCGGCAATTGGCATGCGCAAAAGTACCGCGCCTGCCACAAGCGGCCCTGCCCAGCAACCTCTTCCTACTTCGTCTATCCCGACAACCACAGGCCAAGCATACCACACACTACGAGCAACGATACACTATGTTGGGCGTTTGATAAGCTAGAAATATTCTAAGGTTTTGGCGTCCTCAGTAACAAATGAACCGCAGCCCGGACACCTTCTCCCCGCCCCGTTCCTTCCACTAACGGTTGCCGTGCGCCGCATGACCAGCGTCCAAGCCATCCCGTCACCACGCCACTGCAGCGCCCTGCTAGATCGTAGACATCGTCCCTCCGACGGTCTTCCGTGCGTCTGGCTACCTCGACCGCCTGCTCCTGGTGAGGAAAGGGCCGAGAGGTTTCAAGCGCGGTTCGCCGAAAGGCAGCCTCTACGTATGCAGCTACGCACAATCGGGCAGTAGAACAAGGGTAACAGCCACTTTGAAAAGGCGGTTGGTATAGTGACCCACCCAATTCAATTTCGTTGCCCATGCTTACCTGTGTGCTTAAGTGCCATTAAGAGTATTAGGTATTATAGTGTGGAAATTTTTATATTCAAGTTTACAACATTTCTTTAAGAACAAGCCAGTATAAACTGCTTATTAACAGCGCTGCATTCCAGCTCAAACAAGCCTGCTATCTATCCGCAAACAGCGCTTGCATTTCTGGGTCGCTGCTTAATGCAGCTCGTGCGGTAATTATATCTTTACGGATTGTGGGCCTGCTGACTTTTAGCGTTTGAGCAGCCTCTTCGACAGTATAGGCTGCGCCGCCAATCCCTACACAAAGCTTGAAGGCGGCAGCTTGACGTGGGGTCAAAACTTTTTCTTCCACTAATCGGCCTACTATCGTATTCATCCGTGCTTCTAGTGCAAAATAGGCCCGTTCAGCCAAGGCATGGCCATCAGCAGAGGCCAGAGTACTATTACGAATTACATCCGCATTATTTACCTCTTCGTCAGTACTGGTCGTCACAAAATCACCAACCTCCGAGCCGCCTTCTAGCCGCTGATTTAAAGATTCGGGCAAGGCGTTATACGTTTGCAAGTCAGCGAGTCGCTCCGGCGTACTACCCATATACTTTGCTATCTGTTCAGGGGTCGGATCTTCATCGTGCAGTACGCCTAGCTTGTCGCGTGCAGCATAGTAGCTGCCAATTTCGTCGTACACGTCACTTGGCAACTCATAATATTCGGCCAAGCTTACTTGAATAAATTTACGAATCCAGCGAGTCGCATAGGTACTAAATTTATAGCCTTTACGGTAATCAAATTTGTAGACCGCCCTGATAACCCCTAGGTTGCCGGCCTGAATAAGATCAAGAAAAGGTATATCACGCCCGATATATCGCTTCGCAACGCTAACGACCAGGCGTAAATTGGCTTCTATTAAATGATCTTTGGCCCGTTGTCCATCACATTGCAGCCACAGAAGATCATTCTGAAGTCGCGCATCCAGCTGGCTGTCTTGGGTAAGCCGCTCGCCAGCCAATACACCAACTTCAATACGCTTTGCCAGTTCGGCTTCTTGCTCCTTCGTTAGTATATCTTCATTTAGCTGGGATAGATATGCCCTTACGGGGTCGCGCTCTAACAGATCGTCCTCTCCGGGTTTGTACGCTTCGGTTGCCGTATTATTCTGACCGCCAAGCAAGGCCGTCCGCTCGTGCCCTGCGTTGAATACAACGCCACCCATTGCCGTGGCAAACGAACCTGTGGCAGCTTGCAGGTCCATATTCCGCTGAGCATCTTGCTCATATACGTTAATGATAATTTCACCTACGCCGATCATAATATGTACCTTCATAATGCACGCATCGCGTGCAAACAAAAAGCCCTCTTACGTTAAGAGGGCTTTTTGAAGTGCATTCCGTTATTTCTTTGCATTGTCACGGGTAGCAAGAGCTGCTTGGACTTTGGCGTCTTTGGCAGTTTCTTCGGCTGCTTTTGTTTGGGCGTCGGCCTCGGCAACTGCAGCGGTTTGTTCGTGCAGCTTGGCTTCTTCCTGTTCGGCTTTTTTATCATGAACTTCATTGACGGCTTGGCGGTCAAAGTCTACGCCAGTTAGCCGTGCGGCTTTGCCGGTACGCTCGCGCATGTATGTCAGGTAGTTGCGGCGGACCTTACTGCGCTTGGTAACCTCGATTTTAAGAACTAACGGGCTGTGCAATAAAAAACTTTTTTCAACGCCGACTCCACTGGCAATACGGCGAACCGTAATGCGGCTGGTATGGCTGTTTTTGCGATCGGTGCGAATAACCAAACCCTGGAAAATCTGGACTCGCTCTTTGTTGCCTTCACGGATTTTTTGGTGCACTTTCACGGTATCACCGCTCTGCACGTTCACAACTGCCGACTTTTTATACTTAGCTTCAACTTTTTGAATAACAGATTGCATAATCTAATAAACCTTACACCATTTTCCACTTTCGATCAAGTATATCATACCTGTTACGTAAAGCCAATGGTGCAATACCTGTCAAAGCAGCTTTTAAACGGCGGCAAGCACTTTAGCTAAGGCCTTCTTTATATAGGCGGCTGTCATGTACCGTTCAAGGCTGCTAAGGTAAGGAAAATGCTTTGTACGACGGTTACGCGGCACGCCAAGGCTCGACAATCGTACCATTCCCGAAGCCATGACTTCTGCTGCGTCGCGTACTGCTGCCGTCTCCATGTCAACGATTGGCCATCCTTTGGGATCAAGGCGATCTCCCCGGGCTTGGGTATATGCCAGCATACCGGCCGGGTAGGTCACGCCATTCACAACCGTTTTGGTTAGCGTTAATGCCGAAGGATAGCCGTAGTTACGGCTTTTACGCAGGAGTACGGGCCGCCCATTGTGACAAAAAACTTCGCAGCCGCCCCACAGCCAGCCATCGTACAAATTGTCAATCAGGCAGGCAAACTGTTCATCCGCGATTTCGCAAGTACTGACACCGGTTACCTTGCCACAATGAAAACTTGGGAGATCCGGCTGCGTGGAGGGGCAAATACTCGTATTGATAATTCGCCTGAGCGTTTGGGCAGGCATATCGTAGCGATAAGAAGTAACAAGCTTCTTCTGGGCAAGGCTTGTCCCTGGCCCTTCGCGCAACACTGTACAGCTTTCGACTATAGCCGCAAGCACGGGTGTAGGTTCGTATACTAATGATCTCGTACTTGAATATCCCTTTTCGCCAGCCTCTCGCACTGCATCATGGAGACCAACTTTTTCAGTGTCGCAGGCTGCGACAAATTGCTCAAAAGTGACAACCACAACTCAATTTTATCAACGGTTCGGTTGTGCCTGCAAATTATAGGATATTACCCAAAGGCCAGTGCCAAATAGGCGGCATTCCTTTACTATATACTCTATGGACTACACAAAACTTGCATTGCAGAAACACAAAAAACTAAAAGGCAAGATTTCGATTGCGCTCAAAGACTCCTTAGACAGCAAAGAAAAATTAAGTATTCATTACACGCCGGGCGTTGGAGCGGTAAGCAGCTACATAGCCGAACATCCTGGCGAAGCGCGGGATTATACCTGGCTCAATAACGCGGTGGCAGTCGTAAGCGACGGCTCGGCCGTATTGGGACTGGGTAATATAGGCCCATACGGCGCGCTGCCGGTCATGGAAGGCAAATGCATGCTGTTTAAGCATTTTGGCGGTCTCGATGCTGTACCAATTGTGCTAGATGTGCACACGGCGGACGAGATTGTAGCCGCTGTCAAAGCCATTGCACCCAGTTTTGGTGGCATTAATCTAGAAGATATAGCCGCGCCTATTTGTTTTGAGGTGGAAAAAAGGCTAAAAGCCGAACTCCACGTCCCGGTTATGCACGATGATCAACATGGCACAGCGGTCGTAACGCTTGCCGGGCTTATAAACGCTGCAAAGGTTACCGGCAAAACGCTGCAAGACAGCCGGACTGTACTGGTCGGCTCCGGAGCGGCCGGCGTTGCTATTGCCAGGCTGCTGCATCTGTACGGCGTAGCAACAATTATTGCCGTAGACAGCAAAGGCATAATCAGCCAGGACCGGACCAATCTGACAGTCGAAAAGAAAGAATTGCTTGAGTTCGGCGACAAGCAAGCTACGGGCACGCTCGCCGATGCGGTCCGGGGCGCGGATATTTTTATTGGTGTTTCCAAGCCGGGCTTACTGACTGCCAGTATGGTAAAAAGTATGGCTGCGAGCCCAATCATTTTTGCCATGGCTAACCCTATACCGGAAATTATGCCGGACGAGGCCAAAAAGGCTGGAGCCGCAGTGGTTGCAACCGGGCGCAGCGACTTGCCAAACCAGGTTAATAACGCGCTTGCTTTTCCTGGTATCTTTCGTGGCGCGCTTGATAACCGCGTGAGCGAAATTACCGACCAGCACAAGATTGCAGCGGCCGAGGCTATAGCCAATCTTATTAAAACGCCAACAATGGACAATATTATTCCGTCGGTATTAGATGACCGTCTAGTACCGGCAATTGCAGGCCTTATCCGTTAAGTCGTACCGCAAGAGGAGTTGTGAGTCAGACAATGACACGATACACTTCTTCTAGTGTAGTAACTCCTTGGAATGCTTTTAAAATACCGTCTTGGAGCATGGTAAGCATGCCGTCTTCGATAGCCTTTTTTTGGAGCATGTCGGTTGTTATCTGATTGGGCGGCAGGCGTAATAGTTGCTGTATGCCCGGCGTCATTTGCAATTGCTCACGGATGGCCAGCTGACCGCGGTATCCGAATGGGTTCTCCGCTGAACTGCCAGCCTTATAGAGGGTAATGTTGTGAACGTCTGGGCGCTCAACACCCGGCGGGAACGTATCGATAACTTGCTGCAGCTGGGCGCACAACCCTTCGTCCGGCTTGTATGGTTGTTTGGTCGCGTCGTCCAAACGACGTACCAGACGCTGCGCCATAATGAGGTGCATAGCCGAAGCGAACAACGGATTAATGCCGACAAAATCAAGCATACGGGTAAGCGCGGCCGCGGCATTTGCGGCGTGGAAGGTACTAAGCACCAGGTGTCCGGTAAGCGCGGCCTGCAAGGCGGTACGGGCCGTGTCTTGATCGCGGATCTCGCCGACCATCACGACATCGGGGTCAAGACGCAATACAGCCCGCAGTTTTTCGGCAAAGCCGGTGGCGCTTTTGTCGCCATGCACTGGTATTTGCACGACGCCATGCATAAAGTACTCAACTGGGTCTTCCAATGTAATGATTTTTCGCTCGTCGCTGTTGAGCGTATTGATGAGCGAATATAAAGTAGTGGTCTTGCCCGAGCCGGTCGGTCCAACAATCAGGACCATACCGGTGGGATGTCTGATAACGTCGTCCACTGCCGCACGTTCGCGATTACTGAGACCTAATTTATCCAGGTTAAGCAATTCCAATTTAAGAGTAAACAAGCGCATTACAGCATCTTGGCCATAAGCGGTCGGCACGGTTTCGACACGCAAGTTTACTGTTATCTCCTCGCCGGTAGCCATTTTGAAATGCCGGTTAATGTGCCCGGTTTGCGCGTCAGGCGCGTCAGTGGATACATTGGCAGCGCTGGCAATCGAGGACATAAGCTGGTGGTATTTACCCCGGTCTAGTTGAGCGATAGGGTGCAGTACGCCATCTACGCGGAAACGTATGCGCACGTGTTCTTCCTGGTTTTCCAAATGAATGTCCGAGGCTTTTAAGCGGTACGCTTGTTGCACCAGGTAGGCAAGAATGTCGTCGGCTCGCACTTGGGCGAGTGTTTGCGAGATAGCCTGTAAAAGCTGCTGGTCGGCCGCTTTACCAATACTGATGTCCTGGTACATCACCTGCTGTGGCGGATCGTACTGGCGCATATATTCGCGGTAGCCGGTATCGCTAATAATAGCAAAAGCCGTGCGCACATCACTGAAACGCTGCTGCAAAAGTCGTATTGCCTGCTGGGATGTAGTGGTTGTAATGCCGAACAGCACGTTGCTTTTGTCTGACTGCAAAGGTACAACGCGCATCTGGTATAGCTCGGGTATGCTCAGCATCTCCTTATAGAGCGGCTTTTCAGCCATTTTGCTGGTATCGACATAATTAAGACCCAAAATACGGGCACGCCGTTGGGTAGCGACCTCTTCATCGCGTCGGGCATCTTGGCTCATATGTCCAGTATATAGTGACGGACGGGTTTACCACAAACGTTTTGAAAACAACCGGCATCGCCACATTACCCGCCTTGTAAAGTGCTTACGGTTCAGGCACTATATAGTCAGTATGCGCGACATCATTTTGATTGTCCATAACTTGCGGAGTTGCCATAACGTCGGCTCGCTCCTGCGTACCGCCGAAGGCCTGGGCATTCAAAAGGTTATACTGAGCGGCTACACGCCTCACCCCATTCATGCCAATGACAGGCGCATGCCGCACGAGGCACTAAAGCTCACTAAACAAATCCACAAAACAGCACTGGGCGCCGAGGATATGGTTGTCTGGCAGTACCACAAAAACCTGTTGCCAGTACTCCAAAAGCTCAAAAAAGAGAACTACCGCATTGCCGCACTTGAACAAACCGAGGACGCTAAAGACCTTACCCGCTACCATCCGCCGCATAAAGTCGTACTTGTTGTCGGCCGCGAAGTAGAGGGACTGGAACTAGACATATTGACTGCCTGTGATGTCGCTCTCGAAATCCCCATGCTCGGCCGTAAAGAATCCTATAACGTTGTGCAAGCCGCAGCTATAGCCCTATATCATTGCCGATTCACTATTTAGTACTTTAATATAGTGCGGCCAGGCCTTTGCCTATTCTGCCTTGGGAGACTAGGCGGCAGGAAGCTAAAAAAGAAAAGCCCTGAAGCACAGGGTTTTTCTTTTTAGTGCGCCACGCGGACAGCGCTCCCTGGGCAGAGTGGGCGAAGGCCTGAAATCAGCGGCGAACATTTATGCTACACTAGGGATAATATGGTCCTGATCACAAAAACAAAACCACGGGTCACAACACATCATAAAAAACGCCATGGGCAACACCACAAGCGGGATCATCATTACAAAAAATCGTATTGGCCGTATTTACCGCTTGGCTTGATTGTTGGGCTCGGCCTGCTGCTCAGCAGTTTTATGGGGTCTATGCACAAAGGTGTGCTGGGCTATGCAACCGACACTAATAGCAATAGCCTGCTGCTCTATACCAATAACGAGCGGGTCAGTAATGCCTTGGGCAGTCTTAGTATAAACGGACAGCTAACCCAAGCAGCCCAAGCGAAAGCTGACGATATGGCTGCACGAGATTACTGGTCTCACAACACCCCGGAAGGTACGTCGCCCTGGACATTTATGACCAATGCCGGCTATCAGTACCAAACTGCTGGCGAAAACCTGGCATACGGTTTTGATACCAGCAGTTCTACGGTCACGGCCTGGATGAACAGTGCCGGCCATCGTGCCAACGTATTGAATAACACCTACAAAGAAGTGGGCTTTGGCATTGCTAATATTGCCGATTACCAAGGCAGTGGTCCGCAGACTATAGTTGTTGCCATGTATGGCAGCCAAAAGGGTGCACCGATTGCGGCAGCACCTGCACCGCCAGCGCAGCCTATACAGCAAGCACCCACACCTCAGCCCGCCGCGCCGACGCCGGTCGAAACAATCCCCGCAACACCTCCGACAGAAGAAGCTACCAAGCCAGAACTAAAGCCAGCCGAACAGCCTATTGCCACAGGCGTTTCCAATCCCGCACCCAAGGACGCCGACAGTAAAACCGTTTCTCGCCTAGAGCTGCTAGCTGGTGCCAATGCCCAGTGGAGCATGCTCGCAGTCACTGCCATTGCCGTGGTAAGCGCAGCGATATTCTTCTTACGGCACGGCCTGTTTTGGCACCGTTTCCTGGTACGAGGCGAACGCTTTATCATCCGGCATAAGTTTTTCGACATCATATTGGTAAGTACCGCTGTTATCGGTTTTATCCTGACCCGCTCCGCCGGTATTATTCACTGACCCCTCTCAGTTGATATTAAATAAGAGGATATGTAGTTACGAACGAAGTACCGCGTGCTAAGACAGCTCTATAGCGCCGGATATAGCCTGCAAACCACATACGTTAGTAAGCCGGCAACTATACTGGCGCACACTGTTCGTGATGAACGCAGAAGATGGAGCCGGTCGCGCACCCAGCCAGTTAATAGTATGCCTGCACAAGACCAGGATTTCACGGTGATCTTGTTCTTTCACCCCGTCATTGACCCGACGAGAGGCGGCACAAGGTACGCTGGCCAGTTTTGATAATTTTATGGGTGACTAATAAAGCAGGCATGGCATGTATTGGAGCGCTCCTGTTTACACGCGCGGCAATCTCTTTATTGCAGCTTCTTGTAGCGCATCACTTGCCAGCCTGTCGCAATCACCAGAATACCGGCAGCCGCAAAGGCTATTACCGCTACCTTTTTAAGCGCTTCACCTTGCATCCACGCACCGTAACCGTTGCCCAATAACAGGCTGCGGCTTGTGCCAAGTTGGAACATCATTTGTTGTTGCTGCTGAAGCGCTGAATTTTGCGGATCCATCATGGCTGCTGCGCTCACTTCGGATAAGGTTTTGCCACCGCCTACCTGCTTGATCTGTTTGGCAAGGTAGTCATCGGCATACGCCTTGACCTTTGGACCGTCGTCAACTAGCTGACCGGCATATTGTTGCAAATTAGGAAAGGCTTCGGGAACGAATGCGGGACTGCCTTGCGGCGGGAAATAGACCTTTTCCTCGGCCAACGACTTGCTCACCTGTTTGGTGACTGCCGTGCCAGTATTCCATAATACGGCACCCGCAGCCAGCAGGACAAGCGCGACCACGGCGCTAAGGCATGCGAATACCCTTGCAACAACTGCTTTATCTTTTTTAGTTAGTGCCATAGTTTTTCCTTTTTTACCCATCATTTCATATTGTACATGCTTACTGTCTGATCTAGTAATAATTTACAACAAAAGTAGACCTATACGCATTCCTCCCCAAACCAGCCAACCCCTCTTTTTTCAAGGAAGCGTCATAGCTACTGGAGTTTTATATTTGTTTCGCCGGCTATTTGGCGGAGTTTGGCAAGCGCAGCATCGGCAGTACTGACTTTAGAAGGAAGTTTTATGATCTGCTTACTGTCGGCCGGGCCGAGAACAAGCACGACGTCCGTATCGCCGGTATGCATATCTATGGCTTGCTTGAGAGCCATTAATTGATCTTGGTTAGCACTGTCAGCCAGACGTACATACACCCTAGGATTAACCGCCAAAGAAACTGTGGGCTTGGCCGCAGCCGCCTGCATAGCTTTCGATTTAAAACCGGTAGCAGCCGCCGCACGTTTTTGACCGGGTAGCTTAAGTTTGCGGCCAGTTTCTTGGTAGGCCTGGGCTTGCTCGGCAGTAATTTCGCGGGCATCATCTACCATGACCTTGAGTTCTTCGCCTATATTGCCCTCCCGATCTTTAGCTGACAATTTACCGCGTGCCAGTATTACTCGGTCACGCTCCCACAAGCCAGCAGTCTGCTGATAGGCATTGGGGAATAAAATAAGTTCTATCTCGCCAAACTGGTCTTCTAGTTTCACAAAAGCCATTTTCTGGCCGTTTTTGGTTGTAATTTCGCGGATATCCAAAATCGATCCACCGACCATTGCGGCTTTGCCATCGTGTTCTGGCTTTAGTTCGTTAAGCGGCATTGTTTGTTCTGCCAAATACTTTTCGTACATAGAAAGCGGGTGTTGGCTTAAGTATAGGCCAAGCAATTCTCGTTCCCACAAAAGCTGCTCGCGCGGATTAAAAAGCACCGCGGCTTTTTCGAGCGTCAATTGCGGTTTGGTATGCGCCTCGCCGCCGTCCAGCATGCCAAACAGGTCGACCTGGCCACTGCTAGCTTCTTTTTGTAAGCGGCTGGCATAAGCCAACATAACGTCCATATTGTGGATGAGTTGCGAGCGGTCGCCAAAACGATCAAAGGCACCGGATTTAACCAGGCTTTCCAGTGCCTTACGATTTACAATACGTGCTGATGTTTTAGCCAAGTAATCATCTAGCGTGGCAAAGCCGCCGTCCATGGAGCGTGCCCGGATAATTTCCTCCACTGCGCCGGTACCTACGTTTTTAATAGCGTCCATACCAAAACGAATAGGTGCCTTGCGATTGTCCGAATTAGTCTTATCCGGTACCACTGCGAACTCGTGATACGATTCGGTGATATCCGGGGGCAACACTGAGATACCCATTTTCTGGCATTCGCCGATTTCGATTGCCAAGCGGTCGGTATCGTCGTAGTCGCTGGTCATAAGCGCAGCCATAAATGCCGATGGGTAGTGAGCCTTCAAATAGGCGGTCTGGTAAGAGATCATACCGTAACAGGCCGAGTGCGATTTATTGAAACAGTAGTCAGCAAATCCCAGCAAGTCTTTCCAGAATTTTTCGATAACCGGGCGCGGTATGCCATTGGCTACGGCGCCGTCCATAAACTTGACCGACATTTTCTGCATAACATCGAGCTTTTTCTTGCCGATCGCTTTGCGTAGCGTGTCAGCCTCGCCGCCGGTAAAGCCGCACGCATCCTTGCTGATCTGCATGACTTGCTCTTGATAGACCAGCACGCCATAGGTATTCTCGAGGGCAGGCTTCATAAGATCGTGCGGGTAACTTATGCTCTCGTTGCCGTTTTTACGCTTAATATAGCTGTCGGTTAGCCCCGCGCTTAATGGTCCTGGCCGATACAATGCGCCCATCGCCACGATATCGTCGAATACGGTTGGCTTTAATTCGCGCAAATATCGTTTCATACCTGAAGATTCAAACTGGAATACTCCCGTAGTGTCACCGCGCGAAAGAAGGGCATATGTCTCCGGATCGTCGAGCGGCAATGCGTTCAGGTCAATATCTGCTCCATACACCCTTTTGATAATACGCAGCGTGTTTTTAATAATGGTCAGGTTAGACAAACCTAAAAAGTCCATCTTTAAAAGACCTAATTCTTCAATAGGGTCTTTCGGGTATTGGGTGGTCACCACACCCTTCTGGGCCATTTCGAGCGGCGCAAACTTGACGATATCGTCCGGGGCAATCACAACGCCGGCCGCATGGACGCCGTGTGAGCGGATAGTACCCTCCAAACGCATTGCCAAGTCAAACACTTGCTTGGCGGTTTCGTTTGTCTCGTATTCGCGCTTTAAGTCTTGATCGTCCTGCAATGACTTGTGCAAGGGTATATGGCGGCCCTGGATAGGGGCCGGAATCATCTTCGCCAAACGGTCGGCTTCGGCATACGGCACTTGTAGTACGCGGGCAACATCGCGTACTGCGTTACGCGCGGCCATGGTACCAAATGTTACGATATTTGCCACTCGGTCCTGGCCGTATTTGAGCGCGCAGTACTCGATAACTTCATCGCGGCGCGTATCCATGATATCGATGTCAACGTCCGGCATCGAAATACGGTCCGGGTTTAGAAAACGTTCAAACAGCAGATCGTACTTGAGCGGGTCAAGCTCGGTAATCTTAAGGGCGTACGAAATAATCGATCCGGCCGCCGATCCGCGGCCTGGGCCAAAGACGATACCTTGGTCTTTACCCCAGTTCATAAAGTCGGAAATAATCAAGAAATACCCGTTAAAGCCCATGGACTCGATGATGCCCAGTTCATACTGTGCCCGGTCCAATACTTCTTTAGAGATAATTTTCTTGACCTCCTCAATGGTCATATCCTTGGCTTTGGCTTCAGAAACACCGCCGTAGCGCCAGGCTAAGCCCTGGAAAGTCTTCTTGTCTAGGTACGACTTTTCGGTTTCGCCTTCGGGCACTGAGAACTTAGGGATCAAAATTTTGCCCAGCTCGATCTCAACATTACAGCGGTCGGCGATAGCCCGAGTGTTGGTAATCGCTTCTGGGCAGAACGTTCCCCAACGCTTAATAAGCTCCGTAGGATCAGTCACGTGCAGCTCGAATTCGGCCAGTGACATACGCTTTTCATCGCTTAAGAACGAACCAGTCTGTACGCATAACAAAATTTCGTGCGCCTGCTGGTCTTCGTGCTTTAGGTAATGGGCGTCGCATGTCACGACCGGTGGAATGTCTAATTCTGCGGCAAGCTTTAACAACCCCTCGTTCACCCGCACCTGCTCAGCCCACTTGCTCGGGTGATTCGGGTGACCATGGTCTTGCACCTCAATGTAATAACGGTCGCCAAAAACTTTTTTATACCACTGGGCGATTTCTATAGCTTTATCGTACTGCCCTTGACGGATATTATCGCCCAGCTCGCCACCGATACAGCCGCTTACCACAATAATACCCTCGTTGTACTTCTCTAGCAGTACATGGTCAACCCGGGGTTTATAGTAAACTCCTTCCAGGTTGGCGATCGTTGAAAGCTTCATGAGATTACGGTAGCCTTCGTTGTTCATGGCAAGCAAAATAAGGTGATAATACACTTTGTCTTTGGCCGGTTCTTTATCGTGAATCGTACGGGCAGCGACATATGTTTCCATGCCAAGAATGGGTTTTAGGCCATTGGCCGTGGCTTCCTTATAAAAATCAATAGCACCGGACAGTGTACCGTGATCGGTTTGGGCAACGGCCACCATGCCCGCTTCTTTGACATATTTCATAAGCGCCGGCACTTTGGTCAGCCCATCAAGCAAACTGTACTGCGTATGATTATGCAAATGCACATAGTCGCTTGCGCTTAAACCAGCCCCAGCCTTATCCTTGGACATTCCCCTCCTCACTTCTTACCCGTAATTATACCGTACAATCCTCGTCCATGCCGACACACAGCCTTCTTTTACAACACCCTCCACCTATAGAAGACCGTCTCTATAAGGAATCCACTGCTGTTAACACGCCAGCCGAGCATTCTTACATAAATGTGGTATGCGCGATTCAGCGGCTGGCAAGCAGGTGTGGACCTATTCGCTTAACAAGGTCATATTTTTCTCCTTTAGATACCACTATGAAGGCTAGGGCGCAGTACCACTGTGACTGGGGTCACGCTACACTATTTGACTCTTCTCGCCCTTCTAACGAGGCTGTTGTGTTATGACTGGACAAACGCCTACAGACAAAGCGACAATAGAGCGATGCATGAAATAACAGAGCCTTCTAACGATTTTGGCAATATTTGCGCGAGCTCGACTATATCTTGCATGCTACCGCCCCACGCCTAGGGAGTAAAGCAAGCCTAGCGCCATGCTCCAGCGTGCCGACGCATAAAAGTATATAAAGAGGGGCCTATTCCCTCTTTATATACAATTCACCATGCCGGTACGCAGCCGGTTAGTAGTATTGATTGCGTGCATTATGGTGCTGGCCATACGAGTCTCGGTAGGACGAATCATGCGACTTATTGTAATATGCGGTCTCGGCTGCTTTGTAGTTCACGTAATACAGCGCCTGGTAGCTTACAGTTTTATTGTAGTATGCCTGTTGTTCGTAAGAGTTTTGGTACTGTTTACTTTTAATGGGATAGTATCTCTGGTGCTTCGAACCATGCTTGTCATACTTGTGATAGTCATAACTGCCGTGTGCGGCCGCGCTAGCGGTTGGAACTAAACTGATGGCCAGGGTTGCTCCTGCAATTAATAGTTTTTTCATGAATACCCCCTTAATACTTTTATCCCACTCTATTGACCGTACTAGAGATTATTGTACCCATTACACCATTAACGCTTCAGTAAATATTTTAATGGTTAGGGTAGCGTATGATTGGTGCAAAATAGTTAACAGTGTTTATACTTAAAAAATGCCGGCTCACGTGAGCCGGCATTTAGGGAACACTTAAGGTAGGTTATATGTTCAGACCTTCTTTAGATATCTGCGAAGGTGGTCGACAGCTTTGGTTGCTTCAGCAATAGCCTTTTGCAAGTCTTTGTCGTCAGCATCGCCTTCGTGGATAGCGCTTAAAAGCTCACGGGTCTTTTCTTTGACGGCTTTGGCCGCAGCCATGGCCTTCTCCAAATCCTCTTGTGCGGTACCTTTCAACTTGGCAGCCGCCTCTCTGCCCTCGGCTAGCAATTGGTTCAGTTCGGTATGGAGTTTTTTGAGCTGTTTTTCGGCTTCGGCATAGGCGTGATGCGCGGCGTTCTTAATATCTTGGCGTGTTTCTTTGCCGCTTTTGGGTGCAGTCAAAATACCCGCAACATACCCGGCTGCCGCAGCTATAACGGTGCCAATAGCGAATTTTTTAAAGTTGTTCTGTGACCCCATTGCTTGTCCCCTTGTGTTGACTTTTCATTACTTTTTCCGCTTCATAACCATGTTTACGATGCCGTGCACGAATTTGAGCAATGTAAACTGACTGACGGTACTTCTCGCCATTTCGGCGACTGCTTCGGCGGAATCAACGAAATCCCGCGCTTTTAAGGCGATGGTTTCTAGCATTTTAACCAAACGAATAATGTGGATGGTCGCAACAATTGCCAGTACTAATAATACTGCAAGGGCGACCGATAAAATGACAACAAGGATTTGTTCGGCGGTATTCATAATTGATCAATGCTTGCCCTACTTAACAATCACCAGTATAGCAGGCTTGCAAACCCGCGCAAGTAAATAGCCTTGCTGGTAGCAAGGGCGGCGGGGCGTTTGACGAGGAGTCTTTTAGGGCTCGCCCGTGGTGTGTCATGCCCTGGCAATGACCGTATCATCAGAAAAACAGCACTCCCGTGTTATTTTGCCAGCCGGCGTTCAAGGTAGGCACGGAAACGCGGGCCGAGTTCCGGGTCGATGAGTGCATGGTCGGCAATGGCTTCGAGGTAGCGGCCTTTATCGCCAGCGTCGTGCCACACGCCTTCGATAAAGCGGCAATACACGTCTGTGGTTTTTGCCAGCTCGTTAATAGAATCTGCCAGCACTATTTCGCCGCCCACGCCGGTCTTCTCCTGCTCCAGAATAGGTATGATATCCGGGGTTAAGAGGAAGCTGCCGACCGACGCGAATTGCGAAGGCGTGTTTTTGGGCCCTGGTTTTTCTACTAGTCCCTTCACTTTGTAGGTGCGTTCGTCCACCTGACCGTCGACGTCGATCATACCGAGCCGCTTGGTATCTTCGGGTTCTACCTTAACCGCAGAGATAACCGGGCGGCCGGTTTTAAGGTAGGCTTCGAGCAACTGCCGAGGATATGGCACGTCGCATCGGAAAAAGTCGTCGGCGAATAAATAGAAAAAGGGTTCGTCGTCACCTAAAAGATGACGTACATTCAGAAGCGGACGCGAATTGCCCTTTGGCGTGCCCTTTTGGCGCACATACACAAAATTAGCTAGCTCGGCAATGCCGCGGATCATATCGGCAAATTCGTCTTTGCCTTTGCCGCGCAGCTCGCTTTCCAACTCTTCGGCGCGGTCAAAATGGTCTTCTATAGCGCGCTTAGTATAGCCAGTTACGACAATGATGTCAGTTACACCGGCCGCAACCAGCTGCTCAACGATAATTTGTACGACCGGCTTGTCAACAATCGGCAGCATTTCTTTAGGCATTGCCTTGGTCTGCGGTAAAAAGCGCGTGCCGAACCCAGCAGCGGCGATTATAGCTTTGGTGGGTTTTGGAAAATCAGACATTACTATACTCCTTATCTACCCTACAGGGCGAAGACATGCTAATCACATAGAGGAATGGCGCAGGCGGGCATTGGGATGTTCAGATATCTCCTCTACCGCTATCTTTGAATGCTTTGGCCTAATTCGTACCCTCCCCTCACCGTCAAGCGATTCGGCCCGCATGTTAACCCCAAAAAGGGGACTGGCCTTGTGCGTAAGCGGCTCGCCTGCTTCATCCAGCTTTATCCCCGTATGCGGGCGCAGCACACGTAACCCTTTTACCGTACGTCCTCCGGCTTCATCGACATTCGTCACTATACAACGTTCACTGGCGCTTACAACCTTAAATACTGCCTGGCCAATGCGTATACGTGCAATAGTGTCTTCTAAAAAAGACTTACCGCGTATCACTATATTAGGCCGGTATTGGCGCATCGGTACAGGATTCCATCCCTCTCCTTCTTGCACTGCCAGTTCAAGATTTAATGCGTCAAGCGAGCCTTGGTTAGTTAGTAAATACGGATGCCCGTCCGCCGCAAGAACGCGGCGCCTGGTGCCATCGGCTTTCTGGCGAGGCTTTCGGTGGTCGGTTTTCATGACCCGTACGGGACGGCCTAAAATTTCCGATAATAGCCCGGCCGATTCGTCACCCACATCGAAACCCCACATCGTACCGCCATGAATAGCCACCGGTTCTGGCTGCAACCGTCTAACCCGCGTTTCTTCGTCATGATCCTGAAGGTTAATTGCCACGCTTCCAATATTCGGTGCAGTCAGAAGAACGTTACGATATCGTAGTATGTCAGTCTGCAAGGTTGCAAGGCTGCTATCTTGGTCGTGTACCGTTTTTGGCCCGGTTGAAGTATCCCAACCTCGCGATGTAACTACTGTCAACTCGCCTTGTGCGTTAGGCGCGCATGCAAACAGCTCGCGATCCCTCACTCCACTGCACTCCGGCCCCAGAGTGGTAGCGTAGAGAGCATCCAAAGGCTCGCCGTTCTCTAGTGCAGGTTGGCCTCCTTTAAAAGGATACAAATGAACAGATATCAGCTCCATATCGTTTACCCCTCTTGGCCTAACTGCTTTTTAATGAGTTCACTTGCCAGACCGGGGTTGGCTCGGCCTTGGCTGTGTTTCATGACTTGACCCACCAAAAAACCGATGGCTTTGGTTTCGCCATCTTTGACATCTTGGGCGGCTTTAGGGTTTTCCTCGATAACCTTGGCAACTATTTTAGCGATTTCGCCTTCGTCCGATTCCTGGATAAGGTTGTGTTGTTTGGCAAAGCCTTCCACGTCGGTTATAAGCTGGCTACTTAACAGTAACTTAGTAAGAAGCGCTTTGGCATTTGACGAGCTGAGTTTGCCGGCCTTTATGAGTGCGTGCACCGCACGATACAAAGATAGCCGCCCTTGGTTGGTGTAGTTGGCGTTTATATGTCCGGCTTCTGCGCCAGCCCGTAAGGGTACTTCGAAATTAACAAACCAATTGGCAAGGGCTTTTGCAAAATCCTTGTTGTCTATGCCTTCCTCGATAAGGGCCAGGTAACTGACGGTCGGGCTATCCAGCTCCGCCTCCAGGAGCGTTTCCATAGCAGGCAGGTCCAAACCTAAGCCCGATAGACGAGTCCGCCACTCGGCTGGCATAACCGGCATTTCCTCCCGCACCGCGTTAATTACGCTGTCGGCTAGCGCAACCGGCGGTATATCCGGGTCGGGCATATAGCGGTAATCGTGGGCGTCTTCTTTGGTGCGCTGCGTAAAGGTACGTTGTTTGGCATCGTCCCAGCCGCGGGTTTCCTGGACGACTTGACTGCCTTTTTCGAGCAGTTCGACCTGACGGTTTATTTCATACTCGACCGCCTTTTCGACCGCCCGGAATGAGTTAAGGTTTTTAGTTTCGGTGCGAGTACCGAACGTTTCCGGGTTAGTACTAACGCTAACGTTTACGTCAAAACGCATATTGCCGTAATACAAATTGCAGTCGGACACGTCAGCATAACGCATACGCAGGTATAGCTCGCGGGCGTAGGCTTTGGCCTGTGCTGCCGAATGCAGGTCTGGCTCGGAAACAATTTCGAGCAAAGGGGTACCTGCCCGGTTAAAATCTACCAGGCTGTAATCTTTGCCTACAGGGTGCGTGCTTTTGCCGGCATCGGCTTCCAGCTGTACGCGGTTAATGCGGATATCTGTTTCCTGGCCATCTACCGAAATAGTTACATGCCCGCCTATAATAATCGGCTTGGCAAGCTGCGATATCTGGTACCCCATAGGCAGGTCCGGGTAAAAATAATGTTTGCGTTCGAATTCGCTATATTTTTGCGGCTCAGTGCCAAGCGCAAAAGCGGCGCGTATGGCCAAATGTACCGCCTCTTTGTTAAGCACCGGCAGCACGCCGGGCAATCCCAAACATATCGGACTTATAAGCGTATTAGGTTCGGCGTCGCGGGCATCGTTGCCCACTGCCGCAAATAATTTGGTGGCTGTTTTTAGCTGTACATGACATTCAATACCGATAGTCGGCTTGTATGTAGACCTGACGTCAGCGCTTATCATTCTGTAGAGCCCCTACGTCTTTTAGCGCTTGCCGAATCCCTACCAGTGCTTGCTTTACATCGCTCTCTTTTAGCTTAAATGCCGGATCGTGCTCGACCTGGCCACGCAACTTGTGGCCAAACCATACTCCATCGTTATCCGTAAATAGTCGCTGAGCCTTAACCAACCGCTCACCCATATTGCGCCCCGAAATACGTTTTTTGCGTAATGCCTGGTCCAGTAATTGGTCGGCTTTGATAATTGCTTCCGGCCAGTTGGTCTTGTCGCGCAGCCGCTTTTGCAGCTCTTTCCATTGTTCCTGGAAATAGTCGACTTTCAGTTGTACCGGTCGCCGCCACCACCATAGAAACCATCCTGCTGCTCCCGCTAAGATAGCTACCACCACTGCTAATGCAATCCAGCCTATCATGCTAGTAACTCCTCTATTTTTTTAGCAATACCTAATAATTGCCGGTCGTACTTTTGCGGTGCCATAATTTGTAAGCCCACAGGCAGGTCATTCTCGTCATTGCCAGCAGGCATGCTGACCGAGGGAATACCAACCAAGCTTGGCGCTACGGTCATGATGTCGAGCAGGTACGCCTTGAGCGGATCTGCGGAAGCCTCACCTACTTTAAATGCAGTCTCTGGCGAAACCGGGCCAATCAAAAAATCCACATTCTTAAATGCTTGGTTGAAATCGTTAATCAACTTAGTACGAACCAGCTGCGCTTTGCGGTAATAAGCGTCATAGTAACCACTACTCAGCACGTAGGTACCGATCATAATGCGGCGCTTTGCCTCCTTGCCGAAGCCCTGGCCGCGGGACTTTATGTAGCTCTCGTCAAGGTCTTTGGCATCAGGATAGCTATATTGGTAGCGCTGACCGTCATGACGGCTTAAATTGCTGCTAACTTCGGCGGGAACGATAATGTAATATACGGCTAATGCGAGCGGCAATGAGGGTAGGCTGATCTCCTGCACGTCCGCACCAGCAGCGCGCAGTTTTTCGGCAGCTTGTTCTATTTGCTTCTTCACGTCCACGGCAACGCCGTCGCCCATGTATTCTTTGATAAGCCCGAAAACCTTGCCCTTAATATCAGTGGGCGGCTCAGCATAGCCAGCGTCATCGCGTTCAATCGTCGTACCATCAAACGGATCGCGCCCGGCAATAATGTCAAATACCGCCGCAACGTCGTCTGCGGTCTTAGCCAACGTTCCGACAGTATCAGTGCTGCTGGCCATTGCAACCACGCCATAACGAGAAGTTAAGCCATATGTCGGCTTAAAGCCAACGCAGCCCACCAGACTAGCAGGTTGGCGTGTTGAGCCGCCCGTGTCGGTGCCCAATGCAAACGGAGCCATATCCAACATAACTGCCGCTGCCGAGCCCCCAGACGAACCGCCCGGCACCCTGGTCATATCTTTTGGATGTTTGCTCACCTGGTAATCACTGTTCTCGGTGCTCACGCCGTGGCCATAGGCGTCCTGGTTAGCCTTTGCAACACAGATAGCACCCTCGGCTTCAAGCCGCTCAATAACAGTAGCTTGATAGGGAGCGGTAAAGCCTTGCAGCATACGGCTGCCTGCCGTGCTTTCTGCTCCGAATACTAAAAAGCTATCCTTAGCAATAAACGGTACGCCAGCCAGACGACCTACGGGTTCGCCATTCTTGATAGCCGCATCAATGCTAGCAGCGCGGGCGCGGGCGCGTTCTGCAGTTGTCCACAACACCGCTTGATAATCCTTTTTTTCTTCGATGGTCTTAAGCGCCTGTTCCACTAAATCAGACGCTTTTAGTTCACCGGACCGCACCTTTACGGCCAGCTCCTTAATAGGTAGCCACTGGCTCATTTAATCATCCTCTTCACTTTTACCTGGCGATCTTCGGTTTGCGGCGCCGCGCGTAGTAATTCATTGGGCATAACGCCGTAATCTGCAACTATATCTTCGCGCATGACACTGGTCAAGCCAGTGACCTGGTTTGTTGGTTCAAGGCCGGTTACGTCCGTATTCTGGATCTGTTCGACATACTGTAAAATACTGCTGAGCTCGCCAGTATATTTTTCGACCTCGTCGTCGGTTAGTTCCAAACGAGCAAGTCGAGCCAAATTCAATACATCTTCACGCGTGAGCTGCGTCATATTTAGATTAGTATATCAGGAACGCACCAGATCGACTACCCGAAGAGTAGGGCTAGACGGTGGCGCAGTGAGAGCAGCCGTACGGAGCGCTTGCCAGCCCTACATCCTCGCGGCTCCTCACCACGGCAATACTCAATACCTGCTTTAACGTGTTTACTTCGCCAGAGGTAGGCCATGGGTTAAAAGTACAACCGCCCAGACCAATCGACTGCTGCATCATAACCGGCGCCGGCAAGCCGGGCCCAGGACAGCCGGCATGGTTAAAGCCAAACCAATGCCCTGTCTCGTGATTGATTACCATAACTCTGTAATCCTGTAACGATCCGCCCGCGTGATTCCATGGGTCGGTAGCGCCCTGCCAGCGGTCGAAGTTAATTACTACGTTCGGTCCGACCCGGCAACTATAGTAAGCGTCGCAAATAGCACCAAAGCCTGGCATAGCAGCCGGTGCGCTCAGCCACACTGTAAAGTCACAGCCCGACATTACCCGCACCAAAGAAATCCGGCCAGCCGCACCCCAGCCGCGCGGGTCGCCATACGTCGCCGCCAGTTTATACACAAAGGCATCCAGATATGCGCCGTCAACACCGCGCAGTGCTGCACAGTAAGTATATTTTTTGGCTGTCGCGTCCGTTAGTATAAAGGTGACCTTCTGACCGGACGAAATTGCATGCATGGCCGCCGCAGCACCGTCAGCTCCGTTGGCAGCGGCCGGCTGTTTCGCAAGTAAGTACTGCGTAATACGCTCTTGGCTGACTGCCATAGTCTGGCCACTCGGAACATACCAGTTGCCGATATCGGCTGGCGAAGGCTTGAGTACAACGCCTCCTGGCTGGGTATAGCTAATGTCGGTTTGCAGTTGTTTCTGTAACCGCTGTAACTCCGCGTCCAGCTTTCCCTGCGGCTCAACCGAATGAGTGCCTGCTACCGGCACCTCGAAACGTACCTTGCCATGACTCACTGCTTGCCGCACTGCCGTTTTAAATGAGGACATATCTAGCTCGTAGCCTGGCGCAGGCGGATTGATGACAAAGGCTGCGCCATTAAAAGTAATCCGTTCCGGCAGCGCAGCCTTCACAAATACCGGCTTTAACTTTTCTGTTGCCCGATCCAGTTTTTGCTGGTCGGTTTTGAGCATCACAGGAACTTGATGCTTGGTGAATAAAGTGGCTAGAGGTAAAAAAGTCCGGCTACTACGGAGTTCGCGCTCGGTCCGTTGCCAGTCGACGCTTATACCTAAATCTGCTGTTCGAACTGCTCGCGTAACATCTTGTTTGTATATCTCAACGCTTTTAGTAAGCAGCTTTTCGCTTGGCACGCGCTCTGCAAGCCTGCTAAAAGGTATACTTCCAACGGCAACCGACCCCAACGAATAGTTGGGCAGCACTTTGTTGCGGTAGAGGACTCCCAATACTATATTGCCGGCTATAAAAAGCCCCGCAATACCAGCCAGACCCCAGCCTGCCCAAACCATCCAATGCGGGCGGCGCCTAGCCGCTTTTCCGAGCTGCCGATGATCAATCACTCTCATGCTTACTGTCTAGTATACCAGCCGCCGGAACGGACAACCTATACCACCTTCGTTGTACCAAACTCGTCCGGCAACTTTGGGCTAAACTGCACTGGCCCTCTCGTATCTATGGTCAAGCTGTCAATAGGCGGTGCTGCAAACTCACTGGTTGACGGGATAATGAGTCCGGCCATGAACCTCTTTGCCTTTGGTCCGATCCGGCAGGCCACGCTTGCGTACTCCTCGATCATGTCATCTTTATCTGCCACTTCCATGTGCCCAAAGTCTTCCGGCAGGATGCACGCCCGCACCTTACCGCCCAGCGAGATGCTCGCTGCAGCAGGCAAACCGTGCGGATGGTCGTATCGCAGCCGGCTCATAGGCTCCCGTCGGACCATAACTACGCCGGCGTACCGCCAATTGCGCTGCAACAATCCACCAACTTCGGTGTCGCCAACAAAACTCGGCCACTTGCTGGCAGCCTCGGCGGCAGAGTACCCGGCCGGATGCCAATCGCACTGTACATAACTTTCGGATGACGACCGCACCAACAACCCAAGTAGCGAACGGCTTAAGCGTGAACGCCGGCCAGGCCATGGCCTCGAAACTTGTTTTTCTATCATTATATAACTTTACATCTTTGACCTTATGTCGGCGATGATGTCTCGTAGCTCTGCAGCTTTTTCGAATTCGAGGTTGGCAGATGCCAGCTCCATTTGCGCGGTTAAATCCTTGATAAGATGCTTGTACTCGTCTTTCGGGATTTTTTTAAGGTCAATCTTAGCCGTTTTGGCTTCTTTGGGCAGGTCGGGACGCAAGCCTTTTTCAATTGCCCTAGTAATACCTTGCGGCGTAATTCCGTGTTCTTTGTTATACGCCTCCTGGATGGCACGGCGGCGGTCGGTTTCATCAATGGTGGCCCGCATGCTGCGCGTTACGGTATTGGCATACATAACTACCCGCCCGTTTACGTGCCGGGCTGCGCGTCCGACAGTTTGAATGAGGGCTTGTTCACTGCGCAGAAAGCCCTCTTTGTCGGCATCAAGGATAGCCACGAGCGAGACTTCTGGCAAATCCAAGCCTTCACGCAGCAAATTTATGCCTACCAGCACGTCGTACACGCCTAACCGCAAATCTCGCAAAATGTCGGTACGGTCCAATGTATCGACATCACTGTGCAGATAGGCCACTTTAATGTTCAATTCTTGTAAGTATTCGGTCAAATCCTCGGACATCCGTTTGGTAAGCGTAGTGACAAGCACGCGCTGATGCTTGCTTACGGTACTACGGATTTCGGCAATCAAATCATCTATCTGCCCCTCTATCGGACGCACTTCGATGGGCGGATCGAGCAGCCCGGTCGGCCGAATAACCTGCTGTGCCGGCTCCGGACTGCGGCTTAGTTCATAATCGGCAGGCGTAGCGCTTACATATATGGCCTGGTTTACGTGCTTTTCAAATTCGATAAATGTAAGCGGCCGATTATCGAGCGCGCTAGGCAGGCGAAACCCGTGTTCTACCAGGACTTCTTTGCGAGCCCGATCGCCATTGTACATGCCGCGCACCTGCGGAATAGTCATGTGCGATTCGTCGACCAGCGTAAGATAATCATCCGGGTAATAATCGACCAGCGTTGCAGGCTGTTCGCCGGGCGCCCGGTTGGTTAGGTAGCGGCTGTAATTTTCGATACCTTTTACAAAGCCGGTTTCCTCCAGCATTTCAAGGTCAAACCGCGTGCGCTGTTCCAGGCGCTGCGCCTCCAAAAGCTTGCCCTCGCGCCGGAACTGGCTAAGACGCTCTTCGAGCTCGTGTTCGATCCGGCCCAGCGCCACCTTCAATTTGTCATAGGGTGTCACGTAGTGCGAGCCTGGAAAAATAGTCAGGCTTTCCGGCTTTCCTAAAATCTCGCCGGTCAGCGGATCGATCTTTAAAATACGCTCCACTTCGTCGCCGAAAAACTCGACCCGGTAAGCAAGCTCCTCGCCAGCCGGGAATACATCGATCACATCGCCACGCACTCTAAACGTGCTTCGGTGAAAGTCCACGTCATTGCGCTGGTACTGAATATCGGTCAGTTGGCGCATAAACTTGTCTCGCACGCGCCGCTCCCCTACCTTGAGGCGGATCGATAAACCATCGTAATCTTCGACCGATCCGATGCCGTAAATACAGCTGACGCTGGCAACAATAATCACATCACGCCGGGAAAGCAGCGCACCTGTAGCCGCGTGACGCAGCCGGTCAATCTCTTCGTTGATTTGGCTGTCTTTTTCTATATAGGTATCCGAACGCGGTATATAGGCTTCCGGTTGGTAGTAGTCAAAGTAACTCACAAAATAATGCACGGCGTTATGCGGAAAAAACTTCTTGAATTCGCCATATAATTGGGCTGCCAATGTTTTGTTATGGCTCATCACTAATGTCGGCTTTTGAACATTTTGAATAACATTAGCCATGGTAAAGGTCTTGCCAGACCCTGTGACCCCCAATAATGTTTGTTGATGCAGTCCGTCCTGAATGCCTTTTGTTAACTGCGCAATCGCCGCGGGCTGATCGCCGGTCGGTTTGTAATCACTCTCTAGTTTGAATGCGGCCATCTTTTTATTGTACCAGCAAACCCCGCCATCATTTCTACCCGAGTGGGCATTTTTTATGTATATTAACGTGACGATGCCACCCAATTACGAATCGTACGATTTTAGCGACCCGCCATTAGCTCGCAGGTATTTGCTTGAGCTGGAGCAAGCAGAGACTAATTTAGATGGCCTTGGGCGGGGCATAGCCACAGTAGGGTGCGCCCTAGCGGCAGCCTCTATGGGTATATTGGCGGCCGATAAGGTTATTTCTTTCAAAGAAGTGGAGCAGTTCGGCCAAGGTGTAGGCTGGGTTGCTATAGCAGGAGTAGCGCTTGGAGGGGTGTGCACGGTGTTAGAACAAGTCAGAGCTTACATGGTTAAACGAAAGATGCATGCGTTTTTCGCAGCCTGGATTAGCTCATCGGATTCACGCCAACGATAATCCGGCGGATCTCGTGTTTTTATTGCACTGCTTCTAACTTTTGCAGGCGGGTGGTAATAAGTTCTTTTAAACTACCCGAAGGGGCGATGCTTTTTACTAGCTGCACCTGCCCTGCATTATCCGGGTCGTAGCACGGCGAACTGCCATAGGCGGCGTAATAATAGTAAGTGCCGATTTTTTTAAACACTTGGGGATTGTCAATGGTGTAGGGCGGTTTGTTTTCGGTCGTAGAACGAGTAAGCGAAACGCCCGCGTCAGTTTGACAAATCCCAGCATCTTGCAAGCGTTTAAAAGTAAACGAGACTGCTTGGTACGTATCATTTTGTGTATAGGTGTACGCAAGATCATATGTGACAGAGTCCAGCGGAACGCGCACTCCCCACTCTGTAATAGTCGCATATGATTGGGTCGTAGCGTCAGGGTCGGTTTGCGCCTCGCGGCTCGGTTCGGCAGGCTGGACTTCTGTTTTAAGCTGTTGTTCGGAGTTTACAAAACGTTTGCCGTCTTTAGTGGTGCATACTTCTGGCAAACTTGTCTGCACTGGGTTGCCAGCAGCACGGCACTCTTTAAAGTTAGTAATATCGGTTTTCTTAACTTCAGGACGCAACCATGCCCACCAAATTACGAACAGCAGACCAATAATTGCCAAAACAAGCAGTACGAGCTCGGCGGTTGCCAACTCTTTTCTTTCCCGGTTATTCATTTGCATAGCGCTCCCTTGCCAAGTTAGCCGGCGCGCGGTGGCGGATTTTGCTCGGACTTGCGGTACATGTACCAGTGATAGTCGTGCGACTCAATATCGTCAAGAACATCTTTGTACTTTTTATCCAGAATTTTAATCAGTTTCTGTACCAATCTGACCGGGTCGTGGTCGTAAATGACCATGTCATCATCAGGCGGCATTAACGTCTTCATAAGTTCGGGAATAATATCAGCTGTGCCGCCGCTGCCTAAAAGCACGCCGCATGGCTTGTGCGCTTCGAGCGCCGAAGTAAACTCATGCAACGAACCGAACCGTCCGCCAACAGTAATAACAGCTGTGCTCGACTGCACCAAATATAGATCGCGGCCGACATAATTCATACCGGTAAAGTTTATAAAATCGAATGCATCGTACGGTAAACGGTACTTGCGGATATGCTCGCGCAGACTGGTCGCGGGCGAAAATCCGATACTGGTACCACCCGCCAGCTTGGCGGCCAAAGCCGCATAATACGGCAAACCAATCGTGGCACCGGTCGTTAAAATATGCCCTTCCTCGGCAACCGCCCTGCCTAATCCTTCGGCCAAAAGACGGGCGGTTTTTACCGTTAATCCCGCAGCCGCGCCTGATACACAAATAGAGTAACGCAGTTTTTTAAGCTCTTTTAGTTCAGACGTCATTTTTAATAATCCTTACGTTTTATTGTACGACTCTTGTTCGGCAAATGCCAGGGGCGGATTCCCGGTAAGCTCTGCCGATAACTGCTGACGCAGCGCCGTCTCCAGATTGTCTTGATGCAAGTAATGAATCATAAGTTCATGCCATAGACTGTCACGGACAAAGTGTACAATCCGCTCCCCAAAAGACAAATGATTACAATAACTTAGGGCGACGTCCAGCGCGTTGCAGGACACGATCACACCGTTATCCACAAAACCCAAACATTCACTGCCTTGCCAAAACGCCAAGGTAGGTTCCAGTTCTGCCAGCACATGGCTGCCCGCTACCCAATGCAGATCGTCTGCCTGTATATGCGGCTCGAAAATATCCGTATGGTACACGGCAGTAAACCGCGCGTAGTATTGCTGAATCATGCGCCACGGCACGGCACGGCCAGCTAGCTTTGCGGAGGTATAAGGTTCTTGCGTCGAAGATTGCCGCATAAGACGGCCGAAGTCTGGCTTTACCTGTTGCAACTTGGCATACGAGCTATGCGCGCGCAAGCCATTCATTTCCTCTAGCACAAGCAGCAGCGTAGTGATCGCCAAACCGTCAACCGGCGCGGCAATGGGTAGTAGCACCACCGCCCCCAATTCCCTGAAGCTCACGATATTATGCTTTGCATCGTGCACAAATTGCACACTCAACTCGTGCCACTTCTTACTGTGCGGATACGTGAGCGTAATGGCCCGTGTTTCGAAATCGCCAGGTGTAAGCCTGGTGTATTGCTCACGGAATTGTTTGTGCCAGGTGGCAGGTTCGGCTATCAATGCCGCAGCATACAAATTGGCGACCTGTTCATGCTTGAGCATAGAGTCTACCGAACGATAGCCTAATCGCTTCATGGCGTTTTTTGGAGGACGCTTTTTCAGTAAACGTTTGGCTGCACTCGCCTTTAATGCAAAACACTGCCGCGGCACATTATGTCTGTCCAAAAACTGTTGCACCCGCATTAGCATATCGTCCGGCGCAGCAGTATGGCGTATGTCCAACGCCTGTCGTACCTTTGTTTCATCCGCCTTCAATCGTTCTTGTAATGCCCGGTATAACTCTGCGCCAGTGGTATCATTCGGGTCTAACCCAAGTTCGGCGATTTTATCCCGAGTGCGCCGCATAATATCGGCAGTCAACCGAATATCGGTGCCTGGTAGCCCGGCAGCCTGCTCTAACTGCCGGATTTCCTGACTGAATGTCGGCTCCCTTGCCCCCAGCGCCTGAGACAGAAACTGTGTCATATCTTTACCAGATTACCACAAGCGTCATCCAAGTACCACCGAGTCCAGAACTCGTTTCAAAATATTCACTTCGAAGCAAAGCTCGACGGCAGAAGTAGAGGAGATGGGTTTGTTAAGATAACTTTTGACGAAGCAAAAATGACATGCAGCTCAATATCGTCAAGTTCTTTGCGAGATAAAAAATCAACAAGAAAGATAAAAGAAATGAAACTTTTTACTTACCCGCCCGTATTATAACTGTATGGACGACATAGACCTGCAGCGCAAAGCCCGATCGGGTAGCCAAGAGGCATTTACTATGCTAGCTAGTCGGTGCTACCCGGCACTTTGTCGGCATGCGATGTACTTGGTTCGAGACGGCGATGCCGCCGAAGACGTAGTGCAGGAGGCGCTTATTAAGGCCTACTTGCACATACGCCGCTATGACCCAGAGCGTAGCTTTAGCACGTGGGTCTATAAAATCGTAACAAACTGTGCGCTCGACCACCTTCGTAAAAAGAGGGACCGGTCGCTGGACGACCTTAAGGAAGTGCCAGCCGAGGAAATTAATACCCTTATTAAGCAAGAAGATGCGGCGGTACGCATCGAACAAATCGCAACGCTCAAGAAAGCAATTGCCGGGCTGCCGTCACACTACCAAGCAGTCATTAATTTGTACTACTGGGAAGAAAAGTCATACGAAGAGATTGCGGCTATCATGCAAAAACCGCTTGGGACTATTAAAGTTTGGCTGTACCGAGCCAAGCGTCAATTAAAGGAGGCCTGCAATGGATAAATTTGACTTGCAAATTGCCGTGCTGAAGCCGACCAAGAAAGGTCCAGCTCGGCTGGATGCAACACAATTTATGAAAAAATTGGATCGAGTAAAACGCGCCAGACAGATGCAACAGCTGGTGTTGGCGCTCATAGCCATGACTGTCCTTGTAATTATTGCCGGGGCTGTACGCCGCGATATTTTAGACGTACTATCATTAACGATTAATTACTTTAACGAGCTACCGTCGATGCTTAAAGCATACTCCGACGCCTACTTGGCAACTGTTCCGTTGCCAAGTGTAATATCGGTGGCACTACTAGCGGGATTAGGTATTGGGCTAATGCGCCTACGCAAAAGTATGGCCGCTTATAGCAAACGTACTTATCAATATGCTACGGCCGTAGGCGTATTGGCACTGGGGCTGGGAATTGTTGGACTATTAAGCAGTCCAGCACATGCAGTTGCCCAGCAAGAGGCGCTCAGGCGCCAGCTCAATCAACGCGGTCACCTGGAGGTGGAAGTTAGCGGCAAGGATTACGAACTCTACGGCCAAAGCCAAGCCACAGACGACAGTATTCGTTACCAGGCGTTGATTGAAGAATTACGCATATTGAACATATCTAAAGCGTATCCCGAACTCACAAATATGAACCGCGACGGCTTTGTAGTAGAAATTCGCGCTGTAAATACTAAAGACGGCTGTATTTACTATGTCGAACGACGATTGGAGCCTGCCCTAAATCAAGTGCTTGATGCCAATTCAGGGTGCATTCGCAGCGACACGCCCGTGTATTATGTGAGCTCGCAATTGAAGCCTACGAAAATGCCGAAGTGGGAGGTTGGCCAAGCGCTCTATCTTACGAGCGCTCGTAAGAAGGATGCCCCGGCGAACTCACCAGCCGGACATGCAGGCATTGCGATCATCCTTGAGGGGAAAGCTGACCAATACATTGCCCGCAGTAACGGTGAAAAACTTGTGCCCAAAGGACAGCCCGGCACTGGCGTACAAAGCTGCGGTATTGATCGCCAAGAAGTATGTCCTAATGTTGGCTTGGTAGATGTCTTTACCAACGCCGAGGGTCAACTGGCCAGCGGCGAGATCGGCAGCTCAGTGCCTGGCGATTCCTTGCGCCCCCGAGCAGGCACTGGAATGGTCAATGTATTTGGTAAAATCACGAGTATGGACGACCATAGCCTACGGCTCCAGACGCTCTCCGGTAAGAAAGTAGCTATAGCCTGGCCGCGCAACTATATTAAGGAGTTCAATGCACAGGGTGCTGCTAATTACCCTACAGCCACCGGCCCGCTCTATATTCAAACAGGCGACCACTTAGAGATAATCTTCTACTATAAAGACGCCATGGATCTCCAGAGGCTATCGATTAGCGATGTTGTCCGCATTAATCTAGCGATTAAAACCACATTGCCTGATTCGTTGCAGAATGAGCCCTATTCCAAAGAAAAAGCCGGACAGATAGAAAAATATTAACTGTCCAGGAAGCAAGGGGGCGTTTACTGCACGGCCCAATAGAATAAATAAGTGAAGGAGCGCCGCATGACAACTACATATCGCCGTGTCTTAGGACTACTGATAACTACGGGCGTTAGTCTACTCTCGTTACCGCTACATGTTTTGGTGCTCATGTATGGTAGCTTGGGCCTAACTAGCCATTCAACACCTACAAGCAATGAGATATGGGGTTGCTCACAATTCCCTGAAAGCTGCATAGGACCGCCATATTACCAGACGGTTATTGCCGCAGTCATAATGATAGCCTTTCTAATAACGCTAGGATGGATCGGCCAACGCATAGCACGCTTTCCTCGACACGACTTAGCAATTGCCCTGTTGACCTTATATAGTGGTTTTGTGATTACGCTGAGCCTTATCGGCGGGTTCGCAGTATTCGGTAGGTAAGGATTCATGCGCATGTTTACGCTAACTAAAGTATGGCATGCGGGCCCGCTAACCCACGAAGAATCTACCTTCGCCAAAAACATACAGGGGTGCCAGATAAAGATAAATGCCTCAAAATTCTGAGGCATTTTACATCTGTTACAGACCTTGATTGGGGATAGCGAACCTATTCCGAACTTTTGAAGAATTGGAAGTTTAAGAACAGGCCAGCAGATATCTAAGCTGTTCGTCAGGTGCTCGATGGTGACCAAATCCTTCAGGATACCAGCTGCGAGAGTTAGGTCAACTCGGCTTTTAGTATTTTGGACAAGCTCGCCACACTATTAAATTCATAGAACGAAAGATAAGCGAGAGCTAGTTGCTTTGGGCTGACTTTGCGCAGGCTAAAACCGTTTCCAATAGACTGTATAAGGAGTGCATTGGCAAGCATTCGTCCGGTTCGCTTATTGCCGTCCTCAAAAATTTGCAGGTAGGGTATAAGTGCCAAAGCCAAAAGTGCCCGTGCAAATGGATCGTTCGCACGGCTGATGACACCGAGTACTACATCAGCGTATTCTCTTAACTGGTACGGATTTGACAGGGGCACATAATTACTCGCAGTAATTTTTACCAGTTTTTTACGCACCCCCTTTTCGATACCCAGATTATACCCGATGATTCTATGCAGTTCCTCTACTGTACTAAAAACGAGCTTATCTTCGAAAAGTTCTTTGTTTTCAATAATAAAGGTAACGGCGTTTTTGTGGTTAAGAATCATCTGAGTTTCAAATTCAGTTCTATTCTTTGCCTTTACCCCCTCTACTAACAGCAGCTGCGTGTCAAGCAAGGTATACGTGTTGCCCTCTAGGGCAGATGACTTCCAGGACAGTTCAACGGTGAGATACTCCAAATCCTTGGCCGTCATGGAGGCTTGACAGTGCAACATCTTGCTAAGATTGTTTGGCGTGAATATATCATTAAGGGCGTTATCGCCCAAGGAGCGTAGCCAATTAATAAAGCCCAGGTTTAGAGTACTTTCCGGCCTTTCCTCGTTCTCTAGTAGCTTGGCTGGGATGTTTGTGCGCAAGAGCGCTTCGTAATTTACAGAGTAAGACGGATGATTAGTCCCTTTTTTGATGGCTACACCTAACTCAGTAAGCCGGTTCAGCCCACGCTGGATGGTACGGATGTCAATTCCAGGAAGACCTTGGCTAATCTTTACTGCGGCATCTTTGCCTTGCAAAAGCTGCAAAAGCACATACGAACTATTTTTATTTATGCTTATATCCATACGACAATTTTAACATATTTTTTGAAAATTGTTGCTTTTTTGTCGTATGCGAGAATGAATAAATTGGCTGGGGACAGTGGACTTGTTCCAAACTTTCGGTGAAATAAAGGCCAAAGGTTACCGCTTGGACCGCAGCTTTAAAAAAGCTGTTAGTGGCGCAAAAGCAAGGGCCAATGTACACACTATGACTATCGGAATATATGGTACAAAGTTATCATTACCGCCGCCTATCTCGCCCGAGCCTGGACCGCCGGTTCCGCTTGGGTCGCTTGTCCACCACAGTACAAACGATACGCATAATCCTATGAATAGGATAAGGATTGCAAATAACACGTATAGCTTACCGAGTCGTCGAGCTGGATCAAGTTGTTTCACATATTAATTATAGCAAGAGGGTACGTATATGATTCGCAAACAGCAGACAGAAAGTGATCCTCTACAAGCTCCCGCCCGTAGCTTCTCATAACTCAAGCTTCGCTTGCCCGCTATCTTCACGGCCTTGGTTTTCGATGTAGGCTTGAATTGTTTTCTCGTTGGCGCCGACAGTACTTACAAAGTAGCCAATTG
>DATFHU010000010.1:0-34447 GCA_035248005.1 Saccharimonadales bacterium (SeqCode)
TGGAGTTCGCAGCCAAGAATGGTGCCAGCGACATCCATGTAGAGCCACTCCAAGACTCGCTAAAAATCCGCTGTCGTATCGACGGTATATTACGTGAGATTTTACGTTTGCCCAAGAGTACTGAGCCGCCGCTGGTATCGCGCATTAAAATTTTGGCGAACTTAAAAATCGACGAGCACCGCATTCCTCAGGATGGTGAGTTTAGCATCAACGCCGCCAGTCGTGAGATTGACCTTCGTATCGCAATATCGCCGGTCGTATGGGGCGAACAAGTAGTTATACGTTTGCTCGACAAAACCGGCACCAGCTTGAAGCTCGAAGACATGGGTTATGTTGGCCGTGCGTTACGAACCATACGTGAAGGAATTAAAAGTAGTAATGGTATGATTCTAACGTCAGGTCCGACCGGGTCGGGTAAGTCGACTTCGTTATATGCACTATTGCAAGAAGTCAAAAGCGATGCGATCAATATCGTTACCTTGGAAGATCCGGTCGAATACAAGATGCCCGGGATTAATCAGATTCAGGTGAATGCCGATGTCGGTCTGACTTTTGCCAATGGCTTGCGTTCTATCTTGCGCCAGGACCCGGACGTGGTTATGGTGGGCGAGATCCGAGACAAAGAAACCGCGGAACTGGCGGTGCAGGCAGCGCTGACTGGTCACTTGGTGTTTTCTACCTTACACACCAATAGCGCAGCCGGTATTTTGCCACGGCTCCTTGATATGGGTATCGAGCCGTTTTTGATTGCGTCAACTGTGCGGACGGTTATTGGGCAGCGCTTGGTGCGGCGCATCGGTGCTAAAAAAGAGACATACGAATCAGACAAGGTCGAAACAGAAGCAATCAAAAAGAATGTCGGCGCGTTTCTGCCAAAGAATCAAGAGGAGGCTGCTAAAGTTGCTGCTGATCTTGGGTACGAAACCTTGCCACTTGCCAACCAAAACGCTTATACTTTAACCAAGGGCATAGATAGCCCCGACTCGCCCGGTGGTTACAAGGGTAGAATGGGTGTCTACGAAGTGTTCAGCATATCTGAGCCCATCCAAGAACTCATACTCAAACGTGCTACCAGCGCCGAAATTCAAAAGGCGGCCGAGGCGCAGGGTATGATTACCATGCGGCAAGATGGCTATCTGAAAGCTCTGGCAGGGCATACAACCCTTACAGAAATCAACCGCGTGGCAAGTGCCGATAGCGCATAAGGCGAAAAAAGGTGAAAACGGATAAAAACATGCAAGGCCAACCAAGAATCGAAGTACTTCTAGAAGAGGTAGTTAAAAAGAAGGCGTCAGACCTCCACTTGCAGGTGGGGTTGCCCCCCATGATGCGTGTCGATGGTGCCTTGGTCCCGATTTCCGGGGCGGACGTACTGACTGACGAAGCAGTAGAAACTCTCATTTTCGCTATTTTAGATGAAGATCAAAAGCAAATTTTGCTCAAAGATAAAGAATTCGACTTCAGCTTCGCCTTTGGCGACCTGGGCCGTTTCCGTGTAAACGCCTTCCATGAGCGTGGCAATTTGGCGGCTGCCTTGCGCCTTATTACCAACGAAGTCCTTACCATCGAACAGCTCGGCTTGCCGCCGATTGTCAATAAGTTTGCCGACTATCCTCGCGGTTTAGTGTTGGTGACCGGTCCGACCGGTTCGGGCAAGTCCACGACATTAGCGGCCATGATCCATAAAATTAACATGGAGCGCGCCGCGCACATTATCA
Organism: Saccharimonadales bacterium (SeqCode); assembly: GCA_035248005.1. Lineage (GTDB taxonomy): Bacteria > Patescibacteriota > Saccharimonadia > Saccharimonadales > UBA4665 > PMNU01. The sequence goes on from DATFHU010000010.1 coordinate 1,719, forward strand.
CTATTGAGGACCCTATCGAATACACTCACCGCTCCAAGCGCTCGGTGATTGTGCAGCGCGAAGTACACTACGATACGTACAGCTTTTCGGCAGCGTTGCGTTCGGCGCTACGCGAAGATCCGGACGTTGTGCTGATTGGTGAGATGCGCGACCTCGAAACCATTGCCTCTGCCATTACCATAGCCGAAACCGGTCACCTAGTGTTTGCGACATTGCATACCAACAGTGCGGCCCAAAGCATCGACCGTATGATCGACGTATTCCCGCCGCACCAGCAGCCGCAAATCCGGTCACAGCTGTCTAATATCTTAATGGCCATTTGTTCGCAGCGTTTAATACCTACCATTGGCGGTGGACGTATTGCTGCCGCTGAAATTTTGGTAGCGACCCCAGCTGTGCGTAATATTATCCGCGAGGGCAAAACGCACCAGCTAGAGGCGGTTATCCAAACCGGCACCGAATTCGGTATGCAATCTATGGACAAGACATTAGTCGGTCTTATCCATAACGGTACGATTAGCTATGATGATGCCCGCATGGTGGCCATTGATCCGGACGAACTTGACCGCTTGATGAGAGGATAACTGTACGCCCATGCTTTCATATCGCTACACAGCCCGCGACCCCAGCACTGGACAATATATCAAGGCCGAGGTGCAGGCAGAAGACGAGCAATCTGCCAGCAAGCTGATCCGACAGGAAGGCCTGGTACCTATTGATATCAAACTGGCCGAAAAAGCGGCTACCGGTTTTCGCAGCCGTTTTAACCGCGTAAAAATTAAGGACAAAGTACTATTTTCTCGGCAGCTCAGCACCTTAATTAATGCCGGCCTGCCATTGGTGCAAAGTCTGCGCACAGTTAATTCGCAAACTACTAGTAAGCCCTTAAAAGTTATTATCAGCAAAGTAATTAGCGACGTAGAGGCCGGCTCGACACTGTCGGCTGCCATGGCTAAGCACCCCCAGGCATTTAATCGGGTGTATATTAGCCTGGTTGCGGCTGGTGAGGCTTCGGGTACACTCGATAAGGCTTTGGAACGCCTGGCTATACAGCAAGAGAAAGATGCCGACCTTATTAGCAAGGTGCGCGGTGCCATGGTGTATCCTGTCATAGTGCTGCTCGTGATGCTTGGCGTGGTGGGCTTTATGATTGTCAAGGTTTTGCCTCAGGTGCAAACATTGTACGAAGGATTGTCTGGTGCCGAAGAATTGCCGCTGCTTACTAAAGTGCTGCTTAGCATCTCGCACTTTGTTATTAGTTTTTGGTGGGTGGTGCTTATTATCCTTGCCCTTATCGCATTCTTCACCACCCGGTGGGCACGGACCTTTGGCGGACGGCGGGTAATTGACCGTCTCAAAATGAAGGCCTGGCCGGTTGGCCCTTTGTTTATGAAAATGTACATGGCCCGTTTTTCCCGGACCGGTACTACGCTGGTAGCGAGCGGCGTACCGCTTATTCAGATGCTCGAAATAACCGGCGAAGCGGTTGATAACATTCATATTAAAGAGTCACTGCAAAAAGCCAGCGAGAAGGTCAAGGGCGGCAAGGCGCTTTCTGACGCCCTGCAGCACGATGCTAATTTTTTGGAGTTAGTGCCAAACATGTTGCGTATCGGCGAGCAGTCCGGTTCCATGGAGCAGATGCTAAGCAAGACGGCTGATTATTACGAAAAAGAAGTTGACGATCAAGTCAAAACGATTAGTACTATAATCGAGCCGGTTCTTATGGTTATTCTGGGTGTCGTAGCCTTTATTATTGTAGCTGCCGTACTATTGCCTATTTATGGCCTGGCAGGTAAGTCGTTTATTCAGTAACAGCTGCAGGCCGGCCGGTAAAAGCTCTTGCATTTTACTGCTCGCGTAACGTATTATTCTAAACATAAGGATTAACACCAGCAAAGGGGGCATTACAAATGCTGTCACACATTAAGAAACGTAAAATACAGGGCTTCACTATCATTGAAGTCTTGATCGTTCTGGCTATTGCCGGTTTGATTATGCTTGTCGTTTTCTTGGCCGTTCCGGCTCTTCAGCGCAACGCACGTAACACGCAACGCACCAACGACGTCGCCAGTGTTTTAGGGGCGATAAACGAATTCGTTAACAACAACAATGGGTTAGTGCCCGACGAGGCGGACGTAGCTAACGGTACGTTAACTATTAGCTCTACAACGGCCGGTACTAACGACGTTACCACCAAGCTAGGGTACTACAAGAACGCGGGCGATGTATCTATTGCCAGTGGTGCAATTCCTGCTACCAACAACACAGATACTGACTCTGTAATTGTATACCGTAACGCAGACTGTAACTCCATAGGCACTATTGCCGTTGGCGGTTCGTCGCGCAGTATAGCTGCTAACTACACACTCGAGGCAAACGCTAAGCAGTGCAAGGCATCTTAATCCTAATTTTAGGAATAAAGTGCAAGCGAGCTTTCCGAAAGGAGAGCTCGCTTTTTATGGTACGATAGCTACATGATTACGGTATTGCTTATCGGGCTTGGCCTGGTTATGGGCAGTTTTGTTAATGCCCTTGTGTGGCGCTTGCATAAGGGCCGGGATTGGGTACGCGAACGCTCCGAGTGTCCGCATTGTCATCGTACGCTCGCTGCCAAAGACCTGGTTCCGGTGGTGAGCTGGCTTATGCTTGGCGGCAAGTGCCGCTACTGTCGCAAACCCATTCCCGATAGTCCGATTACCGAATTGAGCGTGCCCACGCTCTTTTTGCTGTCATATTATATGTGGCTCGATTTTAGCGGGCTTGGCCTGGCTTTATTTGTGATGTGGCTGCTATTCCTTGTTGCCTTTGTGGCGCTCGCGGTTTATGATTTTCGTTGGTTTTTGCTACCTGATAAGATTGTGTTTCCGTTGATGGGATTGGCGGCTGTGTATACCGTCACTGCATGGACGGCCGAGGGAAGATGGCAAGCGTTACTGGGCGCAGCCACGGGGGCTGCGGTTATTAGTGGGCTGTTCTATATGCTACATGCTGTATCAAAAGGCGAGTGGATCGGGTTTGGGGATGTAAAGCTGGGTATTGTGCTTGGGCTGCTGGCAGGGGGCTTGCTGCCAGCCCTGCTGTTACTGTTTGTAGCTTCATTTTTGGGAACACTCATTACCGTCCCTCTAGTACTGGCAGGTAAGGCGCATCGCAAGACACATTTGCCGTTTGGCCCTTTGCTTATTGCCGGATGTATTGTGACCGTGCTTTTTGGGGACAGAATTCTTGATTGGCTTACCGCTAGTATGTTGCTAGCATAAAATGCCGTTCGCACCGCTTATGCTTATGGTATACTTGAGCCTATGAAGAAGGGTGGCCTGACCGAAACCGGGCAAGTGACGCGGCGCGCCAAGCACCGCTGGTTCGACGCACCGAATACCGTAGGCTTTACTGTTATCGAGGTCATGATTGTACTGGCTGTAACAGGAATGCTTTTTGTGGCGGCTGCAGTCATGATTGCCGGCCGGCAGAACCGGACTGCTTTTGAGCAAGCCATTCAAGATATCCAGGCGCAGATCAGGCAGACTCTTAATGAGGTATCCGTAGGATATTACCCAAATACCAGCAACTTCCAGTGTACTGGCGCTGGCAGTCCTACTATTAGTGCCGGGGCGGCAGCTCAGGGTTCTAATAATGATTGTGTTTTTGTGGGCAAGGTCATGCAATTCAGAGTGTCAGACACAGATCCAGAACAGTACGTGACCTATACGCTCGCCGGCTTGAAGCGCGGCGGTCCAGGCGCTGCCGATACGGCGTCCATAAGCGAGGCACGGCCCGTGGCCATTGCGCCCAGTACTTCGCACCCAGCTTGGCCGGACAATAGTGTTAAAAAAACGTTAAGAAGTGGCCTTAGAACTGAACGGATGTGGTATAACACCGGTGCCGCAGATCAGCCAATCGGCGCAGTTGCGTTTACTACATATGGAGCCGCCGCCGCAATTACGCCCAGCGTGCCGCAGGTACATATCATTCCGATTGCTACGACTACGATCAATGCTACCGAGTCAGCAACCACTCAGATTATGAATAGCGACGGCGACAATAGAATAGCAACTAGTCCCATAAACCCTTCGCGTGGTGTGAATATCTGTTTTGCCGGCACCGGCATTAATAAATCGGGTTTGATTACCATTGGCGGCACGGGTTCACGGGAAGTATCTGTAAGTTTATCGATAAGGAATGGCACGGCATGCTGATGTTTAAACGCGAGAATAGTAGAGGTGAGCGCGGTGATTCGTTGGTCGAAGTGCTTATCGCTATTGCAGTAGTGAGTTTGATATTGGGTGGGGCGTATGTAACAACCAACCGTAGCCTACAGGCTACCCGGTCGGCACAAGAACAAAGCGTGGCCCTAAAGCTGGCTGAATCGCAGATAGAACAAATAAAGAATATTGTTGCTACTACGCCAGATGCTATATTCGGCCCCGCTGCACCCTCGCCGTTTTGTATTATTGCCGGCGCTCCGGTACTGGCCGGCACGCCGACCTGTGCCGTTAACGCTAATGGTGTTACGAGCGGGGTGGAGCCGAAATATAACATTTCTATTGGACGTGTTGGCAATGAATTTACGGTCAATGAAACCTGGACCGATGTCAGCGGACGTAACACCGATGCCTTAAAACTTAAATACAGGATATATCCATAATGAAACGGCTATCACGCAATATCGGCCGGATGCAGGGATTCACTATTATTGAATTGTTGGTGGCTACAGTAGTCTTTTCGGTGGTGTTATTGGTAGCGACAATCGGTATTTTACAAATTGTCCGGGTATACTACAAAGGCGTGACCGAATCCAACACCCAGAACACGGCTCGGGCTATCATAGACATGGTTTCGCAATCTATTCAGTTTTCTGGTGGCAACGTTACGCCTACTCCTGGGAGTCCTACTCCGGGCAACTCCTATAAGTTTTGCGTGGGTAACCAGCGCTTTAGCTATACCCTCGGGCATCAGGTGGAAAATAATCCAACACCGGGTAAGTATCAGTCATATCACGCTTTAGTACAGGATACCGTTGCAGGTTGCTCTAGCGGGACGCCGGCGCAAGACGTTCGGGTGTTAGCCGTGGCTGGGCGGGAACTTCTGGGTGAGCACATGCGCTTGTCAAACCTCGAAGTCACCTCTATCGGTCCCAATATGTATCAAGTGCATGTACGGGTAGCATACGGCGATGACGATTTACTTGTAAATCCTCAAAACCCTAACGCCAGTTGTAAGGGTGAACAGGCTGGCAGTCAATTCTGTTCAGTTTCGGACCTTAGTACTGTGGTAGTAAAAAGAGTAGAATAGGAATTAAGCATGAGCACCCGCACGAAAAAAGCTTATAGAACGCCCAAGGAAGCCGGTATGGTTGCCATTATGGTAACCATGATTCTCATGATCGTTATCAGCCTTATTGTGCTTGGTTTTGCTCAGATATCGCGCCGTAACCAGCGCCAGGCACTTGATCGTCAGCTAAGCACACAAGCCTTTTATGCTGCCGAAACCGGGGTAAACGATACGGCAAATATTATTGAAACTGCTGCGGCCGCCGGCAACTCAATTTCAAACAAAGACACATGCGCCTCGAATGGCGGCGGTTTTTATGCCGGACTGAATCCGACGCTCGATGCTACAACCAATACAGGGTATACGTGCGTTACGGTCGATCCGTCGCCGTCAAGCCTCGTGTATAACAATATTACCACCACCAGCACCATTGTGCCCTTACATGCCAACGCCGGTACTATTTCGAGTATACGCCTTACGTGGACTTCCAAAGAAGACACAGTAACTCCTTCGGCCAACTGCCCGACTAGTGCTAATAACGTTTTTTCTACTACGGCAAACTGGTTATGCGGTTACGGTGTTTTGCGTATTGATCTGGTGCCTGTCGGCGGGGGTATGAATTTCAATAGCCTGCGGACCGCAACTATGACTTCGTTCTTGGTGCCGCAGCGGGTCGGCGGCACCAACACCGCGAATTATGCGGCAGGCGGCAATAATAACCGTATTGGCGTGCGCTGCAACAATACCGATTGTAATTTGAATATTAGCGGCGGGCTGGGCGGCAGTAGTTACTATATGCGCGTAAGTTCTTTATATAAAGATGTCGCGTTGAGTGTTAATGCTACTAACCCAGCAGGCGGGACTGTGGAGCTAACAGGCGCTCAGGCGCTCATAGATTCTACGGGTAAGGCTCAGGACGTACTGCGGCGGATCCAGGTGCGCGTGCCGCTGGCTGGATCGAGCCGGAATTTGCTGAGCGATTACGCCATCCTAAGTACGGACGCAATTTGTAAGCGCTTTGCTGTTATGGATGGCTACTTCCAAAGCTCTGCAAACACGGCAGTGCCTGGCGTGGGCCCGGCCAATCCTGGCAATCCGTTGTGTCAGTAGACAAGAGAGGTAATAGTAATTGGGTAAGATAGATGGGCTGCTAAAGCATTGTACTTTTCTACCGGCGGATACTGCAGCAGAGCGCGCCAAAAAGATTATGGCATTCGCAAACAATGTTGATCGCCGGAGTGCCGAGTCTGCGTAAAGCTTATTTCCCTCTGGCCAACGTTAGGTATGTAATTGCCCAATTACTGTTTTTTACCATGGAACCGTTCGTGTATGCTCTTGAGGTGCGGATCGGTTACATGCGTGTAAATTTGCGTAGTAGCAATATTGCTATGACCCAGCATAGCCTGCACGCTTCTTAAGTCGGCACCGTTCATTAACAGATCTGTTGCAAATGAATGCCGCAAGGTGTGCGGGCTGACCTGTTTGGTAATGCCTGCCAGCAGAGCATATCGGGCTACCAGCCGTTGTATGCTGCGGGCGGTTAGACGGTGGTAATTGCCGGACAGATCCACGGCTTTGCGGCCGCTGTAACGCACAAATAAGGGGCGGGCGGTATCTTCGCGTTTGTCCAGGTAATGCTGCAGCCATTCGGTGGCATCGGGGCTAATAAAAATCGGGCGGTCCTTTTGACCTTTACCGCGTACCATAAACTCGCGCCGTTTTAAATTTACATGATCACGGTCCAAGCCTACTAATTCAGACACTCGCAGGCCGCTGCTAAACAGTAGTTCTAATATTGCCCGGTCACGCAAACCGACCAGCGTATTGGTATCGGGCTGGACAAACAGCCGGCGCAGCTCGTCTTCGTTTAGAAACGTTACTTGTTTGCGAGTAGTCCTTGCCAATTCGATTTTTTCCGCAGAGAGAGCTGCTATATCGCGTTTAGCGCAGAATTTCAAAAAACTTCGGAGTGCTATAAGGTGATAATTTTGTGTGGTCTTTTGCAGCTCTTCGCTCACATTGGTGCCAAGGCGGTTGAGCCAAAGACGCCATTTGCGCAGCAGCTCTGTATTTATCTCTGTTATTGTAAGGTCATCACCGGCAAAATCAAGCAGCCGGGTCAGGTAATGGTCGTAGTTGGCAATTGTTTTTTGCGAGCGGTTCTGCTCGATTTCTAAGTATTCTAAAAAATCGGTTTTAGCTTTAGCGAATAGCATACTATCATTGTAGCACCAGGGTAGAGAAGTAAGTCTATATCTGTTACAATATGCCAAATAATACATAAAAAGGAAGTTTGATGGAACAAACACTTATTATTTTTAAGCCGGATGCGTTGATGCGCGGCATTGTGGGCGAAGTACTGAGCCGGTTTGAAAAAGCAGGGCTTAAAATCGTAGGTGTCAAAATGTTGCAGCCGGACTATCAACATTACTACGAGCATTACGAAGGTATCGGCACTTTAAAAACGCGTAAAGGCGAGGAAATTTTTGAAAGCCAACTTGCTACCATGCAAGAAGGGCCGGTTATCGCTATGGTACTAGAGGGGGTTGATGCGGTAGAAACCGTACGCAAAATGGTTGGCGCAACCGAACCCAAGAGTGCACAACCGGGCACTATCCGTGGCGATTACGCTCACGTCAGTTACGGCCAGGCTGCTTCCATGGGCAGGGGAGTTGCTAACATCATCCACGCATCAGCGGAAAAAAGCGAAGCCGAAAAGGAAATCGCGCACTGGTTTAGCGAGTCCGAGTTGTGCAAATATGAAACCGTGTACGAGCGTTTTACTCAACCCAAACCTAAAGGGTAGTACTTTTAGATATCCGTGCCTTACAAGGCGCGGCATATGGTCCGGTAGTTCAATGGATAGAACACCACCGTCCTAAGGTGGGTGTTGGGGGTTCGAATCCCTCCCGGGCCACCAACTTAAATATCTCAGCTCGTCTGAGATATTTAAGTTGGTTTTTCGTGAAGCACTCGAACCCTATCGAGTGAGCGCAGCGAACGGAGAGGTGCGGTGGAGCAATACACGCGCAGGTGCTTGCGCCGGCATGCATTTGCAGAGGAGCGTACCTGTGACCTACAAGGCATAGAGAGCAATCCCTACCGCTCCTTGCGTAAGGCTATCTTAACCGCGAATAGCAGCTTTCCTTCTCGATCTTTGTCTGTTTAGCGCCTGTGTTTACCATACACTCCATTCTTTCTAAAGTATATCTATGCAGAGAATAGTAGAGGGCGAACTAGAATCTATACAGCCGTTCTTTGAAGCCGCAGCAGCCATTGCTCAAAATGCGATGTGTCAACGGGCAAAATGCGGTGCTATTATCGTAAAAGACGGCATCATTATTGGGCGGGGCTACAATGGCCCGGCACTGGACAATGAAATAAATCGAATGTGCCGCAACGTATACGACCTTTCCCTTAAGCCCAAATATGACAAAACCTGCTGTATCCACGCCGAATGGCGAGCAATACTGGATGCCTGCAAACGCAATGCCGGTAACATCGGTGGCTCTGTATTGTATTTTATGCGAGTAGACGACGAAGGTGCCTTTACGGACGCCGGTGATCCTTTCTGTACGACATGCAGCCGCCTTACACTTGAAACTGGCGTTGGTTACTTTGCGCTGTGGAATGCTGGTGGCGCGGACGTATACGAAGCTGAAGAATATAATCGGCTATCATACAAATTTTTCACGCCTATTTTGCCAGGCCACCCTTCTTAATCTGCTACAATACGCTTATGCCCGACAAGTACTTTGCGGATCAATTCGATGACGAAGAAGTACTGTTCGTATTCCGTAAGCACCCGATCGTTATGCGCCGCGGGCTTATATTGGGCATGTTGCCTTTGCTGCTTGGTACTATACCATCGATTTTTATACCGTCGTATACGGTGTACCTTATCGGCTTGGCGTCCGGCATGGTAGTGGGCGGTTTGATATTTTTGCCCTCGTGGATAGGGTATCATTTTAGCGTGTTTATCGTAACCGACCAGCGCTTGATTCAGATTGCTCAAAAAGGACTTTTCCACCGCAGTGTTATTGATATGCGGCTTAACCAGATTCAAATGGTAAACTATCAAGTGTCCGGCCTTCAGGAGACATTGCTGGGGTTTGGTACAATTATGATGCAGACATTTGTGGGTGATCTGGTCATTCACGATATTAGCCACCCGGCCAAGACGCAGAAAAAGCTGTTAGAAATTCTGCGTCAGCAGGGTATTAGCGCAACAGAGTATCCGGTAGACAGCCCGGACACCGCAGCGCAACCGCAACAAGATGAAGCATAAAGTCAAAAAATTACTTGCCAAGCGTCCTTTTCGCAGGCGCAAGTCCGAAGAATCACTACAAGAGGCGATTCATAATATTCCGCGTATCACTAACGAAACCGTTGCCGAACACCGTGAGGAAGTATTGGGCAGTGCGCGCAAATACATTTATCCATTGCAGCATTCAGCGCATCGCATCGTTATTATTTCGACCATTATTTTCGGTTTGCTAACCATAGCGTTTTTTGTGTATTGCGTACTGGCGTTGTACCGTTTTAATTCAACCTCGACATTTATATACCGTGTTACGCAGGTTATTCCGTTCCCGGTAGCCAAGGCTGGCCCGGATTTTGTGGCATACGAAAACTATTTGTTTGAACTCAGGCACTACATGCACTACTACCAGACTCAGCAACAGGTTGACTTTAACAGCGATTCCGGCCGACAACAGTTGGCGGCATTTCGCAAAGTCGCCCTGGAGTCGGTTATTAATGACGCGTATACTAAACAGCTCGCCGCCAAACATAAAGTACATGTAGCCGACCAAGAGCTGAACGACCAAGTGGCTTTGCTGCGCAACCAAAATCGTTTGGGTAGCAGCGATGCGGTGTTCGAGGATGTACTAAAAGAATTTTGGAATTGGTCAATTGCCGACTTTAAACGCGAGCTAAAAATGCAAATGCTTTCGCAGAAAGTTGTATCCACTCTCGATGATAGTACGCATGCGCGTGCCCGGAACGTATTTGCGCAACTGAGCAACGGCGGTGATTTTGCCGCCCTTGCCAAGCAATATTCCGACGAAGCGGGTGCTAAAGAGAGTGGCGGGGATTATGGCTTTGCCATTAGTAAAACAAACCGTGTCCTGCCGCCGCAGGTTATAGATATGTTATTTAAATTAAAGCCCAGTGAAACGTCGGCTATCGTGGAGACGCCGCTAGGCCTGGAAATCTTGCGTTTGCGCGAAGCAGACGGTAGTACTGTGCGTGCCTCGCACATATTCTTTGCATTCAAAAAACCCAGTACCTACATAGATCCACTCAAGAAAGAGAAGAAGCCAAGGCACTTCATAGGTCTGTAAACACTGTTTTAACGGGTTGCTTTTCTCTTGAAACATTGGTATTATTACCCCTGTTGTTAGTAATTTTGTGGCTAGCGTGCAGAGTATCTCGTGTTTTAAGCAAGGCGCTTCGCTCGCGGTTACAAAAGTTCCGGAACTTTTTGGGCTCGTGGTGTAGAGGCCTAACATGCCTCCCTGTCACGGAGGAGATCGCCGGTTCGAATCCGGTCGGGCCCGCCAAAGAAAAAGTCCCACCTTGTGTGGGACTTTTTCTTTGGTTGGTTTGGACGGAGCCGAACTGCACGAAGTGCGGGTTCGATAATTGCGTTCAGCAATTATATGCCGAGCCCAAGTTCACCTTTCTTTGGAAAGTTAAAGCGAACCTATAATCCGGTCGGGCCCATTTCGCAAAATTTTTCTCTGTTACAGGCCTGGCCTCTAGATCCCCTAGCAATCCAAGTGTAGAGCGAACTGAGTGTTTTGTGTGGCTCGTTGAGGCCATCCCAGATGAGTATCGTGAGCAGCTCACTGTCACGAAGAGCTGGCTTCTGTCCTCGTTTTACTTGTTTGGGTAGACTGTCGTCTACCCAAACGAAAATATCTACGATATGCTGTCTCTGTAAAGCACGCATGCTTTTCTCCTGTTTGTTTTGAAAGATGTACAAGAGAATTCTAGCGTGCTTTATTGTTGGGGGCTAATGCGTGATTGGGGCATGTCATTATTGTATTTTTGGTAAGTTTATGCTTTAATAAATTAAAGTATGAGCGAGAAATCCATACCACCCTTTCGATATAAAGCCGAAACTATACGACGCTTAACTCCAAGTGGCATGGTAATTGAATGTCAAACGACTGTTGAAGGTAAGTCCGGATTAGCTCAAACACTAAGCGAAGAAAGGGACAAAAACCTTATTGTTTCCCCTTCTGTATGGCATTTTATCGGTCCACGGCACAATCAGACCGCTCTAACAATCGCCAAGACGCTGAATATGTTAATAGATAAAACTCCGGAGGCAAAAGGGCGTTATGATGCGTTGTGCGTAAACGGGGATAGTGAGATCCAGACGCCAACCGGCACCACGGTAGAGCCTTTTGCGGCAGTAACAATTACCGGTCGCGCTGACCAAGTTGGCTCGGACGAAGTTACTGCTTTCTCTTACCAAGCAATGGGGAAAATAAATGAATTACTTGAGACGAATAAGTTAGGATTCCAAATACCACTCCCGCCAGAGATCCGGTAGCTCCAAAGATTGCAAGATGCGACATCGCAATCAGCTGAACTGGGGTGAAATCCGATGCTACGTTACTTCAGAACTTACAGATAATTCCAGACTTCCAAAGTAACGGCCCGCCAATTGACGATGTACCACTTCCATAGTATTTTTGTTTTATGATTAGAGCTGAATACGAGCCAGGAGGTTCGCACGTTGACCTTAATATATGTGATGATACTATTTAGCGTACATGCAAGACGAGGCTAGAGCTGGAGCTGCCCTCAGAGAAGCCGACCCTGTCAAATGGTTTGTAGGTACTATCGCTGCCGCAGCGGGAGAGTTGCCTTCTAAAGTTAAAGATGAAGCTCTGTTGACGAAAGTTATACTGAGCGAAAGAAGTATGGATCCTATTGTTCACACTGAGGTAAGGCACTATCTAAGAAGTAAAGGATTCAGCTGGATCAGCGGATGCTTTGGATAGGTCATCCATAACATAGTCCATACCTGCGAGACTACGGTCTGCCACGTTGATAAATATGTTAGGCGTATGGGGTAGTACAACTCGTGAGTATCCCTTGGCGTCGTGGATCATTATCGAAGGTTCAAAATTTGATATAGCAGCTTTTGCCCATGCAGAAGAAAAAGCTTAACTAAACTTCTGTAGGGAACTAAGCATAGAGGCGTGCTTACAATTAAGTTGACTAGCACGCTACTTTATGCTAGTGTTTATGTAGTTATGGATTGTTTGCCTCGCCATACACCTATCGAGACTCGGCCATCTGGGGGCGTTACGTCCGGTGGCCGCTCGAGGTTTACTTGATGCCCAAGACGAATTCGCCCATAGGTATTCCCGTTGGAGGCACCCCAGGCGTCTTTGTTGCGCAGCCCGTTAACCAATTCTTTAATAGTGAGATGGCTGATTTTTGGTCGGAGCCAATCCGGGTAGCAGGTAACTCTTTACCGCTACGCGTAGGTCAGATTGTCACTTCTGACTGGCTGAGTGAGGCTGCCCGCCGAGCTACTGCTATTGCTCAACAACAGGCACAAGCTGCTGGCATAAATCCTGCCTGCCATGCTTTAGTACCGGGGCAGGATATGGGCGTCATTATGGATGCGATAAAGGTTTAGAATTGATCAGGAGTTGTGTTACTTGCTCACTGCACAGAGTAGCCTAGCGGCACCCCTTTACTTGGCTAGCATATCTTAAAATCCAGAATATAAAGGTCAAGTCTGGTTTCCGATTGACGAGGATGGGGATGATCCAGATGAACCGCTGAAGCCGGTAACACTCACAGGGCTACCGCAAGCGGACAATTAGAACTCCTCATTTGTAGTCAAATGTGAAGTTGCCTGTTGCCGGAGGCAATAGGTTTGAGTCCTGCAGATAAGGTATTATTAGAGACCTACAATCTACCGTCAACCCCGGGTCTCTGGTAAGCAGTGTTACTCTTCCATACCGCATACGCACAATTCAGTAGTTTCCGGGCCACCACAATCGTGGCTTCCTTGTAGCGCTTGCCCTCACGTCGTTTCTGGGCGAAGACGGCTTGGAAGTAGATGTCGTGTCGTTCGGCGACCGTTGCCGCCAGGTACATACTGTGCCGCAAATAGGGAGATCCTCGTTTGGTTAAACGGGTGTTGCGCTTGAGGCTCAGACCGCTCTGGCGTACCCGCGGGTCGAGGCCGGCATAAGCGACAAGCGCTTTTGGACTCCGGAAACGGCGGATGTCGCCTACTTCGGCCATAAGCGTCAACGCAGTCACCACGCCAACGCCAGGAATGGTCATGAGCAATTCAAGAAGCTGTTGGTCGGCCTGTTTGGCAGCCTGGGCACGAAATACCTGGACCGCTTCATTAATACGCTCGTGGCAACCAGCCAATTCGGCAAGCAGTCGCTGCTCGTTGGGCATAATAGCGTTCAAACGCAGTTGCATTAAGTGGAGCATGCGGTTAAGCTGCGCTAACTTCATGCTGGTACGGATGGTCGGTTTGGCTGGATCAAAGGTGACGGGCGTCACGACGGTGCCTTCGCCTTGCAGCGCCACTCTGGCGACAATCTCGGCATCGGTCTTGTCGGTTTTACGCTTACGCACTGTTGCTCTAGTGAATTGCTTCGTAGTAATAGGGTTAAGTAAGCGAAATGGGATACCGAGCCGTAGACAGGCCAATGCCAATGGCCGGTGGTATTCTGCTGTCGCCTCGCTCGCCACGAGCAGGCGTTTGTGGTTGCTTGCCAGTACACCAAGCAGGGTTGCTACCGCGTCTGGTGTATTGGCTATCTCGTAATGTTCCTTGACGGCGCCGCTGCGGTTCAAGCGTGCGCCGTACAACATATCTTTGCCTACATCGAATCCGACTACTGTCATCGAGTAATCCTCCTTGCTCGTTACGTTCCCTGTTAAAGAAAGAGAGAAGAAAGAAGAGAGAAAGATGGAGATACATGACAGTCTCCTCCCCGTGGCGTACAATAGGCTTGTTGGTAATCCAGGCTAAGAGCCTAACCTACAATAGATTGACACTGCCAACAGAGGAGACCAGACGCTCTAATGGTGGCTCGCTCGCAAGCACTTGCTGGCCGCCAAATCGTGAAGGGCTGGATCTCCTCTCTTAGTTTAGGCCGAGGCCTGGTGGTAATATACAAGCATGAAAACCATACTTATCACTGGCGCTACTTCCGGCTTTGGCCTCGCCGTCGCAAAACTACTCGCTCAAGACAATAAGCTTATCCTTCTGGCTCGTCGCCAAGATCGGCTCGACGAACTTAAAAGTTCGCTTGGTACTGATATGTATACTGTCGCCGTAGATGTCACGAACAATAAGCAAGTGCAGAACTTTTTCGTCGCACTACCCGATGGCTACCGTTCGATTGATGTGCTCATAAACAGTGCCGGGCTTGCGCTTGGCATGGAGCCAGCTCAAGAAGCCAGTCTGGAAGATTGGGAGCAAATGGTAGACACCAATATCAAAGGCTTGCTACGCGTCACGCGACCCGCGCTCGACATCATGAAGAAGCAAAAGAGCGGACTTGTCATCAATATTGGCTCGGTTGCTGCTACTGTGCCATACAAAGGCGGCAACGTGTATGGCGCAACCAAGGCGTTTGTGCGTCAGTTCTCACGAAATCTTCGGACTGATTTGTTCGGCACTGGTGTAAAAGTAACCAATATCGAGCCAGGCGCGGCTGAAACTGAGTTTTCTATCGTCCGCTTCAAAGATGAGCAAAAAGCCAAAGACTACTACGCGGGCTGGCAAGCGCTGAAAGCCGAAGACGTTGCCGCCACCATTGCTTGGGTGATTAACCAGCCGGCTCATGTAAACATCGACAACATTGAGATTATGCCGCTCGACCAGACATATGGCGGGATGGTGTTGAATAAGGAGAATCAATAATGAACATCGAACAAGTAATTCGCGACTATCTACCGCAAATCATTCATATGTCCCTGGGTACGAGTAAGGACAATAAGCCTTGGGTCTGCGAAGTACATTTTGTCTACGACGATAGTTTAAATCTCTACTTTCGCTCTCTCACCAGCCGGCGGCACAGCCAGGATATTGCGGCTAATTCGCAGGTTGCGGGTAACATTGTCAGGCAGCACGCCGTTGGCGAGTACCCACTTGGCCTGTACTTTGAAGGTAGCGCCGAGCTGCTAGGTAGCGAGGACGAACGCCGCGCTGTAGAGCCCCTCTTTAAAGAACGCTTAGGCGCTACTGCCGACATTGTGGGCGAAGCGGCCAATCCAGAAGGCCACCAATTCTACAAAATCACGGTTGCAAACTGGTATGCCTTTGGCAAGTTCGGCGGTGATAAGGGTCAGAAAATCAAACTTGCATGGAATGGTGGTGCCGCAATACAGGACTCGACTGATGTATAAGGCTATTGTCTTCGACTTCTTCGGTGTGTTCTGCGCGCCTATAGCTACTAATTGGTTTAAAAAGACAGTGCTGGATTATGGAGCAAAGAAAGCGGAGTTCCAGGCGCTGTGTACCGAGAGCGATCTCGGCAAGCTTAGTCGTGCGGAATTCAATCAAAAGGCCGCCGAGTTGGCGGGCGTATCCGTTGCTGAAGTTGAAAGAGGCATTGAAGCAGAAGTAGTCATTGATACCGAGCTGGTAGAGTATGTCCGGAAGCTTAAAGCAGAGGGCTACCGTATCGCTTGTTTATCTAATGGCGGGCATGAATGGACGCTCAAAGTTATAAATGATCA
The DNA here is from genome assembly GCA_035248005.1 of Saccharimonadales bacterium (SeqCode). Lineage (GTDB taxonomy): Bacteria > Patescibacteriota > Saccharimonadia > Saccharimonadales > UBA4665 > PMNU01. The sequence continues at coordinate 17,739 of DATFHU010000010.1, forward strand.
TGGATTGCGCGACCTTTTTGAAGAAGTGGTACTGTCTGCTGATCTTGGTATCGTCAAGCCTGACCCTGACACCTATCTTCGTACATGGGAAAAGCTTAAACTGCCTGCCGCAGATACTATATTTGTGGATGACCGTGAAGCGAATGTTGTGGCGGCTGAAGCCTGCGGGATGCACGGGTTGGTGTTTACGGATACGGCTCGCTTCATTAAGGATATTCAAGAGTTAAGCGACGAGGAGGCAAAATGACACTCAAAGATAGTCATAATCATAACAGGGTCATCACGGGGCGGTATGGGCGCGGCTGCCGCACGCATAGCATGCTTAAGGCTAAGAGCGGTCGTATCGTCAATGTCTCTTCAATCCGAGGAATGGAAAATATGGCGTCAAGTCGCATTACTGCGTACTCTGCAAGCAAAGCTGCGGTGAATAACCTGACATCTTGCACTCGCGAAAGAGTTCGCCCCGTACATTGCGGTAAACGCGGTTGCTCCAGGATTACAAAGACGCACATGAGCAAAGGCTGGACCGAAGCTGTGCACGCGCAAGTCAAAACCGCTTTGCTGCAACGTGCTGCCGCGCCCGAAGAACTTGCCGAAACTATGATTTTCCTGGCTAGTGATAAGGCTAGCTTTATAACTGGCTAAGTATTGGTAGTCGATGGCGGGTACGGGATTGCAGGGAAATAAGTATGAACGCAATTTTAGTTCCAGGTCGGCCCGATAAAGACGAACACTACGACCTAAAATCGCCAAGTAACAGCGAGAACCACTGGTTTAGTTGGCTCAAACGCCAACTCATTTTGCAAGATATTCACGCTGTATCAATCGAGCCGCCGTTCCCGTTCCGCCCTCGTTATGATGAATGGAAAAAGGAATTTGAACGCTTTGATCTTACGCCAGAAACAATTTTGGTCGGCCATAGTTGCGGCGGTGGTTTCCTGGTGCGCTATCTAAGCGAGCATAAAGATGTACGAGTTGGTAAAGTGGCGTTGGTTGCACCGTGGATTAACCCTGATAATAACCCAAGATCCGACACGGCAGATTTCTTTGACTTTGACATCGAGCCTGATTTTCTGACACGAACCGCAGGTGTCACAGTGTTTGTTTCGAGCGACGACAAGCCAAGCGTAATTAAAACCGTAGATATTCTGCGTAGTAAAGTGTACGGCTTAAAGTTTAAAGAGTATACCAATAAAGGGCATTTTGTTCTAGGTAGTATGAAGACTGAAAAGTTTCCTGAATTGTTGGAGGCGGTATGCTCATAGACCTCTCCGTAACCCTCAACCAACAAACCCCCATCTACCCCGGCGACCCTGCCATAAAAATTGAACCAGCCGGAGTTATTGAGCATGACGGCTGGAACGATCATGTTATCTCGGTAAATACCCATCCATGTTGGCACGCACATTGATGCACCACTACACATGATCGCAGGCGGTAAGACACTTGACCAAGTACCGATTGAGCAATTTGTAGGCAAAGGTCACTTGGTTGAAGTAAGCAAAGGGTTCGACCTCGAAAGCATAAAACAGGCCGACATTTAGGAAGGCGATGTTGTACTGTTCTGTACTGGTATGAGCGAGTATTATTATGAGCCGGTCTACTTTGAAAAGTATTCAGTCATGCCAGAAGAAATAGCTGATTACCTTGTTGAGCGCAAGATTAAGATGATTGGTGTTGACGCAGGTAGTGTAGATAACACTGATGGCTTTCCAATTCATAAAATCTTGCTTGGCGGAAATGTGCTTATCATCGAAAATCTAACTAATCTCGACAAACTAACGGGCAAAGAGCTTAAGGTGTATGCCCTACCAATAAAGCTAGACATTGACGGAGCGCCGGCAAGAGTAATTGCAGAGGTTAAAACTTAATGAATAACGAACACCTTACCCAAATCGACCTAGCAAAGATAATAAAAGCACAGCCTTGCCTGTCCAAGCAAATCGTCTAAATGTTTAGCATACCTTAGCTTTCTGCGCAAAATGTATTGACAACGCTACGGTCAATCTGGATTATTGCAACGTATGGCAGAGATCTTTTTTGAACTGACCGATGATGAGAAATTCAACGGTATAGCGCCGGTTATAGACTATGTTTTTAGCCAAAACGGGTACGAAGGCATTAATGCCGCGAGCTTTTGGGAGGTAGAGGTGAATAATGAACGCTCTAGTGCTATTCTTATTCCGGCTGTTCGTCTCATTTTGGACGGTACATTGGGTATCCTCTCACAACCCTCAGTCCGGGAGCGCTTACCACACGAAGTGGCAGACAGGGCATTAATTGCCGGCTATATAGCAAATTTGATTACAAAAGCTGGGGTTGAAGGGAAGTTATTCCAGAAGCTTTATTTTAATGACCCCCACCTTAGACCATGGATTGCTGGGGAGGAAGGGTTGCGTAAAACGTTAGGTAATGTTGGGCATTTAGGATCGCAGGGAGCGTCACCCTTTATGGAAACCAAACTGGCGGCTGGGAGTGCTTTGCGAGTTTTGCAACAAGGACAGGGTGATGCCCGGCAACTGCGGGATGTTCTTAAACGCAGCCGAGGATTGCATATTATAGGTGAGGTTAGGGCCGGGAATTCCAAGGAAATAAATGCCTATCTTGGCTCCCCCTACGCTCATGAACATCATTACAAGTTAGGCGCGGATGACAAGGGCAATACAAACATTGCGTTTACACGTGCGGCGCGCAGATATCTAGGGCGGTATATGGCCGCCAGCCACGGCTATCCGGCGCGCTGGATTGAAGCAATTGACGACCTGCATGCTACCGTGTTCACCCAGGGCTGGGATCAAATTGTGGATTATTTGGTGACCGACCAGTTTACGGTAGATGCCACTGATGCCTAAGTACGCACATTTGTTTTGTTAATGATTAATATATGACCAAAGAGTTATCGGTATTACCGAGTACAAATAGGCAGTAAAAACAGGCCGATTACGCCGTCAAAAATCAAGGCATACTAGCCGAATTGCCTGGCAAATTAGATTAGTATACCTGCTATTATGGTTCGGTAAGGCAATTGGAATTATTGCATTCGCTTTGCCGGATATGGCAAGACTTTGGGCCATCGTATCATGCATGCAACAGGGGATTCTTTAAAATGATAAGCGATATTGCAAAGATAAAGATTGCCCGCTGCGCTGCCGCAGCAGTCTTTTGGTTTGCTATTGGAGTATTATTTTTTGAGCATAATGGGCTCAGTACCTCCCAGGCATACACACTAATTAGTTTGTATTATTTTGGTGTCGTGCTATTTGAATTTCCAACTGGAGTTATAGGCGATCACTTCTCGCATAAAACTGCGCTTATTGCCGGACACCTCATTACCGCTGCCGCGCTGATTTTATTAGGACTGGGAGGCGGGTTTTTATACATCGCAGTCTGCCTGCTTATAGCTGCCATTGGTATTACGCTTACGTCAGGAAGCGACACGGCGCTCACTCATGCACTTTCGAAGAATTTTAAAAAAGACCAATCGCAGATTAAGTTGTATGCTACTGCCGTGATTGTAGCTGCTACCGCCCTTGGTCCGCTCCTTGCCGCAATAGATATAGGACTGCCATTTATAATAACGGGCATATGCAATGTCGTTGCCGCTCTTTTTATATGGAGCATTCATACGCCATCACCGAGAAGTTCTGAGGGCAATTTGTTCCGGACAGCACGCAAAAGCTTTTCGGAGATAAGGCAGAGACCGCTCATATTTCGCTTTTTGATTTTATCAGCAAGCATCATGGCATTTATGGTAAGCCTAAAGTGGTTTTATAATCCCCTCCTGGCCGAAATGAATGTACCGCTCGCATATTGGGGGGTTATTATGGGACTTAGCCTGCTTGTGCCTCTTTTTGGTATTGCCGTGTATCGTTATGGGCAGCGGACGCATATTGTAGCCGGCTTTTTGTTGTTTGCGCTCAGTATTATTCCGATAGGGTTAGTGCAAATAGCTGCTATATCGATATTGGCCTTGTATGTAACTGCCGTACTGAGCGGTTACCTTGATGCTGCGATCGATATTTTATTAAACAATACCATTCAAACCGTTCAGCGGGCAGGCATCTTATCGCTCAGTAATTTGCTTAGTCGTTTAGGGGCAGGGGCGTATATGCCCGCCGCTGGCTTTATATTTGAACGCACTTCGTTTTTGGTGCTTATGATTAGTACGTCCATAGGGTTGTTATTAGTTTGTGCATCCTCTCTTTTGTATGTCACACGTACTAAGCATTAGCTTATCTCACTATCCCTAGAATAGGTTTGTATTGTGCGACGTGCATAGTTTTCTACTGGAAGGATAAAAAGGCTGCAGCAAGTTATAGCAGAGGTTTTTTATACGAATCTCGGTTTTAGCCGACTTTATATATAAATGTGTTCAGAGTAAAGTAGTGTAGATAAAGTTATTCAAGTAAAATTGTTCAGTCGTAAGATATCATTACGCTATATTTACTTTTGGTTACATTATGTATTCAATAATATTAGGGCAAACTGATCAGTATCCGTATTACTCAATTATTTCATCTGGTATAATATGATTTGTCTTTGCCACCTTAGCTCAGTCGGCTAGAGCATCGCTTTCGTAAAGCGGGGGTCTGGGGTTCGAATCCCCAAGGTGGCTCCACGTCAGAATTCGTTCCAACCTTCCTGCGTATTACGGCAAATAAATTTCTCGCAATACGCAGGAAGGTCTCCACGATTCTTCCTTCCGCTCGCCAAACGCTCCGTTGGTTTGGCTCGCGCGTCAGGTGCAGGGCCTGCGGCCCTATTTTAATAAATTGCGGGTATCGTATAGTGGCTAATATGCAACCTTCCCAAGGTTGAGAGCCGGGTTCGATTCCCGGTACCCGCACCAGAGAGTCCGATATTTTGCGATCAGCAAAATATATACTGAACCCGATTCCGCCTTCCACTAAAAATTAAAGCGGAACCGGCGAGAGGTAATATTCTCTCTACCCGCACCAAAGGCGTCGCCCTGACGGCACATACTTTACATGCTCTGATTAATAGTTTATCCCGACTAGGACAATCATTCGCGAAATGTGGGCGGTAAGCTACAATAGAAGCAATATGATGCCTTTATCTAAAAAGTACTTGCACGACAAACTAATATTACTGCTAGTAAGTAGTAATATATTTTTGGCTTTTCTGTGTATAGTGCTGCTTTTTCTAAGGCTTAACATCGGCCAGGGTAGCGAAGGTTACATTGTGCAATACCGTTCTAATCTAGGGATCAGCGCCTTTCAAACTGGGGGGCTAGTGGGTATTTTAAGTTTTGCAGTCTTTGCGCTGCTTATAGTGGTTATGAACGTTATTTTAAGTATTCGTACCTATCGTATTCGCAGGGAGCTGGCGGTTACCGTGCTTATAGCCGGAGCCTTGCTATTGCTCTTTGCGGTTATTGTAAGTAATGCACTCATGGTTTTACATTAATGAAAGACATAGAAATTCCTTACGAAGATGAACGGAGCCGCCGTTATCGTTTTTTTGAAATATTACCAGGTGCGTTGTCTTGGTGTATGCTCACACTGCCGCTGGTACTCAGTTTTATAAAGGTAACAGCCGCAGCTTTTTTTATATTGGGCTATATCCTTATCTATTTCACTCGTTCGGTTGCGGCAAATATTCGTGCCATAGCCGGGTACCGAGTTATGCGTCAGCACGAAAAGGTTGATTGGAATGAGCTTTTGGGCGAAGTCGAAGCGGGCGAGATCGCGGATCCGGAGGAGCATCGTCCCAAATGGCACTATAAAAATCTATTGCGTTTAAGTGCGAACGGCCGGGTTATTAAGCCCAGTGAGGTAATACACGCAATGATTGTTGCTACCTATAACGAAAGCCGCGATACGCTTGAACCGACCATACAATCTGTTATTGACTCTACTTACGATGTGAAGGGCAAAGTCATATTTATTCTGGCTTATGAAGAGCGCGGCGGTGAGCGGGTCGAGCAGCAATCTAAGGAATTGGTAGCAAAGTACGGCAAGTATTTTCGGTATGCAGAAGCAGTAAAACATCCCAAGGATATCCCAGGAGAAGTGATAGGCAAAGGCGGCAACGTAACATATGCAGGTAGGCGTCTTCAGAAGTATTTGGAGGAGCATGACATCAGCCCGCTGCACGTTATAGTAACAACACTCGACGCTGATAACCGGCCTGATAAAAAATATCTATCTGCTCTTACATATCTATACACCGTAGCCCCTGATCCGGTGCGTGCATCTTATCAACCATTACCCATGTTTACAAATAACATTTGGGACGCGCCGGCACCTATGCGCGTTATTGCCACGGGTAACAATTTTTTCTACATTGTGCTTACGCAGCGACCTCATTTGGAGCGGAATTTTTCTGCCCATGGGCAAAGTATGCGGGCGCTTATTGATATGGATTTTTGGAGTGTACGTACCATTGTAGAGGATGGCCATCATTTTTGGCGGAGCTATTTTACATATAACGGGGATTACCGAGTCTATCCTTTGTCGGTGCCAATTTATCAAGACGCAGTACTATCCGACACGTACTTAAAAACCCTGAAGGCACAGTTTATCCAACTGCGTAGGTGGACATATGGAGCATCGGATGTAGCATACATAGCAAGCCAGGGCTTCTTTAAGAAAAATAACGTGCCGCGTTTTGACCTTGTTGCTAAATTTTTTCGCTTGTTAGAAGGTCACGTAAGTTGGGCTTCGGGCGCTTTGCTGCTGGCCTTTGCTGCATTTATTCCTGCGTTCATTGACCCTCGTAACTATGCTGCCAACGAATTGCCACTTATCGTAAGCTGGATTCAAAGGATAGGGCTAGTGGGCGCCTTTACTTCTTTATTCGTAAGTCTTAAGACGTTGCCGCCGCGGCCGCTTCGGTATAAACGTCACCGCAGTATCTTTATGATATTGCAATGGGCTTATTTGCCAATCACAACCATTGCCTATGGTTCATTCGCGGCTTTGTATTCGCAGACACGCCTTATGTTTGGTTGGTATCTTACGAAATTCGATGTAACTCACAAAGCGGTTAAGAAGTAAACTGGTTGGGGTGGTAGGCCCGATACATAGTAGCCGCCACCTTGTCGAATCGCTGCAATATCGTATGGGTGGTCGCACATATGGTATTTATCTCTATGGTTCCGGTTTTGGTATGTCGGAGTAAGTTAGTGGTAATAATCTGAGTAAGTGCGGTAGCATCCGCTATTGCGGCCGGGCGATGTCGGCAACTTTCGTATACAGCAATAAAAAGGGTGTCGCGACTAAATGGTTTTAATTTGCCGTCCTGATTGGCCACCATAAGGCTGCCGGATAGCTCGGCCTTTTCAATACTCGTGAAGATACTTTTGCAGGCAACACACTTTCGCCGCCGCCAGATATCGTTAGTACGCTTCTGATGACGGGAGTTAACTACTTGTGTTGGTGAGCTACAGTACAAGCAAACCATGTCAACATATTGACATTAAGCTGTTTAAAAAGCTAGTGGAAAACTTTTTGAGGCATGTGGAATAGCAGTTACCAAAGATCACAGTCCGTGCCTTATAAGGCACGGACTGTGCGTATATATTGAAACAACCTATTTTGTAACAATAACCCGCGAACGGCGGATTCGACTACTGACAGCAGAAGATAATGACAAATCTTCGTAAAACAGCTTGAACTCGTCAAGCGTGCTCTGTTTTTTGGCACTCACACACAGGCCTCTTAACTCGGTTATGTTAACATAAGGCGTTATTTAAGTCAATAGACTCCAAGGTGTTAAAGCTTATGATTTTTTGGTTTTTAAAACCCGCGGCTAGCGCGGGTTTACATATTTCTCAACTAAGATGGTGGGCGATATAGGAATTGAACCTATGACCTTCGCAACGTCAATGCGACGCTCTAGCCAACTGAGCTAATCGCCCCCTAGATCACTGACAACCTTCTCAGTGAACGACTTATAAAGATACACTAGTTTTTGCTGAATAGCAATGTCTGAGCATCGAACCACGCAAACACCATGGTATGCCTGTTCTGTTATTCCGTGTGTCCTCTTATCAAATTGTACTTGTTGAAAACTGCCAGGGGGGAGGGCAAGGCTTTTACGCCAATAAGCTACCTCTTGTTCGCTATTTTGACCCTGTCGCAGGTGAATCTTGCAGCTTATAGCTTCTGTTCTTACGCCGTAGTTTTTCCTTAGTACTGCAAGAAAGAAAGCAAGCACTTTTGGATCACTACTCCGGAGCGAAATAGCTTGGGCTTTACTACCTTCTCCGTGACATAACATTGCCAATGCTACCTTTTGTAAATCGGCGGTTAGGTTAAGAGAGGAAAGCGTATGCAAAGCCGACTCTTCCGCTTCCTTAAGGCGGATTTGTTTTTTTAAGCGTCGCTTTCCGGCAACTGCTAGCCGCGCCGTTGAGAGCGCAGCTAGTCTGTCTTTAGCTAACTTGTTGCGCTGCGTATTCGTTAACTGGATATCCTTGCACCATCCGGAAAGGGTAGAGCGAGGTATTTCTAAGTTGGCTTCAATAAAGGAAAGAGATTTTCCGCTGCGCCGCAAAGCAACAACGGCAGGTTTTAATTCGGACCACCTCGATTTCATATTTTCCATAATATCAGAGGTTCAGGTAAGACAAAAGATTTTTGCTGTAACGCCATAGAGGATATAAGTCGTATTTCTACTTTTCCACATAACTGTGGCAAAACTGACAATAACTTAGTACTAGCCGGATCGTACTAACACTGCTATAGTCGTATTTGGAGACGAGATGAAGTTTTGACGATGTGTTGTTGTGATATAATACATATCGAGCAGTGAAGTGGCCTCACCAACCATAGAGCTCCGTTGGCAGGTAGAACGTACGGAACGTGCTATCACGAGAGTCCCAGCTAATCTACTACATTGGAAAGGTTGGGAAAGTCCGGTGGAACCACCCAAATAATGTGCGACGTGCATACTGGGCCCGAGACGCGAGTTGAAGATTAAATACCATGCGAGAGTATTGAATCGGAAACCGCGTCTTTTTTATCCTTAAAAGTGAAAGGAGCTTCAAGAGTGTCCGATCAACAAAGCGACGAACAACTATATGCCATGCGTCATAGTCTGGCGCATATTATGGCAACGGCTGTAAAGCGATTGTGGCCGAATGCAAAGTTAGGTGTAGGGCCGGTTGTAGAGAACGGATTTTATTATGATCTTGACCTGGGCGGCGTAAAACTGTCTGATGAAGACTTTGTAAAGATCGAAGCCGAAATGAAAAAGGTCATTGCTGAAAATCAACAATTCGAGAGATCATATGAGCCAATCGACGAAGCTATAGCTTGGGCTAAAGAGAGTGGGCAACCATACAAAGAAGAGTTGTTGAACGACTTAAAGCGAGCCGGCACCACTGTCGCTAAAGAGTTGGATGCCGAAGAATTGGGTCTGGCGGCCGAAGACGGCGGCCAGGTAGAAGAAGTGTCATTTTATCGCAACGGTGATTTTATTGACCTTTGTCGTGGCCCGCATGTCAAATCGACAGGTAGGGTCGGGGTTTTCAAGTTAATGCGCGTTTCTGGGGCATACTGGCGGGGCAAGGTTACCAACCCGCAAATGCAACGGGTATATGGCGTAGCATTTAGGACTGAAAAAGAATTACGGCAATACCTTGCCCTTCTCGAAGAAGCTAAGAAGCGCGATCATCGAAAGCTGGGGCAGGAGCTTGAACTCTTTTTCTTCCACGAAACCGCTCCAGGTATGCCCTATTGGTTACCTAATGGCGTGATCATGTACAACGAATTGGTTAATTTTTGGCGTAAAGAGCACGCTGCCCGTAATTATCATGAAATAGTTTCGCCCCTTCTCAATAAGAAAGAACTATATGTAACATCTGGGCATTTCGATCATTACTGGTCGGATATGTTTACTTCTGAAACTGAAGAGGGCGAACTGTATGGAATGAAGGCTATGAATTGTCCGAACGCCATGGTTGTATATAGGACGAAAAATCGTTCTTACCGGGATTTGCCATTTAGGCTGAGTGATACAGATACATTGCATCGCTACGAACTTTCAGGGACCCTGAACGGGTTGCTGAGGGTGCGTGAATTTCGTCAAGATGATGCACATATATTTGTTAGTGAAGAGCAAATAAAAGAAGAATATAAACGAATTTTTGAAATTACCGAGCTATTCTATTCTATTTTTGGCATATCTTACTCGTTCCGTTTAGGTACGCGCCCTGATAAGTACATGGGAGACGGAGCACTTTGGGATCGAGCAGAAGCAACGCTTAAGGAAATTCTGGAAGAAAGCGGCAAGGAGTACTTTATCGAGGAAGGTGACGGAGCCTTCTACGGCCCGAAGATTGACATTTTAATGACTGACGCACTGGGAAGGCCGTGGCAGATGGGTACCATTCAGCTTGATTTTCAGCAGCCCATCCGTTTTGACCTTAGATATACCGACAACGATGGGCTTGAAAAGACACCTATTGCAATCCATAGAGTTATTTATGGTTCCTTAGAACGTTTTATTGGTATCCTTATCGAACACTTAGGTGGGAGATTCCCGGTCTGGCTGGCGCCAGAGCAGGTAAGGGTAGTGACGGTTAACCAGGAAGAGGCAACCGTCGCGTTTGCGAATGAGTTTATAGAGAAGGCTCAAGAGCTTACAATTCGTGCAAAAGTTGACAACGAAAATGAGTCTGTCGGCAAAAAAATTCGTAATGCCGAGCTTATGAAAGTTCCTTATACCGTGGTCGTTGGCGAGAGAGAAATCGAAACCGGCCAAGTAATGCCGCGTATCCGCAAGGATATGGTAGTAGGCGAGGATCGTGAACCGCGGACAGTTGATGAATTTTTGAAAACTGTTGCGCATGAGGTAAAGTCGCGAGTGAGCAAAACATCCCTTTAAATGTAGTATATGAAACAACATCGTAGGATAATTGCAGTTGATATTGATGACGTACTATCGGCTAGTGCGGAGGGTTTTGTTGTTTTTAGCAATAAGCAGTGGGGTACCCGTTTAACACTTGACGACTACACAGAAGATTGGAGGTGTTATGTGGAATATTCCAGTTGAGGAAGCAGAGCAGCGGGCTATTTACTCCCACGAAGCAGGCGTAGTCGGTAATTATAGATGTTTTGACAACGCGATATCTGTTTTACGCCGTTTATCACGACTTTACGACTTAGTAATAGTTACATCAAGACGTGCGACTTTGAGGCTTGAGACTGATGCATGGCTTGAGAAACATTTTCCAGGCCTGTTTAAGCAGATCAGATATGTCGGCATGTGGGACGCAGACCAGGATTTTGCACATAAAATTAAGCAGACCAAAACAGAGATATGTCGGGAAATCGGGACTGGGTATTTAATTGATGATCAGCTGAAACACTGCATAAGCGCGGCTGAAGCCGGTATTGAAGCACTTCTTTTTGGCAACTATGCCTGGAATCGTCATGATGCTGAATTGCCTCGCCGCATAACAAGAGTGCGCAACTGGGAAGATATAGCAAGGTATTTTAATGTCCAGGACTGATGAAGCATTTAAAGAGCGGGTCTACGAATTAGTCGCCCAAATACCAAGCGGCAGGGTTATGACTTACGGGCAGATCGCGGCGCTTTGCGGTGCTGCTTGGGCAGCGTGGGAGGTGGGACAAATCGCCCATACCGGGCCGAGCGATTTACCTTGGCAAAGGGTAGTAAACAAACAAGGTGGTTTAGCAGCGGGCTGGCCGAATGGCGGGCGAGCCGCACATGCGGTACTATTAAGAGCTGAAGGGGTGGCTGTATCAGAAGATTTTAAGGTCGATGTAGGCACACTATTATGGAATCCGGAGCAGACAACTCTCCTTTAGTGGTTATTGTAGGCCAGACTGCCTCGGGCAAGACGGCGTTGGCTATTGAGCTAGCCACGCGTTTCAATGGCGAAGTTGTTGCCGCCGACTCCCGCACAGTGTATAGAGGCATGGATATTGGCACCGCCAAGCCAACTCTGGAGGAACGGGCACTCGTGCCTCACCACCTGATTGATATTATTGAACCAAATGAGCCGTTCACTGTTGCGGACTTTAAGCATTTGGCGGACAAAGCAATTAAAGATATCGTCTCCAGGGGAAAACTACCGTTATTAGTTGGCGGTTCGGGATTATACGTTGACGCCGTAATATATAACTTTCAATTCAGAACTCCTTCTGATTTGACCAAGCGCGCCTACTTGCAGACACTTTCCGTACAAGAGCTACAGAACTTATTACAAACAAGAGATCTGCCATTACCGCATAACGCATCAAATCCGCGCCATCTGATCCGGGCTATCGAAACCAAAGGGGCTCCTTCGCTTCGGCACGCCCTTCGCCCCGGTATATTACTTATGGGGCTGGCTCCAGAAAAAGAAGAATTAACACGGCGCATTATGCGAAGAGTTGACGGCATGTTTGCGCAAGGCCTTATTGACGAAGCAAGGCGTCTTAACAAAAAGTATAGTTGGGACCTTCCAGCTTTACAGACGCCAGGGTATAAAACCTTTAGACGCTATTTGGCCGGTGAAGCACCTTTGGACGGGGCAAGAGAAGAATGTATTCGTAGTCATATACAATATGCGAAACGTCAGAAAACGTGGTTCAAGAGGGATAAGAATATCATTTGGATCAGTAAATCGGAAGAAGCAGTAGACCTTGTTACAACACTACTGAACAAATGACTATATACTGAACACACAAGTTTGCTACAATAAACACATGATTGAGCAACTGTTTGGGTCCAAAACGAGGGTTAAATTGCTACAACTGTTTTACAGTAATCCTAATCGTTCGTTTTACGTACGGGAAATAACCCGTAAAATTGACGAACAAATCAACTCGGTCCGACGCGAGCTCGCTAATCTTTTAAGCATTGGCATTATATCTTCGGATACCACGAATAATCGTCTGTATTACGAGGTGAACCAGACATATGGCTACTACGAACCGTTAAAGACTATCTTTGGTAGCAATGCTGAACAAACAAGCGAGGCCGAGGGTGACGTGCCTACCAAAAAGGCTGCCGCAGTTGCCGCTGCCGCAGCTCTTCCTAATGTCGAGCGCGATCGGATTAAAACTCTAGGCAATGTAGATGTCGCTTTATATACTGGCCAATTTACTCGTGATGATTCGAGCGGTATTGATGTGCTTATTGTCGGCGATGTTAATCAGCACGCACTTCAGAAGTTTGTGTCTGAATTAGAAGCGCAGGAGGGCAAGGAAATTCGCTATACCCTTATGCCGGTCCAGGAGTTTAGCTATCGGCGTCAAATTAATGATCGTTTTATAAGCACGGTACTGGCTGCCAAGAAGCAGGTGCTGATAGATAAAAACGGTATACTATAGGGATCGAAGGAGACGGATGTATGGATGTACAATTTTATGGTGGCAATTGCATTACTATTACTGCCAAGCAGGTGCGATTGGTACTAGACGACAATCTAGCTGAACTTGGTGCTAAGAGCGTTGCCAAAGAGGGTGACATTGCACTATTTACAGGTGCACATGCCGACCCTGCTATGCCGGCAAAGTTAGTAATTGATCAGCCGGGTGAGTATGAAGTCTCTGGTGTATCAATTTACGGCATTGCGGCGCGATCCCACTTGGACCAGGAAAATCAGAAGAGCGCGACCATGTATAAAATACTCTGGGATGATCTTAATATCTTTATGACTGGCCATATTTATCCAGAGCTTAAGGACGCACAACTAGAAGCCATAGGCATGGTAGACGTTATGTTCGTGCCGGTCGGGGGGAACGGCTACACCCTCGATAGTATTGGAGCATTAAAACTTATAAAGAAGGTCGAACCAAAGCTTATCTTCCCGACGCATTATGATGACCCGAAATTTTCATTCCCGGTGCCACAGCAGTCCCTGGCGGATGCGCTGAAGAATCTGGCCATGGAGCCGAAGGAGACGACATCCAAACTGCGGCTGAAATCCAGCGAACTCGCTGATCTAACGCAGCTCATTGTACTGGAGCGATCATAAAAATAACTCCCTCAAAAAGAGGGAGTTATTTTTTACATAGTACGAATTACTTTATAGGGGCTAGCAATCCTTTTTTCTTAAGGGTGCGAAGCGCTTGGGTGCTTATTTTGAGCGTGACTTTTTTGCCGTCTACTACAATGGTTTTCTTTTGCAGGTTTGGCTCCCACACCTTTTTGGTGTGACGCTGCGAGAAACTAACATTGTTACCAAATTGTCTGCCTTTACCGAGTATATCGCATTTACGCATGAGTTAACTTCCTTCTATTCAAGGGTCTATTTTATCTTTTTTTACTCCTTAAGTCAATAATACCTATAGCTTGAAGGTTTGTTATACTAACAGGTATGTTCAGTGATATTTCTGTGAGCGACCTGGTAATTGTACTGGTCACCATGCTTGTTTCTCTTTCGGTGCATGAAGCGATGCATGCTTTTACTGCCCATGCGTTAGGCGATACAACAGCGAAGGAAGAGGGCAGGCTAACCCTTAATCCGTTAAAACATATAGATATAGTTACAACAGTATTGTTACCAGTAATACTTATCGCCCTTCATCTGCCGCCTATCTTCATTGCCAAGCCGGTGCCATTTGATCCTGAAAGAGTTCGTTATGGAGAATTTGGTGCGGCCCTTATCGCACTGGCTGGCCCGCTTACCAACCTGGTGCTTGCGATACTGGCAGCGTTGTTTATCCACGTTGGTGGATTGCCTTGGGACTCAAGCACGGTATACGCTTTGAGCTTGTTTATGCAGGTTAATATAGCAATATTTGTTTTTAACATGATTCCTTTTCCGCCTTTGGATGGGTCGCGGCTAGTGTATGCCTTTGCTCCAGAGCCTGTGCAGCGGGTGATGTACCGGATCGAGTCTGCAGGGTTTGCACTTACGGTATTAATATTTTTGCTGCTCTCGCCGATCATCGTGCCGTTTGTAAGTAATATAAGCCAGGCTATATATACTTTTTTGCTCTAGCCTTAAACTAGCGGTATAATAGGTATTGGCTGGGTAAGCGGCCGAACGAATGATTATCTGAATACTATTCGTCTAGGGAGTCTAACATCTGCAGCAACCGTGGTTACTGCGTGAAGGCACCCACCTGGATTGCACCAGGTTAATCATATCGGTCATCACCCAGCTTCTTTTTATCATCAGCCCACCGGACAGTAAATATTGCAGAATTTACCACTGGCCGGGAAGAGCAGCAACGGTTCCGCGTAGCGGAACGCGGACTCTTTCCGCAAGTTGCGATGAGAAACCCTAAGGGGTGTCTCATGCCTGGTGGCGGGGTGTGGCGCAGTTGGCTAGCGCGTACGGCTGGGGGCCGTGAGGTCGCAGGTTCAAGTCCTGTCACCCCGACCAACTAAAATTGTCCAGACTAAAGCCTGGACAATTTTAGTTTTTCAGAGCCGGAAAGACTTGAACGTAGTCATGACATATCACTGGCATGTCATGTTTTCCTCGTTTGGCCGAGTCTGGAGGGCTTGCCCGAAGATGAGCAGAATGACGACAGGTTCAGGCCTCCCCGGATCGTAGTGTCCCTGCCTATGTTGATAGGTATGGCGTACTAGTCACTGCGGATTGGTCTTAACCTGCCAGTGGTATGTTACGTTTTCTATGCCTGACCGGTAACTGTGATCAGCAAATATATGCCAAACCTGATCCTCGCAGCTCTTATGGAAATTAAGACTGTGAGCGAGCAATATGACCATAAGGACTTACTATGCTGTCCTGTCGCCTCCTGGTCACTGGAAGAGATCTTTAACCGACAGTTTCTTCTCAATTTAGGCATTCTGGTATACTTTCTAAGACATGAAATCCCTAAAACTAGATCATGAATTAGCGCATTTTGTCTTAAAAGGCGAAAAGACCAGTACATGGCGGCTGTATGACGATAAGGACCTTTCGGTAAATGATGATGTGCGTTTGATTGATAAGGTCGATCCAAAAAATCCAGCTACCTGGAAGCCGATAGGCACCGCTCACATTACGATGATTATTCAAAAGCGTTTGGGTGATTTGGAAGATGTTGATTACGAAGGTCATGAAAGATTTACAACAAAAGGTGAGCTTTTAAAGACCTATCAAACATATTATGGACCGCAAGTAACATTCGATACACCCGTAAAGATTGTGCGCTTCGTATTCGACTCCAAAGGAAATAATATTGATGAAGTCGTAGCTAATAAATCTACATATATAAAAGAGGTAAAGTTGTATTCGGATGGTGGTTCGAGGGGCAACCCTGGCCCCTCGGCTGCAGGCTATGTAATTATGACTATGGACAATCAAATCGTTGTCAAAAAAGCTATGTATTTAGGCGTTACTACGAGCAATCAAGCCGAGTACCAGGCGCTCAAGTCTGGTCTAGAAGAAGCTTTAAAAATGCGGGTACGCGAGGTCCATGTATACATGGACAGTCTATTGGTCGTAAACCAAATGCTCGGAATTTTTAAAGTTAAGAATCGCGATCTTTGGCCTATCCATGAGTCTATTAAAGAGCTTTTGGCGCGTTTTAAACATGTCTCGTTTACGCATGTCCCTCGTGAGCTTAATAAAATTGCAGATGGTGCGGTAAATGAAGCCCTAGACGAAGCTTTGCGGTAGCGAGGTAAGACGGGCAATCTTAACCTGTTGGTACAAGAATTAATGTTTTTTTCGCAATATAACTTCGGTGATTCAAACAACTCCGGATTTGAAAATCTGAAGCAGAATTCTCGCACGTAGTCGGGGAACTTCTCTGGCGTGGTGTGATGGT
>DATFHU010000011.1:0-66954 GCA_035248005.1 Saccharimonadales bacterium (SeqCode)
GCTTCCGCGGTTAAGAGATAGCGGAGGCTTTCATCCACGGGCTGCCGCCCGTGGTTTTCGCTTTGGATTAAATAATTTTCATATCTTAATGTCAGCTAAGTTAGCCAACAATGCCAAGTTTATGCTTATTTGAGATTGGGCATCATCGACGAAGCTAGGACGATCCTATGCGAATGCGCTCAAGATCTTTTTATCTAAACCGGCGGCTACCGCATAAGGGTACAATGGGTCGAGCCCTTTAAAGTCCAACGTTTCATAATCCGGCGTAAATATATCCATGCCAGATACTCGGATATATTCATAAACCCCATACACATTTTTCCAATCTTGGGTGTATTTTGTGGTGGCTGCCATTATAAATTGCGCGTTGTGTATCATCTCACCCCGAAAAACTACTATCAGTCCAGCGATGAGTGCCAAAATCACTTCAATAGTGAGCGTTAAGACGGCGGTCATGTATATAGCGACGCCCGATGCTTGCATGGCGACTGCTATAAGTGTCGCTACGGCCGCACAGGCGATGCCAATACATGACGCATATAGCACGTATCTACCGGGAAGGGATGATAGGCCGCGGAGAGGTTTCTTTTTGCTAACAATCCAGCCTTTGCGTACGAGCGATTGGGTTGCTTCGTACCTAATGGTTGGCAGCAGCTCATAAAGACGGGTGTCGCCGTCCAGCCCTTTTAGTATTGCGCGCTGGATTGGCGTTAGTCTAGCTGAGGTGCTGTAAGTTTTGACCACTCTAAACTTACCTGACGGCCCTTTGGCAAACGTAACCTGGCCCTGCAGCGACAGCAAGACGATTTCGGCAACTAGCTCTTTATAATCTACAGTGCCATCTACGATGCAGCCAAACTCTGCAGGCGACAAATCTTCAGCTATTTTGTATAGAGACTTTTGCACAGCGGAATTTTTTATTCTACGAAGTTTATACCGCCTGATTGCGTAGCCTGTTATATGGCCAAGCAAGGCAATAATTACAATAAACAGCAAGAATAATTCCATGTTGGTATAGTAACGTATTCTGTTCCGGCAAGATACATGCCATGCCTTTATGAAAGACTTCCGAAGAAGTGTTTCATAGGGTTTATGCTTGACTGGGGAGATGGTTCGTAACCTAAATTCCGGATAATGACGATGATATTGAAAAGGACATTCATGAAACAAGGGGAGCTACTCTACAGTGAGCCGGCGCAAGCCAATCAGAGCAATTCAATGAGTGCCCAACAAGAGAAGATCACGATTGCTATAGACAAATAGCCTTGATCTTTTCAAGCAGTATGCAAGCAAGCACGATGCTAAATATCAGACCATGATCAATGGCGTGCTTAGCTCGTACGCTGATAAGTTCTTGAGTCATAAGTAGCAGAATATACTACTAGACATATGCTAAGCTAAGATTAAGTATGCGCCAAAAAAACACGAAGGATTAGGGCGGCTTAGCTCAATGAGAAGACAATTTATCATCTATCTCGTATGCATATTCATTATCGCTGCGGTGCCATTTACTTTTCTGCTGGGTAATAACGGCGTAAGTCCCGCCATCGCTTTCGCACTTGGTTTTTCTCTCCCGATTTTTTTTGCGCAAGCTGGAGCAATTTGGTATTTTCTGAGCGGCCTCAAGACCTTCCAGCCTGGATTAAAGAAGGCCTATTACTATTTTGTGCATGTTTAGTATGGGGCAAATGTCCCTGCCAGCCATAGAAATAGAAGTTGCACCCGCAATAATGGGGCCATTATTTCTCCTCTATTGTATCGGCACTTTTATCATGTATATTGGGATTCAAAAATTTGCCAAATTATTACAAGTAAGGGCGCTTCCTTTGTCGCCCTTGATATTCATTGTCGCAGTAACTGCGTTAGGGACTGTAGTTTCCTGGTTCTTCCCCTACACGGGAGCAGGACGAGAAGAATCGACCTTTTTCTTCGGCCTGTTATCGTTTAGTGGCGCTTGTAGCGCGGTTGCCGCGTTTGTGGGATGGCGGATCAGGCAGGCAATAGGAGCTTCTTATAAGAGGCCGATGACCTGGCTGACGGCAGGGCTCAGCATGATTGCCTTCTATTATTTCCAGGTAGCTTTTGTCCAGAGTATTGGCATGTCCGTTGGCTTTCTAAAATGGTATGACGCGTATCATTTGGTGCTATGGCCTTCTATTTTTGGTAGTATATCTTTGCTGCGAGCGGGACAGCTTTTCAAGTGGACGGGGTTGCAGTATGGCACGCTTTCCAAAGATGCGAATACAATTGACATCGTGTTGTATGTAGCTGGCTTGTCTTCTGATCAACGAGGCATTGATCAAGCCCTCGATACGGTACGCCAACTGACTGCCTCTATGCAGTCTACTAGCGAACTTAGGCCAGAAGACGAACCTCAACTCATAAGAACGTACCTAAAAATTGAAGACTACCTGGTAACCCAGGAACCCCTCCGTAGGTTTATTCGACAAGATATTCGAGCTAGACTGCCATACGAATTTCAGCAAAAACTTGTCGCGTATGAGGCCAGCTTCTAGATTTAGATGACTTTGTAGATCGCAATGACCTTGGCAAACCGCTTCATATTGGGTCTTCTTGAGTCTTGGCCACCTTTCCGCCGTGAGTGTGGGTCACTGCTTTGGAAGTGGCGCTTCAATCGCTCGGTTTTCTGCGTAGGATTCCATTTGTGCCTTCAGATAATCCATATCGGTACCTAGGGCATTTTTGCTGGTGAGCAGGAGTATTGGTACAACAAAACTATATTGAGGCTTGGGAACAAAATCCACCTCGCTGATAACCTTGGTTCCGCCGTGAGCAGGCTCCAACGCCAATGTCCATACCGCCTCTTTAAACATCGGCGAATTTAACAAGCTAATCTTGGCATATTGATTCGGCACAAGCGCAGTTACCTTATACGACATCCGCAGCCCTTCTTTTTGCCCGGATTTTGGCGGCGCAATAGTATCGAAAGTATAACCGACATTTATATTATTCGGATCGGGGGCGGTAGGCTCTACCCGTGCAACGCTGCGATCCCACTTTGCTAGATTGTGAGGATCCTGAAAAAAGCTCCATGCCTGCTCCTGAGATAGATTGACGACGGTCTCTGACCGAAGATGTATACGTCTCGCGCCGAGTATGGCTGAAACTATGACAAGTACTACGAGTATTGCCAAGACTGATAAAATTATCATTTTGATAGTGCTTTTTCGATAATTACGGTCAGTTTTCTTTTTCATAATCCCCCGTCTTTAAAGTTACCAAAGAGCAGCCGAACATACTATCCCACCGAAGTCGGTGATTAAATCATAGGCTTTATTAGATTACAGAGGTCCTTGATTCTCGAAAATGAAGTTAAAAAACTATTGGGTTAATCTGGGGTCGGTTTGGATATTGAAATTGTGATTGAAAATATTTTTAAGATCATACTTGCGTTTGATCTCGACTCAAACCCAAAATTAGAACACCCACCTTTGGGCCCCGGACAAGGACTAAAAAGGCTTGGGGTGATAGTTTTTAGGGGCCTTGTGCAAGTACTGTTGCAGTTCCTTTTCGCTGAGCAGACCCGCTTGCGCGCCGACCTTTTGGACGACGCTCATCGAGTTGATAGGCCCCCAACGCAGCGCATCCTCCAGGCTAAGGCCCTTGGCAGCGGCAGCAACAAAGGTAGAAGCAAAGGCATCACCGGCACCTGTGCGGTCCAGCGGCGGGGCCGGGTCCGGATATACCGGCATACGGAAGCATTGTCGCCCGTCCGACCCGTATGCACCGTTTGGCCCGTCGGTAATAACCACGACTTGTGGGCCTAGAGCGTGCAAATGGTCAAGCAAATCATGCACGTCGTCCCGGTTGCCGCCCCCTACTAATGCGGCTTCTTCGCGGTTTAAAATAAGTATCGACGCACGTTTATAGAGCTGTTTCAAACGGCGGGCGCCAGCTTGCATTTGGAAAGTACCGGGCTGGAAGGCCAGGTGCACCTCCGGGTGGCTAGTGAGCCAGTCGGCGATTTCATCGTGATAGTCAAGGGCGTGCTCGCTGATTGAACTAAAGTACAGCCAGCGCGGTACTTCACGCAGCCGCAAATGCGGCCAGTCATAATCGTACTCTTCGTGCTTAATCAAAATGGTACGTTCGTCCTTATACCATAATACATAGTGGTAGTTGCTTTTTTTACCCGGATTAATACGCACCAGGCGTGTGTCTACTTTATTTTTGTGCAAGGCCGCAATCATGTCCCGGCCCTCAGAGTCGCCGCCAACGTTTGTTACAAAGCCGGTTTTTAAGCCAAGCCGGGCAAAAGCAACGGCGGCATTCGCGGCATTGCCTACTGCCTTTACTACCTCCACATGATCAAAAGGCATTTTAGTGCCAAAGGGTATAGCCAGCCACTTGTCGCCCTTATCGTCCTTTACAGCCTGCACTTGTTTGTCGGTCAGCCGTATAAAAGCGTCTGTCACAATATCACCCACGCTCAAGACATCGAATTGCACCGTTTGTTCCCCTTTTCTTCATGCCGTTTATGGTTACCCGTATTGTGACACACTGCGTGCGCTTATGGCAATGTTGTGAACAACCGGGTTTTCTTGCTTTAATAATAATTATGCGGGGTCAATTTACTGAGCACGATCTAGCCGCCATGCTGCAGGATGACGCTTTTGCAGAGCGGCTGAGCTATCTTACCGATCAGCAAACTGCCGGATATCAAGGCGCTTTTGCCGTACATTGGGAAGACAATGGTAACGGCACATGGTATACAGACGTAGAGGTAGAACACGATCCCATAGATCGCTGTCCTGTAGTATACGAGATGCCGCCCGATAGACGATCGGGAGATTCCGTACCTGTTTCTTGGGATGCCACTGCTTTATCCATCCATTCGCACACAAACCAAACAGAAGTGCCCCGGCTCACTGACCTTGCTCACTACGAGACAGTTTGGAATCGAAGCCCTCATGTCGTTATGGGAGTTACCACTATTCTGCGGGCTACCAATACCGGCCTCCTAAGCCTGTACCGGCCCGTAAGTGGCGAGGACTACCATCCGCAATACATGCAAAGCCTATTAGATGACGCGTCCGAGCCCGACATTCTAAGAACTTTAAAACGAGGAGGCGTTAATCGGGTTCCGTTAGCATTTCAGGAAGGCCGTCTGGTCATGGACGGGCTGCAAAGCCTTAGCGTACTGTACTACAAATCCTGAGCGTGCGATACGAAGTCGTCACCTGTCAGTTGGGATTCATCAAGTTCGCCCAGGCTTGCCGAGCTAGCCAGTGCGAGCTGTGTTACGAATAGTTCTTTGGTAGCCACGGTTGCTTGGCGGTTTTTTGCCCATGCCTTTAATACCGGATCTTGCAAGGCTCGTGAGTACGAAAAAGTGACACCCCATGGGTGGGGACTCTTTTGCGCAATGCGATTCAGGTTGACAAACGCATCTCTGGGAGCCTGTCCGCCGCTTAAAAATACAACGCCGCCCAGTTCGTGCGGTACATGGTCATGCAGCACACGCACCGTGCGTTCAGCCACATCGTTATGGTCGATAGCCGTACCGCTGTTCTTGCCGGGCAACACCATACTCGTTTTTAAGATAGCGCCGGGCAGATGCACGCGAAAGGCCCGCATAGTCTGGAATAAAATATCGAGTGTATGCGCCATAACTTCCTCGCAGCGTTCGATGCTGTGCGTGCCGTCGAACAGCACCTCGGGCTCAACGAGCGGCACCACCCCAGCGTCCTGGCAGATACGCGCGTACCTGGCCAAAGAAAGCGCATTCGCGCCAATACATTCGCCGGTCGGCATGTCTTCGCCAATTGCGATAACCGCGCGCCATTTAGCAAAACGCGCACCTGCGCCGGCGTAGGTTGTCATGCGCTCAGGCAAGTCATCTAAGCCTTGGGTGACCTTTTCGCCGTCAAACCCAGGCAAATCCACCAACCCCTTGTCCACTTTAATACCTGGCATCGCGTGGTGATTTTTTAGGTATTCCCGAAAAATCTGACCATGCTCGTTGGCTTGCCAAAATGTTTCGTCAAATAAAATAACACCGCTCATATACTTTTCGGCGCCCGGGGCCGTTAGCAGTAGTTCGCGGTACTCGCGCCGTGTCTCTTTGGTGCATGGTACGTTAACGGCGTCGAAACGCTTCTGGCACGACGCGTTGCTTTCGTCTGCTGCTAGTAGTCCTTTGCCGCGCACCACCAAATGCTTTGTCGTTTCTTCCAGTTGGTCAGTCTTCATACTATCATTATACAACTTATGGTTAGCCTGCCTACTGCCTTGTGTCCTGCCTTCGGGCAGCGACGGCAATGTTTTGACGTCTTTCTGCTTGGTACTTAATATGGCAATAAAGCATGTAAAACCGCATGTATCGTTTGTTTTAATGAACGACATTGTCCAGTTCTAGTAATTTCACCTAATTGCTGTTGGCGGATTCCAGTGCGCGAACACGAGCAACATCATACGGGGTAAGCCCAGACGGGCTTTATAGTGCAGGTCTTAACTATTTCGGCTGCGATCCCCATAGCCCTACGCAGTAATTACCCTACGTCAAAGAGATTGCCTACGTCTACTTGTGCAAAACGTGGTGGGCGGCCATGGCGATGTGAGGAGCAGTAAGGCCAAAGTGTTTGAGCAGTTCGTCCGGGTTGCCGGATTCGCCAAAACGGTCTTGCATGCCGATTCGTTTAAGAGGGGCTGGCAGCTGCTCGCTTAAAAGCTCGGCAATTGCGCCACCTAGCCCGCCAGTAATTTGCGCTTCCTCGGCCGTGACTACAGCGCCGGTTTTTTGCACGCTGGCGAGAATAGTCTTTGTATCGAGCGGCTTAATGGTCGGTACATGGATAACTTCGGCTGATACGCCGTCTTTGTGCAGCATGTCTGCAGCCACTAGCGCGTGGTACGTCATAGTACCGGTTGCGATAATCGTTACGTCCGTGCCGGGTCTGAACACATATGCCAGACCAATGGCAAACGGTGTCTTCTCGGTAGTGAAAACCGGCGTGCCTTCGCGTGCCAGCCGGATATAGTTCGGCCGCTTATCGCTAGCCATGGCTAAGGTCATCTTTTCAGCTTCCACACTGTCACAAGGGGCCAGCACGACCATATTCGGCAATGCGCGCATAAGTGCAATGTCTTCGAGCATTTGATGGGTCGCGCCATCCGGCCCGACACTGACACCGGCGTGCGAGCCGACAATTTTAACCGCCCGATCGTTCAAACAAATAGTAGTCCGTATCTGCTCCCAACAGCGGCCCGGACAAAAGGCCGCATAGCTGCTGACAAACGGCACCTTGCCCATAGCCGCAAGGCCAGAGCCTACCGTCACCAGGTTCTGTTCGCCAATGCCGATCTGCACAAAACGCGCCGGAAACGCGTCGCGGAAGCTGCCCATCTTGGTACTATCGGTAAGGTCAGCGCACGCGGCAACCACGTTATCGTTTTGTTTGCCTGCCGCAACCAAACCGCGACCAAAGCCGGCACGGATCGGCTCGTTTGCAATATTTTTTGCACGCACATCGGCAGTAAGGTACATGTCGCTCATAATCTATTCGGCCTCGCTTCTAATTTTGCCGCGCAGTGTCCGTAATTCTCGTAAGGCGACCTTGGCTTGCTGCGCCTTGGCCGGAGCGCCTGCAATATCCAGAACACCCGGCGGGCTGCCATGCCAGTGAAAATCGTATTCCATAAAGTCAACGCCCTTGCCCGGCACGGTGTGCGCAATAATAACCACTGGCCGCTCCACAATAGCCTTTGCCATATGACAGGCGTCAACAACTGCCTCGACATCGTTACCGTCAATTTCTAACACGTGCCAGCCGAATGCCTCCCATTTGCCCCGCAAATCTTCCAACGGCATAACCGTTTCGGTCGGCCCGTCAATCTGGATATTATTGCGGTCAACAATAGTGATCAGGTTGTTCAGCTTGTACTTGCCAATCAGCATAGCCGCTTCCCAAACGTTGCCCTCGTCCAGCTCGCCATCGCCGGTAACAACATATACCCAGCGATGATGCTCGTTATCCATACGCATAGCCAAAGCCATACCTGCGGCTTGGCTTAAGCCGCAACCGAGCGGACCGCTTGTTGTTTCCAGGCCTGGCAATTTGGTGCGTTCCGGGTGGCCTTGCAAACGCGAACCAAGCTTGCGGAGCGTCATAAGCTCCTTGCGGTCAAAATAGCCGGCATGCGCCATAGCAACGTACTGCACCGGCACGCAGTGGCCATTACTAAGCACCAACATATCGCGCTCCGGCCAATCCGGATCCTTGGGATTATACTTAAGTACACTAAAGTACAGGGCAGTAAATATATCAGCCAAACCCAAAGGGCCTGCGGAATGCCCGCTACCCGCCTCCAGCAGCATTTTTATCAAATCCTGCCGGATGTCGTTGGCTTTCAGTTCTAACATTTCGATGGAATGAATCTGCCGCACGTATCTCTCAATGTCTGCTTACGCTTATACTCCACCTATAGTACACCGCCTCGAACCCATCCCGCAATTCTTCCAGCCAAAAACCCCCACTTTCCTTCAAAAAACGGTAGAAGAAATACCTTATACAGGATCAACGATATAGTTGAGACGTTATTGTATTATTATGACGACCTTATTAGTTTGTACCAGGCATTGCAACGCACAGAGGTGGTTAGTGAACACTATCAAGCCAAAACCGCGCGTTTCGTGATTGCCAATAATTGGCAGCCACTTATTACTTTAATCGTCGCAGATCATACTCCTAAATCCCAGCAGCAGGATAGCAGTATTGGACTCGGCTTATTCCGTCAGTCCCGTCGCCAATAGCCCGACATTCTAAGGGCTTACTAGTTTTTGCAGCTGCTCGTAGGCGGTGGCAGGATTGGCGGCATGTTGGATAAAGCCACCCACATTCAGAACATCAACTCCGCCTTCGGCCAATGCCCGGGCATTTTGATTATTGACACCACCGTCCCATCCTATTTCAAGCTGCGGCTTGAGTGATTTAAGCTCGCGCACTTTTTGCAACAATCGCAAATCTGCCTGCCCGCCAAAATGACCCAAATTGCCAGAAAATATCAGTATATGATCGATGAGCGACAATGCGGGCGTAATAAGCGAAACCGGCGTTTCCGCTTTGAGCGCCACACCCACCTCAACGCCATGCCGATGGGCGGTTCCGGCAAATGCTGCAAAATCGCCTTCGCCTTCGGCATGTACGATTATCGTTTGCGGCCCCAACTCTAAAAGCAACTTTAGGTGCTCAAACGGTTTTTTATACATCACATGCAGGTCTGCCCGCACATTGGCCGGCCACCAAACCTGATCCATGCCGATTGTTTTAGTGGGCGCAAATTGGCCATCTGCCAGGTCAATATGCAGACGGGTTGCAAACTGCACAATCCGCCCCATCTGGTGCCGGAATTCATTCGGCTCACCCGCCAAAACCGTTGGACAAATTGTTGCTAACATGTTGTATACTTTCCCTTGACTACTATTGTAGAGCATTTCGTTTATGGCCTGCAAACATAATCTTCAGCCTCTTCTAGATACTCGCCAGAATCAGCTTAACCTGATTTTTAGCGCTAGCAATGGACTAGATGCTAAGGCCTTGGCATTGTTGGCGTTTGACTCGGCTATTCTTATTTTCGCATTGGAAACAAAAACACCAGGACCTTGGTGGGTCCTGAGTATTCTGTTCATATCCTTTACTGCTTCAATAATTGTCGCTGCAAAGGCAATCTGGCCGCGCGACTATGCAGGAGCGGGCGTAGATATCGATAAGCATCCTGAATACCTGAATATGTCCGATAAACTTATACTTACTTCAACTTATTGCCGACACCCAAGAAGCTATTGAGATCAACAGCAAAACCAACCTTGATAAATCCCGGCTATGTACCATGGCAATAATATTAGCCGTTATTGGACTTGAGGTTCTTATCGGCTGTATACTAAAAATATGAAGAGCAAATCAACAGCCAAAACAATCTCCTTGCCTAGGGCCAATCGCCCGCAGTCTATCAAGGCCAGCGAATCAGGCCAATACATTAAGCTCCCTAAGCCAAATCTGAACCAGCCTATCCGAAAAGGGTAATAGCCCGGCGCACGGGACGATCATCGTAGCTAACCCATCCGGTCGAGTTCCTTAATCCGGCGTTTAAAGCGTGGAGCGCCAGCAAAAGGTGTGGCTAGCCATGTCTCCGCCAAAGCTATAGCATCCTGGATGTTCATGTATCGTGCCGGTAAACAAAGGATATTACTGTCATCATCGTTGCGCGAGGCCCGGGCAGTTTCCGGACTCCATGCCAAACAGGCACGAATACCCTTAAAGCGGTTGGCCGCAATGCAAATACCCTGGCCCGAGCCACAAATAAGGATACCGCGAGGCTCCGGGTCGTCACTGGCTTTCATAGCTGCGACCACCCGGGCGGCAAACTGTGGAAAATCGTCTTCCGGATCAAGCTTTTTGTCGCCTTCGTCAACTATCGCAAAGCCACCCCTGGTTAGCTCCTCGATAAGAAGTTGTTTCATTTCAAATCCGTTATGATCTGCGCCGATATAAATTTTCATACTGCTTATACTATACGGCCGAACAAGGGCGCTGCCAAGCGCTTATACCCGCAAGAATAGCGGGGCAGGTATTTCGTATAATGCTATTTTGACAAAGTTGCAGCAATGATACAGCCCTGGTTAACGAAGTTCCAGAGTGGCTCGCTGCCAAAGCACGCGGTCACCCATTGTCACTATTCAAAATGCAACTGATCAGTGTCCTTATATACAGGAGTTAAAGGATTACTGATCAAATAGCCCCAGCCAGCCGTGCTAGTATAGCGTACGCTGACCGGCCTATTCTTTTTCGGCAGTGCGAGCAAAAAAGGCCCGGACAAGAGCAGTTCGTTCGCTTGCCTGGCGGCTGAATTCGCTCATGAGCGCAATAAGCACGGCGATATTTTTATTGCGCTTTAGCGTTACCTCCAGCCAGCGATCAAACCGCCGGATGTGCGGTTCAAGCCACTGCCAATATATAATTAGTTGCTTTATGGCGGCGCGGGCCATTTGTACCAGTTCAAGCCTGATGCTGCGAAATAGCGCTGGCAATTGCGCCATCGCTTCGCGAATGTATGGCCGGCTTGCTGTAATCGCACGCGCAATATAGCCAGGCCTGCCTGGAATAGTGATAATAACAGCCGGTTTGGGTGCTGGTACTGGAGCGATTCGTATAATCGGCTTAGGAGCGGGCACAGGCACCACCACATAAGGCGCGACATTGGCGGCCGGTTTATCACGGCGCCCGCCCATTATACTGCGGCCAGCACGAATAATTTCTTTTCTGAATATACCGGCAATCACCAACGGAGCCAATCCGCCTATTACCCCTACTGCCGCGTCAGGCGAAAGACGAATGCCAGTTCCGGGTATAATACCGGCTGCCAAAAATAAAAGGATAGCGTTTGACACAACAGTTGTTTGTACAAGCTGCCACGCGCCAAACGTTATAATCAACCATAGGCATATTTTTGCAAATAGAGTATCCATGTATGTTGTCTTACTTAAACATACAATACCCTATTTTAGATAATTTTTCCAGTACTTTACTTACTTGGCAATTGCCCCCTTGAACCATAGAGGGTCAAGCGTAGTGCAACCCGAGTTCCGTAAGGAATCCGGTGTGTAACGTACTCTATGGGGGATAATTGCCTTTTACTTAAACTAGAGCTGTTTTGACTATTTATGCAATAAGCGTCCGACGTCAGCAACTTCTTCGACTAGACGGTTACTATAACCCCACTCGTTGTCGTACCACGCTACAACTTTCAGCATATTGCCGTCAATAACTGCCGTAAGACTTAAATCTACCACTGCCGAGTGACTGTTGCCAATAAAATCACTGCTAACCAGTTGTTCTTCGGTTACATCCAAAATACCCTGATAATAAGGTTCTTTGGCGGCCTTTTTAAAAACTTCGTTTACTTCCTCGACTGTTACTTTTCGTTTGGTAATGATAACAAAATCACTTAAAGAAACTACAGGCGTGGGTACACGCACACTCAAACCGCCAAACTTGTTTTCAAGCGCGGGCAGCGCTTTGGCTGCCGCGATGCTGGCACCTGTGGTTGTGGGCACGATATTCTCGGCCGCAGCGCGGGCTTCGCGCAAATCCTTGGCTGGGCCGTCCTGGAGGACCTGACTAGCTGTGTAGCTGTGCACGGTGGTCATCATGGCCTTTTCGATACCGAAATGGCTTTCGATAACTGCCGCTACCGGTGTAATACAGTTTGTAGTACAACTGGCGTTGCTAATGATCTCGGCTGCGCCTTCTAGTTGGTCCTCATTCACCCCCAACACCACCGTAGTCGCGCCCTCACCCTTGGCAGGCGCGCTAATAACCACTTTTTTGGCGCCGGCATCAATATGAGCCCTAGCTTTAGCCGGGTCAACAAAAAAGCCGGTTGACTCAATCACCACGTCAACATTTAAATCCTTCCAGGGCAATTGTGCCGGGTCTTTTTGGGCAAATACCTTGATATGCTGATCATCGACTACAATTGTTTCCTCGGCGGCACTTACTTCGTGGCCATATCTGCCGTAATTTGTGTCGTACTTTAATAAATGCGCTAGTGTTTTGGTGTCGGTCAGGTCATTTATTGCAACGATTTCCAGGTCGCTGCGCTCAAAAGCGATCTTAAAAGCATTGCGCCCGATACGTCCAAAGCCATTAATTGCTACACGTGTCTTTGCCATTACCCCTCACTCCCCCGTTATTATAAGCATTAGCTTTCTGCATGCTATTGTACGAGGTTGCGTCACCTGTTGCAACCAACGCTTATCGCCGTGTAAGCAGGCTCCGTTCTCTGATGTATACCAAGGCGTCCTGCTGAGCCTTTACGCTCGCACATCCAACAGCATGTGTCAGCCGCATCCATCGATGTGTTTTGAGCCCAGCTTCGGGGTCACGAAACATGGTTGGATCAATATCGCTCCCGGCTTTAACCTCTGCAGCGAAGTAAGAACGAGTGATCATTGCAGGCACAAGGATAATAGCATCCATACCTAACACTGCTATGCAGTCGCTACGCCTATCAACCCAAACCTGCCGTAACTGGCCCACCATATCATCCTCACTAAGGCCCGTTTTTTCATGTACTACGCGCCATGCATCTTGGCGCCTGGATGTAGTATTACCGTACGAAACACTGCCCCCAGGCAAAATATGGCCCGGTCCGGACATATATTCGAACATTAGCACCCGAGGGTCTTCGGACGTTGCAGCCTGAGGCTGCCAATCGACATTAACCTCCATGCCGCTCGGCTTATACAATACCGCGTTTGCATAAGTCAATTCGTGCATTTTATATTACTCTTACATCCTTGTAAGCAAATGGTGTTTAGTGACAAAATCGATCATTTGCAAAAGTACCGGATAATCAGTGTACTTGGATAGAACAGTGGGAGCAATCCACTTTATAGCTTCGTGCTCGTCGCCTAAAGTTAGTGATACGCCATCAGAAACATGCTCGGCAAAAAATACCCATGTGCCGCTGCCCCCTTGCTGTCTGGAGGCGCTATTAGCGAACACGATGCGAGGTGCTTGCAGCCGCAAACCGACTTCTTCCTCTGTTTCACGCAAGGCCGCGTCGCACACATCTTCGCCCGCATCAACACGGCCGCCGGGCAGATCCCACGCACCAGCATGCAACGGGTCGGTAGCACTGCGCCGGATAATAAGTACTTTGCCAGTAGTATTAATAATTAATACCCGTGCCGTTACAGACGCAATTTGTGCGCCTTCCTTCTTAAACAAGTCGTTGTGCTGTAGGTAGGCAAATAGAGAATGATGATGTTCGTAAGAGTTTTGGGCCAGCAAAGCTGCGGGCGTAAGCCATTCGTAGTGGTCATGCTCATCACTTAAACGCACTGTTGGTCTGCCTGTAGTGCGCTCGACAAAACCCAGCCAGGCAGCCGTATATTGTGGTCCAAGCACCATCCCCCGGCCGTAAACCATGTAAGGATTGCGTATATGCAAACCCGCCTCCTCTTCAGTCTCACGAACAACGGCAGCCACAATACGCTCGTCGGTTTCGACATTTCCACCGGGAAAGTCCCAGCCGCCCGGACGGGCATCGTCATGCCGGCTTCGCCTGAGGCACAACACCTCCCCAGCTTCGTTTATCACCAGGACTTTGGCGATAACTTTGTGCTTCATTATTTGTTATTCCAGCGTCCGATAGATTCTTCGATGATTTTCTTGGCTGCTTCTATATCGCCCCAGCCCAGCACTTTGGTTGTGCCTGGTTTTTTAAGGTCTTTGTAGTGCGTAAAGTGGTGCTCGACTTGCTGTTTCCAGCGTTTGCCAAGGTCGTCAAGGCTGGTAATACGGCCGTCAGTGTTGCGGTCGTCGGCTGGCACCACTACTACTTTGTGATCGGCTTCTCCATCGTCTTCAAAGTTCAGTACGCCAATAATTTTAGCTTGTAAAAAAACGCCGGTCGGAATCGGCTCGTCACATATAACCAATGTATCGAGCTCGTCGCCATCGTCGTCCAGGGTTTGCGGAATAAAACCGTAGCTGGCGGGTTTGGCAAAGATTTCCGGCTCTACCCGGTCGATTTCAAAAACCGCTAAGTCACGCCGCCATTCGATCTTTAAAATCGAGCCCTTTGGAATTTCTACCACCGTGTTTACCACGCCCTTTTGCCAATCACCCGGTTTCAAAATTTGATTAAAATCAGCCATGCCAAAAAACTCCTTATGTTAGCTCATTTCAGCAACATTGTACCTCGTCCGTCTCCCTTTCGCCACACGGCTATACCACAATTATTAAAGCTATGAGGTAAAACCTCAAAAATAGCTAAAATGTTATGCAGCATCCTGCAAGGACAGCGCCCGGAAGCGCAACAAGTCAGACGGTAATTGGTGGCGCCTCGGACCCTTTAAATATAAGGCGTGCGAGCATTTCCCCAGCAAACGAACCAGCCTCCACTGCCGTAACTTTTTGCAGGCCGTATACCTTCTCTAGCGCCTGCCGGGCCGCAATAATACCTCTCAACCGGGCTTCATCCTCCGTATCTTTATCAAACCCGTACCGTGTCGTAGTACGGTCAGTAAGATATATACCGCGCCGCGACAGACGTCTCCCTACCTCCAAAATATGTATTTCAGGAATCTTGCTCCAATTGGTTAAGGATAAATGCTCGTGGGCCAGGTCAGTGTGACAGCGCAGCGCCAACTCCCGTCCGTTAGGCAGGGCAACAGCCGGGTTTGCCGTAGGCATAAAGTCGTCTTCTATATAATGTACCCTGTCACCATATGTCTCGTAGAGGTCGTATATACGCTGCCACGCGTTCTGAGTCAGATACCACCGGGGATAGTTGCGTTGTAGGTACCGCTCGGGACCTTCCGTCAGATTAGAGACGACAAGTGCAAGTCGGCCTGCTGCAATTGGCTCTGCAAAATAGGCCGACAATTTAAGCCAACTAACCCCCACCCCGCCTCCGATATCCTGAGCAATGACTGGTCGCTCGGTCGCTTCCCCTAATAGGCCTGCGATATGTCTAGCGATAAAAGCTTCTATACCATCCAGCACTTCTTCGCCCCCAGGCACGTCAAGGCCTTCATCCAGACAGCCTAAAACCAATCTATCGTTTACATACTCCCCCGTTATTGAGGTATAGTCACTCCCGCTATGCTCTTGCGCCGCGACGAAACGCTCATGGGCGGCCATGCGATCGTCAGAAGTAAAGTCCCTCGGCTCTGATTCCGTCATATTACACCGCCTTGCACACTCAAATAACAAAGACCGATTATACACACTTACAAGCAGCAAGTGCCAGCCAAAATGCTATACTAGCAGACGAAGATATGACAAAGCTTATTGGTCATCGTGGCGCGGCCGGGCTCGCGCTGGAAAACAGCACGGAAAGCATCCGGGCCGCGCTATTACAGGACGTTAACGCCGTCGAATTCGACGTACACCTAACCAGCGACAATAAAATAGTAGTACTGCACGATAGCCATACCGGCAGGGTAGCCAAAAAGAAAATGTATGTACGCGAAACCACGCTCACGGCTTTGCAGCACATAAAATTAAAAAACGGACAGCATATTCCCACCCTCGACGAAGTATTGGATATACTGGGCGATAAACCAATAATTATAGATATCAAAGACGAAGGCAGCGCCGAAGAGCTGCTGAACGTTCTGGACCGTCATCCAAAAGCCGACATCAGTTTCGCATCGTTTAAGCACAATGAACTACGTATTTTGCGCGCTGCCCGCCCAGACCGGCCGATTTATGTGCTCGAGCACGTCAGTCCTATCGAGATCATCAATACCGCCCGCGCGCTCGGAGCGGATGGCGTGGGACTAAACAAATGGCTCATGAATCCGCTTACTTACCACCTTGCCGAGCGCTATGGGTTAGAATTATATGTATATACCTTGAATAGTCCGCTTTTAGGCAATTTTTTCAAAAAGCTGTACCCCAAAGTACATATCTGTACCGATCACCCCGAACGGTTCAGGCGTTAGAATGGAAATTTACAGAATAATATATTGTTAAGCGCAACTTATGGCTCTAGATGTAACCTTTGACCATGCCGAACCAGTCACGCGTTCCAGTACAACGTATTGGTTTAAGCCGCTGCAGCCATCAAGATACATAGCCGGCCAGTTTATTGAACTCCATTTGCCGCACGCCAATGCAGATAGCCGCGGAACAAACCGCTGGTTTACCCTTAGCAGCTCGCCGACCGAGCCGCTGCTCGGTGTTACCACCAAAACAGACAGACAAAAAGGCAGCAGTTTTAAGCGCGCCCTTGCAGCACTCCGGCCTGGAGCGCGTCTTACATTTGCCGAGCCCATGGGCGACTTTGTTCTACCGAAAGATACTTCTATCCCGCTAGTGTTTGTTGCGGCAGGAATCGGTATTACACCGGTGCGCAGCATGATACGCTGGCTGCATGATACGCGCCAAAAGCGCGCTATCCAATTGCTGTACGCCGAAACAACGCCGGAAGAGCTAGCCTTTTTACCCCTGTTTGGTGGTTATGATATGCAGCTCACCCCGCTTATTAAAAAACCGACCAAAAGCTACCAAGGCGAAACCGGCTCGCTTACCCAGGAGCGTATTTTGCCATTTGCTCAGGCGGACGAACGATCACTTATATACATTTCCGGTCCGGAGCTATTGGTAGAAACGTTAGTGCATGCTCTGGCAGAAAAAGGCATAGATAAACAGCGGCTCGTGGCCGATTACTATCTAGGTTATACAAATCTAAGTTAGGTAGA
The DNA here is from genome assembly GCA_035248005.1 of Saccharimonadales bacterium (SeqCode). Classification (GTDB taxonomy): domain Bacteria; phylum Patescibacteriota; class Saccharimonadia; order Saccharimonadales; family UBA4665; genus PMNU01. The sequence goes on from DATFHU010000011.1 coordinate 17,237, forward strand.
TTTCGCAACGCGGAAAACTATTTGACACCCTACTCCGTAACAGTCACCATGCCCTTCATACTGGGATGCAGGTCACAAATGTAGTTAAATGTTCCCGCAGTATTAAACGTAAAAGTGTACGTTTCACCTGCTTGCAATGTAGCACTTTTGGGTCCGCTCTCATCGCTCGAAGTAACGGTGTGGGGGAGATCGCCGCTATTTGTCCAGGTAACGGTGGTGCCTTTTTTAACGGTAATGTTGGCTGGTGAAAAGCCAGAATCTTGGATAGTTACCTTGTCGGCTGCCTCTGCAGGTTTTTCGTCAGCCGCATCATTGTTACTGTCGGTACTGGTGCTCGTCGATGTGTTATTAGTAGTACCAGTATCATTTGCCGTGTCTTTATTATTCGCTGCCATCACAATTAGGACCAATAATACAATAACGACAACGCCGGAAAGGGCGACTATAGTGACTTTTTTGCTCATGACATTATCCTCTTACACGTATTCGTATTATAACACCGGCGGACAAGACTTACGCCCCGTGCTTGCGTGCGTGCTCATTCAGATACTCGCGAATATATAACGCGGCTGCCGCGCCCTCACCTGTGGCACTGGCAATTTGCATGGTCGCACCGGATCGTACATCGCCGGCCGCAAAAATGCCCGGTACCGATGTTTCGAGCCGGTCGTTTGTTTTGACTAAACCTACTTCGTCCAGCTCGACACCTGTACCCTGCAAGAATTCGGTATTGGGCTTTAGCCCCGCAAACACAAACACGCCGTCTGTTTCGAACTCAACCTTTTTGCCTGTCACTTTATCCGTACCAATAACTTTAGTAACCTTGTTATCGGCACCGGCAATTTCGTCGGTAGTAACATTGAAATGCACGGTAATTTTGTCTTTGTGTTTCTCAAGCAATTCATGCTGCAGTATCTCGGAGGCTCGCATATGGTCGGAGCGTACCAGCATATCGATATGGCTGGCAAACCGTGTCAAAAACATCGCTTCTTGAACAGCTGAATTGCCGCCCCCCACTACCACGAGCCGCTTATCGCGGTAAAATGCTCCGTCACAGGTGGCACAATAATGCACGCCATGAGCATAATATTCTTGCTCGCCCGGTACGCCGATTTTTTTATAATCGCTGCCTGTGGCTATAAGCACAGTTTTGGCTAGCACTTCGCCATCGGTCGTTTCCAAACGCTTATATTTACCGTCGTCTGTAATTCCTTTGACTTCGGCAGCTATTTTGGTCACTTCGCCTAGCTCTATCTTGGCGCCGAATCGTTCGGCCTGCAAACGGAACTTATCGGCCAGCTCCAGTCCGGCAATACCCTCGGGAAACCCTGGGTAGTTATCGATCCAATCAGTAATCGCTGCCAAACCGCCCACTACGCCGCGTTCGAACAACACGGTTTCGATATCTTCGCGGGTGGTATAGACTGCCGCGCTGAGCGCTGCCGGCCCCGCGCCTATCATAACAACGTCATGCACGGGCGGGCTTGCAGCCTTTGAACTCTCATTCATTTCCTCTGACATGCCTAGTAGTGTACCGATCTTTCAGGCGGCTTACAATCCATAAAACTACTGCGCGTCGAAAAACAGTACTGTTAAAATAACAATGTGGGGGTTAAATACAGCCAATCCTTGATAAGGATGCCCGATTTAGCCTCTCAAGCAAAATTTAATTGCTTGTCGTTTCAGTATGAGTATCCCAATATAGCTTGGATTGACTTCTCGCAAAAGATTCGATGTTCCCTAATACCGCCGTCAGTGTCTGCGTTAAAAATAGAGGTTTATAAAGAAGCTACAATGGTAATATACGAGCATTGGCCGGTGGGAGCCACACTCCTTAACGCACGGAATCCACTTGGCGAAGAAGTGGAACGATTCGTAGCGCTCGAGGATGAAAATAACGACCCCTCGCTTACTTTGGAGGCCTGCAAACAAATTGCCCGCACGGCTTCGCCGGCTTTTAGAGCGATCCGTGAGCCTGTTCAAATAGTGGGGTCCGCAGTGGCAGCAGCCCAGGAGCATCAGTATATCGGCTCCGCCCTTTGCCAGTATACGGATAAAGACGAGGGCCCTGTCCGTAAAATCATCGTCGGTTGTAACTATCCTCCTAATGCCGACCCAAAAGCGGTCGGCAGAACAGTCGATACCGTTAGAAGATTTATCAAATTATATGGCGAACAGGTACCCATTGCCTACTTTGAATTCGAGAGCCGGATCAACTCCACGGGGATGCCGCCCTTTCGCAATACTATAGCCAGAGCCGCGCTTGCAGCTTGCCTGAGAGGCAGCATATCGATGGGTGATGTCGGCTATATGTCCCATGATGCCGATATCAGCCTCAGCCCGGCTTACTTTTCGCGCTTGCATGCAGACTTTACCAAGCCTCGGCCGTTTCCAACAGCAGCTGTTACCACCTTTGCAGAGCACTACCCGCTCTATGACGGCTGGGGCAAGCTTTTGTTTCCTAATATGGCTAGCGTCGTGGGTTGGATCGAGGCAACCGCCCGATTGGCAGGAAGGTGCTTTGATCTTGGCCACCTGGTAAGTGCGCGCGCTTTGATGGCCGTGGACGGATATGGGGCCGGAGATACCATTAAGCTTTTGAACCGCATTTACGGCCAACCTTACTTTACTCATCCTGCTCGGGCCAACGTTGAAGAAACTATAATTAGGAGTTCGCCGCGGGGTCCATATTTTAAATTGGCCGCGGGGCAAATAAAAGAGGGTAAACTATGGGGTAGACGCGTCCAACAATACGAAAGTTACCGAGAAGTCGACTACTCCACGCTGCGCGATATCACTACCGCGGAACGAGACCAGCATATTTACGAAGCCGTTTTCGGTAATGAGAGGAGTTTGCTCGTAAGGCTGCCAGGGTGGTATGAAGGTTTAGGCTTTGACCCGACAACAGCCCGCCAAAAGGCTATTGACGCCGTGTATGCAACCCGAGCGAGATGGGGAGGACCGGATAGTATAATTCCTGCACATTTTTAATACGTTCGTATTATGTTAAAAAATAGCGTTATCATATAATATGCCAAGCCTTACTTATGACAACATAATATAGCCGACATCGTACTACTTATACTCTAGATACTTCTAATAGCACTTCGGAGACTACCATGAACACCTTCCCTTCAATGATCAGTATCGGCATTGCCGCGCGCAACGAGGAAAGAACTATAGCGCCAATGCTGCATTCAGTTGCAGAGGCCTCCACCTATTTTCCGCTCACAACAGGCATCGAGGTTTTAGTCGGCATTAACGGCAGCACCGACAGAACCGAAGCGGTAGCCGCCCGCTACATAGGTCAGTACAATGATCTTCCAAGGCCTATTGATTTTCGTTTGCTTAGAACACCTGTGGGACAAATAAATAGCGAGCGCACCCTATACGAAGCTCGGCGCTCCGATAGCAATAGCATGTTATTCTTGTCTGCAGATACTCGGCTTGATAGATTTTGCCTGAAAGCCCTCGTTGACGCCATGCAGCAATCTCCTGAGGCACGTATTACCTGGGCTCGTGCCGTGCCTATCGACTATCGTAACCCTTCCTTCCGTAATCTCTGTTATAATTTTGCCGATTACCATCCGGACGTGGTGAGAAGAGGCAAACATTTTAACGGCCGGGCGTTTTGCATCCGGAACTATGACGTGCCATTTATCTCTCCTGATGTACAACGGTCAGATATCGATCCGCGCCTTTGGAATTTTTTACATCTCGGCACCGGACCGATGATAGACGACTCATACCTCTCCCGCGCCACGCTTGCTGAATACGGCGAAAAGGCAATCGTACAAGCCGAGGGGGCGGTTGTGTATTTCCAACCTCTTGCCAGCCTAAGAGACTTTTTCTTCAGTCAACGACGTAAAGAATACGAAGGCCACCGGTTGGATTTGCTCTTCCCGGAATACAGCAATATCCGAAAAAAAAGCTTTGGGAAACACGTCGACTCTGAGGCCTTTACGCAATTGCCCCCTAATCTCCAACTGACTTGCCGGACATATATGTTCTTATACGAATACTTGTGGAAAACGGCAGCAATAGAGTACACGGCAAAGACATCATTAGTAGGCATGGATGTACCTCTGCCGACAGCGAAAATCTGGCCTACACTGGCTACAGCCAAACAGGCGCTACCGCCTTCTTATGAAAATCCAACCTAGTTTTCCCTACGCAGCCAGCATCGTTCTGGATTAAGCTATCCGAAGGTTACCCGCGCGCTCACAAATTCCGCCAGTGTCCTCGCGTCGGGTAACCGATGAACCGTTGAAGGAAGATGCGCGGCCTCATCCCCCATGGCGTTACCTACCAAAACAGGGCAGCCCAAACCTCTAAGGGTAAGCATCGGGGTATCATTTTTGTCATTGCCGGCCGCGAGCACCGTTCCTAGATCAATTTCGATTGTATCGGCAATCTGTTGAGCAGCAGTACCTTTATTGACAGACCTAGCAACGACATGTAACACCTTATTCCAGCCATAGCTCGTAACTCCAGCGGGCACAATGTCACTACGCAGAAAATGCGAAGAACACGTAATCATGGCAGTGCGAGCTTCCCGTATTATTGCAAAAAGTCCATGCAGACTATCGGTAAAGGTGCGGGTCTGGCTCGGGAAGGTAGGCAGGGACTCTGCTGCTTTGGAGTCTGGAACCCACACATTAATAGGAGACTGAGGGTCCTCCGGCTGGAAGGAGACATAGCGAATACTGTCAAGTGAAGCCAGGTAACCAAAGGTGGCGGTCAGCTCATCGTCGGAAAGCGGATAAAAAAGGATGTTTCGGCGTCCTGACCAATCCATAATACGCCCGCCATTTTCAACAGCAACAGGCATGCCCTGGGTTATATGCAGCGAGGGATACTGGTCTAAAACGGTGCGTAGCGAGGGGTAACGTCGGCCAGTAAGAATAGTTTTATGAATTGCTTGAAGTACCCCCTCCACACCTTCATATGGAACGCCTTGCCGATCAATCAAAGTCTGATCTAAATCAAAAAAACCTGCACCTAGCTTCATAAAAAGTCCGCATCTGAACTCGTGTTCCGCAACGCCAGATCTCCCAGAACCGTATCAATGCTTAACCCGAAAAGCTCCTGATTCCGTGCGGCAAGGTCCGGAAATGCGTGGATGACTTTCCTATAATCTGGCAAAAGTGCCAGAGGCAAATCCTGCCAGCGTGTAAGTACGCCCATAGTATGGGCCGCGCCATCCTTCTCTAAGCCATCAAAAGAACTGCCGTCGCCATGCATGGTAACGCGTTCTTTATATTTATCGGTATGGGGCAGACACGCTTGATTTGCCAGCTCACGCCGGTAATCCTCGTTAACAAACCATTTGTTAGTATTGACAACAAGGAGCGAAGAAGATCCGGGGTTTGCCAGCAGTCGGCTGTACTCATCCCATAGTTCGGCTGTCCCTTCCCACGGCAGCATATCAAGGAGAGCGTATCTCGGCCTGCCGTTGGCCTGAGCGTCCATAAGCAATCTGCTTGCAACTAGATTAAACCAGTCACGCACCACTACCACATCCTTAGTTGAGGGCAAGGCATAAGCGGCAGCTTCATGACGACGGTAGTAAGGCAAGTCTTCGTAGCTTACTATAGCTACAGAACTGCCTTCCGATTTCTTCAGTACATCGTCCACACTATAATTACGTCCCGTCTGCTCAAAAAGCACCGACAGATGACCATGATAGGCATCGTTCACATGAGACGCTTGCACGCCAGCCTCTTCGTACCAACCAACAACTTGCTTAATAACAGGGTGATGCATGCTTCGCCGCATGCCGAAAACATGATTTACCGCAGGTAAGTTTTGTGTGTTAAAAGCAGTCTCTAACATACTCTAAAAAACTTGCTTGTTATTATACAAGATGAATTGTTTTGTGCAACTGCTAAAAAGAAGCACAACAAAGCCAAGCAAGATCGCTTTTATCATGTGCGAAGTGTACCTCATCGAGCCCATGCAGCAGACTAGAAGAAGTTGAATAAAACAAAGAAGTCTCAAGACTAATAACCTTACTTATCCCTAATAATACTTTGGCGGCAGAGAGATATATTTCAGACCTTCGGATAGTGTCAGCTTAGTAAGATAGTAGGGGTAGCTATACTTACGCCTGCTTGTATTGCATCCCGGGGTAAACGTTTAGCATATGTTCCGATTTATGCGTGTAAGATACTTGATTGACTTTTTAGATAGGACTATTATTAAGATCTAGGTTACAGCTGAATAATTATCCTCCCGCCTATATACGGGGGTAAGGGTGGCTATTAGCAGAAAGGACTTCGTCATGCCAATCAGTGTTGGAATTAACGGTCTTGGGCGCATTGGGCGCAGTTTTTTTAGAGCAGCTCTAGCCAAAGGACTGGAAGTTGTTGCCATAAACGACTTAGGCAACAAAGAAGCCATTGTACACCTGTTGCAGTACGATAGTCTCAGGGGTAAACTGCCGGAAAAAGTTCGGCTGGAGGGTGATAGTATTCGCATCGGGGATAAAGTTATTAAACTATTTAGCGAACAAGATCCCATAAAGTTACCATGGGGCGAGGTGGGTGTGGATATTGTTCTCGAATCTACCGGCTCGCTTGATAAAGTTGCGCGGCAACACTTGGAGAGCGGGGCAAAAAAGGTAGTTATATCGTCACCTGCACCAGCGGCTGATGCTGCTTTTATCATGGGAATTAACGAGGACCATTACGATCCCGAAAAGCATCACGTAATCTCTAACGCCTCCTGCACGGCGAACTGTCTCGCCATGATGATCAAAGTACTGGAGGATGCTTTTGGCGGTATTACCTCAGGTCTTATTACCAACGTCCACGCCCTGTCTAGGCTGCAAGCCACGCACGATACCTACAGGAACGATTTACGGCTGGCAAGAGCGGGCGGGACTAACATGGTACCGCACAATCCTGGTTTGTCAGAAGCTGTAGCCCAGGTAATGCCCGAAATGCGTGGCATTCTGCAAGATTACACCTTGCGCGTACCCGTACAGATCGGGTCGCTTGTCGATCTGACTGCTCTTATTGAACGGCCGGTCAGCGTAGAAGCAGTGAACGCGGCTATGTATCAGGCATCTGCAGCTGGTCGGCTTAAACCATATTTGGATTATACGAAGGATCCTATTGTATCCTCTGATATAATCTCAGACCAAGCCTCATGTATTTTTGATCCGAGCTTAACTCAAGCGATCAACTGTCAGATACGAGTGGCGGGTTGGCACGATAACGAGTGGGGTTATTCCCATCGCTTAGTTGACCTCGTAGGACACGTTGGGAAGCGTCTCTAGCCATGAACAAAACCACTGTCGTTTGTGTCGATTTGGATGGCACCGTCTCGGATGATCTGTCCCGGCAGCACTTAAAGCCACCCAAAGGATCGGCGCACCACCATTGGCGAACTTTCCATCAAGCGTGTATGTACGACACCCCGTTAGCGAGTACCGTACTGCTTTTGCAAGCCTTGCGCTTATCGCATCAAATCCATTTTGTATCCGACAGGTTTGTAGAAATGCGGGAAGTCACTGAGAGGTGGTTAAAAGCCCACAGCATACCTTATGATGCATTGCGGCTATACGAGTTCCACGACAGACCGGTCAAGAACGAGGTATACAAGAGCCGCTATATCCAGCAGCTTATAAAGCAAGACCTAAGGCCTGTCCTATTTATTGAAGACGAAGGGTATATTGCCGATTATATAGAGACTGCTACGGGCGTACCGGTGTTATGCGTAAACCAAAGGTATGCGTTGCGCCCATGAAACATGCTACAAAAATTGTTTGTGTTGACCTGGATGGGACGGTATGTAACGACGGCTACCGCCATTACCTCACTCCGCAACTCGATAAAACCCACACCTGGACCGACTACCATCTGGCCTGCGCTAACGATCCGCCCTTGCGTGGGACGATTGTCGCCCTTGAAGCTCTTGCAAAACAATATGGTATCTACATCGTCTCCGGCAGAGAAGAAATAGCCCGCGAGGCGACCGTTGCTTGGCTTAAAAAATATAAAATTCCTTGCGACGAACTGCATTTGCGAAAACCTAAAGACGCCCGACTTAGGAAGCATGACTATAAAATAAAGTACCTGGAGTCGTTGCGTACCCAGGGGCTGGAGCCAGTTTTATTTTTAGAAGATTGGCCGATGATAGCCAACCATATAGAAGCCGTAGGTGTGCCTGTGCTATGCGTTGAATCGCGGTTTCCTAAACTCTACGACCTGCCTGCCTTGCAAGGAGTACCGGCAGGCAGTACGCAGTACCCGCCTTTATCACAATCCCACATCAGTGACATTGCCAAGCGACTGGCTGGTGTACATCTGCCTGGATATCCGCCCGCCTACCAGCGTCTATTTTTGCATGTGCCTGGCGTACAGGTCAGCAACGGGTCCGTGACCGTTCCAGATGGCCCGTGGCATATTACAGACCATCCCAACCGGCATGGCGTCCATCGAAAATTACTAGACGTTGAAGTCCTGGGTCCGCACACTACCCAGGCCCAGCCCGGCGACAGCGCAGCTTGGCGTAAAAAAGGTCTGGCAACCGACCAACTAGGCCGCCCCTTACATCCCCATTGGCGCCAGCTACTCGGCGATCCCAGGATCGGTTTACCTACAGGTATCGGGTTATTCTATCGCTACGGTCCCAACCCCATGGTCGACTCCATAGTGTACCGATGGAACGGCAAAACGCCGGAATTCCTACTTATCCACCAAAAAAACAGCGGCAAATGGGGCTTGCCTGGCGGATTCATAGACTCTACCGACGCTTCAGCAGAAGCGGCTGCGCGCCGGGAACTGTACGAAGAAAGCGGGCTGGACATTAGCGCGAGCAATTCAGAAATAGTGTGGCACGGTTTGCCCCTGCGTAGCCGCGATACCCTCCATGCATGGGCGGAAGTTACGGTCGTGCTTTTTCATTCCAGCCCTAATGCATTGCATGCCGCATTGCTCTCGGCTGGCGACGATGCCGACAAGGTACGATGGGTATCCCAATCTGCAGCAGCCGGCCTGGACCTGTTCGACACGCATGCAGCCTACCTTGCTTTGGCCCTACCCCGCCTTCGCCCGCCCCTAACCGCACCGCCGGTACGATTTGAGCCCACCAAGGAGACATATGAAGCTACCCCTTACAGAGCTTGAGCAAGCAGCTACCCAAGCCCTACTGCGATTAGGATATAACCGGCAAGAAGCAGCAACCATGCAGGCAGTACTGCTGTATGCGCAAGTGCGAGGCAGCAGCCGGGGCATTGCCGAGCTATTCCTAAGCGGCTCGGCAAAGAAAGCCTCCAAGACAAGGCTGGAAATACAAAAAGAAACACCGGCCACAGCATTTATCCATGCCCATAGCGCGCATGCCATGCTAGCTGTCAGCAAAGCTAGCGATATCGCCATAGAAAAAGCTCGGCAATGTGGCATAGCGGTTATCGCGGTACATCATACAAGCGCAGCTTCGGGCGCGTTAGGTTATTATCCGTATAAAATCGCTTCGGCTGGCTTGGTAGGCATAGTTATGGCAACCACCCCGCCCATGGTAGCGCCCGCTGGCAGCTACAAACGCATACTAGGCGCCAACCCGCTTGCCGTCGCCATACCCACTGCCGCCGAGCCTTTGGTACTCGACATGGACACTGCCGTTTTAGCATTTCCTAGCGTTCAATCCCTGGTAAACGCCCAAAAACCGCTGCCAGAGCAGGCCGCCTATGACAAAAACGGCTACCCCACTACCGACCCTTTAAGCGCCCTCCAAGGAGCCATGCGTCCTTTCGGCGGCTACAAGGGCAGTCATTTGTCGGTAATAATACAACTCCTTGCCGGACCATTGGCCGGCAGCGATGGTACAGCCGACAATGTACGCGGCCACTTAGTACTAGCTATCAATCCGGAGATATTAGGGGGAACCAATGCCCTAAAGGCGCAAACCACCACTCTGCTCACACGGATTAAAAAGACTAAGAAGCTGCCCGGTACACCGGAAATACTCTTACCGGGCGAAATCGAGGAAGGTAAACGGCAAGCCGTGCTTACATCCGGCAAAGTAGAAATTGACAAAAAACTCTACAAAAAACTGCTCGACTTAAGGTAATCAGTCTCCCCATCGGCAGGTGCGCGCCCCGTAGGATTTGGCAAACTTGGCTCTGGCATTCGCGGCCGAGGCTACAGTACTCCAACGCCGATCTCTACCCGAGCCTACACGCCGCTTTGGAAGCTACTTTGGCTACCATAGCAGCCCGTTGTAAGTCGTAGAAGGAATTATATTGGGAATTACCGGTATTAAGCTAATCGCCTGTTACCGATCACATGGGTTTATTTGTTCAGTATGCGATAGCGTGTCTAAACTATCCTGACTTATTGGGGTAATCCGAATAACCTTAACCGTGGGCGGCGCACCCTTAATAGTAATCTTCGCCACTCGCTCACTATCCTTAACACTTAAGTCCGTATCCCCGCTCACCGTTGCAGTTACTTCGCCTTCTGCGTTAAAAACTGGCGCACCACTGAGCCCAGGGCCCCCAACGATGTCACCGGGCGGCCGCTCGAAGCTCCTTAATCCGGTAAACGCTAGTATTGAGTTGCTTTGCAAGGAGTCAGGTCCCAGTACCACAACACCCATTTTTACGGGTAAGCGATGGTTGGGCGCAGAAGATCTAGGATCGCGCGGCGTAGGGTAACCTGCCGTGTACATAGTTTGACCGGGCCTGAAAATCGTTGAGCCAGCTACTCGCACGGACGGTAGGCTTGCGGCACGTGAGTCACTGCCGAAGTGGATAATGGCCGAATCATACACTGACTGAACCGGCGTACTTATACTGTCGGCTTTGTCGGTTACATCCTGAAAAAGTTTCTCTCCGGCCAGTATACTAAGCCATACATCCCCGCAGGCAATACGAGGACCACTCCAGTACGCTACTGTATGCCGAGCGGTGAGCATATCCCCATTACCAATATGTACGGCCGTACCTATACCCTCACGTTCCCGGGGATCTACTGATGGTGTAACCACTTCATGTAAAGCAACTGCGCCTATGGCGGCGTTGACTGCTGCCGGTAGTTTTTCTGGCATAGTGGCAACGATTTTGCGGATGTCAACTTGATCCTGCTCGCCACAGCCCGTCATACAAAAAAACGCAAGCATGACTCCTGTGAGCAACCGCGAGGTGCGATAACTGGCAGTTTCGGGTTGTATCATATGATGTTCACTCCCCTCGTGTTTCGCTCCGGTGGTATAGAGACCATCTCTTTCAATGTGCTTAGTCACCGTTAGCATCGAAACACATAGGTATTATAGGGTAAGGATTCAGACTGATTCCCGTCGCTAAAGTTCGGCAGTTGCCTACGAACCCTGCTAAAGCAAGAAGATCACAAATACTTCTAGTATTTGGCTTGAATCGTAACAGAGGTAGTTTGCCGACTTGGGTATTGACCCAAGCTACCCTTTTTGTTAAGATTTACTTATCACCAATAGAAGATTTCCCCTTCAAGGCTTCATCCTTGCGGGGGTTCTTCTTTTTGGGCAAATATTCAAGCTTCTTGCGGAGATCATTAACGAAACGATGGTACGGCTTGAAGATGTCGAATTTCAGAAGAGCCGAAAATTTCTTTTGGTCTGGAACAAGTAACACGCCCAATTTACCTTGTTCATGTAAGTACTTCGCAAGACATTGGAAATCACCGTCACCGGAAACAATGACCGCCTTGTCGTAGTTATTAAAATCAATCATTGCCTGCAGTACCAGCTCAGCATCACAGTTACCTTTCGTCGTACCGTCCTTGTATGCAAGTGTTGGGCGGAAAATACAAATAAAGCCGGCTTCTTGCAGGTGCGCATATAGATCTGTATTTTGAGGAAGATAACCGATGAATAGATATGCTCTCTCGACGCCATATTTGTCCCGAAGATATATCCTCATTTTACGGAAGTCCAACTTCCAGCCTAAACTACGAATCGCGAGATTCAGATTCTGACTGTCAACAAAGGCGTAATTAACCGGTCTTCCTGGCTTCATGCTTGCCATTATAACCCCTAGTCCTCTAAAGTCTCTCGAATTTTTCGAGGCGACAATCGACAGCCAGTCCTTTGTCAAGAGTTCGATCCCAACCTTTGTCACGTCCTCTTCAGTAGCGCCCTTCTAATTACCCAGGCCACACTAATCCCACCTCGCGGCAAGCATAAGCAATGTTATACTGGTAGCATGTAAGAAGCAATCGCTTAATGTGGCGAAACCGTTTCATATTTTTAGCCTACCTAGTCGTCATTTCAGCTACAACTGTTTTGCTTGGCTTCGTGCCAGATATCGGCCCCTCCCTAGCATTAAGTTTTCTGGTCGTCAGCCTGGAATTATGTGCTGCTCTGCTAGCGCTCTCTGGTCTTAAGCACTTCCAGACCGGTTTTAAAAGAGTCTATTATCTAATTTCCGCTGGCATTTGTTTAGTCGCTCTGAATAGTCTTCTTTCCTCTGCCTTTAGCCTGACACATCTAGTTGATGAAGGCGGTGCATGGAATCTAATTAACAACCTGCTTTTTACTAGTGGCATTGCCCTCATGTGTTGGGGATTAGTTAGGCTAAACCATCTCATTGGTGCGGCTCCGGCAAGTCGGAAACTTCTGTATTCACTCAGTCTAGCGGTTGTCGGGGGCCTACTGCTGACTATGCTTCCTCGCCTCTCCGGTCCTCTGCCTGAAATGATGTTTGACTTGCAAAACTTCCTTAACGTGCTTATTATACCGCTTGGCCTGGTGGGCGGCTACCTCGCCCTCTCCATTAAACAGCAAATCAATAAACGCTATGCGTCGATCATAGCAAGCTTATGCTGGGCTCTCGTTGCCGTTACCGCAGGCATCATCAGCGCTACACGCAAGTCAACCATCTATGATGCAGCGCCACGCAAAGACGTCGTCAATATTATTGACGTAAATGTTTATCTATCATCCCTAGCCTCCGCCCCTTCCCGGATCGACCCCCCCTCCTAGAGCCAATGCGAGAAGTTACGGCCAGGCTTTTGCCGAGGGGTCAAATTGCCCCTGAAGATAAAGTCCAATTAATACTAGTGTGCCAGAAGCTCATAGTCTATCTAGTTACCAGCGACCCCATCCGATCATTTACCGAAAAAGAACTACATGAAACGCTCCGTTTAAAATTTGGCGACGACTGGATGCGGGCATAGCTTGTGAGGACAAAACATGCTCAAGCATACAGCAATGTCCTCGCAAGGCTTTGGCTGCGGCACTGGCCTAGCTGGTCAGCCTACGCCGCCTTAACTTGGTCCGTGCTATATGGCGGCCTGACTCTTGGATGGACGCGGGGGCTCCAGGTTTCCCCTTCGGGCCGGCCGACCACGATGCCGCCGACATGGGGTCTGTACTATTCGCCGCCCAACCCGGGGTCGCCGGACCAGTCTTTGCCGGTAGCTGCTTGCTCGGGGCATTGGTTGCGCTTGCCATGCTCAGACCAATCCATCAGCGGCTTTGGCGTTGGCTTACGCTCACCCTCGCCTGGCTCATCACCGTCACACTCGTGCTGGTACTACCCGACATCCGACTGCTGCAAAACTTCGCCTACGCACTGCTCTTCGTATATGCAAAGCTCGACTGGTACGTCCTAAACCAAGCTATCCTAATGCTGGGCGGAATCTGTTTTGCCGTAGCCGCGATCGGGTACCAGCGCCGTAGTCGGGGCGCCTGCAGTAACTGCGGCCGCACCAAACAAACAGCCAAGTCGGTCTCCAATGTAATCCGCTGGGGGCACATCGCAACCTACATTGCCGTTCTGGCACCGCTGCCCTATGGTCTCACGCGGCTAGCATGGGCCCTGGGCATTCCGCTTGGCATCGACCAAGATATTCTAACGCAGCCACTCACAGCCCGCATTGGCGAAGCTGCCCTGGCGTCACTGGCGATCGGAGGTTCAGTCGTCACACTCGGACTCATCCGGCCGTGGGGAGACATTTGGCCCCGCTGGATCCCTCTTCTTGCCGGCCGCCGTATTCCCATAACCATACCCGCCCTCATCGGCGGGCTAATAGCGATCCTTATCACCACCGGTGCCCTTGCCTTGGTGCGCATTGAAATCATGGGATATCTCGGCTTGCGAGTTGTGCCTGCCACGCCGCCAACCATAACCGGCTGGGCCGCCGGATCGCCAGGCTGGCTCTGGCCCTTTTGGGGTATTGCACTTGGGGTAGCGTCTCTTGCGTATTACTATCGCCGCCGCAGCCGCTGCAAGGTGTGTGGCCGGAACTGACATGCCTACCGCAAAATTCACCTAGAAGCACTGCGAATTCTCCATCGTCCAAGATCTGGACTACGGACCGTCACCCCCCTCTCCGAGTAAAAGACCTCGTAACAACGAGGTCTTTTGTGATTGATGTAATTGTCTACGCGGTTTTTACAACGGCGCGCACCTTCTCTAGAAGATAGCGGCTGTTGACCTATGTGTTTTGAGTGTGAACATATATAGTTCTTGATGTGAAACAGTCCGAAGAAACAGGCCAGCCGGCCGAACGCTCTGTAGAAAGGGCGAAGCTATTCAGGTCCGTACTGCACGATTCACGCTTTGGAGGCCAGGTGGAAATTGTTGAGGCAGTTCCACTGCAAGCGCGTGCCAAATCTGCTCCGATTTACTATGCGCACGGCGCAGGCTGGGCACAGGAGCGACCTACGATAGAGGAAATAGCCCGTCAAGGCCGAAGTGCATTCTATATGGATTTTACTGGCGATCGAAAGCCTGATGGACGGTTTGTGGTGGGCAACAAGCAATCAGAGGATGGAAACGCGCTGGAGCATATCTCGGATAAAGAAGCGGCGCTGCTTGGTGAGTTAGGCATGATCGTACCTCAACAGCAGATACGAGCTGCGGCCAGCTTGTTAGGTGTTATTGCGGAGCGAGGTGCCGAAGGCCCGAACGTCGATCGGGTGGATGCGCTGCTTCAGTCCGAGAGCGCCGGACATGGCCTTATCGCGGCGTATGCGGCACCGGAAAAATTTCGAAATATCGTGTTAGCGTACCCTGGCGGGCTAAGCGGTAAAAAGAAAGGTTTCATACTTGGACGGTTGGCAAGGGATATGTTTGCCAGACGCAAGCATCAGCCTATACCCAAAAATGACTTCCGTTATCCAGACCGCCTTGGCCGGGTTAAGAGTATGCGCATGCAGCTTAAGGCCCCGGGCTTTCGCGAGGACGCCAAGGCTTTGCGCCATGGGCACCTTCCGCAGATGCTCCATTCATTGCGTCAGAAAAAGGACGCTCCAGGCGTGACACTAGTTATTGGCCTGCACGACGGTATCTTTAGGTTAAAAGACTACTTTAGAAACCTAGTCTCTGCTGCCGACGTAGACCGCATAATTATTATTCCCGGCGGGCATGCCATCGGCGGACGCAAGGATGTGCTAGCAAAGATACTGGAGCAGTTTTCTGCCTTGGATGATGCAAGAGCCGAAACCGCCCACAGGCCACTTAGGGATCGCATTGTTTTCCCGTTTGAGGTTTCGCCGCGGGTTATGCGCAGAATTTACAAATTAGCCGACGCTGTCGACCGCCGAACGCAGTAGGTTCAAGTCCTGTCTCCCCTGCCATGAATTATTAGTCAATTTGTATCTGTAAAGCGGTTCGGTTATCGGATGGGGGAGGTAGATTGACCGAACTTTTGTTGTTGCGAATCTTTGCCCAGCGTACAATGTCCCCATGACAGAACGACTCGAAAGCATGGGTGATACGCCGCTCCAGGTAGCTGGATGTTTAGTATTTGATGAACTTGGGCGTCTCCTACTGCTTAAACGCCATCCCGATGATTTTGGCGGAGGCAAGTGGGGCGTCCCTGGTGGCAAACAAGAGCCCGATGAAGATCCGACTGCAACTGTCATGCGCGAGATCTTCGAGGAAACTGGCATTACAATTGAGGCTGTCGAACATCTTGGCATCCACGAAATCCATATGCCGCACGGTTTAGTACATATGAAGACTTTTAGGGCTACCGTGCCTGAAGGCACGCCAGTGACTGTCAATCCTGAAGAGCACGAAATGCATCGCTGGTTTGAATTATCTGAGCTTGTTTCGGCGGACGATGTGATTTGGGCCTTGCCCACGACCTTGCGAGACTTTGGTCTTATGAAAGAAGTTGGCGTTGATCCCACGCTGGCCGACGGCAGTACGGTACTGTTACTTACAAAATAATTATTCATCGAGCAAGGCCCGGACTTCACGAATACTCGCCGCAATAGCGCTGTCGTTTGAAGAGGTTCGATCCTCCAACACGAACCCCTGCCATGAAATTATTGGCATCTGTTAATCGCGTTTAAGCTAGTTCAAGTCTGCCAGTATTGTAATGGATTGATTCTTATAAGTGGACACCTGTGCAAATTGGATCTCTATTTGAGTAAATACCTTGTCTGCGTGTATTATAGAATTCCGCAGAAATACCCTGCCTTATAGCCATGCAACAATTCATCTGTCCTATAAATAGAGCCTGTGAACTCGAAGGCCGACCCTGTCGTTCTATGCCACATAACAAGGATCCTTTTAGGATGGCAGAGCAACTGTGCGTGAGAGCGCTCCGTGAAAAAGTGGAGGCGCTCCAAGATACGCCTCGCCTAAGTAAGCAGGTCGAGCTGGGAACTGAATGGATTGAGGTAGGATTATGCACGCCTGACGAAGCCGAAGCGGCCGAGGCATTTACCCAGGCAGAGGCCCAGTTTGAGCGGGTAACTACCCAGGCTAATGCATGGTCTGACATGGGAATTCGCGCCTATCGTTGGCTTCAGTACGTCCCTGTGTTTCGTATGCGGCGCGACAAAGCACCGGCTAGAGATATAGCCGCCGTAGCCTTCCGTGCACTCGGCCAATCAACCGGAAGGCTATTTTCACTTCTCCCTGACCTAAAGCCAGACGGCGAGCTAGACCGCAAACATATTGGTATACTCGGCGAAAACAGTGTTGCTGCCTTGCTGGCAAGAGCCGGTTATGGACCATTTCCCTCATCGTGCCGGGAAGGCGCTACACAGGACCCCGAGCTTAACTCCGATTTTCATTTGCTAGAAAACGGCAAAGTCCCCCTTGAGGTGAAGTTCAAAAAGCTAGGGGACCATCCGGGTTACGATACAAATCGTATTCTGGTTATCAAGTATGCCGAAATATGCCGAAAAATTGGTGAGTACAATTTTAATGGTCACGAACGCCCATCTATTAATAAAATCGCGATTACGATTGCCCGAGGCTTAGTCCATGAGGCGAGCGGAGGACGCAGCACGCGCTTTGGCAATAACTTGTTGCAACAGGGTTCTGAGTTGGTTATTGGAGAGCTTGTTAGCTGGCTGGAAGAACGACGGGGATAGCCGGCGCCCTCCGAGTCTTCATCGATGAGTTCGCGAATCTCCTGCATGTCAACCTTTCCAGCTCAGGAAAGGTATCTTAAGCGACTGGTGCCCCCACCAGAAGTACAGAAGTCATACTTTCATCTCGATGCGTTGATGTATATATGATAATATGTAAACAAGGAGATAGATACTATGCGTACAACCATCACAATCAATGATAAATTATTCCGAGCACTCAAAATGCGGGCTGCAGAAACCGATGAAAGCATTTCACAGCTTGTTGAGGACGCTATTAAGTATCAGGTGCTCGAGGACTTTGAGGACATCGAAGATGCTGAAAAGCGCGAACATGAGTCTGCTCACTCTTTCGATGATTTAGTTAAGCAATTCAAAGCCGAAGGATTGCTTTAGATCTATGGCCGATAGCATCTATACTATCGAATACAAAAAGTCGGTCGAAAAAGAACTTCGCAAACTTCCATTAACACAACTTAAAGGTGTTATTGCGAAAATTTGTGCATTAGCAACCAACCCATACCCAGAAGGTTCAGTAAAATTGCGGGGTTCTTCGAACCTTTTTCGTATTAGACATGCCGACTATCGCATTATCTATCGGGTACACGATGAAAAGTTAGTAATTTTAGTGGTTAAAGTTGGTCATAGACGCGAAGTGTATAGAAAGTTTTAGGTTGTTCATCCAGCAACTCACGAATCTCCCGAGTATCGATCTTCCCCAACTCCTCGAAAGTTATTTTAAAGCAACGTATATTCTGCCAGCGAAACACCCAGTCTACAGCGTCAGCCAGGAACGGCCGGCCGAGGATGTTTGTGGCTGCGGTCTAAAGAGCAAGCCAGCGGTTGATTGATATGTTTATGTCTACACTTGTGTGCTATATGCTTGTTTCGATATGGAATAGAGCGGCCCGGCGTATTGGTAACGATCAGTGCCCTTGAATAGCACGGCTAATTCGTAGCTTGGCAGGAGCGGAAATTTGCTATGGGCAAGTGCCGGGTGACCGGCCAGGGCTTTGTCGCTTACGCCCAGCATATCCGCGATAGAGCGTCGTGGCATATAGGTAAGATTGCCGTCAGATTGCTGCAGATATGTAAAGGTTGCCGGTTTTAGGCCGATAACGCCAAAACCCGCACCCTTAAAACCGTAGGCCTGAAAACCGAGGTTCGGATTAATGGCGGTTATAATACCGGCGAGGGACCTGCTCTGATATAAGGCATCGGTCTTCCAAGTGCGCTGTAGTTCGCTGTGCGCAAGCGAAAATAAGGTGCTCATAGTATTTTTTGGAGCCCAGGGCGCATTCCAGGCGCGGGTCATTTCGAGCATACACTGCGGCTCGGCTCCAATGTGGCTAAGTAACTCTTTTTTATAGGTGCGGTCAACAGGCGAGTAGGAAACCCATGCAAACGGCACTTCCGAACCTTCAGCAAAGGCGGCAAATGCAGCATATTCGTCATCGCGCGGTGCATGGAGGTAATGCAGACTCTCGGCGCAGGCACGGCTAAGTTTGGCATCGATGCGGCGGAGGAAGATAGATTTGCCGGTGTGTTTTTCATACACACGCGCCGCGGTATTGCCGGCTTCGTCTACGAATGTGCTCCGCCTTTTAGTAGTCAATTCCGGTGATGAATGCGGAAATGCTGAACGGTGCGGGTCATTACAGTCCGCAAGCTGGAATGCCTTGTTTCCTGCAACGAGCTGTTGCAGACGGCTGGCATGCAAATGGGCTTGGGTACGGATAAGCTCTCTATTTGGAAACAGCCGTCCTTCAGCCACAGCTTCGCTGAAGAGCTGGTTTGCCTTAGCTGTTTCTCCTCCGGTAACGAGATCCAGCACATTGTCCAGTACCCCCCGATCACCCAGCCACACCTCGGCGGGGTCATAGCCACAAAGATGGATCATGGTTTGTACAGCCACATCGAACTCGGTAACCCCGGCGTAGCGGCCGCTACTGGCAACCTCGGCGTATATATCAACGGCGGCCGTCCGGATTGCGCTAACCGGCTCGTTTATTTCCCATACAAATTGCTCGCGGGGCATGGCCTGTTCGGCGTATCGTGCTGTCTGCGTACGCTTCTCTTTGGCGCGGGCAGTGAGTGAACAGAGAGCTGCAATGCAAACTTCAGATTCGGTACGTGTATCGGTATCGATAGCCTCGATACCCAAGTAGCGTACGGTTTCGAGCATTTCCGGTACGCCGTCGCGTTTGTTGCGGGCTGCTATAGCTTCTAGAATCATACTATCGGGTTGGCCAACGTATGTTGGACGGTTGCGCGATCGCTCCAGAGCAACCTGCGGCGACACGCTAAGCGGCAAAACGTCGTAGGCGGTAGTGTCGGTTTCGTGCAAATTATGACCAGTCAGGATGATGCGACTAGCGCGCCCGGCCGTATGGTGCACCCAGTTCCAGATCGTTTGGCGTACTCGGGCTGACTGTGCAACGTGTGACACGGCCGGCTCGATTCGCGGATCCATCAGCAAGATATCGGCTAGTTCGCCGTCTTGCGATAGCATATTTTGCCCTTCGCACTGAGTAAGGGCAACGTTCTTGAGCCGGGTACTTACGATACTGCTATTACGATTTGCGGTCTGGATTAACGCAGCACTTGCAGCTCTGCCTCCTTCTTGAGCGGCCTGCAAAAGCGCTCCGTCAACTTCGCTGGTATCTAAAATGTGTTTGGTAGCAAGGCGGAATAGTTTGCCGATGTCAATTGCATAGGTATTGGGAAGGCGTCGTTCCAGCTGATGGGCGAGCTCGGTCTTACCGGTTGCCGCGCCGCCGACAATATAAATGTTTTGCCTACTCTCCGCTAAGACGTCACTCAAAACATAGGGAATTTCATCAGTCAAATAACTACCCCTATCGGGCAAATAATTTTCTTGTACTTGAACAGCACCAGCTAGTGGATACTCCATAGCCATCCCCCTTGGAATTAGTTATATGATGTACATTGTTGTTGTATTGCTGTAAGCGTGATGGTCCCTTCTAATAACTTCTGTGCTTGTGCGGCGATAAGTTCCCGGTTGCGTATAACGTGCGTGTCACGTGCAATGGCTCTAGGAAGAGTGCGATAGATGTCAAGTACTTGTCCGTACGCTGCAGCTACGCAGCGGCGCAAGCCGAAATCGCTTCGTTCGTCCAAAAATTGCAGCGCTTTGGCGGTGGTGATCGGGGCAAAGGATGCGTCGCTAACACCTGACTGGCAGTAAGCAACCAATTCCCTCATATATTCCGTGCCGAACGCCCCTTGCAGTGATGCTTCTTCTAGAGCTCTGTAAAAGGCGTGCTCTGGCGCCCGAGGGCCGACGATATCTTCGGCAAGTAAAGCGGCACTTACAAGATTGAGCGGGGCAGCCGGTCCAGACACTCGCCGGGCGGGCTGGATAAGCGGAGCAATTTCGCTAATTGTCCGCTGTGCTTCAATGACCACTTGGTCGGTGGCGCCAGCTTGCTGAAGCAAACCTTGTACCACTCGGGCAGCATGCCTGAACCCTATCTCAGACGCTCCGTAAAGCGTGCAATGGGTAATGACGGCAATTTGGGCAAGTAGCTGCTCATCGGTGACCGCCCCCTGTTCTGCGTGATGGGTAGCTATGGCATGGGCGGCGAGTGCGTCCACATGCTCTAAGGTCCTATAGAACGGCAGTCCACGGATATTACGCCTAGCCCCGGTTTCGCCAAGCTGGTTGTGGTTGCCAAATAACACTTCATGCGCAAAGCGCCCCTGAGCTGCCATTCTAATTGCCGGATGCTGCGCATAGCGCAGGCGGGCAGGCAGCCTTTCGCGCAGCCAGGCTTCATGCTTGCTTACAGCCTCCGCAGGCACGAGCTGATTGCAAAGTTGCTTTTCTATATAAGCTAAATCAGCAATATCTTTCGGACGGTATGCACGTCGCTTCCAAGTAATGATTGTACCGAGATCGGCGCAGGCTACGCCTCGTATAAAGGTAGCGGTTGGCAGCAAGTCGGCATGCCCCCGGCCTCCCCAAGTGGTCAGGATGTCGAATTGGGTGCCGTCAAGGGCCGTAAGCAGTAAACGTGGTAGCGGCTGATTGGACGAATCAGGTCGGTCAATCGGATCGCGAGTATACTGTAGCTCTACAGTATCGGGGTAAGCATTGTAGAGTTCATCAAAAACAGTTCTTTCGGCTATAAGGTCAATATCGCTCGGTTGCCGCCGGTGCACCTGATAACACTGCAGAGCGCCATTACCGAGTAAAATGGTGCGTTCAGCCGCAATGCCAAGAGATTGCACCTTTTCGGCGGCATCAATTGTAACGTCCGGTGCTGTGGATGTGACCTCTAGAAGTGAGTGTATAGATGGTTCTTGCTGCCGGGTCATTGGTTCTTTCCTCCTGCTGCAGATACTGTAGCTCGGCAAACTTTGCCTTAGATATTGGTTGGGCAAAGCCGCACAACGGTTTGACATATTCCTACGAGTAGTTAAAGTGGAGTTTGGACAAGCGGTGCATCACAGGCATTTACACGTTGTATGTTAGCCATATACAATTCCTTATAGATATGTGCCTCGCCAGTGTACTTATGCCAATGATCCCGGTATACTCGTTGAGCATACTTGTATAACACTTTCTGGTATGTCGAAAGCTGTAACACACCTTTATCTTTACTTTGCGAAGTTGGGTCTCAGCGCCGAGACTGCCGATATTTATATGGCACTCCGGGAATATGGCCCGCAAAGTCTTTTGCAGCTGTCTCGTAATGCCAACGTGGAGCGCACCCGACTATACCGTTTACTCGATGGCTTACTCACCTCACAACTGATCGAGATAGAAGAACACTATAAGCGCAGAACCTACAAAGCCGCACCTATTGCCAACCTGCAAATCTTATTTGCCAGGCGACAACAAGAAATCAGCGATTTGCAGGAAGAACTACAACTGCTACAAGCCAAACTGGACAGGAGCACTCAAGATCCTACGCTTACGCACGTGCAGTTCTATCGCGGCGAAGAAGGTATAAAGCAGATGCTATGGAACGAAACACGGGGTAGCGGCGAAAATCTCTCAATACTATTCGGCAATATGCAAACGTATGTCAGAGCTTCTTTTTTTTCGCGGTGGGCGGAGCGCTGCAATGAGCGCGACATTATCTTTCGGAGTATTGTAGGCGATCATTTTTTGCAAATGCAACGCGCATGGTATCAAAAGCATGATAATGTACGCTTGACCAACTGGCAGGGTCGCTATGTATCCGAAAAAATCTTTCTCATTACGCAGTCTATGGTGATCTACGATAATGTCGTAGCCCACTATGGCTGGAAGGATGGGGAAGTATTTGGTAGCGAGACTTATAATAATGAAGTTGCCAACACGCAGCGTCAATTTTTTGAAATGCTCTGGAAACTTGGCAAACCCCTTCCGAACCATGGACTAAAAACCGATGATACCTTGCAAGAAATTAATTATTAACAGTTGACACTTTCGTAAATTTTTCTCCGGTTGAAGCTTAATCTTGGGTGGAGAGACTATTAAAAAGTTCGTTTCCATTATCTAGTTTTCAAAAAGTCGGGCCCGCACTAAGTGGGTGCGACCATACTGCTCTATGCCGCCCCGGTTTGGCTAACCAAAACCGTAATAAGCCGGTCTTCTGGCGACAGCGGCGTACGGCGGGCAGCTAGCGCAAGTGGTCCGAGATCTGGATCTTCGTAAAGAGAAGAATAGGTCGTGTCGTCTGGAGCTTCGGCACTCACAATACTGGGCGTATAGCAGAAAGAACGTGCCAGCGTTCTATATAACTCCTCTGGCCGGTCTGGAGCGTGCAATTCTGTCATGCCGAGGACGGGCACGGTTACGGCAGTTGCGTGGTCGTATACTTCATCAATCCCTAGTCCAAGACTGGCCGGCCTTCTGGCGGCAAGACCCCTTTTTCTGGATGGGTAGACTGCGATTATTGGCACTTTCCCATCTGCAGCGTCACTCCGGCTTATATTTGCCATCAGATCGCTATAGGCATTCTGTAATCGGGCGCTGGGTTCGTGGTCTATAAATATCATACGCAAAGTCTGGCGTTCGCTGCTACGGTCCGTATAGTCATGGCGCAGCACACTATGCACACGGTCGTCGCGCAGCAAAATCTGGTATTTGCGCGTATAAAACCAGGCTGCGGGAGTCAGCTGTCCAGTCGCGGTTAACGCCTCGGGATACAATTTTACCCAGGCATGAGGCGGCACGTTATGCTCAATAACAGTAGGTACATTTCTAACGTCCGTACGCCGTTCGAAATGACCGCGCGGGATTAGCGCCGGCACCAACGCCAGTAGCGGCCATAGCTGCGGGTTGTAGGGTTGGTTTTTGTTGACAGGCGGCAGTTCTGCTATTTCCTTGTACGAAAAAATGGACTGGACAACAGGATTCCGCCTGACAGCTACGGTAGCAGCGACATGACGCTCCGAACCAATAGCTTGGTCAAGCGTTGCCCGTAAGGCAGCTGGCAATTGGTGGGGTGCTTTTTTGTATACACCTATCGCATCGCGGAAAGTGTAGCCATATTTTTGTATGGCGGCTGTCAAAGCGGCTGCTTCGGCACTGGTCATAGTATCTTCCCTGCCTTCGATGCGGATAGACGGCAACTCAATCCCGGCACCCTCTGCAGCTGCTTGCAGATCAGTTTTAAATGCTTGGGCGCGGCGGGCCGCAATCTTCTCGTTCTGCTCATTGGCTACAGTCAGTGAATCTGGTCCGCCATATTCTGCCGATGCCTTGCCTTGCAGCGTAATCCATCGCGCTTCACCCTGGTCTGTCTCTTGCTTTATAACTGCCAGCAGATCGGAAACGTCAGCAGCATCAGGTGCGGTGCGTCCCGAGTGTATTGGCCCGTATACCGCATGCATTTTTACCTCAGAGCCAGGTGTAACAACTTGCTTTTCTTGCAGTATGTGTTGCTTGCCGCCACCCCACAATTGGGTCACATTGTACCAGGCACCCTTAGCTGCTTCACCCGCATCTTTTAGTAAGCTCACCATGCTGCTGGCATTGGCGACCAGGGCAGCACCAAGCGCCAGGGCTGCTGCCCATTTTCGAGGCATCAGCCATCCGGTGCGTTCAAAGCGTGTCGTTTCTACGGGTTGCGGAAGCATGCGAACAGCAGCTGCGCCGTTTGCCTGTGTGGGTATTTGGTTCGCTGCGCGACTTGCTAAATAATCGGCGTGGCCTATCCATGTAGTAGTATCGGGCGTACCATCACTTAAAGGATAAATACAAGCAACCGGCGCGTCTAAGCGCACCGCAACCGGATCCGTTATACCCAAAACTTCTGGTTGCGTCTCAACAGCCATATGTCACCTCTATAAGTTTGATGACATATAATACTAGAATAAATCGTTTTAATCAATGATTCTACAAAGGCGATTGTACGTTACACAGAGGCAACGGCCGGAGCAAGCTTGGCAAGGTTGTAGCCGACAATAACTTCTTGGCTGTCGTCCTGCTTGGTTACAACCGTTACCGGAACTGTCAACGCGCCACTCAAACTCAACGCTTCTGCCTGGCGTTCCGGGTTTTGGTCCAGGTTTACCTCCTCGTAACCAAAACCTTTGGCGCCGAGCCATTTTTTTACCATGCCGCAATATGCGCAGGTGTTGGTAGTAAAGATAGTGATGCTTTTGACCATTGTTCCCTCCAGGAATTTTGTTTTTCGTCTTGGTATTATTATATATAGCGCTTATGTTTGGAGCAAGACACTACATATTGTGTTTTTTACGTTATTGGCCAACAGAGTGCAAGGTTACGTCAAACACCAGTGCGGCATCGGCAGGAATATTCGAACCCTGGGGCGGGTTGGCACCATACGCCTTTTCGGCTGGAATAACCAGACGGCGTTTGCCTCCTGCCTTCATGCCGGGAATACCTTCTTGCCAGCCTTTAATAACGTTGCCTAAGGGGAATGAAACCGGCTGGCCAGTGTCGAGCGAACTTTGGAAAATAGTGCCGGTAGCCGCGACAGCGCCGGTGTAGTCAACGGTAACGGTATCGCCAGCTTTTGCTTCGGCACCGTTGCCTGGTTGCAAGTCAGTAATTTGCATTTCAGCCACGACATCAACCGGCGTAAACCCCGCCAGTTTAGTGCCTTCCAGCTTTTCCCCTGTTTTTTGTGCATCGTTTGCCGGGGTGCTTGTATCTTGGTTCACGGTCTTTGCCTCCTTGTTGTCTTTATATAACTGCCAGATTACCAAAAAGCTTACGCTGAATGATGTAATAAAAAATATAACTACGATAACCAACGCTATAATTCGGTCACGCGAACGCGCCATAGACTCCTCCATTCCTGTTGTTCCCCCAATTATACTCGTCCATGATATATGAGACTAGCATTGTACTGTGGTAATTTTAACTGCCTAGAAGGTTGATATACTGGAGTGCATGCACAAAGCAGTAACATACGAACAACTCCACGGCGTTATTTACGACGTCGATGATACATTATTAAACAATCAGCCTGCCGATGGCATACCGTTTAACCTGCATGAACGCTCGCGTCTGGCCGCTATTCACCGGGTCGGCCAAGAATCTGGCTTGGAGGCTTTGGCTTTAATAACTCCAGAGGAAAACGAACGCGCCTTCCTAGAAGCTCCTGAGCATACTGTAGATGCCGCTATATGGCGCCTGCTGCACCGCTACGGCATTGTGGATGTAGCCGCTATCAACCCAACTCACAACGTTCTGCAAAAAATTATTGCATTAAAAGCCGAGTTGCACATGGAACTGCTTTTATCGCACGGCGTTGAAGTGGCAGGCGCATCCCAATTTGTCCACACGCTTGAGCGGAACGGTCTGGCCGGCTACCAAGCTATCGCTAGTGGCGCACGGCTTGAAGAAATTCAAGTGTTTTTGGGTAAGTATAAGCTAAATCCTCTCTTCCCTAGGCGACGCATTACAGCACGAGGCGACTATGACCACCCAAAGCCGCATCAACAGCCGTTCGAGCGTGCATTTGCTTCGTTGGGTTTACCGGACACGGCAGAAGTGAGAGCGCGAGTGGCGGCATTCGAGGACGACCCGCATGGAATAGCCTCTGCCCGTAAAGCCGGGCTATATGTCTGCGCGCTTACCACCCGTTACCCACAGGAAAAATTCCTAGAGTCAGCATATCCACCCCACCAGGTAGCCGCCAATTTTGTGGAATATGCCCAACTATTTAACCTGCCCCTAGAAACCACCTAACAACCTTGCTGCAGATTACACACGTTCGGCATGCAGATGTTCTTTGGCAGCAGAAGCCACTGTATCCAAAAGCGCGTTTACTTCGTGGTCAGTCAAAGTGCGTTCGTAGCTGGCAATAGAAAGGCGCAAGGTAATTTGCTTATATACGGTATCGTCCTGGCGCTGATATATATCTACTGGAGCTAGCGTGTGAAATGTCGCATCCGGACACTGTTTGCTTATAGTATCGTCTACGAACTGGAATACCCGTGCATACGGCGTGGCAGCAGGTACTTTCAGGCAAAGATCTTGTTCTACTCTGGGGAAGCGCGGCAGTTGTACGTAAGGGCGGGCGGCTTTTGAAACTTTTAGTAGTTCTTCAAGGCTTATTTCGAAGCCAGCTGTAAAACGCGGCAACTTCAGCCTCTGCAGTACGGCAGGACGATATTCTCCGAGTATACCAAGCGTAACGTCCGTGCCTTGCACGCCAACCAAGGCAGATCTTGCAGGGTCGAATGGCTTTGTCAGTTGAGCATCCGGCTCGGTATCTACTGCCGTGTATGCAAGCGTCACGCCAAGTTCGCGCGCCAAAAAATCAAGGTAGCGGCGGGCTTCGTAAAACGGCGCGCCCTGGCGTTCGGCGGCTGATTTGCCGTTTGCAGTCATAACCAATGCCAGCAAGGGAGTTTCTTTCGGCAAACCGTCGCCGTCCTCGGCATCATGTTTGGCATGGGCCTTACCAATCTCAAATAGAACAAACTCGTCGTATCCGGCCTTGATGTTCAAATGATTTTTTTCAAGCAAACTGGGCGTAAGGCTCAAGCGGTAATACTGCAAATCCGGACTTAAGGCATTGCTAAGCCGAAAGGCCAGGTCACGGTTCTGGCCGGTCTTGTCGAGCAAGTCGCCATGTACGAACGTGTAGGTCAGCAGTTCATTGGCGCCGGCATGAGTCAGCGCGGTCCGCAGGCGTTTTTGCAGCTCGAGCATGGGATTTTTGGGCGAAGGCGTCAGGTCTCGCTTTGGAAGAACCAGCGGTAAACGGTCATAGCCATACAGGCGGCCAATTTCTTCCACTACATCTTCCGGAATTGCAATGTCGGTACGCCAAAATGGAGCAGTTACCGTAAGATCGCCGCCATTCTGCTCAACGCTACACTCTACATTTGTTAAGAGCGTTCGCATTTCGTCGGCCGAAAGATTAAAACCCAAACGGTCGTTAACAAATCCGGCCGTAACGCGCACTGGCGCGTGAATATTGCCACGCGCTCTTGCTTCTTCTGGTACATGCCTTATATCAATGAATGGACTGGCAACCTTGCCGGCGGCAAAACGGCGAATTTCGTCTACAAGGCGTGTGGCAACCGCCTTATTTTGCAGCGGGCTTTGGCCCTTATTAAAACGAGCTACCGCGTCGGTGAATACACCATGCGCCATTGCCGTACGGCGTATGGCGTACATATCAAAAGTGGCGCACTCAATAATTATATTTTTGGTATTTTCATCTACTTCTGTATCGGCACCGCCCATGACGCCACCCAAACCGAGCAAATGCGTGTCCGTGGCAATCACGATCGCGTCAGGACGGGGCTCGATCTCTTTGCCGTTCAGTAATGTTATTTTTTCGTCTTCGCGGGGAAAACGAACTATCAGCTTTGCTTTGTTGCCGCCCGAAAGCGCCGCCACTTTGTCATAGTCGTAGGCATGTACGGGCTGACCGGTCAGCAACATAAAGTAATTGGTATAATCTACGATATTATTTATGGGCCTCAGGCCGGCTCGCACTAGCTCAACTTGCAACCACACCGGGCTTTGTCGTACTTGTACGTCACGCAACGTTACAGCTGTAAAACGCGGCACTAGATCAGGCAGGTCATTTATTACTTCAAGCGATAATTCCTCGGCTTCGGACGCCGGAAACTCCGGGTCGATGCGATACCATTCCGGGCTTTTATATGGACGATGATGGATACCCTCTATTTCGCGTGCGATACCCAACCACCCAAAGCAGTCCGGCCGGTGCGTGAACATTTTGTTTTCCATGTCGATAATGACATCACCGTGCAAGTGGTAGGCGTCGGCAAAGGTTACGCCTGGTTCGAGATGCTCATCGGGGTCAAGTATAATCTCCAAAATACCTTCGTGGCTATCACCCAATCCCAACTCTTTCGGGCTTGCCAGCATGCCGTTGCTGACCACACCGCGCAAACTGCGCGCCTCAAGCACAAAAGGATCTTTGGCGCCAAAGGTGCTTGGTACGGTTGCACCCGGCGGCAGCCATGCAGCCAACATGCCGGCTCGCACGTTCAGCGCACCGCATACTACCTGTACTAAACCGCTCTCGTCACGCTCGGCATCCCCGGCTTTTCCGCCGTCATCGACTTTGCATATATGCAAGCGATCGGCATTCGGATGAGCCTCGCAGGAAACGACCTTTACGATCAGTACCCCTTCAAAACGGTCACCAAAGGATACAACTTCTTCGACTGCCCCCAATTGAGCGCCAATTTTCCGCACCAGTTCGTCAACTCCCTCTTTGGCAGGGTCGCCGGCCGAACCGTAGCGTTCGTTCAAAGAACGTAAAGCATTAACACTTACTTTCACGCGGCAGTCTCCCGGATTTTCTTTTGAATAGCATCAAGCTCGTCATCGCTCATACGCGGCCCTTCAGCAGTGGTAATATAGCCGATATACTGGGGGAAAAATTCTTGGTGCTTGCTCCATACGCCGGTCTGAGCCGCTACATCGCCATGCAACGGATACAGCTTGGCATGCACATGCGCTACACCGGTACCCTCAAAAACAACCCCTACGCGGTGCACGCCCAGTGCCTTCTCTAAAAGCCTAGCGACCTTTTTTGCCGCTACCATCAGGCCTGTCAAAGCTTTGTCGTCCATATTAAACACGTAGTCGCCTGGATTTTTCTTAGGAATCACAATTGTAAGCCCTGGCGTGCTGGGAAAAGGAGTTAGAAAGGCCAGATAGTTATCATCCTCCCACACCTTCCAGGCTGGAATATTGTTGTCTATAATCTCATCAAAAATCGTTCTATCAGTCATTGCCTTAAACACACCTAGTCTTCTTTCGCCTTGCTATCTTCAAGCTCGACAATCTTTGCGTCAACCATATTAAGCAACCCGTTCGCCTCGTTCAAAATATGCCGTACCTCAGCCACATATTCGTAGTGCTGTGCCATAAGCACCAAACTTTTTACGGTAAACAAATGGCCGCGCGCATACCGGTAATCAAAGGCAGCCTCCTTGCCGCCCCTACCAAGCGCCATGGCGATATCTGATGTCACTAATGTGGCAGTACGATACAAAGGATCGGCCAGGTTAAAATTTTCATGGTGCGGCAATACTTCTGCAAACTGCTTGACATGCTCGGCCAGCTTAATGGCTTGCTTCCACAATTTTGAAGTTTCTAAGTTTTCCAGCTTGTACGATCGGCCAGCCATACCTGCTCCTTATGCAAATTGCTTTAAAAATTCCAGTTTCCCGCTCTCAAAGTGCCGGACGTCTTCGACACCATATTTCATCATAACCAAACGCTCGATGCCACCGCCCCATGCAAATCCGGTATATGTCTGCGGGTCGATGCCAGCCATACTAAGCACATTCGGGTGGATCATGCCACAGCCAAGCAGTTCAATCCAGCCGGTATGACTGCACACCTGGCAGCCCTTCTTTTTGCAGAAGGGGCATGAGAGCGCGAATTCGAAACTGGGTTCGGTGAACGGGAAATAAAACGGTTGCGTTTTGATCTCGATCTCTTGCCGGTAATACTCTTGCAAAAATGTTTTGAGCGTGGCCATCAGATGACCCGCATGTATACCCCTATCGACATATATGCCTTCGTGCTGGTAAAACGTATGTTCGTGCCGGGCGTCCAGATCTTCGTTGCGGAATACGCGGTCTGGTACCAATGCGGCAATCGGCCGCCCTTCGTCTAAATGAGACCTATATTTTTGGAGTAAACGATTCTGCATGGTCGAGGTATGAGCGGGCGCAATGAACGGGTGGCCGCCTTTGTCTTTTTCGACCGTCATAAACGTATCGTAGTCGTCACGTGCCGGGTGGCCTTCGGGAAAGTTCAAGCTGGTAAACATATGGTACTCGTTGTCCAGCTGGCGCGACTCGGCAATCACAAAACCCATACGGTAAAAAATATCGGTTATGGCCGCTACTTCGGTCATTAACGGGTGCCGGCTGCCATAATCCGCGCCCAATAGCTTCGGCCGTTTAGTTGGAAGCGTGTTGACATCGAACGGCGCGGTCACATCGATTGGCGGCAAGGCTTCGGCTTGCTCCCGGTGTCCGGCCACCAATTGGGTAAGCTCGCTTTTTAGCTGATTAATCTCTTGGCCAAACGCGCCCCGTTCTGCTGGGGGCAGCGTAGGAATTTCGGTATACAGAGCCTTCAGCTCAACAGCTTTTACTATATCGGCCTTGTCGTCCAGTTTAGACATGCGGGCTCGCAAAAGTTCGGCAACAGCAGCAACACGCGGATTTTGGTAATTCATTATTGTAGATTATAGCAGAGGTAGCAGAGGTATTCTAAAGGCAATTATCCCCTTGAACCATAGAGGATCAAGCGTGCAGCCCGAGTTCCGTAAGGAACCCGGTGTGTAACGCACTCTATGGGGGAGGGGATAATTGCCATTCTAAACCCTTGACTTCCTAGGTAACCTACTGGATGATGCTCGTGCAAAAAGCAGGCAATGGAGTTATGATGGAGGTAGTATGAACGTGCCAAATGTTACGAACCATGACCTTATGAAAGCCCTGGAGGGGCTTGCTGGAAAAGTTGACAGTATGGATAGTCGGATAGTCATCTTAGACAACCGGATGAGCATCCTGGAGCGCCGAACCGAAGACAGTTTGCAAAACTTACATGACTTTATGCAAGCGACCAGCGAAAATTTTGGCCGGGTCGACCGGCAAATTGCTGAACTGCAAGAACGGGTAACGGACATCAGCGCCGATGTGAACCATGTAAATGACGAGGTACAGGATCTCAAAGGTGCTTCCTGCCGCCACGAGCTGCAATTGAATGAAACAATAGAACTGGCCAAAAGCACCCATGCAGAGCAAAACAACATACATACGGACATCAACAAAATATTACACCGCCTGACAGGACCACAGAAAAAGGTTGCAAAAAGGCAGGATATACCGTTACAGTCGGGCTAAGATGGCAAACTTTTCTTTCGATATAGTCAGCGAATACGACAAAGCGGAAATGAACAACGTTTTCGACCAGGCAGTGCGGGAAATACAAAACCGGTATGACTTTAAAGGCACGCCCGCTGCTTTGGAGTGGCTGAATGGCGATAAAACTGGATTAAAAATTATCGGCAATAGTGAATGGCAGATCGATGCCATTCTGGATATCGTACGCAAAAAATTGGCCGCCCGCGGCCAGACCCAAAAGGTGCTCGATACCTCAAAAGATATAACCGAGAGTAACCTAAAGGCCAGCAAGGAGGTGCCATTCAAGCACGGCCTCGACCAGGAAAAAGCCAAAAAGATAACCGGTTTTATACGCAGTAGCGTCCCAAAGGTCAAAACCCAAATACAGGGCGACGCCGTACGCGTTATAAGCGGCAACAAGGACGATCTGCAAGCCGTTATACAACTTCTTACATCCCGTGAAGGCTTTGACTTCCCGCTTTCGTTTACTAATTATAGGTAATCTGACCTGGCATCAGCCATATACTTGCGCCTCTAGCGAACAGAACTCCATGATCTTAGAGCGTTATATATTCTTCCATAGAGATTAGGGTTGAAATAGATATCAATGCCGTTCAGGGTTGAGCGGGCAAGCGCCCAGTCGAATCCGCGCTGCAAACGAAAACGCTCCCGTACCTGCTCCGCGACGGTCGGCACCGGCCTACCGAGTCTATGTGCAAGCGTACTCAAGCTTCCCCACCTATCTTGCGCCAGGCGAAGTTTTTGTATTTGGGCGTGCAATAAAGGCATTGCCCTTTCATGTATTCCGCTTAATCTTTCTTCCTCATGTTTCAGTGCCTCTGATGACAGCTGTGCGTCCTGCAGTAGTATTGAAAGCGCCGCAGGACTGCAATGCAGTTCGGTATAGACTCTTTCTATAACAGCCCAAGGCCCTGCACTACCATAACGGCCTCCAGCCGGAGCCAGAGGACCAGATTCACCCTGTCCGGGCTGCGGTGAAAGTGGAGATGCTGCCTGGTGCGCAGACGTAGAGCTAGGAGGCGCGAATACCACCTTCAAGCTAGCTGCCGCTGGGGCTGACGCGACAGCCATGGTGGGTGAGTCACCAGAATCCGCAGGCAATGACGGTGCTTGAAGTTCTGGTAAAGGGTCCAATTGAGCAGCCGGTATCCGCAGGATTTCTAGCTGTACTTGCCGGGCGGCGAGGGGGTCGTTTACTATAGCATCGTAGTCAATACTGCGAGCGGCAGGGGCATTTCTGATACCATACTTTTTCTCTGCTTCAGCAAGCACCGACAAAGGAAAAACCCGAACCGGGCGCGGAGAATCAGGAAGCGTCCTAAACCCTGGGAGTGATCGCCCTTGTAAGAATTGCCGCAAAGTATTCTCAATGACGTCAATACGACCGAGCATGGCAATAAACGTCACTTCGTCCGGTTTCAAACCGCGCGGCCGCACCCTTCTTATGATAGCTTCAGCCATTTCCGAAGAAACATGGGGAATATGCTTCGTATCACCTGCAGGCGTAAATCTATTTGCGTTCGCAGCAGCCTTTTCGCTATCTGTTAAAGCACGCGTAAGGACCGGCATTGTAACTCCGGCTCGCCCGGCAACATCTCTTAATGGTACTAAACCCATCTGAGTCCGGCGCACATGTTCTGCCTCGACACGTTGGAACACTGCCGCAGAAATAAAATAGTCGATACCCTTCCTGTCGCTTGAAGCTGGGTGTCTTTTTCTTACCCGGTCCGTTTTATCTATATAGTTTGCCGCAAAAGGGTACTGCTCTATTACCTGTTTGCACATCACCTCGTCAGGCTCGGCAGCCGGCACCCGCTCTACCCATTCTGCGATCCTAGTTAGCTCTTCCATAGTATAACGAGGCACCGGCTTACTCCCTCTACCGCCGTATGCTCTGCTAGCACGCACCTGTGCACGGGCAGGCAATTCTAATGTAGTTATTGCATCGTTAACCATGGTTTCCGGGATATGTAATGCCTTGGCGATAGCGGCCTTACTAAAGATTTGTTCGGCAGAAACCGCAGGCATCGGCTGGCGTTGCAAACGCACCGCCAGATCTTCGGAATGGTAGTAACGCTCGTAGCCAGGGATACCTTCGGCATCCTGGCTAAAAGGCAGCCGCCTTATAAGCTTGTACCGTACATCCGGCATGCCGGGTCGCCTTTCAAGGTGATAATGTACATATGAAAGCGGCAGATTGTACTGGCGGGCAATGCTTGACGCGGTCGTTGCAAATTCTGGCGGCGGTACATACCTTTCACGATTATCCGGCGCGATCACGATTTCTATTATCGAAGTCCCCGGCGCGATAAGCGTATTCCGTAAATCTGGCAGCAGATCTATTCCTCCGCTGCTACTTCCCCAATCAGCACCTCCACCGGACACCCCGGCAGACACAAGCGAACCGCCGCTTGCTGCGGTGCCGGGTGATTCACTAAACCGCGCGTCCCTGGGCAAAAGAGAGTGGAGAACAACCTCTGCTCCTAGTATGTTTTCCAGTCCCAATGTCTGCGCAATACAGTATCTAGGCCCACCTTTTCCCTCCGGGTTGAAAGGAGTAGTTATCTCCACCAATATAGCTTCTCTACCATCCGCCTTTGGCCGAAGGGGACGCCCTGACTCCTGCTCTAAGGCTACCAGGTCACCTTGAGGTCCAATCCAGATTGCACCATCCAGCTCCGGGTAGTCCCATCCGATACCTAACATTTGGCATGTGGTTCGGACGCCCCCATGCGCTTGCTGTTCGAATCGGGCAATAGACTCTGGGCTATCAGAACGAGCGCTGCCAATCATTTCGGCGTAGCTTAGCGTTTCGTCATAATTATCTAGCATCTCTTTGCAACGGACATTTATTAGATCTGCTACGCGCCTTGCTTGGGCATTATTATTTCCCGGCTGACAATATATGGACGCCTTTTTGCCATTTTTGATGAATAAGTGCACTGCGGCTAATGCTGCAAGATGTTCGGCATGCTCCATAGATTCCGCATAGTGTGTAAGCGATCGGAGGGGGCTAAGCAAGCCCCGCTCTACTGCCTCGCGCCTCCCCATCGGCCGGACAAAATGATAGTCGCGCATCAAGCTACGGCGCTCGCTCCGGGACGGAGTTGCTGTCATTAATATTTTTTGACAATCGAATTTTTTAAGCAGTTCGACCATTCGCGTCGTCAAGGTAACGTGCGCTTCGTCAAAAACCAAAGTATCAAAGTCCTCGGGGTTAAGCAGCCCCTCGTCCAAAGCCTCCTCGAGCGACTGCATAGTCACGCATACCACATCGCCACTAGCCGCTTCGGTGTCTTTGCTCCCTTCCCATATGGCTGTTGTGGCGACGTTCTCGCCCAAACACCTTTGTAACGTCTTTTGTTCATTCAAGCAGTCTGTTATTAATGCCTGAGAGATAGTAACCCATACTGCTCTTCTGCGGCTGCCGTCACGATGCATCTCGCCCACCCTTGCCCGCGCTAAGTAGTCTCCGCCGACCATCGTTTTACCGCTGCCCGTTGGCGCGATAAGTACCAGAGTATTTGACAGAGCCGCTTCGCGTCCTATGGAGGTTTTTTCGTTCTGCCGCGGAGGCGACAGGGCGAACCAACGTAACACACTGCTAAAATAGCGCTGTAAATTCGCACGGGGCCCTTCCCGATCCGCCCATACCGTACTTGGTATCTCGTCAGGACGAGTAATAGCGTTAGCAAGCAATACATTGCGGGCAGCACGGAATACTGCCAGACGCAGTTGCCGGCCGGCGATAGCTTCGTCTGCCCGCACCTGAGATTGAAACGCATGTTTATCCACAATGCGCGTCAAAGCTTCGGAGGGTTTGGACAAATATTTTTCGTGCCATGCTTGATTGAATGTCTTTGCCTGGCATTGCGCTTGGTCTAGGGCGGCTTTGCGCTCCTCCCTGCGGGCAGTTGCAATTGCTCGGAGCGCTGTCCTGTAGGAGGTTTGCCAAACGGGTACACCTTGCCAACTCATGTCTTCGGGTGGTATCTCGCTAGCAACAGCCTCTTGCACTGCGGAAGGAAGCATGTCTCCAATACCTAAAATATGTTGTGCCGGAACAATATATGATGCCCCTTGCAGCATGTCAGCAAGGGGGTGTCGCTCTAAAGAATTAGGATGCTCACTCACTCTTACCATATAATTGTAAAGACCGTTAGATTACCCGTCAACAAAATACGAACAGTCAACATCTATTTTTATAACCTGCCGTGTTGTCCATGAGTGCGTTATACTGATAAGCATGAGCACCGAGCCCGATTTGTTCGAGCAAGCCAAAGAAATACTAAAAATGAATGACCGGGGGCTATATACTGTCCCGGCTGAGCCGTATCCGCACCAATGGCTATGGGATAGTTGTTTTATCGCCATTGGCCAACGGCATTACGATGTGGAACGCGCCAAAATGGAGATACTCAGCCTGCTGCGCGGCCAATGGAGTAACGGCATGGTGCCCAACATGATATTCAGCCGCGGCCGGCAGTACCGGCACGACCAAAACATATGGCGCAGCTGGGTCAGTCCCTACGCGCCGGACAAGGCCAAAACAAGCGGCATCACCCAGCCGCCCATGCTGGCCGAAGCTATCGTGCGCGTCGGCGAAAAACTGCCGCTTACCGAGAGGCGAAGCTGGTACCGGCAGGTCTGGCCAAACTTGCTTGCCTACCACGAATGGTTATACCGGGAACGCGATCCGCACGGCGAAGGTCTCGTACTTCTTATCCACCCTTGGGAAACCGGCCTTGACAATACACCCCCATGGATGAGCGAATTGCAAAACCACCTGCTGCCCGGTTGGGTCCGCGTAGTACAAAAAACCAAACTCGATACGATTATAGGTTGGTTCCGCCGTGACACGCGTGTCGCGCCGCAGGGCCAACGACTCACCACCATCGAAGCATTGGCCCTGTTCGACGCCCAGCGACGTTTGCGCCGCAAAGCATACGACATTAACGACATTCTTGACCACTCGCTCTTTGCCATTGAGGATCTAGCATTTAACTGCATATTTATTCGCGCTAACGCACACCTGCTTCAGATTGCCAAAAGTATCCGGGCTGATGTGCCGTCGGAATTGGTCAAACGCATGGAGCTGAGCGCCAAAGTATTTGATGATTTGTGGGACCCATATACGGAAATGTATTACCCGCGCGATTTCGTGACCCACCGGTTATTAAAAGAGCCGAGCGTAGCTAGCCTATTACCCTTATATGCAGGCTGTATCAGTGAAGAACGCGCCGCGCTAGTCGTTAAAATGCTCGAAAACGAACATCTATTCGGCCCGCCATACCCGGTGCCGAGCGCACCGCCCAATTCACCCTGGTTTGATCCTAATCGCTACTGGCAGGGGCCTACCTGGTTCAACATTAATTGGCTTATTATTGACGGGCTGGAGCGATACGGCTACAAACATCACGCTGCCGCCCTTGCCGAAAGCACATTGGAACTTGCGGAGCGTCATGGCTTTTACGAGTACTTTAATCCGCTTACGGGCGAACCCTTGGGCGCGCCAACCTTCAGTTGGACGGCAGCACTTACTATCGACCTTATAAAAACAGGCAAAGGCTAGGCGGTGTATCCTTCCCGCCCGTCCCGCCTTCGCCCCGCACCTAAACCCAAAAAAACACGGCGCCTCCTAGTGCTTGCTTTGTTTTTAGTGCTGGCTATAGTAGGTCTTTTACTTTTAGGCCTGTTACTAATCAACAATGGCAATGACCATACGCTAATGTCGAACGCCACCCGTAAAAGTTCATCGAATTTTAATAAAAAGAAACATTCTCTGAATGAGCCCGCGAGTGTATGGGTGGTGATTAATAAACAACTCGCCCTAAATCCGGCTGGTTATGAACCTGCCGGGCTGGTTACCCCCGCTATGCCCCTGCGTCTTGCTGCCGGTTCTATGGAAATGCTTGTCCGTAGTGATGCGGTGAGCGCATTAGAACAACTAACTAAGGAGGCAGAAACACAAGGCGTTAGGCTTATGCTTGCCAGCGGCTACCGTTCGCATGGCTTCCAAAAAAATCTCTACAACAACTATGTCAAAACCCAAGGTCAAACGGTTGCCGACCGCACCAGTGCCCGCCCTGGACACAGCGAACACCAAACCGGCCTGGCAATCGACCTCGAGCCAGTAAGCCGCAAGTGTGAAGTAGAAGTCTGCTTTGGGGACCTTACCGAAGGCAAATGGTTGGCCGCCCACGCGCATGCGTACGGCTTCATTATCCGCTATCCTAAAGGCAAAGAAGCTATTACGGGTTACGACTATGAGCCCTGGCACCTTCGGTATGTCGGTACCGAATTGGCAGCCGAGATGCATAAGCAAAACATCCAAACCCTCGAAGAGTTCTTTAACCTAGGCGCGGCCGCTACTTACAAACCATAGAAGGCTTTATGCAGCGTCTGCCTTGGCAGGCCAAAGCGTCATCTCTTCAGACATAAAGCGTTCAAACTCATCCAGCACACGGTCTTCGGCGTGCACTTGCTCGATAGTCGCGATTGATATGTGCGGGTCGAATGCATCCCAAAAGCCATTTACTACGTTTTCCTTATCTATAAGCTGCGTAAGCCTATCGCGCTCTTAGCATAATTCTTCTGAATCAAGCAGATAAGCTATGCTCAAAAAGCGTCCGCTGCCCATAAACTTTGCTCCACTGACAGGCACTTTAAAGCTTTGTGTTTCTGTAGGCAGCTTAGCAATAGCAGCATTTAAACTCCTTGCCACTTCGTTCTGATCTTTCTCTTTCAAGGCACTCTGCGACTTTTCAAGAGAACGTTGATATTCGCCGCGCTCTACTAAGGTGAGGCCGGCTTCTCCAAGCCGCCTCCATTTTACAGAAAGGTCGGATAAATTATGATTAACTTCACGTATATGTTCACGTAACAGCCGATGCTCGCGCGCGACAAGGGGGCGGCGGACAGCAATTAAATTTTTTTTTGCGACCTCTGTCTATTAAAACACGTTTACCTTAATACGCAAATAAAACTTACTCTTCTAAGGCGGGTTTATCAATTAAAAGCGGCTCGACAGATGGAGTAGTTTGGGCGATTTTTACCACGTCTTTGTCAACCTTTTTTAGTTCTTTATGGGCATTATTAAAATGATTTACCGTAGTACCTAAACTGCCGCCCAACTTTTGCATAAGCTGTTCGTAGGTATTGATATGCCGTCCTAGCTCACCCACACGCTGTTGAATTTCTTTGGCTTGTTCTTCTATTTGCAGCCCGCGCAAGCCTTGCAACACAGTTTGCAGGTAGGCCATAAACGTCGTGGGGCTTACAATAATCACTTTTTTCTCGCGGAAGGCGTATTCGATCAAATCACGCGCCGACATGTTGGTCGTGCCGACTTTGTTAATGAGCAGGTCATAATAAATTGCCTCACTTGGGATAAACATAAAGGCATAATCCATAGTACCCTCACGCGGCCGGATATACTTGGCGGTTTCGTCGATCCGGTTTTTCAGATCGGCCTTGAACGCTTTAGCCAAAAGGTCACGCTGTGTTTTGTCTGTCTCCTCAAGCAAACGATTATAGTTTTCGAGGCTGAATTTTGAATCAACTGGCAGCATTTTGCCCTTTTCGAGTATAATTACGGCGTCACAAATTAGGTCATGCCCGGCCCCGTCCTTGCAAATTTTAAACTGCAATTTGAATCGTTCGGGCGGCAGTACGTTTTCTAGCACCTGGTTTAAATAGTACTCACCAAGCACGCCGCGCTGCTTGGGGTTCTGCAGCACGTTTTGCAACGTCTTAAGCTCGTCAGCTACATTAACCACGCGCTTATTTGTTTCGTCCAATTTCGTTAGCCGCTCGGTTACTTCGACAATTAGCTTGCTGCTGGTAGAGAACTGGCGCTGCATAGATTCGCGCATCAACTCCTGATTTTTATCGAACCGCTCGGTCAACTGGTGCTGCATGCCGTCTTTTAGCCTTGTGATGTCATCGCTTAGCTTCAACAAATCCTGCTTTAACAAGAGAGATGTGTGGCTATCGGCTGGTTTTGCGCGCATTTGCGAAACAAGCACCACAAGCAGCGCAGCGCACAATACCCCCAAAACAATCACCGCTGTTAGCATAGTGGTCTTATTGTAACCGGAAGTCGCTTAAAAAGCACGGAATCGCGCCAATACGTAAGTTATTAAAAAGGTGATCTAGTAAATCTTTAGGGATTCGACGATATCGACAGCTTGTTTGTACGCTTCGCTTTCAATTGCTGTTTTCGGTACCGGATCAAAGGCAAGGGTATCTGCAGTGTCCGCTCCGTAACCACCGGCAATAAGATATGTGTCGCCGCCGAGCATCAAGGCGTAAGCAAATGGCTGGCCGGCTTTAAATGTGGTACTGCCGGTTACTATAAAGAAATTGAATGCATCAGTGGTGCCGCCGAAAGAAATGTTTGTATAGTGACGCTGGTTCTCGGTTGGCGCGGCATAGCCTATAACTTCGGAATCACGCACAGCCACCGCCTTTTCAACGTTAGCTTTCATCGCCGTGGTCGCGCCTTTGCGTAACTTAAGAGTAAATACGCCTTGGGCGGCAGTACCGTCTTTTTTAACGTAACTAATTGTCGGGGAGGTTAGCGTAAGCTGCGTTTTATCCGTAGATTCCTTGAGTTTCCAGTCTTTGCGGTGGGCTATTTCAATGTTAAGCACCGAACTTTTAAAAGTAACTGGCGATGTATCTG
Source organism: Saccharimonadales bacterium (SeqCode) (assembly GCA_035248005.1). GTDB lineage: Bacteria > Patescibacteriota > Saccharimonadia > Saccharimonadales > UBA4665 > PMNU01. The sequence goes on from DATFHU010000011.1 coordinate 57,609, forward strand.
TTTGCGGAGTCTGGGACGAATTTTCCGATTCCGGCTGCATTTGTTGTTGTGCAGAGTCGTTAGCTGCAGGCCGTACAGAAGGCGTGCGCAAGCCAAACCACCACAACAGTGCAACGCCCACTATGGTAAGCATTAAGGCTGCTAGCCCGATTAGAAGCCATTTTTTTCCGCGCCTGGCACGCGGTTTGGCGAATTTCGAGGAATGCAAATGTCCAGGCGGTCCTTGTTCTATATCGTCCATCGGTGGCTGCTGCAAATCATTTTCCACAAGCCGGATACTCCTTTAATAAACCCTAAGCGTAATCTACAGCAATTAGCACCCTATAGCAACTGGCAGGCCATCCGTTCCGCACCCCCATCCTTCCATCGTCTCCTTCTCCATTGCTTTTGACTGCAAAAGTATGGAGAAGAAAGACAGTTGTATGTGTGAGGGCGGGAATTTAGGGGCAAAATACGGCTTGGACAGATTGCGGTGTGAGCGTCGGGCAAAAAAAGACCCGGGGGATGGCCCCAGGTCTTATTGGAAGCCTCACACTTCCATATTACCAATATATACCCCGCCGTACTCAAGCACAAGCATTTATCCACAAGCACACTATACCTTTTAATCAAAACGGAAAAAATGACGTACCGCCGCCGGCAGTACGCGTAAACCCGCAACGACTGTCGCGCCTAGCGCAAAGCCAGCCACGACATCCAGTGGCGAATGCACGCCAAGATACACGCGCGAGAGCGCCATGGCCGGAATCAGCAAAAAGACCAGCCACCGCCAGCCGCGCGGCAAGTACGGCCAAAGCGTTAGCACAACCACCGTTATAATCGTCGTGTGACCTGACGGAAATCCATTGCCCGCTTCGTGTATACGCACGTATACGTTGTCCGCCAACCCTTCGGGCCGCAACCTGTCGATAAAATGCTTGCCCATTGTTACAGCGGCGGCAGCGGCCAATATACCTGCGGCAAGCTGCCACGATAAACGATACATTTTAAGCAAAAAAGTCACTGCCACCGCAGCAACTCCAATCCATAGACTATGCGGCACAATAGTGGCGGCCAGAAAAAACGGCCGCAATGAGTCAGGCCAATTATTTATAAAACGGAACAAGCTCAGCTCCCATCCAGCCAGCCCCCGGCCTATAACAAAAGCTGTCGCGCCAATCAAACCCGCCAATCCAGCTAAAAATAATACGAACCATCCTTTACGGAATTCGGCCTCAGGCATCATTTCCTCTTCGGAAATTTCGTCGTCGGCAGGATGTTTAGGCGGCCTTGTCATTAGGCAAAGTATAGCATTTTAGGGCTTCCCTAGCGGCTTATTTTATAAATACAAGCTATTATTTATGCTTCGCTTGTAGTGCCTGGCGCGAAGCGAGGATGGAGGCAACGATCACTCCTACCCCGGCCAGTCCCGTAATAACCTCGGGAATGGTAATAAAGATGCTAAGCAGCAAAATAATAGCCAAAATACCAATGGTATAGTGTGCCCCATGGTCTATATACCGGTAATTGTTAAGTGTGCCCCGCCGCACCATAAAAATAGTGAGCGAACGCACCCACAACGCACCGACGCCCAAGCCCAAGGCAATAAGCACCACGTCCTTGGTAACCGCAAATGCGCCCAGTACACTGTCGAACGAAAAACTAGCATCTAAGACTTCCAGGTACATTAAACTAACAAACCCAGCCATACCTGTATACACCAAGACGCCCTTCGCTTTGCGCTCTTGCGCTCGCGCAAAATAGCCGGTCAGCCCATGAATAGCCGCATAGGTAACAATTCCCAACACGCCAGCAACAAGCGTATCGCTTTTATGGTGGTTAAAAGGTAGCGCCCACACCACTCCAAGGGCCAGCAGAGTAAGGAGAGGCGGCGCCCAATGTGTCGCCAAACGCTGCATCCGCTGTTCCAACTGGGCATACCAAAGTACTTTGCGCGTATCGTCAACAAAAAAATGCAAGGCAAGCATCAGCAAAAACGCGCCGCCGAACGCCGACAGCATGGCGTGCGACTCCTCCAGCTTTTCGGCGTATTCGCGCGGATGGTGGAGCGCTAGGTCCAATACCTCTTGCCACCCCATGCTGGCAGTAATAGCAACAATCAAAATTGGAAACACCAGCCGCATGCCGAAAATGGCAATTGCCGCGCCGATGGTCAAAAACATCACCTGCCAAAAACGGGACATTTTGCTCAGAATTTTGGCATTTAAGATAGCGTTGTCAAAGCTAAAGGCAATTTCAACCGCAATTAAAATAAGCGTCACAAAAGCCGCGCCCCAGCCCATGCCAAGCAGCACGCCCACTAAACCGCCAACTGTGCCCAAAACGGAAAACGCAAAAATACGATACGGCGAATGCGGATGGAGTGGGTGTTGTCTCATGATATTACTTTAGTATACCAATTCTTACATTTATTTTCCGATTTCTTGCTCAGATTCTTCACGTACCATCAACGTAAAACGCGGGTTAAGCCAAAAAGCCAAAATTGCTGCGCCGCCCTTTTTCCTGAATCAACGGCTTGTCGCCTATTCTGAATTGTTCCCTCCACCATTTCCGTACTGCCCGCGGCACTGCGCTGCCGGCCCTATAGTCAGACAATAACTCCGCCAGCTTGTCGCTAATCTCTCCCATCGTCAGTGCTACTCCGGACTGGTCTGCGAGCCGGTTCAGTGCCCACTTGATTATGGCCGCACGCGTCCCAGCCAGGCCAAGAGGCCGCCAAATCCCCGGATGAGAGCGCCGCTGTAGCGACAATTCAATTCGATGCATCCCTCTTGCCCATAACCGCACTAATAAAACGAGGGTTATCGAAATAAAGGCTTACTGGCTGTACTCCGCGCTCAGTCTCGGCCACTTTACTTTCCAAAAATGCCAGGAGGCCGCCATAGGTAGTAACCCCCCCAATACTCTAAGAGCAAGAGCAGTCGCGGTCTTGCCCAGCGGAACAGCACTATTAGTACGTACCTTTTCCGCCTCGATAGCCGCTTCTACGGTTGGATAAACTCCGTCACTAAAGGCTATCGCCCTCTCCTGCAAGTCATCCAGCACAGAATCCTCGCTTAATACAAATCGCCCAAGAGCTGCCACTTGCTCCAAAAACACAGGGGAGTCCTGCAGTTCCTCGGCAACCCGAACTATCCCCATGGACACTAGGAGGCATTTCCGGCATTTGCTCCACGCCGTCCAACACTTCTAGTGCCTGCGGGAATGCTCTTACAGCTTCTTCTGCTGCTGCCAACCGATACAATACATCACGCCACTTCCTGAAACATAACTCTTCGTTACATAAAAATATAAAGCACCGATCCAAGCTTACCACCGCAAACCTTTTCTAATTCTTGAAACGAATACTGCGGATGATCAGCCCATCAAGTAATAAATGGCTAAAATACCCTGCTACAGCTGCGCCATATATAAGAAGTCCGAGTGTCCAGACATGCTGGTTATGCAAATAAGGCACCAGAATGATTGGCGACGGCACTAAAAACATGGCCAGTTTGTGGTGCGTCCAGCCACGGTGTTTGCCGATAATCGGCATCATAGCAAGCAAGCCCAGGTAGGCGGCTGGCTCGAACTTTCCAGCCACAATGAGTGTAATCATGGCGATAAACGCGATGCCGAAAAAAATATTTTGGCCAATAGAGTTTGTATCGACATCCGGGAACAGCCCGAACAATACGGCAATTACGAAGAGACCCACCATAAGCTGCCAATCCTGCAAGGAAATATCCCAACGTTCCAGCATTTCGCCAGGCAATAACCGGATACTAGCCAAATACACCGCGTTAACGGCAAGCGCACCGGCAATATGGCCTTTGTAACCAGACATGTAATTAGTAAAACATAAGCTTTGTTTTTGGCAAAGCGCTAGGGTTGGCGAGCAGCTTTTAGGGCTTTTGCCATCCAAATCAGTTCGTCATATGCCGTTTGGGCCGCCCTGGTATGCAGTTCGGTATACTCCGGCTTAAGCATGCCTTGGTTGTCGAACAGCTCCTGGACTTTTGGAAAGTAGAGCTCCGGACGAATATTGACCAACCCCAATCTGTGACAAACTGGCAAAAGCGCTTCGCACGCGCGCACGCCGCCCCACGGGCCATTGCTTACTCCGGCTAGAGCAACAGGCTTATGAAAGTAATTGTCATATTCGGAGTCAAGCAAACGCTTAAGCGAACCGGGAAAACTGTGGTTGTATTCCGGCGTCACAATTAAAAAGGCGTCGGCATTGGCCGTAATTTCGGCGTAACGGCTGTTGCGGGTTTCTGCGTTGTTGCCGTCACTCGGCATGGCGAATTCCTGGGGGTCTACAAAGATAATTTCGACATTTTTTTGTTTTCGGCCGAACTCGGCCACCCATTTGGCGGCCTTAATCGACTGCCGCCCCTCGCGAACCGTGCCGGCAATAACTGCGATTGTTAGTTTATCCATAGCAATCCCCTCTTTAGAAAACAAATAACCCCAAGGTAAGCCCTGGAAATCAATAGTACGCCCTACTGTTTAAATTATATACTCATTCTCCGTATTCCAATGCCTGGCCTTGGAATTATTTTTCTAGGTTGTGGATTTGGTCATGGTTGAGGCCGAAATAGTGGGCGATTTCGTGCCACAGCGTATGACGGATTTCTTCTTTTAGTTCTCTAAGGGTGTTAACGTGAGCCAGCATAGGGTTTTTAAAAATGGTTATTTTGTCCGGACCGTATGAAGTAACGCCTTGGCGCCGGGCCAGCGGCACACCTTCATATAGCCCGAATAGCGTCTCGTAGCATTGCAGCTTTAACTCTTCGCGCTGCTCAAGCGTGGGCTCGTCTGCATATACGATCGCCACGTTTTTTACAGCCTGCATGTGCTCGCTTGACAAAGAGTCCAAAGCTTCATCGATTAATTGAGCGAATTGTTCGTTAGAGATTTCAAGCATTGAAGCTCTATTGTACCGGTCTATAAGTGCATTGTGAAGAATTTTATATCAATAGCGCATGCTGGGTGACATAGTAGAATTACTACTAAACGAGGAACATGTCATGGGAATTATCACATGGATTGTCATAGGCGGGCTTGCCGGATGGATTGCGTCCATGATTGCTGGTACGAATGCGCAGATGGGCATAATGGCTAATATAGTTGTTGGTATTATCGGCGCGTTTATCGGAGGATTTTTGTTTAGCCTTGTTGGTGGAGACGGCGTGAGCGGCTTCAACTTGGGTAGCTTGGTAGTGGCCGTAGTCGGTGCGGTGGTCCTACTATTCATTCTAAAGTCTCTTCACCGCACCGCTTAAATCCCTAACTTTACTCGTAAAAGCAGCTCCGATCACAGATTAGGAGCTGCTTGTGATTAGGGATGGCAAGCTCTATTTTTTGTGAGCCAGATAACTAATAACCGATGTAGCGAGCAAAATCAATACTACATAGAATGCCACTTTATATATCCAAACTTCCAATTCGTGCATAAGCATATGCGAATGGCTGGAAGTAATAAAAATGTACAATAACCCCAACACCGGCAATAGCGGTAGCAATAGCCGCGATACCCACCGCCGCCATGGTTAGTAGCTTATTTATAGACATTGCGGGCTCTCTTTTGCTTCATATTTCTTCATGACTTTTTGGACTTCGGGATTAGTATCGTCAATCACGAGTACTGCCTTGCCATGCCACTTGCGTTTGCAACCCAACCAAGGCAATAGCAGCGAAAAGCATTGCAGTTCCTGCCTTTAGCTTTTTTATAATCATACGTTCCTTTCTGTTCGTTTTGTTACGACTATTTAAATAACTAATGTTGCCTCGCAAGTCAACAACAATTGACCGTAAAGTCGGGCTAGCGTACCATACAAATAATAATCGTAAGTAAGGGTGGACTGAATGGGGTATCTTCTATACAACAACCAGCAAAGTGAACGGGGTATAGGTCACCTTGGGGTTATTGTCGGCATCGCCGTAGTGTTAACGCTTGGTGGTATCGGTTGGTTCGTTTACCAAAAAAATTTAGACGCGCAAAAGAAAGACGCCACTACATCGATTAATCAGGCGACGCAGGAGGCTATAAAGAATGCTAAATGTGAATACAACGATAAAGATATATGTAAATTCTTTACCGGCTGGAAGGTGCAAGAATATTACACCGTAACCTCGACTAGCGAAACGGAAGGCCAAAAGGCTACTACGACTCTTAAAACCGAAGGTAACGATAAAACACATATAATAATGACCGGGGCCGTACAGTACGAGGCGATCACTATCGGCAACACCACTTATACGAAAGCGGGTAATACATGGTACAAGCAAACTGCCAAGCCTGATACTCAGGCCCTACCCGAGGCCGCCGCTGAAACCAAGGTTGACCTGAAAGAACCGGAGGCCACGCCAGACGACACACCGACCCCGACATATAAAAAAATCGGCAAAGAAAAATGTGGCGACCTCACCTGTTTTAAATATCAGGTCGTTACCGCCGGCAGCGATGCGACCGAATATATTTGGTTCGATGACAGCTCCTACCAGCTCCGCCGCATGCAGACACTGGCTGGCAGCGCAGTCACCTACGACGCTAGCTTTAATTACGACAGAATAAGCATTAAAACACCAAGTCCGGTTACCGAACTAGGCCCGAACCAATATATTATGCCCGGCCAAACCGAACCAGTCACTTTGCCGGAAACCGGTGATATAAGTAACTACGAAGAACTGCTTCGTAGTTACCAAAACGCGCAGTAGTCTATTTCTGGCCGCCACTTCTCGCAAAGTCAGCCACATAGTGTAAAAAATCTATATAATTTTTCAAGCTTGGATCCTTATGTATAAGAGCATCCTGTGTTATTTCCGGGCTAACATAATAATCTGTCGGCTCATGATCTCTGTCAGGTTCAGGGAGGTCAATAGAAGAAGTAAGGTACCTGTCCGCGCCGATGTATCGACAAATTCTTGTGCGCATTTTATCGTCGGATTCGAAATTTGCAAGAAGCTCGCGTATCCACTCCGCATCTTCAAATCGTACATCCGGGCGCCGGAACACGACTCCCACGTGCAACGCATTGTATTGACTTCAAGCCATGTTCTTGTCCTGGTGTAATGGTGACTAGTTGCACTGGCACGAAATTGTTCGTTTCCTACCTTTGCATACCCGACCCGGATAGCAAACGTACCAGGCCGGCCCTAGCGGATTGCGGTGCGACGGGCATTCTCATGGGCAAGACACTCTTGAAGGCCCCTCCATGCCATCACCTCTTCATTACGAACTTTGTCGTCAGAATATTCGGATTCGTGCGGTATATCCTCAAATAAATCCATAACTTTACGCTATACAGTTATTTGGTACGTTTGCGCTTGTTGGGGTCGAGCTCCCGCTTTCTAAGACGCAGACTTTTGGGCGTCACTTCCAGTAGTTCGTCGTTTTCGATAAAATCCAGACACTGCTCCAGGCTAAGAATAGTTGGCGGCGTCAGTTGCACCACGCCGTCGCTTGATTTGCTGCGCATATTAGTAAGATGCTTGGCTTTGCATACATTGATTTCCATGTCATCTTGCCGTGTATTAAGACCCACGATTTGTCCCGCATACACATTGATTGCCGGACCGACAAAACATGTTCCCCGCTCTTCCGCAGTTTGCAACGCATACGGAGTGGTAACGCCGGTTTCGAAGGCAATCAGCACACCGTTTCTTAGTTGCTGCAAAGCCGGGCCTAAGGGTTGATAGCCGACCGTCAAGCTGTTCATGACAATAGTGCCTTTAGTATTGGTCAGTAGGCTATTGCGTAGTCCAAGCAACGCGCGCGTCGGTAATTCGTACACCAATTTTGTTACGCCTTTCGGGCTGGCAAAGTGCTCCTTTAGGCTAGCGCGGCGCTGCCCTAGCTCCATTTGCACCGTACCCACATGTTCTGCCGGGACTTCGATAATTAATTCTTCGACCGGCTCCATGGTTTGGCCGTTTTCTTCTTTGGTGACCACCTGGGGACGCCCCACTTCGAATTCATACCCTTCGCGTCGCATCGTTTCAATCAAAACCGAAAGGTGCAGCTCGCCGCGGCCAGATACCAAAAAGCCGATGCCGTCTTCTTGGACACGCAAACCGACATTGGTTTCGAGCTCTTTTGTAAGTCGTTCGCCGATTTGCCGCGAGGTATTAAACTCTCCCTCCCTACCTTTAAAAGGTGAAGTGTTCGGGCCAAGATAGATGCGCAGCGTTGGAGCTTCCACCTCGATTATTGGTAAAGGCTCGGGGTTATTGGCATCGGCAATAGTCTCACCTATACGAGCGCCGGCAATGCCGGTCAGCTGTACGATATCACCAGCCGTGCCAACTGGAACTTCAAACGTACTAACGCCGTGGCTCATAAGCACCAGTTCGACCTTTGCTTTTTGCTTGCCACCGTCCGCCTTGCACAACACAACCTGATCGCCAGCGTGCACACTGCCGCGCGCAATCCGTCCAATGGCATGCTTGCCTTTGTAAGCATCCCATGCCAAAGCAGTCACCAACATCTGAAACGGCTTATCCTGCTCGACAACTGGCGCTGGTATATGGGCAATGACCGCATCAAACACTGCCTCTAGATTTCCTTCCTCGTCCGGATTGGCAGGAATGTTTTTCCAGCTCTTCCCCGCCCGCCCCACAGCGTAGTATACCGGGTAGTGCAGCTGGTCTTCGTGGACTGCCAGCTCCAAAAACAGATCAGCTAATTCGTCTTCTACTTCGCGAATACGACTGCCGGGCTTGTCTATTTTGTTAATAATGACGATCGGCTTAAGCCCTTGCGCCAGGGCCTTGCCCAGCACGAACTTGGTTTGCGGCATCGGGCCTTCCTGGGCATCGACAATCAACAAACAGCCGTCAGCCATATTAAGCGTGCGCTCGACTTCGCCGCTAAAGTCGGCATGTCCTGGCGTGTCTATAATATTGATCCGGTAATCACCGTGCTGCACGGCCGTAACCTTGGCAGTAATAGTAATACCGCGTTCACGCTCTTGGTCGCCGCTGTCCATAATGAGCGTTTGGCTCATTTCGGCCTGATTGTCACGGAAAGTGCGGGATTGTTTTAACAATCCGTCCACCAACGTCGTTTTGCCGTGGTCAACGTGCGCGATAATCGCAATATTCCGGATTTTGGTGGGATCTTGGATCTTTTGCATAAAAATAATAAAGCGCCTTTTAATGAAAGCACTTTTCTCGCTTTTTATTATACCATAAACTTTATAGATATCCTAGACCAAATTACCGGGCAATCTTAACCTGTTGGTACAAGAATTAATGTTTTTTTCGCAATATAACTTCGGTGATTCAAACAACTCCGGATTTGAAAATCTGAAGCAGAATTCTCGCACGTAGTCGGGGAACTTCTCTGGCGTGGTGTGATGGT
>DATFHU010000012.1:0-23760 GCA_035248005.1 Saccharimonadales bacterium (SeqCode)
TCGGCTCATCTCATCCTGGAGGGGGAGCACCTTCCAAGGGTCCGGCTGTTCGCCGGTTAAAGAGGTACGTGAGCTGGGTTCAGAACGTCGTGAGACAGTTCGGTTTATATCCGCTGTGGACGCAAGGAAATTTGAGAGGATTTGCCCCTAGTACGAGAGGACCGGGGTGAACGCACCGCTGGTGTACCAGTTGTCATACCAATGGCATGGCTGGGTAGCTATGTGCGGACCAGATAAACGCTGAAAGCATATTAAGCGTGAAACTGACCTCAAGATTAGATTTCCCTATGAGACCCCAGAAAGACTATCTGGTTGATAGGCGCAAGGTGGAAGCATGGCAACATGTGTAGCCGAAGCGTACTAATAGGTCCATTGACTTTTTACGTTCTCTCATTCGTCCCGTTTACGGGTGAATGAGAGAAATGCATTTGACTAGTTATTGGTGTTCATCTTATACTGATGACCCAAAGTGTTTGTTATTGTTCTTTAAATTCGTGCAGTTAACCACCACATGGACACCGATAGGTGATTGTTTTTCCTTACCACTGGCCGGGAAGAGCAGCATCCGGTTCCGGCATAGCCGGAATCCCGATTTATTCGGGAAAGATGCAACGAGAAACCCGCTTGCGGGTGTCTCATTACCCCGCTTCGGTGCCCATGGCGCGAGGGAAACACCTGTTCCCATGCCGAACACAGCAGTTAAGCCTCGCCGCGGTTACAATACTTGGGGTCTACCCCTGGGAAAATAGCACGGTGCCGAATTATAAAGAGAGTCTCCGAATAGGAGACTCTCTTTCTTTATCATCGCCCTGGGGCAGGGGCTTTGTCTTTAAACATTATTATTTACCGAATATTTTAGTATGCATTCCCCCGATACCTACAGTTTAGATACTATTCATGGTTTCTTGCAGCAGGAACACCCTGACTTGCACGGTGTATCGCCTGCTGTATTTGCTCAGAACAAACTTATTTCGAAGCTTACAGCCGTTGGAGCTGAATTCGCCGGTCCTGGGATACTTGGAGTAGGGCTACTTGGCAGCCGAGCGCACGGTACTGCTCAGTTGGACTCTGATGTCGATATTGCTACACTCCGTTACGACGATAGCGTAGAAGAGGCATCGCGGTTACATACAATGTTACGACACGCGTTGCGCCCTTTAGGAATCGATACTGGACTTGCTGCTGCCGCCCGTGGTGTCTCTGTATCCATTCCAAGCGAGCCGGAAAAATTTATACAGTGGGTGACTGACTTGCCTTCGACTACAATCGGTTTATTCGAGAGAGGAGTATATGCTACAAGTAACCTAAGGCTAGGTGCATTTGCAGCGATCCGAGTTATACAATATCGTACATCTGACCCCTTGGCAGTGTGGGGAATTATGCGCCGCTGTCATGCCGAAGCTTACCTCGGAAACCGTGGAAGGATGGCAAAGAAGCTACAGGAACGTTTAGCTTTAGGGTCGCTTTCCCTGCAAGATATAATTCCGAGCGATCTCATGGAGAAGCGGGTGAATAAATTTGGTTTGCCGGAACATTTTGTCGACTATTATCGGCAAGTAACCAGTTGGTTTCAAAGTAACCAGCAACACCTCACAAGAGAAAGGGGATATGATTTGTATCAAGGCGTATTGGAGCGAGTGCGTCGGCCTTAGCGGCTGAAGATGAGGCACTAGTATTTATTATATACTATTGACGTTAGCGCTATGAAATGATATCATAGTAATAATTTCGCGAGAGATAAGAGGGTTTCGGTATAACATCGGAACTCTTTATATGCTTGCCGGAAGGTGGAAAAAATATAAGGGAGGCTTCAGACAATGGCTGGAACTAAGACTGGCGGCAAAGCTGCTGCTGCAACAAACAAGTCGAAGTATGGTGCTGACTTTTACGCCAAGATTGGCGCAAAGGGCGGCAAGCTGGGTCGCACGGGTGGCTTTTTCGCCAACCGCGAATTGGCTCGTGCTGCTGGTGCCAAGGGTGGCCGGATTTCGCGCCGCACTAAGGCTACTGGCCCTAAGAATCGTACCAACTAAAACGGGTTACGATTTGAAAACACCGGGTGTTACTGCCCGGTGTTTTCTTTTTTGGCCGTTTTAGAACGTCTGTAAGGCCGGCAAAAGCGCGCTGACGTTACTTGCCAGGTCTGGTTGCAATTAAGGCATATATAGCGGCGTATGTGTTTCTGTAAGCCAGTTGTCTGGCACGTTGGACACAAGCTGCGTTTATAGAGCCAGTTGCGGTAAGTATCGAGACAGTCCTCGATATGCTCGTCGTCAAGGATAACATCGTATTCTTGAGCCAACCTTTTCGCCTCTTCCCAGGCTTGAACTTCCTTTTTTAAGAGTTCCATATCACTATGGTAGGTGCTATGGCCCAGACGGGCATGACCCAGCTCGTGGAGTAGGCCTGCTAGGGCAGGTTGCTGATCGGTTTCGTTGTAAAATATTTGTTTCCCACCAGGTGACCAGCAAGCGGTTTCACCCGGTGTAAACAGCAGATCCGGATGAGCTTGTTGTAATTTATTGACTAGCTTTTCCATAGGTTTCTTTAGCTAGGTCATAGCAGCCATATAGTACGGCATCGTCTGGCCGTGCGGCGCATATGATTGGCGGTATAGGAGTGATGGGTAGCTCGTAGGTCTGGAGAATCTCCAGAAGTGGTGTTTTATAGCGTTCGTAATGCAAGCCAATACTGCCGCCAAGCACAATCACCTCGGGCTGAGCAACGGTAATAAGGTCAATTAATCCGATGGCGATATCGTGCGCAATGTGTCTCCAGGTTGTGGCATCGGTTATATTACGGGCTTGCTTGCCATAACGCCGGGCGATGGCTTCGCCGGAGGCTACTTCTTCCCAAGGAGTTAGCCTACCTTGGTATTCAATCCGCACTTGGCCTCCCTCTGAATCGGCAAGACCTGGGTCGATGTGTTGATTCACGATAAATCCGGTTCCTATACCGGTGCTAATGGTAATGTAAAGGACACGCTGATAGCGGTGTTTTAGAAGCATGGCTTCAGAAAGTCCGGCCAGGTTAGCGTCGTTTTCAATAACAACCGGGCAATGCACTAGCTGCATAACGTCCGTCTTGACCGGAATATTTTTCCATGGCAGATTACCCATTGCCAAGCCAATACCTTGCATGCGATCGAGAAGCCCGGGTACGCCTACACCACAAGCAACGAAGTCGTTTGTAGACAAATTAGCAACATTTATTGCCAACTCTTTTTTAAAATCAGTATAGTTTGTAGGGGTGGCAAAGCGTATTTTTTCGTGAATAACTCCCTCGTTATTCAGGCTTGCCGCGTACGTTTTGGTTCCCCCGATATCAATTGCAACGTACATATTGCTCTCAGTGTATCACGAAAAGACCATCCTTAAATCCATTGGCAAAACGATACTTTGACCAAGGAGATGGAAAGAGGTATAATGCTTGTAACCTTACACTTAATCTCTTTTGAGTGAGTGACGGAAATACATTTGAAGGAGGCATGGTAGAACATGTCAAAGAGTACTATAACAATGGACGAGCTGCTGGAAGGCAGTGATGTCAAGCAATTGGAGACTGGCGAGGTCATAGAAGGCATCGTAAACTCCGTACGCAAGCACGAGGTCTGGATAGACCTGGGCGCCAAAGGCGTAGGCGTTGTTATGCGCCGAGAGATTGGCCATGGACAGCAACTCGAGGATGGCCAAAAGGTGACCGTCAGCGTCATTGATCCGGAGCTAGAAGAAGGGCATGCGCTTTTGAGCATGAAACGCGCCGCCAAAGACCGCGGCTGGGACGAGCTGAAGCGTATGTTCGAGGAGCAGGAAATCGTCGAGGTGAGCCCATACGATGCAAACCGTGGCGGTCTATTAGTCGAACTCGAAGGTATTCGCGGCTTTTTGCCGGTTAGCCAGTTGGCGGCCGGGCATTATCCACGTGTATCTGGTGCCGACAAAGACGAGATTTTGCAGAAGCTAAACGCTCTGGTAGGCAAACCGATCCGGGTGCGTGTGCTCGATGTTAGCCGCAAGGATAATAAACTGATTTTTTCCGAAAAAGAAGCAGTCAAGGATGATATGCAGGCACGTTTTGCTGAACTAAAGATCGGTGATATCGTAGAAGGTGTTGTTACTGGCGTTATTGATTTTGGTGCATTTGTAAACGTACAGGGTATCGAAGGTTTAATTCATATATCGGAGATTTCCTGGGAGCGTGTAGAGGACCCTCGCGATTATGTAAAGGTGGGCGAGACCATAAAAGCTAAGATTATCGCCGTAGATAAAGACCGGCTTAGCCTAAGCTTGAAGCAAATGAGCGAAGACCCTTGGCTAAAAGAAGTAAAAGCGTTTGAAAAAGGTGACATTGTGGAAGGCAAAATTACCCGCATTACACCGTTTGGAGCTTTTGTTCAGCTTTCGTCTAGCGTCGAGGCTTTAGTGCATGTATCTGAAATGAGCGACGACGAGACTGTTGACCCGCAGCAGATTTTCAAACTCAATGAAAAGAAGCAGTTTAAAGTGTTGGATATTGATACCGATGCTCGTAAGATCGCTTTGAGCCTTAAAAACGCCAAGTAACTGCCACAATAACAAGATAACAAGACTAAGCGGTGTAAGCTGTCAGAAAGGAGTGCTGATCGATGGCTAGAACAATCGAAATCGAAGACATGATCACGGTTGGTACCCTTGCCGATAAATTAAGCTTGCCGGTAACGCGTCTGATTGGCGAGTTGATGAAGAACGGGGTAATGGCTACGGTGAACGAACGTATCGATTTTGACACAGCTCAGATTATCATCGAGGAATTAGATCTGGATGTTACTTTAGCTAAGAAACACCAAGAAGTAGCACTTCCTGCCCGCGAAAAGCGGCCGCTCGGTGATAAAGCAGTTTCCCGCCCGCCCGTAGTAGCCGTTATGGGGCATGTGGATCATGGCAAAACCAGCCTGCTTGACGCTATTCGTGGTGCTCAAGTAGCCAAAGGAGAGGCGGGCGGCATTACCCAGCATATATCGGCGTATCAGATTGTCCATAACAAACGTGCTATTACTTTTTTGGACACTCCAGGACATGAGGCTTTCGCTGCGATTCGCGAACACGGTGCTCATCTTACCGATATCTCTATTATTGTGGTGGCTGCCGACGACGGTATCAAGCCGCAAACTATTGAAGCGATTCGTTTTGCTCGCAAGGCCGGTACAAAAATTATCGTAGCTATTAATAAGATAGATAAGGAAGGTGCTGATGCTAACCGCGTCAAACAACAGCTTTCTGAACAGAATCTATTAATCGAAGAATGGGGCGGTGATATCGTGGCTGTTGAGGTTTCCGCAAAGACCAAACAGGGTATCGATCATCTCTTAGATATGATTTTGCTGGTTGCCGATGTTGAGAACTTTAAGGCGGAGATTGACGGACCGGCTACAGGGCTAATTATCGAAGCGCACGTGCAGCAGGGCCGTGGCCCTATTGCTAATGCGCTTGTTGAAGAAGGCGCACTAAAGGCGGGGAATTACGTTGTCGCAGGTACAACATATGCCAAGGTTCGTACGCTTGATTCCACAAATGGTACGCCGTTAAAGCAGGCGGGGCCCTCGATGCCTGTAGTTATTGCTGGCTTTAAAGCACTGCCGGAGTTTGGTGATGCGTTCACTGTTGTAAAAGATGAAAAAACTGCCCGTTCACAAGCTGAACGCGCTTTTATACAGAAGCAGCAAAACGGTGGCACTGGTGATATGACGGGCAGCGAATTGATTCGCATGATTAACCGCAATAATAAGGTTCAGGAGCTCAATATAATCGTCCGTGCTGATGTGCAAGGATCGTTGACCTCTGTTATTGACAGCCTAAAGGCGCTTGATACAGATGAAGTTGCGGTACGTATTGTGAGTTCCGGCGTCGGGAGTATTACTGAGAATGACATTCATACTGCCGCAACAACAGATGCTACTATTTATGGCTTTAATGTTATAGCTCCAAGTAATGTTAAGCGTCTGGCTGGGAGAGACAAAGTCTCTGTACGTATTTATAACGTCATATATGAGCTAATAGATGATGTAAAAGAAAACTTAAGCACACTGTTACTGCCTGAAACAATTGAGACCGAAACTGGGCGTTTGGTTGTGCGTGCCGTATTTAAGACTACTAAGACCGAAGTAATATGTGGCGGTGAGGTTACAAAGGGGCGGTTAGTGGTGCCCGCCCTAGGGCGTATTATGCGAGATAACGAACGGCTCGCCGAAGTAGAGATTACTAACCTAAAACGGGGTCCGCAGGATGCTAAAGAGGTGCTTGAGGGCGAATTATGTGGTGTAAGTCTCCGGACTGGGACAAAAGTCGAATTGCAGGAAGGCGATCGTTTAGAAGTGTTTACACGCGAAACAGTTTCCCGTAAGCTCTAGTACATCTGGATAGGACAGTGCTAGAATAAAATCAGAGAGGAAACAAGCATGATAAAACTTGATGATGACTTACTCCAGGAACTAGGCCTTGCGGCATTACCTGCCGAAGAAAAAAAGAAGTTACTTGCGCACATCTATGAAACCTTAGAGATGCGGGTAGGTATGAAGCTTGCCGAACAGATGAGTGATGCACAGCTGACGGAGTTCGAGCAGTTTATTGACCGGAATGATGAAGCTGGCGCGCTTCGTTGGCTGGAAACAAACTTTCCGCACTACAAAGATGTGGTGGCTTCGGAATTCGAGGCTCTCAAAAAAGAGATACACCAGGTTGCTCCTCAAATTTTGGCCTCGAGTGCGCAGGCTGCAGGCGCGCAGCAACCAGCGGCACCGGCTATGTCGCAACAACCCGGTACATGGGGCGCGCCTCCTCTACCTCCACCTGGAGCTAATCCATGGCAGCAGCAACCGCAACCCGGTTATGGCCCACCTCCGCCTATGCCACCCCAAGGTCCGCCTGCGCCTCCATACCCGAGCCAGCATAATGGCTATGGTCCTGTCCAGTAAGCGTTAAATAATGTGGTTAGGCCGGCGGTGATTATGGCGGCGGCTATCTTTCTAAAGTTTATATCCGGATAGGAATTCGCGGGTTGACATCTCGCGTTTACCGCTTGGTTTGAGGCGCTCTATACATAAAGAACCATCACTCGTAGCGACCGCGATTAAGCCTGTTTCTTGTATGACACTAATATCGCCTGGCTTTACTTGGGACGCTGTGCTTGCCGCTACATACGCTTTGGTGATTATTATTTCTTTACCGCCCAACGTAGTACGGCTTTTGGGCCACTCAATAAAGGCGCGAATTTCGCGTTCAATTTGCGCGGCAGGTTTATGCCAGTCAATAATGCCATCTTCTTTCGTGAGTTTGCGGGAGTAAGTAGCTGGCGTGTCACCTTGAGGAAAGGCGCGGGTAATGCCATTTAGGTACTTAGGTACATTATCGACAAGTAAGGATCGGCTAAGGTGGATAAGTCTTTTGGTGAGTTCCGGAGTTGTAATATCTGGCGGCAGCTCTTGTTTCGCTTGGGCTAGTAAGGGTCCTTCGTCCATCTTTTCAACTAAAAACATTAGACTTACGCCCGTTTGTTCTTGTCCGCTTAAAATTGAAAAAGTAATGGGATCGGCACCACGCCACTCCGGTAACAAAGAGAAATGGCTGTTGATGATTCCCTTGGGGAAAAAGTCGATAACCTTTTGAGATATGATAATACCAAAGTCAATAAGCACCCCAAGCTGGCTTTTAAATGATACCTTTGCAAGCAAACCATCGAGCTCTTTTTTGTTGGCGGCGGTATATGGTGCAAGGTTAAACTGTTCGGCAAGGTTTAATACCGGCACATCGCCTTTGTGATGCGGCGGGCGGGGTTTTGTAATAACCGCCTCAATCTCAAAATCTTGGGCGAGCAAACGAAGGCTCTCGGCAGCAACCGGACCGCTACCAAAGAATACGATTGGTTCGGATATTTTTTTCATAATCAAGCGACTCTAAATGGCCGTTATCTTTTAGCTTAAAGAAGGCGTTCGTTTTCTCCTTGATATGGTCAACGAATACGATGCCGTTAGTGTGATCGACCTCGTGCTGAAAAACACGAGCCAAAAAGCCTTCGGCAGTCACCCGGAATTCGCGTCCGTTTTCGTCAAGTGCGCGAACTCTTACTTTGCTGTAGCGCGGGACTTTGCCGTAAATATCTGGAACACTCAAGCAACCCTCGTAATCTTCCTCGATAGTCCCCTCATATTTGGTTATGACCGGATTGACGAAGACACTGAAGGTACGATCCGATTTGTTGTCAAAATTATTACGAATAACGATAATTCTTAGGGGCCGATCGACTTGTATTGCCGCTAGCGCAACACCTACTTCGTGTTCGCGACTATCCTCCCAATCGAGCGTGGCTTTTTTCATCCCTTCTATAAACTCCTTGATATCGTCGGTAATAATACCAACCTTTTTGGAGCGTTCACGGAGGTGAGGGTTGGGAAGGGCGATAATATCACTTTTCTGCATTACTAAAAAAGTATAACTGACTTCTAGGCGATTACAACAAGTTCATGGGATCGATATCGTACGACCACCCGCTGGGTAATGCGTTAATTATATCTACAAGCTCTTGCCGGTGTTTGGATTTAATAATCAATTGCCAGACGAACTTGTTCTGTATTCTTTCGTGAAAGGCAGGGGTTGGTCCTTCTATGGTGAGGCGCTTATTGGCTACTGTCAGCTGGCTGGCAAAGTTTACAGCAGCTTTTTGAGCGGCTAGGGACGTGGCTCGTCTGCAGACAAGTTTTAATACATAGCAAAAAGGTGGAAAATGGAACATCTCACGTTCCTTTAGCTCGGTCTGGTAGAAGGTTTCCCAGTCTTTTTGCAGTATAGATCGTAGCAGGGGACTATCGGGTGCGTACGTCTGCACTACAACATGACCCTGCCTATGGCCTCTGCCTACGCGGCCTATCACCTGAGTGAGTAGCTGATAGGTTCGTTCACTGGCGGTGAAGTCAGGGAAGTAAAGGCTGGTGTCAGCGATTATAACGCCTACAAGGCTTAGACGCGGGAAGTCCAGTCCTTTGGCTACTGTTTGGGTGCCTACCAGGATATCGATGTTGCCGGCTCGAATGTCGTCGTAGTGCTCTTCTATTCGTTCGGCTTTCTTGTTGTCGGTGTCGAATCGCCTTATACGCGCTTCTGGAAATAACCTTTCCGCCTCGGCCGCTACAGCTTTAGTGCCTATGCTTTTAAAAACGATTGAAGTGTTTTGACATTCAGGGCAGCTAAATAATATGCGCGATTTGTATTCGCAACTATGACAACGCATTATGTGCTTGTCGCCGTGATATACCAGGGGTAAGTCACAATGGGGGCAGACGGCCTGCCACCCGCATCGGTCGCAAAAGATAATCCGTGCAGTGCCGCGCCGATTAAGAAATAGTAGTATTTGTTCGTCCTTGCGGAGCGTATTCTCTATTGCATCGACAAGAGCATTCGAAAAAAAGGCGCTCCTTGTAAAATCGTTTCTGTTGCGAAGATCGGCAATATGGACGATACGCTCTACTGGCGCAGTATGAGCCGCGGTTTGTGTCATACGGATGATTGGCCTGTTTTTGGCGTTTGCTATGTAATAGTCCCTGATAAGCGGTGTCGCTGAACCAATAACTAATTTGGCGTGATGCACATGCGCCAGACGCGCCGCAACAGAAGTGGCATGGTAGTATGGCGCTTGATCCTGCTTATAGGCGGTTTCGTGTGCTTCATCAAGAACAATAAGCCCAAGTTGTCTGATGGGCGCAAACAGTGCCGAGCGAGCGCCGACTACTATGACTGGTTTTTCTTGCATGAGTAGCTCTTGCCAAATATGTGCGCGAGTAGCATCGGTGAGCTGCGAGTGCACCACAACTACTCGCTCGCCAAATACGTTTCGGAAGTCGTTTGCTAACTGGGAGGTTAGGCCAATTTCGGGTGTCAAAATAAGGGCGGACTTTCCTGCATGCACGCTGTCACGGGCAAGCTCGATGTATACACGGGTTTTGCCGCTTCCGGTTTCCCCGTGCAAAATGTGTAAGCCGGAGCCGGAAATAGCATCGATGGCCTGTTGTTGATCATCGGTCAAATTTGGCAGTGTTTTGGTGGTTTGCGAGAGGGTAAAAGAAGGTAAAGAACGGGGCTTTTTAGGAATTTGCTTTGGCAAAAAGAGCTGAGCCAGAACACCCAGAGGGGCGGGATAGTAGAGAGGCATCCATGACAAAAGGTCCAGCAGCGCACTAGGAAGTGAGGGTAGGGAGGGGACTGACAAAAGCGGTTTGGCAGTAAACGTTGGCTTCTTGACGGTACGAACTACGACGCCCAAAACGTTTTTGGCGCGGAGAGGTGCAATGACAATGCTACCCGGCATGAGCCTGGTGTTATGACTGTAGGTCAGCGGCTCGCTGCCGTGATAGGTGGCATCGGCCACCAGCACCTCCACGTATTGCATGACTTAATTATCACATATTCCGTACCTGGCGCTTCGCATATCGGTCTGAGCTGGTAATTCATAGAAAAGGTGCGTTTTTGAGTTGAAATGCAATTCATGCTCAGCTATACTTTATTTACGTTGTTTGAATAACAATAGAGAGATTATGTTAGACGTTTTTATTACTTCAAGAGTACGCCGCAAAATTATCGTAATTTATGCGAAATATCCAGACTTTAAAACCCATGTACGAGGTCTAGCCAAGCTTATCAAAGAAGATGCAGGCAATATCCAGCGGGAGTTAAAGCGCCTTGAAAAAGTGGGTTTCCTTATTTCCGAGAAGCAGGGTAACACCAAGATTTACCATACGAACAAGCAGTTTGCCATATTCAAGGAGCTGCAAAGTATTGTGTTGAAATCGCAACGCATTAACCAAAAAAAACAGCTGGTGTAAGCCAGCTATTGCAATAGCATCTCTGTTACGCTACAATAAAACCGATATGATACAAGTTACCCGTAAAGATTCCAAAGAATCCCTTGAAAATTTATTGCGCCGTTTTAATCGTAAGGTGCAGCAAGCAGGCGTAATTGCCGTTGTTAAAGGTGGACAATTTTTTGAGAAGCCAGTTAGCAAGCGTGAACGTCGTAACAAGGCAATCATTCGTACGCAGCGTAAGGCGCTCAAGCTCAAGAAAATTAAGCTTGGCCAGCGCTAACCATGTTGAAGGTCCGGATCGACCAGGACTTAAAACAAGCGCTCTTGGCAGGTGATAGAATACTTGTCACCACGCTAAGGGGGCTTAAAAGTGTTATTTTATACGCCGAAGTAGCCAAGGGGTTTCGTGACAAGGGACTACCTGACGACGAAATTATTGCCTTGCTTTCTAAGGAAGCCAAAAAACGGCAGGAGAGCGCTGATGTGTATAAAAAAGGGGGCAATTCCGAGCGTGCCGCCCTGGAGTTAGGCGAGAAAGAGGTCATCGAGCGTTATTTACCCGAACAGATATCTGATAAAGAGCTGTCTGGCATAGTTGATGCAGCCATAAAAGGCCTAAACGCAAGCGGTCCACAGGCTATGGGGCAAGTCATCGCTGCGGTTAAGCAGAAGACGGGACCGAACGCCAGCGGTGCGCGTATTGCTGCTATCGTGAAAGAAAGATTGGTGAGTGCATGATTATCTTGATGGGTGTGGCCGGTGCCGGCAAAAGCATGCAGGGCAAAATTTTGGCTGACGAGCATGGGTATGCATGGATATCAACGGGGGAAATTTTACGAGTACTGGTAACCGGTAAGCGCCGCCGAGAGATGTTACAAGGCAAATTACTCTCTGACGATGAAATGATTAATCTTATGGATAAGGTTTTGGAACTTATCGACATTAAGCAAGAGTTTGTGTTGGATGGGTTTCCGCGCACTGTAGTGCAGGCTGACTGGCTAATGGACCAAGTGCATGAGGGGCGTTTTTCATTAAGCGCGGTTATTCATTTGGCTGCCTCAGAAGAAGTGGTTCGCAAGCGTTTGCTGCAGCGTGCCCGTCTTGACGATACCGAAGAGGCGATTGCCAAGCGGTTTAGCGAATATCGTGCCGTAACCGTGCCGATAATCGAACATTTTCGTGAAGAGGGCGCCAAGGTTTGCGATATAGACGCATCTGACGCTCCGCGTACGGTACATGATGCCATTTTACAGTGTGTCGATTAGTATAATCGTTTGTAGTCACAATGCCACATGCTATAAAAACCGAAGCCGAGATTAATGCAATGCGTCAAAGCGGTCGTATACTTGCGACTGTCCTTGCGCTTATGGAGGAGAAGTGTGCCCCGGGACTCACGCCGCTCGATATGTCTGCCTTGGCCAAAGAAGAGCTGGTGCGTTTGCGAGGTGAACCGGCTTTTTTAGGGTATAACGGGTACCCAGATGTTATTTGTATCTCTGTGAATAATCAAGTACAACACAGTATCCCAGACGATAGGCCGTTCGAACGGGGAGATGTAGTTAATTTTGACTTTGGAGTGCGTTACGAAGGTATGATTACCGACGCCGGTATTACGGTATGTGTAGGCAATGAACTTACGCCTGATACGAAGCGTCTCATTGAGGGGACACGCCGTGCCCTGCAAGAAGCACTTAAGGTGGTGTGTGCCGGGCGTCGTGTTGGAGACATATCGGCTGTGATTGAGCGGACGTTGCGTAAGTACCGTTTGGGTATTGTGCGTGAGCTGGTTGGTCATGGAGTAGGACACCAATTGCATGAGGACCCGGAAATTCCTAATTACGGTCGTGCTGGTACCGGACCTCTTTTAAAATCAGGCATGACAATAGCGATCGAGCCTATTACGACATTGGGCGACCCTGCCATCCGGCAGACAAGTGATGGTTGGACGCTGCTAGCGGCTGATGGCAGTTGGTCGGCGCAATTCGAACATACCGTATTGGTAACACCTAAAGGATGTGAAATCCTGACCACAACCTGAGGGCTCACTTTAAACGCTTGCTGTTACCTAAGGGTAAGCGCTATACTGCCTAACATATGCATGGTTCCTCTCCAACTCCCTATGTTGGCCTTGATGTAGGCACTAGTGCGGTGCGCTGCGTAATTGGTGCATTGGATCCAAACAATCCTAGCAAACTATCGATAATTGGTCACGGCAGTGCGCCCAACATGGGTATGCGCAAGGGCATCGTTGTGCATGTCGAAGAGGTTGCAGATGCAATTGCGCAAGCCATTACCGAGGCAGAACGTATATCTGGTATGCAAGTGCAAGGAGTAACGGTTAACGTAAACGGCTCACATGTAAGTGGCCTGAATTCAAAGGGTGTTATTGCAATCAGTGCGGCCAACAGGGAAATAACGGTCGAAGACCGCTTGCGTGTCGAGGAAGCTGCGACTATTGTGCAACTGCCTACTAACCGCGAGATAATCCAAGTTTTCGCGCAAAATTACCGGCTGGACGGCCAGGATAATATTAAGGACCCGGTAGGTATGCATGGGGTGCGCCTGGAAGTCGATACGCATATCGTAACCGCGGCTACGCCTAATTTGCGCAATTTAGATATGGCGCTTGGTAAAGCGCAAGTAGTGGTACATAACCGTACGCTTTCCAGTTTGGCTGCGGCCGAGGCAGTGCTGTCGCGCCAACAAAAAGAAGCTGGCACGGTACTCATTGATATTGGAGCAGGCACTACTAGCCTTGTAGTGCTTGAGGACGGCGAAGTGCAACATGTCGCTGTTCTACCTATCGGTGGTCAGCATATTACGAATGATCTTGCAATCGGACTCAGGACCGACCTCGACATTGCTGAAACGGTAAAGGTGCAACATGCAGGCTTATCCCAGTCTGGCGCCAAGCGCGATATACGTATTAAGGTCCAGGCTCAAGAGCATATCTTTAAAGCCGAAGATATTACCATGATAACCGAAGCGCGAGTAGAGGAACTGTTTGAATACGTCAATAAAGAATTGGCCCGTATTCACCGGGCGCATAAATTGCCTGGTGGCGCAGTCTTGGTTGGTGGTACTGCTAAATTGCCGGGTATAGCTGACTTTGCTAAACAACAATTGCAGCTGGCTGCACGGATTGGTAAATTGCAACCACTTTCTGGCCTCGTAGATACGGTTGCCGATCCAATGTATTGTACAGCCGTAGGATTATTATTACTCGATATGCTGTTAGTTCCAGAGGTCGTTCCAACTCGAAGCGGCAATGCTACTGACCGAACACTACATTTTGTAGATTCTTTGCTCCGTCGTTTTAAGCGCTAAAAGCCTGATCACACAAAGTATTCGTACCGCTAAGAGCCGTTCAAATTTATTGAACTCGCGGTTAGGCTACGCTATACTCTTCCGTATAACATGAAGAAAAGAGGGAAGGCATGCCTCAGGTTGCACCAGCAATAGAAACATTCGCGCGTATTAAGGTGATAGGCGTGGGCGGCGCTGGCGGCGCCGCAATAAATCGTATGATCGAAGCCGGAGTTGATGGTGTTGAGTTTATTGTGGTGAATACTGACGCTCAGGCGTTGCATCATTCTAAGGCGCAGGCAAAATTGCACATTGGTCGTGACGAAACGCGGGGCTTGGGTGCGGGTGCTGACCCAAGCGTAGGGCAAAAAGCCGCCGAAGAGTCTATTGACGACATCAAAAAAGCGTTGGAAGGCGCAGATATGATCTTTATTACCATTGGCGCCGGCGGTGGCACGGGTAGTGGCGCCGGACACGTAGTGGCACGAGTAGCCAAGGATATGGGCATTTTAGTGGTTGGTTTTGCGACTAAGCCATTTGCTTTTGAAGGCGAAAAACGGCGCAAGAATGCCGAGCTGGCCATAGGCAATCTTCGCAAGTCGGTGGATACACTTATAATTATCCCTAACGATCGGTTGCTGCAGACCATTGACCGGCAAACGCCGTTGGTGGAAGCTTTTAAGGTTGCGGATGACGTGCTGCGGCAGGGTGTACAAGGTATCTCGGACCTCATTACCGTGCATGGACTTATCAATCTCGACTTTGCTGACGTAAAGGCTGTTATGAGTAATGCTGGTTCGGCACTTATGGGTATTGGGCGTGCTAGCGGAGATAACCGGGCGGTCTTGGCTGCGCAACAGGCCATTGAGTCACCGCTTTTGGAGGTATCGATCGACGGTGCCAGAGGTATTCTGTTCAATGTTATCGGCGGCAATGATCTTTCGATGCACGAAATCAATACCGCTGCCGAGACTATTACGAATGCTGCGGACCCTGATGCCAATATTATATTTGGGGCTACTATTAGCCCCGATTTGGACGGCGAGGTTATTATTACTGTGGTGGCTACTGGCTTTGATGCTTCTTACTTTGCTAACCGGAATGGTGAAGCCACAGAATCGGTAGCTGCCACCACTCCGTCTGTATCGGTGGCTACGCCTTCGTCCGTTCCCCCGCCTAAGACTGATGAAGAAATGTCCAAAATAGATATGTCACTGGACGAACACGACGTTAGTGCTGATTTTAAATCAGACCACATGCCTAACATTTGGACCTTGGAAGATCATGATGACGACCACAAAAAGGATGAAACGGTGAGTACCAATGCTTCGTCTTCCGCGACTGAAAGCAAGGAAAAAGACCTGGAAAAGCCAACGTTTTTGCGCCGTCTTGTCAAGCGTTACAAAGACCAGGACGACCAAGATGACCACGACAACGATATGCCCAAGGCAGCGTAATTAATACAGCAGAAAATACTTGCACAGCTGCCATAAATGGGGCTATGATTAATAACACAAGCACTATATGTAGTGATAGCACGTTGAAATCAAATAGATGAGGAGGGGTGCATGAAGTGTAACCAATGCGGCCAGGAGGACACGAAAGTAATCGAGTCACGAGATGCCGGTGAAGGCCAAGCCATACGCCGCCGCCGTGCCTGCCCGGAGTGCGGGTATCGTTTTACAACGTATGAACGTTTGGAACGGCCGCAGCTTATTGTCATTAAAAATGACAGAACGCGAGAGCTTTTTAATCGGGATAAATTGCTTGCCGGACTATATCGAGCTTCTGAAAAGACGCCGGTTACGAGTTTGCAGCTAGAGGCATTGGTTGCCGATATAGAGCAACATCTATATGCCAGCGGTGAATCGGAAGTGGCTTCGGCTAAAATCGGTGACCTGGTAATGGAACGGTTGGCACGTTTAAACGAAGTGGCGTATGTACGATTTGCCAGCGTTTACCGGCGCTTTAAAGATATTGCCGGTTTCGAGCGTGAACTGTCGCAAATTAAGCGGCGCAAAGACCGCGAACTGCTTAGAGTGTAGGCTGACGATACGTAGCGCTTGCCAATAGTGAGCGGGTGTACTATAACAAAAGTACAGGGTGTAAGCCCCGCGGGGGGAGCTGGCAGACGCTTATGAGAGGTGTTGCTATACTCTAAACAAATATATAAAAATCAATAAGATAATGTTTCTTCAGGGTTTGAGACTGCTCTTTAGAAACGAAAAGTGAGGGTATAAAAATGGGACAAACCAGCAGTCTAACGGTTGGGCGGTTGTTTACTCAACCCAAAAGCAAGGCATATGACCAACTAACTTGGGCCAAGCAGGATTCGATAATCGTAAATCCTAAGACCGGCAAGCCGGTATTCGACCAAAAGGACGTTGAATTTCCGGAAGGTTGGTCACTCAACTCTATTAATATTGTGGCGCAAAAGTACTTTACTGGTACGCCTGGCACTAGTGAGCGTGAATCTTCTCTGAAGCACTTGATCGACCGCGTGGTTGACACGGTTGCCCGCCAAGGTATGCAAGAGGGTTACTTTGAAACTGAAGCCGAAACCGAAGACTTTCGTGAAGAGTTGAAGTATGTATTGGCAACCCAGCGTGCAGCATTTAACTCGCCGGTGTGGTTTAATATTGGCGCACCTGCCCGTTCCCAACAAGCAAGCGCTTGTTTTATCTTGGGCGTCGAGGACACTATGGAGTCTATTTTAAACTGGTACCGCGAAGAAGGTATGATCTTCAAGGGCGGCTCTGGTTCGGGTATTAACCTCAGTCCCATTCGTTCTTCAGTTGAGCCGCTTGGCAAGAGCGCTGGCACGGCTTCCGGCCCCTTAAGCTTTATGCGCGGTGCTGACGCTTCGGCAGGTGCAATCAAGAGTGGGGGCAAGACACGACGGGCAGCCAAGATGGTTATTTTAAACGTCGAGCACCCGGATGTAACTGACTTTATTTGGTGCAAAGCAATCGAAGAGCGTAAGGCGCGTGTCTTGCAAGAAGCTGGTTTTGACATGAGCTTGGACGGCCGGGACATCTTTTCGGTGCAGTACCAAAATGCTAATAATTCGGTCCGCGTAACCGACGATTTTATGAAAGCGGTCTTAAACGATGGAGACTGGCAACTGAAGTCTGTTGCTACAGCCAAGACGGTTAAAACCGTTAAGGCGCGAACCATTTTCCGTCAGATTGCCGAGGCTGCTTGGGAGTGTGCCGATCCCGGTATGCAGTTCGATACCACTATTAATAAGTGGCACACGGCGCCAAAAGCCGGTCGCATTAATGCCAGCAATCCTTGCAGCGAATATATGCACCTTGATAATTCAGCCTGCAATTTGGCGAGCATTAACTTGCTAAAGTATTTGCGTGATGATGGCACATTCGACATTGAAGCCTTTAAACACACCGTAGAGCTAGTATTTACGGCCCAAGAAATACTGGTAGGTTACAGTACGTACCCGACAGAGAGTATTACCAAGAACGCCAAGGCGTACCGCGAGCTGGGCTTAGGCTATGCCAACCTGGGCGCTTTGCTTATGGCTTGGGGTCTTCCCTATGATTCAGATGAGGGTAGGGCGCTTGCAGCGGCCATTACCGCGCTTATGACCGGGCATGCCTATGCCACTAGTGCCAAGATGGCAAAGCGGGTTGGTCCGTTTGCTGGCTACCGCAAGGACCGTGAGGCTATGTTGCATGTTCTTAGGATGCATCGCGCCGAAGTTTCGAAGATCGACGCCAGCCTGGTGCCCGAAGAACTGCTAAGCGCTGCGGCAACGGCTTGGGATGAGGCTGTCGAGTTGGGCGAGCTGTATGGTGTGCGCAATTCACAAGCTAGCGTGCTGGCTCCAACCGGCACTATCGGCTTTATGATGGGCTGCGACACTACGGGTATAGAACCAGACTTTAGTCTTATAAAGTACAAGGATATGGTCGGCGGCGGCAGTATGGTGATTGTAAACCAGACGGTGCCTCGTGCACTGAAGAACCTAGGTTACACCCAGGCTCAGATTGACGATATCATTGCCCATATCCACGACAAAAGTACGGTAAAGGGTGCTCCGCATCTTAAGCCCGAACATCGCGACGTGTTTGCCTGTGCCGTCGGCGACAATGCTATTCCTTACCTGGGCCACGTCAAGATGATGGCTGCCGTGCAACCGTTTATCTCTGGCGCTATCAGCAAAACAGTTAATATGCCGGAAGACGTAACGGTTGAGGACGTCGAGCAGCTGCATATTGATGCTTGGCAGATGGGCATAAAGGCGATCGCCATTTACCGCGATAACTGCAAAGTCGCCCAGCCCTTGTCTTCAAGCAAGAAAGAGAGTGTAGAAAAGGAAGTGACTGCCGCAGCAGCGGTAACACCTGTCACGCTTGCCGAAACGCTAAACGACAAGATTGTGGTAAAAGGCGCGGTACGTCGTTTGTTGCCACGTCGTAGAAACAGTAAGACATACAAATTCCGCATTGCAGACCTCAAAGGCTTCTTTACAGTTGGTGAGTACGAGGATGGTACGCCCGGCGAATTGTTCGTTAGCGTATCAAAGCAGGGCTCTACATTATCCGGTTTGATGGACGCTTTTGCGATTTCGGTTAGCCATGGCTTGCAGTACGGTGTGCCGCTTAAGAGTTACGTGCGTACCATGATGAGCACTAGCTTTGCGCCCTCCGGTATTACCGACGACTCTGATATTCGTACTGCCAGTTCGATTACAGATTACATCTTCCGTCGTTTGGCTACAGATTATCTAAGCTTTGACGATCGTTTAGAATTGGGCTTGGCTTCGATTGATGATATGCCGGAAGAGCAGACCAGCTTGCTGACCGATGATCAATCCGTAGAGGGGCATTTGGTAGAGACGACTGAAGAACCGGTTCATGTTGTGACCGAAGTAATGCCAGCTGCATCTACGGCCAGCGTCGTCGGACCAACCCCTAAAGCGGGAATTAAGCAGGACAGTAGTACGGCA
This sequence comes from Saccharimonadales bacterium (SeqCode), assembly GCA_035248005.1. GTDB lineage: Bacteria > Patescibacteriota > Saccharimonadia > Saccharimonadales > UBA4665 > PMNU01. The sequence continues at coordinate 19,104 of DATFHU010000012.1, forward strand.
CCGCTGTGCTACAACTGCGGCAACCAGACCCAGCGTGCCGGCAGCTGTTATGTTTGCACCTCCTGTGGCTCTACTACAGGCTGCAGCTAAGTATTGCGCCAGTACTGTAATGCATTTCATCGCTGATACTCCCGGGCTGTACAATGTGGTACGGCCCGGTTTGTTTCTTGGCGAGAAATGCACTGGATATCTTAGGTGTAATACACGATTGCCGAGGGGCTTCGGGCTCTTTTTCTTTGCATTTTTGTTGCCAGCGTTTTGCGCAGAGGTATGGCTAGGTTGTTGAAAGGGGTAGGGAGCCGTGCTAAGCTAAATGCGTGAAGCTGCTTATTCTTTACAGACCGGATTCCGAACATGCGACCGAAATAGAATCGTATGTACGGGATTTTCAACGGACGTACGAAGCAGGCAAACGAATTGAGCTACAAAGTTTAAGTACTAGAGATGGCGCGGCTACCGCAAGCCTATATGACATTATGGTGTATCCGGCGATTTTGGCATTGGCCGATGACGGCTCGGTACTGAACTTATGGCAGGGCAAGCCTCTGCCACTTATGGACGAAGTCGCCGCGTACGTTTACGCCTGAGAGCCTGGCGTCCGTTAGAGGCTTCGGTTGTATATACGAGCAAAATGCGGTATATTTTAAAGTGTTACGAGAGTGACGATGTAACTGCGCTCCCTTCTTGGGATGAGTGGCTATCAACCACGAAGCAGCGGGAAGAAATCTGACAAACTAAGAAACTAGACCCCGCCGGATGCGCACCGTAAACGCGAAAATAAAGTGCTGAAAGAGACATCTCTTTTGGAAGTTGGATGGTACCGCCCGTGCCCTGCAAGGAACGGGTTCCAATAGACAAACGAGATGTTTTTTGTTTATAAAGATAAAATTATGGCAGGATCGTATAATATACCAATGATTAAACTGCTTTGAGAGGCAGGAGAATTTGTAGCAAGGGGAGTCATGAAGTTTAAGAAAGGCACTCGCCGTAAGGCAATCGAGTACGAAAAAGACCTTATACAGTATTGGAAAAAACACCGGACGTTTGAAAAATCGGTAGAACAGCGTCCGAAGGACGACACTTATGTATTTTACGATGGCCCGCCGTTTATTTCAGGTGAACCCCATCACGGTAACCTGCTTAGTTCTATAGCAAAAGACGTAGTGCCGCGGTACTGGACTATGAAGGGCAAGCGTGTTGAGCGTGTATGGGGCTGGGACTGCCATGGGTTGCCTGCCGAGGTATTTACGGAAAAGAAACTAGGCATTAGAGACAAGCGCGACATTGGTGTCAAAATAAGTTTGGAAGAGTACATCCTGACGTGCCGCGAGAACATGGTACAGACTGGTTCGCTCTGGGAGGATACGATCGACCGCATTGGCCGGTGGGTAGATTTTCGCGGTGCCTATAGAACCATGGACAAGGCCTATATGGAAAGCGTTTGGTGGGCCTTTAAGAAGCTCTATAACGAGGGCAAGATTTACGAAGGCGAAAAGGTACTGTTGTACTGTACGCGCGACGCTACGCCCATATCTAAGGCCGAAGTGGCCATGGATAATTCATATCAGGATGTAACCGACCCGTCGGTCTATGTAAAGTTCAAGCTAAAAAATTGGAGCAATCCAAAAAATACTGACAATAAGACCCCAAGACCAAAGGATACCTACTTATTGGCCTGGACTACGACTCCATGGACTTTGCCTGCTAATACAGCGGTCGCCGTTAGTGAAAATGAGAACTACGCAGAGGTCGTTGTTAATGGCGAGAACCTTATCCTGGCAGAGAAGTTGCTGGAGAAAGTGCTCGTTAATGAAAAACACCAACCACTCGACTACGATACATCAACAATTAGGGCGGTTAAAGGTGGGGATCTGATCGGAAAGGAGTACGAACCCCTGTTTGAAGATCATGGCGAAAAAGCCCATCTTGTATGGCATGCTGATTACGTTAGTCTAGAAGAAGGTACGGGTATTGTGCATTTGGCTCCGGCATACGGCGAGGAAGATTATCAGTTGGCTAAAGAGAAGGGTTTTCCCATGGTTGCCAATATCGATGACAACGGTCTGTATGATTCTGGTGAGTGGAAGGGGCAGAATGTATGGGAAGCCAATAAGCCGATCGCTAAAGCCTTGCATGAGCGGGGCGTAGTGTGGAAGATCGACTATATTCGTCACAGCTACCCGCACTGCCACCGCTGCGGTACTAAGCTGATGTACCGCGCGCACCCAAGCTGGTTTATGGATATAGCTGGCCAACGCGAGCAAATGCTTGAGCAAAATGGATCGATACATTGGTTTCCAACGCATTTAAAACATGGCCGCTTTGCTAAAACAGTACAGAGCGCACCGGACTGGAACTTGAGCCGCGACCGTTTTTGGGCAACTGCCATGCCGGTATGGAAAGGCAAGGACAAGCATGGCAAGGAACATATCAAAGTTGTCGGCAGCTATGCCGAGTTGAAAGAGTTGTCCGGCGTCGAGTTGGACGATTACCACCGCCCCTGGATCGATGACGTCACCTTTACGATTAACGGCATTACATACACCCGTATTGATAAGGTCCTCGACTGTTGGTTCGAAAGCGGCTCCATGCCATTTGCTCAGTTTCATTATCCTTTCGAAAACGTTCAGAGGTTTGAGCAAAACTTCCCTGGAGACTTTATTGTCGAGTATGTCGGCCAGGTGAGGGCTTGGTTCTACTATTTGCATGCGGTAAACGTGGGGCTATTTGGCAAAAACGCTTTTAAAAATGTCATTACTACTGGCACGCTGGCTGGCAACGATGGCCGCAAGATGAGCAAGAGCTTTGGTAATTACACTAATCCGAACGAGCTGATGGATCAATATTCGGCTGATTCTTTACGTTTTTTGCTTATGAGTTCACCGCTTATGAACGGCGAGGATTTTTCACTTATCGACAAAGATGTCGCAGATGTAGCGCGTAAGCTTGGTATGGTTTGGAATATGTATGACTTCTTTACGCTATATGCCGATGTCGATGGTTGGGAGTGGAATGGCAGCTTTGAAGATCCGCTGGAATCGCTTACTAATCCGCTGGACATATGGATAGTGTCGCGGGTGCACCAGCTAACTGCCGAAGTCGAAAAGCGCATGGATGCTTACGATATTCCCAATGCCACGAAGCCCATCTTGCCGTTTATCGAGGATGCGAGCAACTGGTATGTGCGCCGTTCGCGTCGTCGTTTCTGGAAGAGCGAAGACGACAGTGATAAGCGGGACGCATACAGTACGTTGCATTACGTGTTGGTGCGTTTGAGCCACATCGTAGCGCCATTTGTCCCATTTTTAGCTGAAGAGCTGTTTCGCAAGCTGACTGGCGGGGAGTCGGTCCATTTGTGCGATTGGCCCAGAGCAGGGCGGGTAAACGAGCTGGCATTGGAGCGCATGGCTTTCGTGCGTGAGGTAATTAACGAAGGTTTATCACAGCGTGCCGCCGCTGGTATTAGGGTACGCCAGCCGTTGCAAGAAGTCTTTATTAAGGGTGCGCCAAAGTTTTTCGATGAGATCGAGCAAGAGTATGTTACTATTTTACAGGAAGAGCTCAACGTAAAAGCGGCCTGGGCTAATACCCACGATACGGCGTATGAGGTTCGAGTAAATACCAAACTGACGCCTGCGCTTAAGCGTGAGGGAATGATACGGGAGGTGATCCGTAATGTGCAGAATGCCCGCAAGCAGGCTGGGCTGGAAGTCGACGACCGGATTGTTTTAAGCCTTTCGACTACGGACAAAGCGTTACGCAAAGCGGTTAATGAGCACCGTGACGTTATTGCAAACGAAACCCTGGCTAATGAGGTGGTTTTTGATCAAACATTTACTTACGAGACGGCTTGCAGTATTGAAGCGGCCGGTTTGGCTATTTCGTTAGAGAAAACCGGCCGCTAAGGTCGTGGTGACCTGCTTTACAGATTAGGCCTGATCTGTTACTATTTGTTGGTAGCTAAAATTCTTAGGAAGAGTTAAAGATGAAAAAAGCAGTTATTGCCACTGGTGGCAAACAATACCTTGTGGCCGAAGGTGAAACTATCGAGGTGGAACTATTGCACGCCGATAGCAAAAGCGTATCCTTTGAGCCGTTACTAGTTATTGACGGCGATACTGTAACGGTCGGCGCTCCGAACGTTGACAAAATTAAGGTCAGCGCAGATGTTGTGAGCGAGGATATTAAAGGCGATAAAGTAACCGCCATTCGCTACAAGGCTAAGAAACGAGTACACAAAGTGCGCGGCCACCGGCAGCACCATACAATCATCAAAATTACTAAAATCGTTTAACATTTTTACGGCGGCCTGTGGAAAAATCATCGATAAAAAACTTATCGATGATTTTTTTACATCGCATATTGTTAGAAAGTGTACATTGAAATACACAGACAATTTGTATGCAACAGATACAAAAAATATTTGTTGTTATAAAAACGACATAAATCATAGCTTCAATTGACAAGCAGTACATTTACGGGGAGTCCAGTTTTCTCTGTTTTATTGCTTGTAGTTACCCCTGTTCTCACCCCATAATGATAAAGTACTCCAAAGTCTACCTTGTAGACGGAAGATAAAAATTCATCAAACCAAACACATACATGTTACAAAAAGGGCGAACAAAAAAGTTATGTACCTCTAGGCCATTCTTGGCTT